>CAVZCI010000001.1:0-3298 GCA_963773815.1 uncultured Acidobacteriota bacterium
GGCTGGCTCGGCACGAATCGCCCCGGCGACGCTCCGGCGGCAACTCGCTCGTTCGGGAATCGCAACTCGCGGCATCGCTTTGGCCCTCATGCCTTTGTTCCCGGAGTTCTCTCTGCCGTTCGATTCGAAGAACTCCAGCTCAGACAAGGCCGATTCCCTCACTCGCGACAGCCACCGTCGCGTCGGGCACCGTGGGTGGGGCTCCGCTTCTGAGCGAACCGTCGGAGCGGCCCGGGGCCAACGCGCTCCGCGCAGGCTGGTGGGTGGCGTGGGGGGAGACCCTCGTTGCCGCTCGCGGCGCGGAGTCGCAGCAAAGTCCTCAGCCCGCAGCGAGTCGGAACGACGGGTCGAGTCCCGCGACAGGACCCGCCAGCCGAGCGGCGCCGGGGCTTTGCCACTCCGGCCGGCGAGCGAAGTAAATCCGTCGCGAACCAACGAGCGTAGTTCAGGGAAGAATGGCGAACGTTTTCCTGACCGGCGGCACCGGCTATCTCGGCACTCGCCTGATTCCGCTGCTCCTCTCCCGCGGCCACCGCGTGCGCGCGCTCGCGCGGAAGGGCTCGGAGAGGAAGCTGCCGGCGGGATGCGAGCCGGTATCGGGAACGCGCTCGACCAGAGTTCCTTCGAGAACGCGGTCGCGCCGTCGGACACCTTCGTCCAGCTCGTCGGCGTTCCGCACCCGAGCCCGGCGAAGGCGAGGCAGTTCCGCGAAATCGATCTCGCCTCCGCGCTCGCGTCGATCTCCGCGGCGAAGAAGGCGGGAGTCGCGCACTTCGTCTACGTCAGCGTCGCCCACCCGGCGCCCGCGATGACGGCGTACTGGCAGGCGCGCGCGGAAGCGGAGGAAGTCCTCGCGAAATCGGGCCTGAACGCGACGGTGCTTCGCCCCTGGTACGTTCTCGGCCCCGGCCACCGCTGGGCGTACGCACTCATCCCGTTCTACTGGATCTGCGAGCGAATCCCCTCGACCCGTGACGCGGCCCGGCGGCTCGGGCTCGTGAGCTCTGCCCCAGATGCTCCGCGCGCTCGTCTCCGCGGCCGAGAATCCCGTGAAGGGAATCCGGATCGTTCCGGTCTCGGAAATCCGGCCGCCTAGGGCGTTTTCAACCCCCCGATTTCCCGGTACAGAAACGCGAGGATGTCGGAGGATTCCTCGATCTGCTTCGAGACGGACGTCTCGCTTCCGGTGTCTCCTCCTCCGCCGTGGCCCGCCTGCGTCTCGATCCGGATGAGGATCGGCGCGGGCCCGGCCTGCGCGGCCTGCAGCGTCGCCGCGTACTTGAACGAGTGCCCCGGCACGACGCGGTCGTCGTGGTCGGCCGTCGTGATGAGGACGGGCGGGTAATGCGTACCCTTCTTGATGTTGTGGAGCGGCGAGTACCGGATCAGCCAGGCGAACTGATCGGCCTTGTCGGAGCGTCCGTAGTCGGACGCCCATGCCCAACCGATCGTGAAAAGGTGGTAGCGAAGCATGTCCATGACACCGACCTGGGGCACCGCCGCGCCGAAAAGCTCCGGGTGCTGGTTCAGCGTCGCCCCGACGAGGAGCCCTCCGTTGCTGCGGCCGTTGATCGCGAGCCTCTTCGGGTTCGTGTACCCCTTTGCAATCAACCACTTCGCGGCCCAGGCAAAATCGTCGAAGACGTTCTGCTTGTTGCCGAGCATTCCGGCGCGGTGCCACTCCTCGCCGTATTCGGACCCTCCCCGCAGGCACGCGTGCGCGAAAAGGCCGCCCATCTCGACCCACGCGAGCGCGCGCGCCGAATACGCGGGAGTCATCGCGAGGTCGAAACCGCCGTAGCCGAAGAGGAGCGTGGGGTTGTCGCCGTTCTGCTTGAGCCCCTTCTTCGAGACGAGGAACATCGGAATCTTCGTCCCGTCCTTCGACGGGTAGAAAACTTCGCGCGTTTCGAAGCGCTCCGGATCGAAGGGCACCTTCGGCTCGCGAAAGAGCGCGCTCTTTCCCGTCTCGAAATCGTAGCGATAGATTCGCACGGGATAAGAAAATGAGACGAAGGAGTAGAACGTCTCCTTGTCGGAGCGTTTTCCGAAGAACCCTCCCGTCGACCCGAGAGCGGGCAGCTCGATTTCTTTCTCGGGCTTCCCGTCGAGCGAAAAGAGCCGCACGCGGCTCGCGGCGTCGACGAGGTATTGCGCGACGATCCGGTCGCCGACGATCGAAACGCCCTCGAGCGACGCCTCCGCCTGCGGCACGACGTCGTGGAGCGCGGGCTCCGCCTGCCCGGACGAAACGTCGACCGAGACGACCCGTCCCCGGGGCGCGTCCTTGTCGGTTTGGAGGTAGAACGTCGATCCGACGTTGTCGAGGAACTGGTAGCGGGCGTCGAAACGGTCGAAGAGCTTGAGGAATTCGGAGCCGGGCTTCGCGAGGTCGCGGACGTAGAGGCGAGTTCGCGAATCGGTGCCCTCGCTCACCGAGAGGACCAGCCAGCGGCCGTCGTCGGTGACGTTCGCGAAGAGGAGCCAGTCCGGCTGGTCGGGGCGCGCGTAGACGAGCTCGTCCTGCGACTGCGGCGTCCCGAGGCGGTGGAACCAGACCTTCTGGTTCTTGACGACCGCCTGGAGAGCGCGGCCCGGCGCCGGCTCATCGTAGCGGGAGTAGTAGAAACCCCGATTGTCGGGCGACCACGACGCGCCGGAGAACTTCACCCACTTCAGCAGATCGTCGGTGTCCTTCCCGGTCTCGACGTTTCGCACCTTCCACTCGTTCCAGTCCGAGCCCGCGGCGGAGGTGCCGTAGGACAGAAGGTTGCCGTCGTGTGAGACGGCGTACCCGGCGAGCGACACCGTTCCGTTCGAGGAAAGCGCGTTCGGGTCCAGCAGGACGCGGGGAGCGCCGTCGAGCGAATCCTGGACGAGGAGAACACTCTGGTTCTGAAGGCCGCTGTTGCGCGTGAAGAAGTAGCGGCTCCCCTCCCGGAACGGCGGGGAGTTGCGCTCGTAGTTCCACAGACCTTCGAGCGTCCCGCGGATCCGTTCTCGTTGAGGAATCTTCGCGAAGAACGACCGCGTCAGCCGGTTTTCCGCCTCGATCCAGGCGCGGGTTGCGGGGGAGTCCGGGTTCTCAAGCGTCCGGTAGGGATCGGCGATCTTCGTGCCGTGATAATCATCGACCTGCCGCGTCTTCGGGGCCTTCGGATAACGAGCACCCGACGCTGCCGCGAGCGCGAGAGCCACGAACGAAAGGATCAAGATTTTCATCCTCGTCCTCCGCTCGAAACAGTAGCACGGCGCCGGAAGCGCCGGCGCGGCCTGCCAGTGGCTCTTGATCGCGCCG
>CAVZCI010000002.1:0-11846 GCA_963773815.1 uncultured Acidobacteriota bacterium
ATCTCGGACGGCGGCAGGACGCGATTCGGATTTACGAGGGGCTCCTGGCTCGGGGCGGCGCGGAGTTGGAAGACGCGCGCCTCCTGGGAACCATCCATTTGAATCTCGGCAGCGATTTGATCCACGTGAATCGCCTCGCAGAGGCAAAGCGCGAGTATGCAAAGGCCGCGGAGATCATTCGACGGACGGGTGAGCTCAGAAAGCTGGTGAGCATTCGCGCAGGTCTCGTCGAAGTTGCGAGGCTCGAGGAACGCTATCAGGACGTTTACGATATCGGCATCCAGCTGCGCGCGGACTATCGTTCGCAGAATCTCGGCTGGGATGAGATTCGGATCGAGTTGCGGATCGCCGAAGCGCTCCTTCATCTCGGCCGCGAAGCCGAGGCCCGGAAGGCGTGCGGAAAGATCCTTCCCCGGATTCACGAGCTCGGGCTCTCGGCCGAAGCCGCTCGCGCCGTCGAATACCTGACCGAGGCGGAGCTCAGCTTCGCGAGCCTCGAAAAGGTCAGCCGTTTCTTCGACCGCCACAGGAAAGACGACACGCAGCGGTGGTCCGCCGCCTGATTTCCTTCCCGGTTTAGCCGTTCGCGCTGTCCCGTTTTCCTCCGCTCCGCGATGAGCAGGACAAAGGAGGAAAACCATGAGAAAATCTCTTCTCGCGTTTTCCCTGTCGCTCCTCGTCTCCGTCCAGCTCCTCGCCGTTCCCCACAGGCCTGTCCACCGGCCGATGGCCCCGAAGGTCTCGCCGATCGCGCATTTCCTCGCGCAAATCCGGTCGATCCTGCGGGGAGACCAGCTTGCGACCGGCGAGCATGAGCTTCCGCCGCCGCCCTCGACCGTCATCGCCGGGAGTTAGGAACTCGTCCGGGTCGAAGATTTAGCTCGATTTTCGGGACACGTCGAAAAAACGTGTCCCTTTTTTTGCGTCCCCGCGATGGGAACGATGTTGAGACTTCCGGACCCGCTCGACCTTGCGGTGAAGCCGCTCTCTGCCTCGCACGGGAGGTGGCACGCTGCGCGGAGGCCGGAAGGCCGGCGCCTCGGCTCTCACGCGTCGGAGTTCCCGGGCCTCGTCGAGCCGGGAGAGCCGGGGAGCGGCGCGCAATTCCTCGAGTACCACCGTGTCCTCTTGAGAGCGTTCGAGCCCCTGGCGCGCGAGTCGGGAGCGGAGGAGTTCTCTCTTCACCCCTGGCGCGAGATTCCGTACTGGCTCTCCCAGTTCTTCTCCTGGGCTCAGCCCGGATACCTCGCAGGCGCGCTCGGACGGCTGCAGGAAATCGTCCGGTCGGGCTCGCCGGACGAGCTCGGCCGGTTTCTCGAATCGCCGCCGACGGCGGAGCACCCGTTTCGGGGCCTTCACGACGTCTCCCACACGATGGTCGCGATCTACGAGCGCCATCGCTTCGGCGCCGACCACCCGGGGCTCGAAGGCGCGGGGATGGGGTCGCCCGAGACGTCGCCGCACAACGAACACTTCTGGGGCCTGCACGGCTGGATCGACGACCTGTACGCGAGGACTCTGAGCCGGCGCGGGTAGCGGTTATCATCGCGGTCGGCGTGCGTGCGCCGCCGAGGGGGACAGGATGAAGACGATTTTCCTTTCAGGAGCGATTTTGGCCGCGGCGGCCGCGGTGCTCGCGGCGGGAGGCCGATCTCCGGAAACCGAGCGCGTCGGAGATCGGGCGTTCATTCAGATCGAGTCGCCCAGCTTTCCGCAGCTTTCTCGGCAAGAAAAGATCGTCGCCTTTCATCTCGCGCAGGCGGCGATTCAGCTCGATCCGATTTTCTACGACCAGATGTCGGAGTACGGCCTCGACGAGAAGCGCCTCCTCGGCTCCCTGGTCGAGGACTCCTCGCGGCTGCCCGAAGAGAGCCGCGCGGCCATTGTCTCCTTCGCGAAGCTCTTTTTCGCGAACGGCGGCAATCACAACGAGACGACGAACAGGAAGTTCGTTCCGGCGATCACGGCCCAGGCCTTCGAGCGCGCCGCCGAGCTCGCCCGTCAGAAAGGCGCGCGTCTGGGAACCCGGGCTTCGCTCGCCGCCCTCCTCCGGCGTCTTCACCGCCCGCTTTTCGATCCCGACTATCAGCCGTCGATCACGGTCAAGAACCCTCCCGCCGGCGAGGACATCCTCACGGCCTCCGCGAACAACTACTACGCGGGCGTGACGACGAAAGACCTCGCCGGGTACAAAGAGAGCTATCCGCTGGACTCCCGACTCGCGAAGGTCGGCGGCAAGCTCGTCGAGGAGGTTTACCGGGCCGGGACGCCGGACGGAAAGGTCCCGCCGGGCCGATACGCCCGGGAGCTCGCGGCGGCGAACCGCGAGCTCGAGAAAGCCGCGGCGGCCGCCGACCCGGCACAGGCGCGCGTGATCCGCGCGCTCGTGCGCTTCTACCAGACCGGCGATCTGAGCGACTGGCACGACTTCAACGTTCTCTGGATTCGCAACAATCCGCCGGTCGATTTCGCTTCCGGCTTCATCGAGGTCTATCGCGACGCGCGCGGTGTGAAGGGGTCCTCCCAGACCCTCGTCGCGACAACGGACCGAAAGCTCGACCCCCTGATGAAAAAGCTCGCGGTCAATGCCGTCGAATTCGAGAAGAAAGCCCCCTGGCTCGAAAAATACAAAAAGCTCGACATCAAACCTCCCGAGGGGAAGGCCGTCGAAACAATCCTCGCGACCGGTGATTTCCGGGTCACGATAGTCGGCGACAACCTTCCGAACGAGGCCGACATTCGCGAGCAGTACGGCACGAAGAGCATCTTTCTCTCCTCCTCGATGGACGCCTTCAACGCGGTTTCCGGCTCGAAGGTTGCGGTCGAGTTCTGGCCCGACCCGTCGGAGAAAGAGGCTGTCGAGAAGTACGGAAAGGCCGCGGGAGACCTCCAGACGGCGCTCCACGAGATCGTCGGCCACGGTTCCGGCAAGGTCGCGGTGCCGAATCCGCCCGAGACGTACCTGAAGGAGTACTACTCGACGCTCGAGGAGGCGCGCGCGGACCTCGTCGCGTACTGGGACGCCTTCGACCCGAAGCTCGCGGAAATCGGCGTCGAGAACGTGCGCGCCGTCGGAGAGGAGATGTATCGGCGTCTCGCGCGCGTGGGCTTGACGACCCTGAACCACTATCCGACCGGAACCGACGCCGAGGAGGATCACGACCGGAACCGGCTGCTGATCGTGAACTATTTGATCGAGGCCGGCGCGTTCGAACGCACGCGCAAGGACGGCAAGAGCTATATCGTCGTGAAGGACTACGACAAGGCTCACGAAGCCGTCGGGAAGCTCCTCGCCGAGATCATGCGAATCAAGGCGGAAGGGGACTACGAGGGAATCAAGAACCTCGTCCAGAAATACGGGATCCATTTCGACCCGGCGCTTCGCGACGAGGTCGTCGCCCGGTACAAGACGCTGGACATCGCTCCTTACTACACGGGGATCTACGCCGATCTGGCCCCCGTGCGGGACCCGAACGGAAAGCTCCGCGACATCCGCATCTCCTATTCGCGCGACTTCCTGAAACAGCAGCTGGAGTTTGCGCGGGCCAACGGGACCCTGGGCTTCTGAGCCGAGTGGCGCGGCGGTTGACGTCGTCGAACGACATGCTCATGCCTTTGAGGAGGTTCGCGCCCGCTCACCGCTCGACGATCACGCAGCCGACGTACTCGCGTGTATTGCGCAACTTTACGATGGCCGGAGCGGACTCGGGTTGAATCCAGGGACGCGCGTCCAGAAGGTGCGATAATCCGTTCGACGAATCGGGGGAAGCCATTGCGATGATCCCTTCCTGGCTTCGAGCTGTCGGGCTCCGGTGTTTCTCGTCTTTTCTGGCGCTCGTTCTCTTTGCCCACTGCCGACCCCGCGAACAGCGGCCCTTTCGGATTGCGCACGAAGCCGACTTCGTCTCCCTCGACCCCATGCGGGCGACCGACTCGATCTCAAAGTCCGTTCTCTCCAACATCTGCGACCCGCTCGTGGAATTGGGCCCCGAAATGGATCTGACCGCCGCGCTCGCCCGTTCGTGGAGCAACCCTGACGGCAGAGAATGGCTCTTCCGGCTGCGGGCGGGTGTGAAATTCCAGGACGGCCGGACCTTGGGGGCGAACGATGTCCGCGCAAGTATCGAGAGAACGCGCTCCGATCCCGACTCGCTTCTCGCCGACCGGCTCTCGACCATCCGGAGCGTCGAAGTCGCAGGACCTCTCGAGGTCCGCATCCGGACTCGCGAATCCGATCCGCTCCTCCTCTACCGCCTGTCGGATGTTTTCATCACGCCGGAGGGATCCGGCGTGCCCGGCGGACGGCCGATCGGGACGGGGCCCTTTGCCTTCGAATCCATGTCCGCCGGCGTTCTTCGGTTGAAGGCCTTCGACGGCTGCTGGCGCGGCCGGCCGCGAATCAGAAACGTCGAATTCGTCGCCATGAAGTCCGACGAGGAGCGGCTCCGCGCGATTCGGACCGGGTCGGTGGACCTCCTGAGGTGGGCGCCCTCCGGTTGGGCGCGCCGGCAATCGTCCGAAGACCAGATGCGCCTCGTCAGTCGTCGAGGAATACGCGTTCTCTTTCTGTGGATGAATTCAACCAGCCAACGCGGTGTCCCCAATCCGTTTGCGGACGCTCGCGTCCGGCGGGCCGTATCGCTGGCCATCGACAGGGACGCGCTCGTCGCTCGCCTGGCCGGCCGCGCCTCTCCGATGAACCAGCTCGTTCCCCCGAGTATCGCCGGGTTCGTGCCGGAACTGGGCAGGATTCCCTTCGATCCGGACAAAGCGCGACTCCTCCTGCGGCAGGCCGGTTATCCCGCCGGCTTCGAAACGACGCTCACATCTGTTCCCGTCGGTGTGCTCGGCGAGTCTCTCGATCAAATGCTCCGGGCCGCCGGGATACGTCTCCAGCGCCGGGAGGTCGGGTGGCCCGGAATGCTTCGAGACTGGAGAGCATCGCGACTTCCCCTTTTTCTCGGCGGCTGGTCGTTCTCGATCGGCGACTCCGCCTTTTTCTACGACGAGTGCATCCGATCGCGGGAACCCGGCGCGACGAGCGCGTGGAACCCCGGCTACTCGGACCCCGAGATCGATTTTCTGATTTCGGAGATCCTTCGAACGGCCGAAGGGGCGGCGCGCGAGGAGCAGTTCGCCCGGCTGGCAAACCGACTCCGCGTTGAGATGCCCCTGGTTCCGCTCTTCGCCTGGCATGATCTTTATGCCGTGCGGTCGGGCGTGCATTTTCACCCTCGCCTCGACGGAGCTCTGCGCGCTTTCGAGGCCACGCTCGACTGACAGGCCGGCGGCGAGAGCGACGAGAAACCCGGATTTCACATCCACTTCTGAATGAGCTGATCGGGATCGCCTCTCTCGCTTCGCTCGCCTCGGCGAGAATCGGGCTGAATAGGCGGTTCGATCCCCCGCAAAGCGTCGCGCCGTAGCATCGTCAAGCGCGCAGCGAGTGGCAGGGCGAAGGCGGATGGTGGAGTCAGCAGGAGTTAGAATCTCGGTTCGAGCCCCACATGACCCTTGCTGCCGGCACCCGCCTCGGCCCGTACGAGATCCTCTCGCCGCTCGGCGCCGGCGGGATGGGAGAGGTGTACAAGGCGCATGACTCGAAGCTCAAGCGCGACGTGGCTATCAAGGTTCTTCCGGCGTCGCTTGCAGGCGATTCGGACGCGCTCGCGCGGTTCGAACGCGAGGCGCATGCCGTCGCCGCTTTGAATCATCCGAACATCCTCTCGATCCACGATTTCGGGAACGAAGCCGGCATCGCATTCGCGGTCACGGAGCTGCTCGAGGGCGAGACGCTCCGGGGGCGGATCGAAGGCGGAGCCCTTCCCCAGCGGCGCGCGGTCGAGGTCGCGATTCAGATTGCGCGAGGGCTCGCTGCCGCGCACGAGAAGGGGATCGTGCATCGGGATCTGAAGCCCGAGAACGTCTTCCTGACCAGCGACGGGCGCGTGAAGATCCTCGACTTCGGCCTCGCGAAGAGGGTGAGCCCGGAATCCGCCGAGACGAGCGCGCCGACGACTCCCGCCGGGACCGAGCCGGGCACGGTCATGGGAACGGTCGGATACATGTCGCCGGAGCAGGTGCGGGGCAGGGCGGTCGATCACCGCACCGACATCTTCGCGTTCGGCGCGATCCTCTACGAGATGCTCTCGGGACGACGGGCGTTCAAGGGCGACTCGCACGTCGAGACGATGAACGCGATCCTGAAGGAAGAGCCGCCCGAGCTTTCCCAGAGCGGAAAGGACATCTCCCCGGCCCTCGACCGGATCATCCGGCACTGCCTCGAAAAATCGCCCGAGGCGCGATTTCACTCGGCCGGTGACATCGCCTTCGACCTCGATGCGCTCTCGGGGACGTCGATTTCAGGCGCGGCCGCGCAGACGGCCGCGGGGCGGAGGGTCGGGCTCCCGCAGCCCGGTCTCGCCGCCCTGGTGGCGATCCTCGCCGCCGTCGGCGCGGGTGCGTTCTTCGCGGGCAGATCCGGCCGCGGAAACGTGATGCACGACCTCGATTTCTCGCAGCTGACATTTCAGCAGCAACCCATCTTCAACGCGCGACTTGCCCCCGACGGAAAAGCCGTGATTTACAGCGCCGCGCCCTCGGGCCATGAACCGGAGCTTTTCGCCGTCCGCCCCGGGTCTCCCGGATCGACGCCGCTCGGTGTGGCGGATGCTCACCTCCTCGCGATTTCCTCGAAGGCAGAGTTGGCGATCCTGACTCACGCGAAATTCCTTCGGCACACGGTCTTCGTGGGCACGCTCGCGCGAATGCCGATCGAAGGGGGAGCCCCGCGTGAAATTCTCGAGGGCGTGCGGGAGGCCGACTGGTCGCCCGACGGTTCGGATCTCGCGATCGTGCGCGAGGTTGGCGGAAAGGACCGGCTCGAGTTCCCGGCCGGAAAAGTCATCCTCGAAACCGGAGGTTACTTCAGCAATCCCCGCTTCTCGCCCGACGGCAAACACATCGCGTACTTCGAGCATCCTCTGAAGTGGGACGATCGCGGCCTTGTCGCGGTCGTCGATCTCTCCGGGCACCGGAAGGTCTTGAGCGAAGGATTCTGGGGGGAGGAGGGTCTCGCGTGGGCCCCCGGCGGCCGCGAGATCCTGTTTTCGGCAGGCAACGTCTACAACGACTTCAGGGTTTACGCGGTCGATCTTTCGGGACGCCGTCGCGAGGCGCTGAAGAGCGCGGGGGGGGTGACGATCCAGGACGCCGGCGCCGACGGCCGCTGGATTGCAACGCGCGACGACATCTTCGCGAACATGATGGCGCGCGTGGCGGGATCGACCGTCGACCGCAATCTCTCCTGGCTCGATTTCTCCGATCCCGCCGCCTTTTCGTCGGATGGCCGGCGGATCCTCTTCAGCGAAGAAGGAAACGGCGTCGGCGGGAACTACGCGACGTGCCTGCGGGGAACGGACGGCTCGCCGGTCGTCCGCCTCGGAGAAGGAGCCGCGGGTGATCTTTCTCCCGATGGAAAATGGGCCCTCTCGGCCGTGCCGACGTCTCCTGAGCAACTGATGCTCTACCCGACCGGCGCCGGGACAGCAAGGCGCCTCGAGCGCGGGCCGATCGTCAGTTACGAAACGGCGCGGTTTTTCCCGGACGGAGCGCGTGCGCTGGTCTGCGGCCCGGGGGAGGGGGCGGCGACCCGCTGCTATGTCCAGGCGCTCTCCGGCGGGACGCCCCGGCCCGTGACGCCGGAGGGGACGACGGACGGAGTCGTCTCACCGGACGGCACCCGCGTGCTCACCCGCGTCCCGGGACGATCCCTCGAAGTCTTCCCGCTCGCCGGAGGACCGGGAAAGCCGGTGCCGGGCGCGACGTCCGCCGACGTGGGAGTCCGGTGGGCCGCCGACGGAAATTCCATCGTGACGTACGGCGCGGACAGCGTGCCCGCTCCGATGGAGCGGATTGAACTCGCGACCGGCCGCCGGACGCTGCTCCGAAAAGTCGGCCCGGACCAGCTCGCCGGAGTGCTGCAGATCCTCGAGGTGAAGACGACCCCGGACCTCCAGACTTACGTTTACGGCACGCGTGTCATGCGGTCGCAACTCTTCCTCGTCACCGGCGCGCGATGACTCTCGACGCACCATCGTGTCCGTCCGGACAATGGCCGGCGGACCTACTGTAGCGCGTGAATCCCGATGGGGAGCTCGCAGCCGTTTTCGGGGTCTGCTAAGATGCGGGTCGGCGCGCAGTCACGTCGCCCACGAAGTTCAAGGACTACACTGTTCACGCGAGTAGAGACCGGCCGCAGTTCGAGATCAGGAGCGCCAGGACGGGCCACACCGCGATGAACAAGGAATCGGCGGGCGACACCATCTACACCATCGGCCACTCAACGCGGACTCTCGCCGAATTCGTCGCGCTCCTGCGCCAGGTCGACGTCACGTTGCTCGTAGACGTGCGCTCGATCCCGCGCTCGCGAACGACGCCACAGTTCAACGGAGACACGCTGCCGGGCTCTCTCGCCGCCGATGGCATCGGTTATCGGCATCTGCCCGCTCTCGGGGGCCGGCGTCATCATCGCAAGAGCGATCCTCCCTCGCTCAACACGCACTGGCGTGTCGTGGCATTCCGGAATTACGCAGACTATGCGGAAACCGACGAATTCCGCGTCGGCCTGGACGCGCTGCGCGCGCTCGCGCGCGATGATCGATGCGCGATCATGTGCGCCGAAGCGGTCTGGTGGCGCTGTCATCGCCGGATCATCACCGATTACCTGTTGGTGGGCGGGACGCGCGTCGAACACATCA
This sequence comes from uncultured Acidobacteriota bacterium, assembly GCA_963773815.1. Classification (GTDB taxonomy): domain Bacteria; phylum Acidobacteriota; class Thermoanaerobaculia; order UBA5066; family DATFVB01; genus CAWEYG01. The sequence continues at coordinate 8,760 of CAVZCI010000002.1, forward strand.
TGGGACCCGGCCAAGTCATCCCGGCGACGCTCACCCCCGGCTCGCTCGTCATGGCCGACGAGACGATTCGTTATCCCGCGCCGGAGGATGCCGAGCTGACCGCGGGTGGCGATTGAGCAATTTTGGTCAGATGTTCGCCAGCTCGCCGAAGTACTCGTGGTCCTCGGCGTAGCCGCCTTCGCCCTTGTTGATTGCCCGGACGTCTTTGACGAACTCGATCGCCTGGATCCACTTGACCATCTTGAAGCCGAGCTGGTTCTCGACACGCAGCCGGAGCGGCGCCCCGTGCTGATGCCCGAGCGGTTCATCGTTCATCTCGTAGGCGAGCAGCGTATGCGGATGCAGCGCGTTCTCGATCGAGAGGCTGTCGTAGTACTGGCCGTTCGCAACGCCGGTCGTGAACTCGACGCCCTCGCCAAACGAGTAAAAGATCACCCCCTTTGCCTCGGGCGTCGGACGGACCAGCTTCATCAGTTCCGCCAGCGGCAGTCCGCCCCATTCGGCGATGCCCGACCAGCCCTGGATGCAGTGGTGCAGCGTGATCTGGGTTTCCTTGCCGAGAGCCCGGAGGTCATCCAGGGAGAGCTCGACGGGGTTCTCGACCAGACCGGACACCTTGAGCCGGTAGTCCTTGAATTCGTCGGCGGCCAGCTTTTCCCACTCCTCGCAGGTCGGCATCTTGCCGTTGATCCAGAAGAAGGGAGATATGTCTTCGCGGCTGAACTGGGCCACCGGCACGGGGCGGTCGAGGACGAACTGCATGACCGGCGTGACGATCCTCCCGGCGGCGTGCTGGACTGCGCGCGGGCGTCTCCACGCCGCCCAATTGGCGAGCGCGTTGGACGCAACGACGACGGCGATCCCGACGAGGCCGAGATACAGGCCGGCCGGATTCGCGTCGTCGGTCCCCCGCACGATGTGGTTCATGTTTCGAACCAACCCGGTGATCGTGATCATCGCGACGTGACCGACGAGGAAAAGGACGAAAGTGCACATGACGAGAAAGTGGATCGACCGTCCGATCTGCCGGTTGCCCGGCAGAAACGGATACCACTTGAACCGGTTCGTCAGGGCGGGCGACATCGAGGGACCGGTCAGGATCGCGAGCGGAGCCAGGACGAAGATCACCGCGAAGTACGCGAGTTGCTGGAGCGCGTTGTAGCGGAAGAAGCCATTTGGCTCCGGCGGCAGGTGGAGAGTGGCGTAGTGGACGAAGACGGCCCAGGCCTCGGGCACGATCCGCCAGGACGTCGGCACCAGGCGCTTCCACTGCCCCGTGCCGAACAGCAGCACGACGAAGACGAGGCCGTTGCCCACCCAGAACAAGACACTCAAGAAATGCCAGTGCCGGGCCATTCCGACCGTGTGGCGGTAGCCGGGCAGGCCGATCCAGGGCGAAAGGTGGCGCGAGTCGTCCTTGGCCGTCCACAGGCGGTCCCGGGGCACCTCGACCGGCGTCAACCGGAGCCATTCGGTTCCGGGGGTGCAGTGGACGTTGCCGTAGAGCCGGGGATGATCCATGAGGATCTGCAGACCGCTGCGGATGAGCAGGATCAGGAACAGGAAGTTGACGTAGTGGGTGATGCGAAGCCATGCCGGGAAGCCGACAGGCCCCGCGGCCGTTTCGGGCGTCAAAGCGGGGACTGGATGTCAAACGCGGAAGACCGGCCACGCCCCACTGGACATAAGCAGCGGCAACCAGGAGCAGGACGGGCGACACGAGCAGCAGAAGCGTCTTCGGCCGAATGCGCATCGCGTCATTCCACCGGAACGTCGTAGCAACCCTGGCGTGTCACACGCTCACCGAGCCCGTTCGAACCAGACCGGCATGGTAGAAAGATATCAGAATAAACATCGTAATACGATATAATTTTGCAGTCTTGAGATATAATCATCGGTAGCGGCGTCTTCTACTTTTATTCCGACGGCAGCCGGGACGAGAGTGGCTAGGGGATTGCTTTGCGCAACTCCGCCAGGCCCTGAAAGTGCTCCAGGACGAGACGCGTTAGCAGTCGTTTGCCGGCCCGCGTCAGGCGGACGCGCACCAGCCGGCCGTCCACTGCATCGCGCTCCCGCCGGGCGAGCCCCGCCCGAACGCAGCGATCAATGAGGCCGACGGTGCTTTGGTGGCGGATCTGAAGGCGCTCGGCGAGGTCGGCCACCGTCGGCGGACCGCCGGGAAATGCCTCGACGAACAGCAGGAGTTGGTACTGCGTCGGCTGGACGCCGGCCTTCCGACAGGGGTTCTCCGAGGAACGAAGGAACCGGCGGAGTGTATAGCGAAATTCCGCGAGGCGCCGGTAGCGCTCGGCCGGTCCTTTGCGCTTCTTCATATCGCGATCCTTCCTGGGTGCGGACCGAGATCAATGCCTCTCGGGGACGCGATCCTGGGAACGGCAGATTATATCGTTGGACGATATGGTGTCCGGCAGATCATGGACGCGCCCCCGCACATCGATGAATGAAGACCAGGGCGAAGGAGGATGATGGAGCTGAACGGGATCGCCTTTCGTCGCTTCGCACCTCCAGGCGAGAATCGAGCTTTCTACCTGGGGGAAGCCTCCCCAAGCCCCTCTTTGGCAGTTCGATTCACGCTTCGAGACTGCCGACGCGATCCGGGCGCTATCGGCAAGAAGAAAATTGGTGGAGCTGATCAGGATCGAACTGACGACCTCCTGAATGCCATTCAGGCGCTCTCCCAAACTGAGCTACAGCCCCACGAGAGCGGGAAAACATAGCATCCCGCCCGCGGGATTGCAACGCCGCCCGGGCCTATTCGGCCCGCAGCACGACGATAGGGTCGAGGCGCGCGGCCGCCCGCGCGGGAACGTAGCACGCGAGCATCGCGACCGCCGCGAGAATCAGGGCCATGCCGGCGAACGTGACCGGGTCGAGCGCCCCGACACCGAACAGCAGTCGACGACAACACGCGGGTCGACGCGAACGCGCCGAGGACCCCGAGCCCGATTCCCGCCGCCGCGAAGCTTTCCCCCCTGGCCGACGATCAGCCGAAGGATGTCTCGCCGCTGCGCGCCCATCGCGAGGCGGATACCGATTTCTCCCTTCCGCTGTCCGACGACGAACGAC
>CAVZCI010000003.1:0-300670 GCA_963773815.1 uncultured Acidobacteriota bacterium
GAGTCGAACCCGCGTCCGGAGAAGTGAATCGAAGCGCCACTCCATGCTCAGTTCCTCTTTAATCTCGATCCGGCGCTCAAAGAGGAACCAAACGCGCCGAACCTACCCCGAATTGATGTCTCCTGCAGGGCCGGGGGACCCTGCCGGATGAGCCCACATTTGCGGCGCCCTTTTCCAGCGCGGCGGGCGCGCTCCGGGAAGGACGTGGCTGACGCTAAACTAAATTAGGCAGCCAGTGCGAGGTTGCTGTTCGCAACTATTTTTTTCACCCTTTTTTACGAGGCGAGTGAACCTCGGCATGCGACGTTCCGACCAGGCATCCCCGTCGAAACCGTTTCGCCCCCTCAAAGATCGAAGATCATTTTATCACGCCGCGCAAATGAGGGGCTTCGCTCGCCGCCTCGCGGTCTGAGCCCGTAGGTCCGCGCGGCCTGGACGCTTCTCCGCCGGCACGGCGCGGTCGATCGGGATGGAATCCGTCCCCCGCGCCTCTAGCGTTCGGCGCGAGTTCTTCTTGCTCATCCGTCCCAATGGTTCTTCCTGCGCCTCACTCACGCGCCTGCGGAGGGTCGCTCGCGGACCCGTCGAGCCCGCCGGAGCCGCTCTGCGACGACTTCGCTCAGGGGTTGGAGCCCCATCGCGCGAGCGAGGGCGCGGCGCGGCCGGGGCTGAAGGCGGGTCGCGGGTGCCTCCCGAGAGGAGCGTATGTTTTTTCGCTGGTCCAATACTGAATGAGCGATCTGTCACGTCGCGAAAAAATTTGCCCGAGGAGCGCGCGCGGACAGGATGCCACCGCCGGGCGCGCTGCGTCTCCTCGAGGGAGGTACCCACGACCCGCCCCGGGGCCAGGCCGCGAGCTCGGCCGAGCGAGTTTCCAGCGTCCCTGCGCTAGAATGCGATGTGCTTCTCGCTCAAATTCTGGCGTTTTTGCTCGCGGTCGTCGCCCCCGAGCCTTCGACAGTCATCCTCTCCGCCGCGGGCCGCGCCGTTCCGGTTTCGGCGGCGGAAAACGGCACGCTCCTCGCCGTTCCGGACGTCGTCGCGGCGCTCGGGGGAAGCACGCGTCCGCAGCCGGGCGCTTCGCTCGTCGTCGAGATGTCGGGCCACCGCATCGTCGCGGCCGACGGGGTCGCGACGGTCGCCTTCGACGACCGCGTCGTGATGCTCGCGCACCCGACGCGCGTGTTCGCCGGAATCCTCTACGCCCCATGGGAATTCTTCGAGAAAACGGTCTTCTCCGCCGCGGGACTCGCGGCGGACTACGACCGCGCCGGAAAGGCGATCCGCACCCGAGCCGGCAGCGCCGCGGCCGCGACGATCGACGCCGGCGTCGTCCACCTGAACCGGATGAGCCAGGTCATCTTCCAGGCAGAGCTCTCCCGTTCCCTTCGAGGCGTCTCCGACGAAGGACGGCTACACGATCACGTTCAAGTCGCCGGTCGCTCCCGCGTTCGCCGAACGGACATTCGACGACCCGTTCGTCTCGAAGATCCGCTTTTCCGGAAACGCCGCGACTCTGACGCTCCGCGATTCGAATCTCGCGTTCTCTCCGTACGCCTTGAAGGCCCCCGACCGGGTGGTCGTCGAGGTCACGAAGTCGGAGCTGGGCGCGGCGGCAACGAAAGCGGCGCCGCTGTCGGCGCCGAGCATCGCCCCTCCGACGCGAACGGTCGTGATCGACGCCGGGCACGGCGGCGAGGAGACCGGAGCGGTCGGGCCCGGAAACGTCTTCGAAAAGGACATCACGCTCGACATCGCGGGCCGCCTCTCCGCCCTCCTCGCAAAGGAACCCGGCGTGCGCTGCGTGCTCACGCGAACAAGCGACACGCTCGTCGCGCTGGACGAGCGGGCCGCGATCGCGAATCACGAGAAGGCGGCCGTCTTCCTTTCGATCCACGCGAACTCGTCTCGGGCGACCGGCGCGCACGGCTCGGAGACGTACTACCTGTCGCTCGCCGCGTCCGACAAGCTCTCCGACGCCGTCGCGAGCGAGGAAAACGCATCCGACGGGAAAGCCGCGGCGCCTCCGTCGGGCGCGGCGCCGCCGCAGCTGGATTTCATCCTGTGGGACATGGCGCAATCCGCGCACCTGAACGAATCCGCCGCGCTCGCCGAGTCGATCCAGAACGAGCTGAACGCCCTTCTCCACACCGAGAACCGCGGCATCAAGCAGGCGCCGTTTCGCGTTCTCGTGGGGGCCTCGATGCCGGCCGTTCTCGTCGAGGCCGGATTCCTGTCGAACCCGGAAGAGGCGAAGAAGCTCGCGACGCCGGAGTTTCGCCAGAGCGTCGCGGAAGCGATCGCGCGCGCGGTGTCCTCGTACCTGAAGCTTCACCCGGCCGCGCCGACCCCTTCGCCGTGACGAAAAAAATGGCCTGGAGCGTGATCGCCGCGGCGGCCGCCGCGGCCTTTCTCCTCTTCGCGGTCGCGAAAAGGGAGGGCTCGATCCGCCTCCGGCGGCGCGAAGGTCCGGTCGTCCGGCCGAGGGAGTCGGCCCCGCTGAAGCTCGGGCCCGGCAGCCCGACTCCCCCGCCGGCGGAGAAGATCCGCGTGACGCTCTTCTTTCCCCGGAAGGAGGACGGCCTGCTTCGCCCGGAGGAGCGCGACGTCGAGAAACCCGCCGACGCCGTCGGGTTCGCCCGCGAGCTCATGCGGGAAGAGATCGCGGGGCCGAAAGACCCCCTGCTCGTGTCCGCGCTGCCGGGGAAGTTCTCCCTTCGCAACGCCTTCGCGCCCGGCAACGGGCAGGTCGTCGTCGATTTCAACGTCGATTCGGAGTGGGCGCGGTCGGCGGGCTCGAGCGACGAGCTCGCGGCCGTCGGCGCGATCGTCGACACGCTGCTCCAGAACCTCGCCCAGACGGACAGCGTCCGCATCCTCGTCAACGGCAACCCCGTCGAGACGCTCGCGGGACACGTCGACATCAGCCGGCCTCTGCCCGCGATGCCCGACGTCGTGGGCGGCGTCCCGGCGCCGGCACCCGCGCCGACGCCGACACCGGCACCGCCGGCGCCATGAGCGACTCGAGACCGATCGGGATCTTCGATTCGGGAGTCGGCGGCCTGACGGTCGCGCGCAGGCTCTCCGAGGAGTTTCCGCGCGAGTCGTTTCTCTTCCTCGGAGACACGGCGCGCCTGCCGTACGGGACGAAGTCGCCCCGGACCGTCGAGCGTTACTCGCTCGCGAACATCCGTTTCCTGCTGTCGCGCGACGTCAAGATGCTCGTCGTCGCGTGCAACACGGCGTCGGCCCTCGCGCTGCCGTCGATCGAGAGTTTTTCGCCCGTGCCGGTCGTCGGCGTCGTCGAGCCGGGAGCGGAAGCGGCCGCGCGCGCGAGCCGCGAGCGGGTCGGCGTGATCGGAACGGAAGCGACGATCGCCTCCGGCGCGTACGGGGACGCGATCCGGCGGCGCAACCCTCGGCTCGAGGTCATCTCCCGCGCCTGCCCGTTGTTCGTCCCGCTCGCGGAGGAGGGCTGGACCGACAACGACGTCGCGAGGCGCGCCGCCGAGATCTATCTCTCTCCTTTTCGCAGAGGAAAAAATCGACGCCCTCGTGCTCGGCTGCACGCACTACCCGCTGCTGAAGGCGACGATCGCGGCGACGCTGCCCGGCGTCGCTCTCGTCGATTCGGCGGAGGCCGTCTGCGCGGCCGTCGGCACGCTGTTGACGCCGGCGCATCGAAACGAGGGCGATTCGGAATACCATGTCTGCGTGACCGACAGCGCGGAAAGGTTTCGAATCGTCGCGGAGAGGTTTCTCGGCCGCCCGCTCGACCGTCTCGAGCACGTGGAGATCACCGGTTGAGCGGCTCCCGGATCGACGGGCGCGGGCCGGCGGACCTGCGGCCGATCTCGATCGAGACCGGCGTATCCCGTTATGCCGAGGGGTCCGCGCTGATCACCCAGGGCCAGACGAAGGTCCTCTGCACGGCTTCGATCGAAGACAAGGTCCCTCCGTTCCTGAAGAATTCCGGGACCGGATGGGTGACGGCGGAATACGGCATGCTCCCCCGCTCGACGCACACGCGCTCCGCCCGCGAGGCCGCGCGCGGAAAGCAGGGGGGGCGCACGATGGAGATCCAGCGCCTCGTCGGCCGCGCCCTGCGAAGCGTCGTCGACCTGAAGGCGTTCGGCGAAAGGACGTTCACTCTGGATTGCGACGTCCTCCAGGCCGACGGCGGCACCCGGTGCGCGGCGATCAGCGGCTCCTGCGTCGCGCTCGCGCTCGCGTTCGCCCGCGTCGCGGGCAACCATTTCTTCCGGAACTGGCCGCTGCGCGAAACGCTCGCCGCGGTCTCCGTCGGGCGCGGCAACGGAACGGCGCTGCTCGACCTCTGCTACGAAGAGGATTCCACGGCCCAGGTCGATTCCAACATCGTCGGCACGGCGTCCGGAAAGTTCGTGGAGATCCAGACGACGGCCGAACAGGAGCCGTTCTCCAAACCGGAGCTCGACGAGATGATCGCTCTCGCGACGCGCGGCCTGGAAGAAATCTTCGACGCCCAGTGGCGCGTCCTCGCGCCGGTCCTCGCGCCCCTGAAGATCCCGGAGAAGAACTTTTTCAGGAGACCCGGATGGGAAACGACGCGGCCGGCATAGGCCAGAGCGACCCGGCCGTCGCGGGTTATCTCGACTCTCTCTTCGGGCCGGAAGACGCCGTGCTCGCCGAGATCCGCCAGCGGTCCTCGCGGGAAGGGCTTCCGGAGATCGCGGTCGCGCGCCTCGACGGGCGCCACCTGACGGCGATCGCTCTCGCCGCCGGCGCGAAGAAGATCGTCGAAATCGGCACGCTCGCGGGCTACTCCGGCGTCTGTCTCGCGCGGGCGCTCCCGCACGGGGGGCGCCTCGACACGTTCGAATTCGACCCGAAGCACGCGAAGGTCGCGACGGAGACGTTTCGCCGGGCGAGCGTCGATAAGCTCGTTCACGTCCACGTCGGCCGCGCGGCCGAGAACCTGCCGTCGATCGAAAAGCACGGGCCGTTCGACCTCGTCTTCATCGACGCGGACAAGACCGGGTATCCCGACTATCTGCGCTGGTCGGTCGCAAATCTGAAGAAGGGCGGAGTCATCCTCGCCGACAACGTCTTCCGCGCGGCGTTCGGAGCGGACGCGAACTGGAGCGCGGAATCCGTCGAAGCTCTCGACCTTTTCAACCGCGAGCTGGCCGGCGGCGGATCGTTCGTCGCGACGTTCCTGCCGACCGTCGAAGGACTGGCGATGGGAGTGAAGATTTAGATGGAAGCGACAATCTGATGGAACTGCATCCGTTTCGCGCGCTGCGGTACAGCCCCGCGATCATCGAAGAGCGCGGGCTCGACAATCTCGTCGCTCCGCCGTACGACCGCGTGACCCCGAAGATCCGCGAGGAGCTGTACGCCCGATCGCCGGAGAACATCGTCCGCTTCGACGCGCGGAAAGACGACGGGGGGGACGTCTACGCCGAGGCGGCCCAGCAGCTGAAGGACTGGCTCGCCGACGGGGTCCTCTACCACGAGCGGTCCGCCGCTCTGTGGATCCACCAGGTCGTGTTTCCGGGCCGGGACGGCACCGTCAAGGCGCGGCGCTCGCTCGTCGGGCTCGTTCGCGTCGAGCCGTACGACGGCGGGTCGATCCGCCCCCACGAGCGCACGCTCGCGAAGGCGAAGGAAGACCGCCTCAATCTCCTGCGCGCCTCCCACGCCGACTTCGGAATGGTCTTCCTCCTGTCGCGAGCCCCGCTCGAAGAGGCGCTCCAGACGCGGCGCGCGCCCCAGCTGTCCTGCCGCGACCTCGCGGGCTATCGCCACGACGCCTGGCGCGTCGAAGACCCGCGCGGACCACGTTCGATTCCAGCGGCTGCTCTCGACGGCCGGCTCGCTGATCGCGGACGGGCATCACCGCTACGAGACGGCCTTGAAGTTCTCGCAATCTCCGGAGGCCGAGAAACTGCCGACGGCCGCGTTCAAGCTGTGCGCGATCGTGGACGTCGCGTCGCCGGGCCTCGAGGCGTTCGCGATTCCGCGCGCGGTCTCCGGCCTCCCCGATTTCTCCTTCGCGGATTCGATGAAGAAGGCCGCCGCCTTTTTCGACGAGACGGCGTTTTCTTCCGCCGAGGACGCGCAACGGGCTCTCGAACAGCTGCCCGGGGGCGAAACCGGCTTCCTCGTCGTCCCGCACGACGGATCTCCGACGCTTCTCCGGCTCCGGCCCGACGCCGCGGGGCTTCCGTGGCCCCCCGAGAAGGGAGCGGCGTGGCGGCGACTGGACCCGGCCGCATTGGAAGTCGCGTTTTTTCGGGCCGTGCTCGGCATCGAGACCGGCCAGATCGAGCGCGGCGAGCTCGTGTCGTTTCCGAAAGACGAACGCGCCGCGATCGAGCAGGCCAGATCCGGAGAAACGCAGATGGCCGTTCTGCTGCGCCCGACTCCGATCGCGAGCGTGCAGGAGGTCGTCGCGGCGGGCGACGTCCTGCCGCAGAAATCCACGCTCTTCGAGCCGAAGATGATCTCGGGCCTGTTCGGCGTCTCGCTCGAAGACTCGATCGTCTGAGGAAGTTCGTTCTCGGTGCGAGCCGAGGGACGGCGGCGACGGACGGTGGGGGCCCTGTTTGCGCGCGGTCCGCGAGTCGTAGCCCTATCCGAATTGCGGCGCGCGCAAACGGGGTACGTCCGGAGCAAAAGCAGGGCGCCGAGGCTCGCAGTCCCCGTCGGGCTCACGCGGTCCGAGCCGGGCGACCTCCTATGCCCTGGCGAATCGGCGCGGCGAGTCGGCCGGCAGGGACTCGAAATCCCCGAACAGGATGTGGTCGTAGAAATAGTGGATCAGCAGGAACGACAGCACGACGACGTAGTAGCACTGGTCCTGGGGAAAGCCGAGGCCCTTCCACAGAAACAGGTAGATGACGCCGGCCGAAAGCGTGAACCCGATCATCGCGAGGTAGTAGCGGGCGGTCTTCGCCTTCCCCGAAATCTTCTTCACGAAGTCCGAGCCGATCTGGTCCCGGGAGGCTCGCTGGTCCAGGATGAACCACGTCAGCGCGAGGTATTGCAGGGAGTGCCACGTGTTGAAACCCTGGAACGAGACGTCGAGGTTGTCGAACAGCGGAACGATGAACGCCATCCCGATCGTGAGAGCCATGAAGAGAATTCTCGGCCAGCGCGCCACTCCGGAACGGATCTCCGCGATCGTGCGCGCCGCGTAGAACGTCAGCAGGGCCGCGAAACCCGCCGCGAAGGCGTACGGCACCCACTCGTGCCGAAGGAACCGCGGGAAGAGCAGCGGCTGCGAGCCGATCACGAATTCGCCCCGGACGAACTTGAACATCGCCATCGTGTACAGGGAGCCGAGGATGACCGCTCCGTCGAGGAGGCGGTCGAGCCGCGAAACCGACTGCGTCTTGCGGCGGTAGGCCTCCGAGATGAATTGCGCCTGGTGCGTGACGTGAACCGAGGCCCAGAAGAAAAACGCCGTCAGCAGCACGGGAAACGCGAACACGGACCCGAGGATGACGAGCGTCGGAATCAAAACGAGCGGCAGGTACGCGAGCCATCCGAAGCGGTGCCGGAACGTCGGCTCCAGCGCCGTTCGAAGATACGTCGAATACATGTGCGGCCCGCCGACGAGAACCGTCACCGACAGGCCAACGACGAGCGACGCCGTCGCGACCGAAATCCCCGCCCTTTGAAGAAGGCCGTATCCGACGTAGGGGAAAAAGACGAGCGCCGCCGAAAGCGTCAGAAAGCCGAGATCGAAGCCGCGGCTCCTGAGCCAGGGGCTCTCTTCCCGATTGCCGGATACCGTGGTCGACATTCAGCCCCCTCCCCCGACTGGGGAGCAAATTATAGGCCAGCGCGGCGGCGCGATTATCGCTGTGCGAGACCCGCGGACTTCTTGATTGAGGCCGTCCGCAGGAGAGAAATGTCGTAGGAAATCGTCCCCGACAGATCGAGCATGCCCCAGCAGGAAATCGCCTGGTCCGCTTTTTTGGCCGGAGTGAAGTTCCACCGCGCGATCGCCGCCTTGAAATAACCGAGAAGCGCGGCATCCTTCATTTCCACCGGGACGATCCGGGTCGCCTTTCCCGCGGGAGAGACCTCGATCCACAGCTTCGCGTCGAACGCGCCCTTGAACCGGTCCGCGTACCACTTCGTGCGCTTGGGAAGCGGAGCCGTATCGAGCGATTCGACCTTTTCCGCTCCCCGAAGATCCGCGAGCGGAGGAGCCGTCTCGATCCAGCCTTCATCCCACCGGTTGGGAAGCACGGCCGGGACCGGTGTCGACGCCGCCACCGGAAGGAACTCGGCCCGGGTGATCTGCGGCCGGGCGTATTCGACCTTGAGGTCGAGGCGGACCGTCGACCAGCCCGGGACCTCGACGCTCGTCTTTTTGGGCGGAAGGAATTCCCACTTCTTGAAGGATTCCCTCTGCTGGGTCTCGAGCGAGGGAAGGGGATCGTGAACGAGCAGGACGTCCACGATCTTCCCCGTCCGATCGAGGAGGAACGAGACGAACTCGGCGATCGTCGTTTCGATGCCGGAGGGCAGATCGCGCGTCACGATCGCCGGCCCGGTGTCGGCATCGCACGTGAAAGGGTTCCTGTCCGGCATCGCCAGGACGACCGGCCGGACGGGATCGCCGGGGGAAGCCGGCGGTTCGGGTGTCTGGGCGGGCAGGAGCCCCGGAAGGGCCGTGAGGATCAGAGCCGTCCACAGCGCTTTTTTCATTTTTCAAACCGGATGTTAGCACGCGAACCGTCCCGCTGAACCCTTCTACCCCTTCGCCTCCAGCCAGTTCTTTCCGACTCCGACGTCGACCTTGAGCGGGACCGAAAGGGCCGCCGCTCCCTCCATCTCCGCGACGACCGCCTCCCGGGCGGCTTCGAGATCCCCGTCCGGGACCTCGAACAGCAGCTCGTCGTGCACCTGAAGGAGCATCTTCGCGGGGATTCCCTCGCGGCGCAGCCGGCCGTCGAGCCGGATCATCGCGATTTTCACGATGTCCGCCGCCGAGCCCTGGAACGGAGCGTTCTGGGCCATGCGTTCCGCGTTCGCGCGGACGCCGGCATTGTTCGAATGGATCTCCGGAATCGGCCTCTCCCGGCCGAAGAGGGTCGTGACGAACCCGTTTCGGCGGGCTCCCTCGACGACCCCGGAAAGCGCCGCGCGCACTCCCGGGAACTGGCCGAAGTATTCCTCGATGAACTCTTTCGCCTGCGCGTTGGAGACGCCGAGGTCCTTCGCGAGCGAGAAGGCCCCCATGCCATAGAGCAGCCCGAAATTGATCCGCTTCGCCGCGATCCGCATCTCGAGCGAGACGAGATCCGGCGACACGTGAAAGACCTTCGCGGCCGTGGCGGAATGAACGTCCTGCCCTTCCTGAAAGGCGCGGACCATCGCCTCGTCGCCGGAAAAGTGCGCGAGGATCCGAAGCTCGATCTGCGAATAGTCGGCCGCGAGCAGCGACGATCCTCGGGGCGCGACGAAGCCGCGCCGGATCTGGCGGCCCGCTTCGGTTCGGATCGGAATGTTCTGCAGGTTCGGATCGGAAGAGGACAGCCGCCCCGTCGCCGCGACCATCTGGTTGAACCGGGCGTGGATGCGGCCGCTCGAGCTCGCGAGCTCGGGCAGCGCGTCGGCATACGTCCCCTTGAGCTTGGACACCTCCCGGTGCTCCATGAGGAGCGTCGCGATGGGGTATCCCTGCGCGGCGAGCGCCTGGAGCGTCTCGACGCCCGTCGAGAAGGACTTCGTCTTCGCCGTCTTCTTGCCGGCCGGGAGCTTCAGCTTTTCAAAGAGGATTTTTGCGAGCTGCGGCGGCGAGGCGATGTTGAACGACTCTCCCGCCTCGGAAAAGATCTCCGCTTCCAGGCGCTGGAGATCCTTTTCCATCTTTCCGGAGAGCTCCCGGATGAATCCGACGTCCACGAGGATCCCCTCGCCCTCCATCCGGGCGAGCACCGGCGTCAGGGGCGCTTCGATTTCCTCGTACACCTTTTTCAGGTTCGGTTTCGCTTCGAGCTCCTGCCACAGCTTTTCATGCGTCTCGAGCGCCCAGGCGGCCCGCTCGGCGCAATACCTTCCCGGCGTCAGAAGGCCGTCCGCGATTCCGCTTTCCTTTTCCGACGTCGCCTTCCGCCTCAGGACGTCGAGCGCGACGGCCGCAAAATCCGTGTTCGACGTGCCCGAGGCGAGCACGTAGCGCTCGAGGCACGGATCGAAGATCGCGGGCGCGCCTTCGACGCCCGTCCGGATCAGCAGCGCGTGGAGCGACTTCGAATCGGCGGAAATCCACGGGCCCCGGCCGCGAAGCTCGCCGAGCCTCTTCGCGAGCTGCGCTTCGCTCTCGGCGCCGACAACGGTCTCCGATCCGTCCGAGATCGCAAACAGCGCGTCCGATTCCCGGGGGAAGACGGCGACTCCGACCGGAGCGGAGCGCGGGGAGAAGGCCTCCCCCGCGGCGATTTCCCGGAACGAGACGGCTTCCTCCTCGACGGGAGACTCGAGCTCGGCCGCGAGGGAGTGGAACTCGAGCTCCGAGTACAGCGCGCGAAGCTTGTCAACGTCCGGAGGATCGAGCCGCAGGGCGTCGGGATCGAGATCGACCGGAAGGCGCGTGTCGAGCGTCACGAGACTGAGCGACAGCAGCGCCTGCTGCGAGTTCGCGAGCAGGGCCTCGCGCGTCTTCTTCGCGGAGACTTCCCCGGCATGCTCGAGAATCGCGTCGAGCGATCCGTACTCCTGGACGAGCTTGCGCGCGCCGACTTCTCCGATGCCCGGAACGCCCGGAACGTTGTCGGAGGCGTCGCCCATGAGCGAGAGAACGTCCCGAACCTTTCCCGGAGGAACGCCGAAGAATTCCTCGACCCCTTTTTCGTCGAGCATGCGCTCCCGCATCGCGTGGTAGACGCGAACGTGCGGCCCGACGAGCTGCAGGAAATCCTTGTCCGTCGTGAAGATGACGACTTCGAACCCCTGATCGACCGCCTTCGCCGCGAGCGTCGCGATGACGTCGTCCGCCTCGAACCTGTCGAGCTCCAGAACCGGCATGCGGTACGCCTCGCAGAGCCTCTTGATGTACGGGATCTGCACGCCGAGGTCCGCTTCCATCGGCTTTCGATGGGCCTTGTACTCGGCGTACGCCTCTTTGCGCGCGGCCGATTCGGAGATGTCGAACGCGATCCCCACGTGCGTCGGCTTGTGCTCGCGCACGAGCTTGCGGAGGATCGCGGCGAAGCCGTAGATCGCGTTCGTCGGAAAGCCCTTCGAGTTCGAAAGCGAGCGGATCGCGTGGTAGGCGCGGTGGAGCGCGTTGGAGCCGTCGACGAGATAGAGGAGAGGGCGATCGGAAAGCTTGCGATCCACGCGGCGAGTTTATCCGACCGGGTCGAAGCCGTCAGGCGCGGCGTTGACGGAGATGGCGCCAGACGTAGAGGACGATCGCGACGATGATCAGCGCTCCGATCGCGGCGTCGAAGCGGTGGAAATACTTGCCGAGGGAATCCCAGTGCTCGCCGAGCTTCATTCCGAGGTACGCGAGGCCGAGGCACCAGGGAAACGAGCCGACGAACGTGTAGATCACGAAGCGGCGGATGTCCATCTTCGAGACGCCGGCCGGAAACGCGATGAACGTGCGCACGACCGGGAGAAGGCGGGCGAAGAAGACGACGGGCTCGCCGTGCTTCTGAAAGAGCCGGTCCGCGAGGTCGAGGTCGCGGTGCGAGAGCAGCACCCACTTGCCGTACTTCTCGATCAGCGGCCGGCCGCCGTAGAGCCCGAGGTAGTACGCCGGGATCGAACCGATCACGCACCCGAGAGCGCCGACGAGGCCGAGCGCCCACAGGCTGAACCGCCCCTGCGAAGCGAGAAAGCCCGCGAACGGCATGATGAGCTCCGAAGGAAGCGGGATGCACGCGGACTCGATCGCCATGAGCCCGGCCACGCCCGCGTAGCCGCCGGCCTGGATCGTCGACAGGACGAATTGCGAGACGAGCGCGACGAGTTTTCCGATCAAAGTTCGCGGAGCTTACCAGAATATGCGGGAGCGCCCACTCGGCAACGCCTTCGCGTCGCCCACCGCGCTCGCTTCATTTGACGACCTCGCCTCCGCGGTTCTCTCCCGGCCCGGCTTGTATCCGATGGCTCAGACTGCGTGGCTCCTCGAAGGGATAGCCCTGCGGCGCTGGCACCGGGCGGACGCTGGCGCGCTCAGAGGCGAGTGGCGCGGGACCAGGGTGCATTGCCGCTCGCGACGCCGCGGACGACTCCTCCCGCGCGCCGGGAGAGAGGAGCGAGTCCCGCGACAGAATCCGCCCCGGCGCGACGACTCGCGTGCTATCGTTTCTGCGTGAGCCTGCGATCGCGCCAGATGCGCTCCACCACGGTCCTGTGCGTGCGCCGCGACGGAAAAGTCGCGATCGCCGGCGACGGCCAGGTCACGATGGGCACGACGATCATGAAGACCGGCGCCGCGAAGATCCGGCGGCTGCACGGCGGAACCGTCATCGCCGGCTTCGCCGGGGACCTCCGCGGACGCGTTCGCGCTGTTCACGAAATTCGAGGCGAAGCTCGACGAGTACCGCGGCAACCTCGAGCGCTCGGCGATCGAGCTCGCTCGCGACTGGCGCACGGACAAGGTCCTGCGCCAGCTCGAGGCGCTGCTGATCGTCGCCGACAAGGACCTCTCGCTGCTGATCTCGGGCACCGGCGACCTCATCTCGCCGGACGAGGGCATCCTCGCGATCGGGTCCGGCGGCCCTTACGCGCTCGCCGCCGCGAAGGCGATGCTGCAGTTCACGAAAATGACGGCCGCCGAAGTCGCCCGCGAGGCGCTTCGGATCGCGGCGTCGATCGACATCTACACGAACGAACAGGTCCGAATCGAAGAGCTCTAGGGATGGACACGATGGTTTACCTGATGCCGGGAGACGTCGTCGAAACCGCCGCGGAGGCGAGCACCGACCTGACGCCGAGGCAGATCGTCGCGGAGCTCGACAAGTTCATCATCGGCCAGCACAACGCGAAGCGCGCGGTCGCCGTCGCGCTGCGGAACCGCTGGCGGCGCCTGCGCCTCCCGCCGGAAGTCGCGCGGGAGATCCTTCCGAAGAACATCCTGATGATCGGCCCGACGGGAGTCGGGAAGACCGAGATCGCCCGCCGACTCGCGAGAATGGCCCGCGCGCCGTTTCTCAAGATCGAGGCCTCGAAGTTCACGGAAGTGGGCTACGTCGGCCGCGACGTGGACTCGATCGTGCGCGACCTGACGGAGGTCGCCGTCGGCCTCGTGCGCGAGCGCAAGACGCGCGAGATCGCCGCGCAGGCGCAGGCGCGGACGGAGGAGCGGCTCCTCGACCTGCTGCTGCCGAACGCCGCGGCCTCCGGCGCGGAAGAAACGCGCGCGAAACTGCGCGATCTGCTTCGCGAGGGAAAGCTCGAGGACCGAACGCTCGAAGTGGAAGTCACGGAGCAGTCGTTTCCGTCCTTCCAGATCCTGTCGAACCAGGGCGCGGAGGAAATGGACGTCTCGATCAAGGACATGCTTCCCAACATCTTCGGCGGAAAGAAGAAGAAGCGGGTCTGCTCGCTCGCGGAAGCGCGGCAGATCCTTCGCGCGGAAGAGGAAGGGCGGCTGATCGATCCGCAGCAGCTCGCGCGGGAAGCGGTGTCGCTGGCGGAATCCGCGGGGATCGTGTTCCTCGACGAGATCGACAAGGTCGCGGGGCGCGAGGGGACGCGCGGACCGGAAGTCTCGCGGGAAGGCGTGCAGCGCGATCTTCTCCCGATCGTCGAAGGCACGCAGGTCCACACGAAGTACGGCATGGTCCGCACCGACCACATCCTCTTCATCGCGGCCGGGGCCTTCCACGTCGCAAAGCCCTCCGATCTCATCCCGGAGCTGCAGGGGCGGTTCCCGATCCGGGTCGAGCTGGAGTCGCTGACGGAGGCCGACTTCGTGCGGATCCTGACCGAGCCCGAAAACGCGCTCACGAAACAGTACGCGGCGCTGCTGTCCGCCGAAGGCGTCGGGCTCGAGTTCTCGCCGGACGCCGTCGCCGAGATCGCCCGAATGGCCGAGCGGATCAACCGCCAGCTCGAGAACATCGGCGCCCGGCGCCTGCACACGATTCTCGAGCGCCTTCTCGAAGACGTGTCGTTCCGGGGCCCGGAGCTGTCCGGAGAGAAGGTTCTCGTCGACGGCGCGCTCGTGCGCGAACGCGTCGCCGATCTCGCGACGAACGACGACCTCTCGCGCTACGTCCTGTGAAGAGGCTCTTCCGGATCCTCCTTCTGCCGCTCGCGGCGGCCGCGTGCGGAAAGAAGAGCGAGCCGCTTCCTCCCGTGCCTCCGCTGCCGTCGCGAACGACCGATCTGAAGGTCGAACAACAGGGCGAAACGGCGGAGCTCTCGTTCACCTTCCCGTCCCGGAGGATGGACGGGTCTCTTCTCACGGACCTCGACGCCGTCGAAATCTATCGAATCGCGGGCCCGGGCGCTTCCCTCACCGCGCTGCCGCCCGCCGCGGCGGCGAAGTCCGGAGCATCGGCCGACCGCGCGCCGATCTCCGGCCAGCGTCGCCGCGCCGAGGCGTCGAGGATGCGCGAGCGCTCGTTCTTCGAGTCCGCGACGAAAATCGCGGAGGTCCGCTCCGATCTGTTCCCGTCCGCGACGCGGGGAAGCCAGTTTCTGTACCACGACTCGCTCGCGGACATCCTGAAGAGCGAACGGGAGACTTCCGAGCTCGGCTACGCGGTCGTCACCGTTCGCCGCAACGGCCTTCGGAGCGAGATCTCCAACGTCGCGACGATCAAGCCCGTTCTGCCGCCCGCGGCGCCGGAAAATCTCCTCGCGATCCCGGAAGCGAACCGCGTCTGCCTTTCGTGGCAGCCGCCCCCGCCCGGCAAGGCGGAGGTCCTCGGGTACAAGGTCTACCGAAGGCGGCTGGAAGAAGACGACTACGGTCGCCCGCTGAATTCCGAACCGTCCGCGGGCACCGACTACGCGGACACGACCGCCGCCTACGGTTCCGTCTACGTTTACACCGTCACGGCCGTCCCGAAGGACCATCCGAATTCGGAAGGGCCGCCGGCGATCCAGTTCGGAATCCGGTACGACGACGTGTATCCGCCCCCCGCGGTCACCCGGGTCGACGCGCTGCCGGAGCAGACGCTCGTTCGGCTCCACTGGTCGCCGGTCGAGGCGCCGGACCTTGCGGGATACGAGGTGTTTCGATCCGAGAACGGCGGTCCGGAAAGGCGGCTCAACGACCAGCCGTTGACCGAATCGAGCTTCGTCGATTCCCCCGTCGAGGTCGGCAAGACGTACAGCTACCGGGTGCGATCGGTCGACAAGGCGGGCAATGCGAGCGAGCCGTCTCCGTCCGCCGCCGCGCGCCCGTTCCGCGACGAGTGACGGGCGCGAGTCAGGACGAAGAGACCCTGCCGCGCAGGCCGGCGAAGTCGCCCGAGGACATGAGGATGACGACGTCGCCGCTTCGGGCCTCGCGCTCGAGGAGCGATTCGATCTCTTCGATTCGTTCGGGCGAGTAGGCCGCGCGGCCGGTGCTCTCGATCGATCGCACGATTTTCTCGCGGTCGATCAGGTCCTCCGGCGGGAACCGGCCGGAATGAAACACGGGAGCGAGCACGACCGAGTCGGCCGGCTGGAACGCGCGCTCGTAATCCGATTGGAAGAAGCTGCGCCCGGCCGTGATCGAACGCGGCTCGAAGACGCCCCAGATTCGGCGTTTCGGCCAGCGCTTCCGGGCCGCGGAAAGCGTCTCGAACACGGCCGTGGGATGGTGCGCGAAATCGTCGACGTAGAGGACCCCTCGCTTCTCTCCCAGCACTTCCAGCCGGCGCTTCACCCCGGCAAACTCCGGCAGGGACGACGCGAGGCGGGAATCGGGAACGCCGAGCGACCGCGCGGCCGCGAGCGCCATCAGCGCGTTGCGGAGATTGTGGCTTCCGAACAGCGGGAGCTCCAGCCGGAGAGGCGGCGCTCCCTGCTGCCGCAGCGTGAAGGACGTTCCGCTCGCCCCGACCGAAACGTCCCCGGCCGTGACCTCGGCGGCGCCGAGTCCCACGCCGACGACGCGAGCCGCGGCGCCCTCGACGACCCCCGCGACGTTGGAATCCTCGAGGTTCGCGAGGATCGTTCCCTCCGCCGGGACGAGCGCGACGAGCTGCCGGAACGCGTCCCGAATGGAATTCAGGTCCGCGTACAGGTCCGAGTGATCGAACTCGATGTTGTTGATGACCAGCGTGCGGGGCTGGTAGTGGAGAAACTTCGGGCCGCGATCGAAGAAGGCCGCGTTGTATTCGTCGCCTTCGAGGAGAAAGTGCGGGCCGGCGCCGTCGCGAAAGCCCCGGCCGAAATTCTTCAGCTCGCCCCCGATCAGGAAACCGGGATCGAGCTCCGCGGCGGTCAGCAGCCACGCGAGAAGCGCCGACGTCGTCGTCTTCCCGTGCGTGCCGGTCACGACGACGGAATGCTTCCCCTCGAGCAGGTAATGCCTCACCGCCTGCGGAAGCGAGAGGTACGGGAGGCCGAGCTCGAGCACGCGCGCCACTTCGGGATTTCCGCGCGGAACCGCGTTGCCGATGACGACCCGGTCGCAGGAAAGAGGCACGTTCTCGCTTCGAAAGCCGGCGAGCACGCCGACGCCCGAGCCCTCCAGCAGGTTGGACATCGGCGGATAGAGAGCGGCGTCGGAGCCGGTGACCCGGTGTCCCCGGGCGGCCAGGAGAACGGCCAGCGGCGCCATCGCCGTGCCTCCGACGGCGATGAAATAGAGATTTTCCGGCGTCACTCCGGTATTTTGCACGAAAACTTGAAATAAAGGCATTGCGGTGTTACGTTCCCCGTTTTGCTTGATCCCGATTTCCGGATCAGGAGGTAAAGGAGAACCATGCGTCACTTCATTCGAATCGGAGGGCTTGCGCTCGCCCTCGTTGCTCTTTCCCACGCGCCGTCTCTTGCAGCGGACACCGCCGCGAAGAAGAGCGCCGACGCGAAGCCCGCGACCGTCGCGACACCGAAGATCTCGATCGATCCGATGACGAAAGACGCCGGGACCGTCGCGAAGGGCGAACGGATCGAAGCCGTGTTCAACGTGAAGAACAGCGGCACGAAGGACCTCATGATCTCGGACGCCCGGCCGTCCTGCGGCTGCACGGTCGCGTCCTTCGACAAGACCATCAAGCCGGGACAGACCGGGAAGATCACGGCGGCCGTCGACACGAAGAACTTCAACGGGCCGATCACGAAATCGGTCACGGTGGTCTCGAACGATCCGGAGAACCCCCAGCTCGCTCTCACGATCAAGGCGATCGTCAAACCTTACGTGGAAGTGG
Organism: uncultured Acidobacteriota bacterium; assembly: GCA_963773815.1. GTDB lineage: Bacteria > Acidobacteriota > Thermoanaerobaculia > UBA5066 > DATFVB01 > CAWEYG01. The sequence continues at coordinate 17,331 of CAVZCI010000003.1, forward strand.
CTCCCCAGGAATTCGTCCGCTTTTCCACGATCCGGGGCGACAGCGCCACCGCCGACCTCGTGATCTTTTCCGCGGAGAAGGACTTTCACCCGACCGTGGGCGATTCGTCCCAGCCGTACCTGCAGGCGCAGATCTCGCCGATGGACGACAAGTCGAAGCTCGACCGGCCGGGAACCCAGTACAAACTGCACATCACGCTCGGGCCGACGGCGCCCCTCGGCGTGTTGAACGCTCCCGTTCGGATCAAGACCGGAGTCGCGAAACAGCCGGAGATCGAGATCCGGGTCGCGGGCATCGTTCGGGATCGCCTGAGCGTGACGCCGGCCGCGGTCGTCTTCGGAAACTTCACGCCTGGAAAAGACGTCATTTCGCGCAACGTGATCTTCACGAACAACAAGATCGCGGAGGGCGTGAGAGTCCTGAAGGCGGAATCGACGGTTCCCGGTCTCAGCGCCGAAGTGGTGCCGATGACCGAGGGCATCAACTACACCGTCGTCGTCAAGCCGAAGGAAGGTCTCAAGAAGGGCGAGTTCAGCGGAATGGTCAAGATCTTCACGTCGGACAAGGAGCGCCCCGTCATCGAGGTTCCCGTCAGCGGGAACGTCCTCTAACGCGAAGGAAGGAATCGAATGAAGAAGCTGCTCTGGTGCGCCGCCATTCTCGGCGCCGCCGCGATCGGTTGGGCCGGAGACGCCGCGAAAACGGAAAAGAAAGACGAAGGAAAGGCGGTTCGCTTGCCGGACGGATTGAAGTACGAGGATCTCAAGGTGGGCGAAGGCGCCCAGCCGAAAAACGGCCAGAAGGTTCAGGTGCACTACACGGGCTGGCTGACGAACGGAAAGAAATTCGATTCGTCGGTCGACCGGGGCCAGCCGTTCGAGTTCGTTCTCGGACAGGGGCAGGTCATCAAGGGTTGGGACGAGGGAGTCGCGACGATGAAAGTCGGCGGCAAGCGCAAGCTGACGATCCCGCCCGACCTCGCGTACGGCTCGCGGGGCGCCGGAGGCGTCATTCCGCCCAACGCGACTCTCGTTTTCGACGTCGAGCTGCTCGGCATCAAATAAGATCGCTCGACCGGAGTTGACTGAAGATCGAAATCGGCGGGGAAACCCGCCGATTTTTTTTGCGCCCTCCGGCGATTCCGATCTGCGATAGCTTAGGGCCGGAAAGGAGATTCGCTTGCCGGAGAAATTGAAATTCATCGATCTGAAAGTGGGCCAGGGAGCCCAGCCCAAACCGGGACAGACGGTTCAGGTGCACTACACCGGCTGGCTGACGAACGGCGTGAAATTCGACTCCTCGGTCGACCGGGGCCAGCCGTTCGAGTTCATCCTGGGAGGGGGCCAGGTCATTCGAGGATGGGAGCAGGGCGTCGCGACGATGAAGGTCGGCGGCAAGCGCAAGCTCACGATTCCCTCCGACCTCGGCTACGGCCTCAAAGGGTCTCCGCCGGAGATCGGCCCGAACGCGACCCTCGTTTTCGACGTCGAGCTCCTCGCGATCAAATAGGCCTCTCCTCGGCGAATGCGATAACGTATCCGCGTGCCCGAGGAATCCGCGAGAGTGAAGATCCGCCCGGCGAGACCGGAGGACGGCCCTCGGATCGTCGAGCTGGAGCGGCAGCTCGCCGATTTCGAGCGCCTCCGGGGCCCTTCCGACGAGGAGGGAGAGCGCCTGATCGGCTGGATCTTTGGAGAGAACCGGTTTCGAGCCCTCGTCGCCGAAGCGGATGGGACGATTCTCGGAATGGCGCTGTACTTTCTCTTTCCGACCTCATTTCGCGCGCGGCAGGCTCTCTACCTCGAGGACATCGTCGTCGATCGCGATTCCCGTTCCCGGGGAATCGGCGAGGCGCTCATCGCCGGGCTCGCGCGCGTCGCCCGCGACAACGACTGCGTGCGGATGGAGTGGGCCGTTCTGGACTGGAACGAAAAGGCGCTCGAGTTCTACCGTCGCCTCGGCGCCCGGCCGCAGAGCGAATGGCTGCGATACGGCCTCGGGGAGAGCGAGCTTCGCGCCCTCGCCCCCGATCTTCCGGCCGACTGATTCCCGGCATGGTGGGATTCTTGCTCTCGATCCCGTCGATGCTGCTGACCGTCATGACGGCCCAGGTCACCGCGGCCCCCGCGCGGCCAAACGCGTCCCCCTCGCCCGCCGAGACGGCGGGCGCCAGGGCGGCCGGTACGCCGCCGCTGACGCTGGAGGACGCTCTTCTCCAGGCGCGGACGGCGAACACGAAACTGCCGCAGGCGAGCCTCGAAACCGAAGAGGCCGAGCAAAAGGTGCGCGAGGCCCGGGCGGAGCGCTGGATGAAGGTCGCGATCGACGGGGACTTCGTGTACGCGCCGCCCGGCGGCTACGATCCTGTCGTCACGAATGCCGGCGAAGCGCGCCTTCAGCTCACCGCGCGCCAGCCGGTCTACGACGGAGGCGCGCGCCGCGCGGCGGTCGCGAAGGCGGCCGCCGAAAGGGAGGCCGCCGCGGCCCGATACCGGATCGCCGAAAAAGACCTGGACGTCGAGGTGACGAGCCGCTTCGCGGAATGGCTCCAGGCCAACGACGAGATTGCCGCGCGCCGCGGAGGGATCGAGCGCCTTCGGAGCTACCGCACCTCGCTCGAGAGCCGCAAGACCGCCGGACAGGGAATCGCGGCGGATCTCCTGAAAACCGACGTGCGGCTCGCCTCGGACGAAGCGGACGTCATCGACGCCGAATCGCGGAGGACCGAAGCCGCCGTCGAGCTCAACGTGCTTCTCGGCCGCGCCCCGGAATCTCCGCTCGCGCTCGCGCCGATGGCGCCGCCGGGACCCTTCCGCCGAGAGCGCCGCAGATTTCCCCTTCGCCGGAGGTCGCCGAGGCCGAGGCTCTCGTCCGAAGCGCCGAGGCGGACGTCCGGACGGCCGAGGCGGAGCGCCGGCCGCACCTCTTCGCCTCGGGCGACGTCGGCTGGTGGGGAGCGGACACGACTCGCTGGTCGGCCGACCGTTGGAGGAAGGACGCGGGTTTCTCCCTCGGCCTTCAAGTCAACTGGCTCCTCTGGGATTTCGGAGCCGCCGACGCGAGGGTGGCGCGCGCCCGGCTGGAAGGTCGCCGCGCCCGGCTCGAGATCACGGCCCGGGAGAGGGAGACCGCCCTGCAGCGCGCGAAGGCGCGCGAAACCGCCCGCGCGCTCGAAAGGGAGATCGCGGTCCTGTCCCGCGCCGAGCCGTCGGCCCGCGACGCGTGGCTCGACGCCGAAAGCCGGTATCGCGGCGGCGCGGCCGGCTCGCTCGAGGTCATCGACGCCTACGCGGCATCGGTCGAGGCTTCGGTGAAGCTCTCCCAGGCCGTCTCCCGGCTCCGGATCGCGCAGGCGCTCGAGAAGAGATGGGAGACGCCATGACCTTCCGCGCGCGGCGTTCGGCGGCCCTCCTCGCGGCGATCCTCGCCGCCGGGTGCGGTGGGGCCGACCGCGACCCGAAGAAAGGAGAGGCCCCGGCGCCCGGCCCGCCGACGCCGGTGCGCGTCGCCCCCGTCGAGCGGGCGACGCTCGCCGAGGTCGTCTCCGCGCCCGGGAAGATCGCGGCGATGTCCCAGGCGAAGGTCCGCGCGCCGTTCGCGGGCACGCTCGTCGAGCTCCGCGTCACCGACGGAGACCGGGTGCGCGCGGGCGAGGTCGTCGGCAGCGTCGTCGCCCGCGACAGCGAGGCGGCGCTCTCGGGAGCGCGCGAAATGGAGCGGGACGCGAAGACGGATGCCGAGCGCCGCGACGCGGCCCGCGCGGTCGAGCTCGCCCGCCGGAACCTCGTCCGCGCGCCTCTGAGAATCGCGTCCGACGGCATCGTCGTTTCGCACGCGGCGAGCGCCGGCGACCGTGTCTCCGAAAGCGAGGAGATTCTCTCGATCGCCGAGACCGGGTCCCTCGTCGTGCTCGCGGACGTCCCGCAGGCGCAGCTCCCGAAGATCCGGGCGGGCGAGCCGACGCGGATCGAGATTCCGGGGCGCGCTCCGGTCGCCGGCAGGGTTCACGGCATCCTCGCCGAGTCGGGCCCTTCCGATCTCACGGCCCCGGTTCGGATCGACCTCGACCCCGCCTCGCCGGGAGCGGCGGTCGGTCTCTTCGCGACGGCGCGGATCACGGTCGCCGAACGCCGCGACGTGCCGTCGGTCCCCGATGCGGCCGTCGTGCGGGACGACGTCACGGGGGCGTCGCGGATCGCGATTGCCGGCGCGGACGGCAAGGCTCGCTGGATCGCGGTGACGCCGGGGATCTCGCAGAACGGCCGGACCGAGATCGCCGCTCCCGCGCTCGACCCCGCGACGCGCGTGATCGTCTCGGGGCAGGCGGGCCTCCCCGAGGGCACCGCGGTGGCTCCGCCGCGATGAGCCTCGCGCGCCTGGCCCGCGACCGGGGCGCGGCGATCTTCCTCGTCGTCGCGGTCCTCGGGACGGGCGGCGTCTTCGAGGCGTTGCGGTCGCCGGCATCGATCTTTCCCGCCGTCACGTTTCCGATCGTCAAAGTCATCACCGACGTCGGCGAGGAGCCCGCCGCGCGGATGATGCCGGAGTCCACCCGCCCCCTCGAAGAGGCGGTTCTGCGCGTTCCCGGCGTTCGCCGGGTGCTGTCGGCGACCTCGCGCGGGTCGACCGAGATGAGCGCCGAATTCACGTGGGGGACCGACATGCAGCAGGCGCTCCAGCGCGTGCAGGCGGAGGTCGAGCGGATCCGGCCCGATCTCCCCCCCGACGCGAAGGTCGAGGTCGAGTGGATGAACACGTCGATTTTTCCGATCCTCGGCTACGCGCTGACTTCCGACACCGAATCGCAGGCATCGCTCTGGGAGCTCGCCGAATACACTCTCAAGCCCGCGCTCATCCGGATCCCGGGGATCGCGCAGGTGCAGATCCAGGGGGGACGCCAGCGCGAGTTCCAGGTGCGCCTCGACCCCGCGGCGCTCGAGGGGCGGAGACTGACGGCCCGCGACGTCGTCGAGGCGATCAGGAAGAACAACGACGTCGAGTCGGCCGGTCTCCTCGAGTCGAACCACGAGCTCTATCTCTCGCTCGTCGACGGACGCGCCCGGGGAATCGCCGATCTTTCCGCGATGCCGGTCGCCGCTCCCGGGCGAGGGCGTCCCCGTGCGTCTCTCGGACCTCGGGTCGGTCGCGTCCGGCGACGCGTTCTCCGCCGTGCGAACGACGGCCGACGGCCGTCCCGCCGTTCTCGTCAACATCGTCCAGCAACCCTCCGCGAACACGATCGCGATCGCGCGCGGCGTCTCGGACCTCCTGAAGAAAGAGCCGGAGCTGATCCCGAAAGGCGTCCGCTGGACGAACTTCTACGACCAGGCGGCGTTCGTCTCGGGCTCGGTCGGCGGCGCCCGCGACGCGATCCTGATCGGCGTCGGCCTCGCCGTGCTCGTGCTCTTCTTCTTCCTGCGCGATTGGCGGCTGACGGCGATCGCCGCGGCGACGATTCCGGTGTGCGTCGCGATCGTCCTGCTCGGCCTCGCGGCGACCGGCCAGACGATCAACCTCATGACGCTCGGCGGCATCGCGGCCGCGATCGGCCTGATCGCCGACGACGCGATCGTCGTCGTGGAGGACATGCAGCACGGCGCCCACGCTTCCGGCGGCGAGCTCGGCAAGGACCTCGGCATCTCGCGCTTCCTGCCTCCGCTCCTCGGCTCGAGCCTTTCGACGATGGTCATCTTTGTCCCCTTCGCGCTCGTCACGGGCGTCACCGGCGCGTTCTTTCGCCCGCTCGCGCTGACGATGGCGATGGCCCTCGGCGTTTCGTTCCTCCTTTCCGCGCTCGCGGTGCCCGCCGCGGTCAAGGCGTTCGGCGCGACGAAAGGGCGCGGAAAGCCTCCCGCCCAGGGCGGCATGCCGCGGCTCCGACGGCTCGTCGCCGTCTTCGTGCGCCGGCCGGTGCTCGCGCTCGTCGCGTTCGTCCTCCTGATGGCGGCCGCGTTCGTTCTCTGGCGCGTGATCGGCACCGACTTCCTGCCGGAGATGGACGAGGGCTCGATCATCCTGGATTACTGGACGCCGCCGGGGACCTCGCTCACGGACACCGACCAGATGCTCGACGCGGCCGAGAAAATCATCCGGGCCACGCCCGACGTCGACGCCTACTCGCGCCGGACCGGAACGCAGCTCGGATTCTTCATCACCGAGCCGAACCGCGGCGATTACGTGATCAAGCTGAAGCCGAAAAAGCGCCGGCGCGATGTCGACGCGATCATCGGCGAGCTCCGGGACAGGATCGCCTCGGCCGAGCCGGCGATCCATACCGATTTCGGGCAGCTCCTCGAAGACAACATCGGCGACCTGACCGGCGGCGTGCCGCAGCCGATCGACGTGAAGATCTTCGGGTCCGACGAGAATCTCCTCGAGGAGAAGGCGCGCCGCGCCGCGCGGATCATCGGCGGCGTCCACGGTGTCGAGGACGTCTTCGACGGAATCACGATCGCCGGGCCGGCGCTTTCGATCCGGCCGAAGGCGGGAGTGCTGGCGCGGAGCGGCATGACGACCGACGACCTGCACGCCGCGGTCGAGCCCGCGCTCACGGGCACGGTCGCGAGCGATCTCCTGATCGGGGACCGCGTGTACCCCGTCCGCGTCTTCACGAGGCGCGACGGCCCCCTCGCCGCGGTCCCGGTCAAGACCGGTTCCGGAGCGATCGTGCCGCTGTCGGACCTCGCCGCGATCGAGACGGGTCCGCCGGAGGCGGAGATCGACCGCGAAAACCTGAAGAGTTACTTCGGCGTGACGGGGCGGCTCGAGGGACGAAACCTCGGCGGCGCGATCGCGGAAATCCAGAAGAAGCTGCGCGCCGGCCTCGCGCTTCCTCCGGGAATGACGCTCGCCTACGGCGGCCAGTACGAGCAGCAGCAATCTTCGTTCAAGGCTCTCGTGGGAGTGCTCCTCGGCGGTCTCCTTCTCGTCGGAGTCGTCCTCCTCTTCGAGTTCGGCGACTGGCGCGCGCCCCTCCTGACCGGGCTCGTCTCCCTTTCGGTGCTCGCGGGAGTCTTCGCGCTTCTCCTCGCGACGGGCATGACGCTCAACATCTCGAGCTTCGTCGGCGCGATCATGATGGTCGGCATCGTCGGGGAAAAGTCGGTCTTCTTCATCCACGACGCCCGCGAGGAGCTCCGCAGCGGGTTACGGGAAGGAAGAAGCCTGGTCCCGGAGCGGCAGAGCGGCGGTTCCGGGCCGTCGCGATGACCACGCTCGCGACGGTCTTCGCTCTCCTGCCGCTTTCGCTGGCGCTCGGCGCCGGGGCGCAGCTTCTCCAGCCGCTCGCGATCGCCGTGATCGGAGGCTTCATCTTTTCCGGCCTGATCGTCCTGCTCGTGTTGCCGGCGCTCTATGCGTGGCTCGATCCGAAGGGCAGGCTCGCCGCGGTCAGACGCCCGGACTGACCCTTTCGATCGCCGCGACGAGCCGGTCGGGATCGAACGGCTTCGGCACGTAATCGACCGCGCCCTTGCCGAGCACCTCCCGCGGGAGCGCTCCCGAAGCGGAGATGACGATGACGGGAATCTTCGCGAGGCCGGCATCGGCGCTCTGGAGGTCTCGAAATTCCCACCCGTTCATCACGGGCATCATGAGGTCGAGGACGATGACGTTCGGGGCGGAATGGGTCTTCAGGAACTGGATCGCTTCCCGGCCGTTGCTGACACCGACGGCACGGTAGCCGCTGTATTCGAGCAGCCCGCAGATCGCGTCCTGAGTGTCGAGGTCGTCTTCGATCACGAGAACCGCCTTGGCGCCCATCGCTGTCTCCTCTCCATCCTCGGGAACCTCGGAAGGCTGCAAGAACGGAGCCAGACGCAAGCTCCCGCCCCGGCCATGAATGGCGCGCGGGAAACCGGCTGGTTTTCAGTGTCTTAGGAGGCGGTACGATCGCCGGAGCAGCGCGTCAGTTGCTGACCGATTCCCGCAGCTTCTTGATCATCTCGGTGCGGATCTTGAGACACTCTTCGTTCTTCTTCACGATGTCGGCCTTCAGCTTCACGCTCTCGGCCGTCGCGCCGGGCGCCTTCAGCTTGATGATCTGAATGACCTTGCTGACGTTCTTGTCCGAGATCTCAAAACCCCTCTCGAGCTCCGCGAGACGCCGATCGACGATGATTCGGGTTGCTTCGTCCATGATCTCCCCTTTCTTCCTTTCCTTTTCTAGAGCGAGCCGGATCGGAACAGGCTTTTCGCGGCCTGATCTTCGACCTTCTGGCCGCAGTGCTCGCAAACGAGGGCGATCTCCGAACCGTCGGCTGGCAGCGGCGTCCGGTTGAGCCGGCCGCAAACAAGACACTCCCACACGAAAACCTCAGGTTTCAAAGCGCTCCCAATCAAGATTGTTTCTTCTTGGCTCTTTCCACGGTACACCCGATTCCGGGAATCTCCTTCTGCTATCTTCCTATCTGCTGCAGCGATGAGGCCTTGGGCTCCTGCTCTCGAGGCGCGGGCCTGCTAACATCGCGGCGTGGACCCCACCGAGAATGTGCGCGTTCGGGCGCGCGACGGCGATTCCGACCTCGAGCGCGACGACGTGGTCGCCGTCGAGGAGCCGCTCGTGATCCAGGTACGCTCGGACGCCAGGGGGCCTCTCCTCTCCTTCGTGACGACGATGCGCACGCCGGGCGCCGATGAGGAGCTCGCGGCCGGGCTCCTTTTCGCTGAAGGAGTTCTGGAGGAGCGGGACGACCTGAAGGGTCTCGAACGCCCCGCGAATCCCCGGATGGATCCGGAATTGAAGGAGAACGCCCTCGTCGCGACGCTCTCTTCTTCCTCGTACGACCGGGCCGCGAAACTGCAGCGCGGAACCGTCATGGGGTCGGCCTGCGGCGTCTGCGGCAAGACTTCGATCGACAACGTGATCCCCGCCGGCCGGCCTCCTCTTTCGAGCCGGATCCGGGTGACGCCGGAAATCCTCGAATCGCTGCCGGCGCGGCTGCGCGAGCGCCAGTCGATCTTCGCGCAGACCGGCGGCCTGCATGCGGCGGGCCTTTTCTCCCCGGAAGGAGTCCTCCGGGAGGCCCGGGAAGACATTGGCCGGCATAACGCGACCGACAAGCTCGTCGGCGCTTTCCTGCTGCGGCGCGAGCTTCCCGTCTCGGACGGAGTCTTGATGGTTTCGGGCCGCACCGGGTTCGAGATCGTTCAGAAGGCCTTTGCCGCTGGCATTCCCGTCGTCGCGTCGGTCTCGGCCCCGTCCAGCCTCGCCGTCACGCTCGCCGAAACGGGAGGCGTGACATTGATCGGCTTCCTGCGGGGCAGGCGATTCAACGTTTACACGCACCCCGAGCGAGTCGTCCGTTCCCGAGGCTGATCAAAGTTCGGACACTGACGGTTCCCGAGACGAAAAAGAAATTCATCCGATCCCTTGACAAGGACCGGGCAAAGTTCTGAAATAGAACGCTGACGCTCACGGGCGCCTCGGAGAAGGAGGACCTGATGGAACTCACGCGTCGCAGATTTCTCCAAGCATCGACAATTGGCGGGACGATCGCGCTCGGGTTCGACGTCTCGAAAGCGCAAGCGGAGATGCGGGAGTTCAAGATCTCGCGAACAATCGAAACCCGAAGCACGTGCCCCTATTGCGCGGTGTCGTGCGGAATGATCATCCACACGCTCGGCGACAAGGCGAAGAACGCGACGCCTGCCGGTCGTTCACGTGGAGGGAGATCCCGATCATCCGATCAACCGCGGCACGCTCTGCCCGAAGGGCGCGACCGTCAAGGATGACATCAACAGCAAAGACCGGCTGATGAAGCCGCAGGTTCGCCGGCCCGGCTCCGACAAGTGGGAGGACATCTCGTGGGACGACGCGATCAAGCGGATCGCGCGGCACGTCAAGGACACCCGGGACCGAATGCTTCGTCGCGAAAAATGCCAAGGGCGAGGTCGTCAACCGCACCCCCGGCATCGGCATGATCGGCGGCTGCACCGACACGACCGAGTTCAACTACCTCTACTGGAAGGCGGCCTCCGCCTGGGGAGTCCCTTACAGGGACACCCAGGCCCGTGTTTGACACGGCCCCACGGTGGCCAGTTTGGCCGCCACGTTTGGCCGGGGGGCGATGACGAACGGATGGACCGACATCAAGAACGCGGACGTCGTCCTTTGCATGGGCGGCAATCCCGCGGAAAATCATCCCTGCGGGTTCAAATGGGCGATCGAGGCGAAGAAAACCCGTGGCGCGAAAATCGTCTCCGTCGATCCCCGGTTCACCCGAACCTCCGCCGTCGCCGACATCTACTCGCCGATTCGCACCGGAACGGACATCGCGTATCTGCTCGGGATCATTCGCTACGCGATCGCGAACAACCGCTTCCACGAAGATTACGTCAAGATCCACACGAGCGCGCCGCTCCTGATCAATCCGGATTTCAAGTTCGACGACGGGCTCTTCTCCGGTTTCGATGAGGCCTCGGGCTCGTACAAGCGCGACAGCTGGTCCTATCAGCTCGACGCGAAGGGGGAGGCGAAGAAAGACCCCACGCTCCAGGACCCGAACTGCGTCTTTCAGCTGCTGAAAAAGCACGTCGACCGGTACACGCCCGAGACCGTGGAGAAAATCTGCGGCACCCCGAAGGACACGTTCCTGAAGGTCGCGGAAATCGTCACGTCCACCGGAAATGCCGCGCGCGTCGGCACGATGATGTACGCGCTCGGATGGACGCAGCATTCGATCGGCGTGCAGATGATCCGCACGGCCGCGATGCTCCAGCTGCTGCTCGGCAACGTCGGGCGGCCGGGAGGCGGCGTCAACGCTCTGCGAGGCCACTCGAATATCCAGGGGGCGACCGACACCGCCGGCGTCTTCGACATTCTTCCCGGTTACATCAAGACGCCGCAGGCGCAGTGGCACAACCTCAAGGAATACAACGACGCGAACACCCCGAAGGCGCTCGGCCCGTCCATGAACTACTGGCAGAACTATTCGAAGTTCATGGTTTCGACGCTGAAGGGGCTTTACGGCAAGGCGGCGACGAAGGAGAACGACTTCGGCTACGAGTGGCTCCCGAAGATCGACGGCAACTATTCCTGGATGTACATCTTCGACGACATGTACCGCGGAAACTCCCAGCGCGCGGGCGGACAGGAGCCGGGCCCCGAAGGCTTCTTCACGTTCGGCATGAACCCGGTCGGAATCGGCCCGAACTCTCCGAAGATGATCGCGGCCCTTTCGAAGCTGAAGTGGCTCGTCGTCGTCGAGAACCACGAGATCGAGACGGCGACGTTCTGGAGAGCGCCGAAAGAATACGGAACTCCCGACGCCTCGAAGATCCAGACGGAAGTCTTCATGCTTCCGGCTTCGAACTTCGCCGAGAAGGACGGCTCGTTCACGAATTCGGCTCGCTGGATCCAGTGGAAGTGGAAAGCGCTCGACCCGCCGGGACAGATCAAGAGCGACCAGGAAATCCTCGCGAGGATCTTCCTCGCCGTCCGCGATCTCTACAAAAAAGAGGGCGGGGCGATGCCCGAGCAGGTCGCCAGCGTCGACTGGGCATACTCGAACCCCGTCGCTCCCGACCTCTCCGAAGTTCTCAAAGAGCTCAACGGCAAGGCGCTCGCGGACATCCACGATCCGAAGGACAAAACGAAAGTCTTGAAGACCGCCGGCCAGCAACTCGACGGCTTCGGCCAGCTACAGGACGACGGCACCACGATGGTCGGCAACTGGCTGATGTCCGGCGTTTTCACCGAAGCCGGCAACATGGCGCAGCGCCGCAATTCGGTGGACGATCCGAACGGCCTCGGGATGTACCACAACTGGACGTTCTCCTGGCCCGCGAACCGCCGCGTCATGTACAACCGGGCCTCCGCGGACGCGGAAGGAAAGCCGTGGGACGCGACTCGCGTCGGCATCAAGTGGAACGGCGAGAAATGGGTCGGCGACGTTCCCGACATGAAACCCGACGCACCGCCCGGAACGTTCGGGGCTTTCATCATGCTTCCCGAAGGCGTGGGAAAGCTGTTCGCCCCGCTGAATGACGGGCCCTTCCCCGAGCACTACGAAGCGGTCGAGGCGCCGGTCGAGAACCTCCTGCACCCGAAGGTGACGTCCAATCCCGCCACGAAGCGATTCAAGTCCGACAAGGACATTTACGGAAAGAAGGAAGACTTTCCGATCGTCTGCATGACCTATCGCCTGACGGAGATGTACCACTACTGGACCAAACACATCGACCGCCTGAACATGCTCCAGCCGGCGTTCTTCATCGAGATCCCGGAGGCGCTTGCGAAGGAAAGAGGCATTGCCAACGGCGGCCGGGCGCGCCTGACTTCGGCCCGCGGATCCGTCGAGGGCGTCGCGATGGTCACGAAGCGCCTTCGCCCCCTCGAGGTCGACGGCAAGCAGTTCTGGCAGGTCGGAATGCCGCTCCACTGGGGCTACGAAGGGAAGGAGGGCCACACCGGGCCGCTCGCGAATTTCCTCACGCCGTCCGCGATGGACCCGAACACGTGGACCCCGGAGTACAAAACTTTCCTCGTCAAACTCGAGAAAGCTTAAAGGGAGGAGCGTGATGGCTACACAGAATCTCGAAATCCGCCGCTCCTCCGCTTCCGTGTGGGGAAGCCTCTCGGGAACCCGGAGCCTTCCGACCGTTTCCAAGTACATCGACACGACGACCTGCATCGGCTGCAAGGCGTGCGAGGTCGCCTGCCAGGAGTGGAACGACCTTCCGGTCGTCCCGACGAAGCAGGAGGGGTCGTACCAGACGCTGCCGACTCTCCACGCCCAGTACTGGAACCTGATCAAGTTCAGCGAGCGAGACGTCGACGGGGGCATCGCGTGGCTCATGCGCAAGGACCAGTGCATGCACTGCGCGGAGCCCGGCTGCCTCGCCGCGTGTCCGGCGCCGGGCGCGATCGTCCAGTACGCGAACGGGATCGTCGACGTGAACCCCGACCAGTGCATCGGCTGCGGCTACTGCGAAACCGGCTGCCCGTTCGACGTGCCCCGGTTCCACAAGACCACGGGCAAGATGGCCAAGTGCACGCTCTGCGTCGACCGCGTCGAAGTGGGCCTCGAGCCCGCCTGCATCAAGGCCTGCCCGACAGGGTGTCTCCATTTCGGCACGAAAGACGACATGGTCGCGATGGGCAACCTGCGCGTCGATCAGCTCAAGGCGAACGGCTTCGCGCAGGCGATGCTCTACGACCCGAAGGGAGTCGGCGGCACGGGCGTCGTGACGGTTCTCGCGCACGGCGACCACCCGGAGTGGTACGCGCTCCCGGCCGATCCGCACGTTCCGCTGCTCGTAAAATTCTGGAAATCCGTTCTTCGCCCCATCGGCGCCGTCGCGATCCTCGGCGCGGTGATCGGCGCGTTCGGCCACTTCACGAAATACGGGAGAAAAGAAGCGGCGGGCACCGACGACGACGACACGAACCTCCCGACCGTGTGACGGTCGTGAAAGCGAGAAGACGATGAGCGCAGCACGCCCCCCCCGCCCCATTGACCGCGCGGTCATTACGGCTCAATCGCAGGAAGACGTCGTGGTCGGAAACGAGATCGTCCGCCACAACCGGACTTCGCGCCTGATCCACTGGACCGTGGCCCTCGGCTTTTTCGTGTGCCTCTTCACCGGCATGCCGATCTGGTCGCCGGTCTTCGGCTGGATGGCTTCTCTCTTCGGGGGGTTGACGGTCTGCCGCGTCGTCCACCCGTGGGCGGGCGTGGTGTTCTTTCTCGCGAGCGCCGCGATGTTCGTCTACTGGCTCGCCGACATGCACCTGGAGCCCGGCGAGCGAAAGGAATGGGTGAGCGGCGGCCGCGCGATGCGGTACATGCGCTACGAGACCGACGATTCGAACGTCGGGAAGTACAACGGCGGCCAGAAGCTGCAGTTCTGGCTCGTGTGCCTCGCGGCGCTCGGCCTGCTTCTGTCCGGCCTCATGATGTGGTTCCCCGGCTCGCTGCCGCGGCTCCTCATGGAATTCGCGTACCTCGTCCATGACGTCACGTTCATCCTGTTCGCGATGCTGATCGTGATTCACATCTACCTGGGCACGGCGGCCGAACCGGGCACGTTCGGTTCGATGACGCGGGGAACCGTGACGAAGGCCTGGGCGCGCCTGCACCATGGCCGCTGGTACCGCGAAGTGACCGGCCAGGAGAGCCGCCGCGGTTAGTGCCCCGCACCGGAAATAGCGCTGGCTCGAAACTCGTCTCGGAATTCGAGCGGCGCGCCGCGCGTTCCGAGCTTCTCGCCGGCCAGTCCGGCTCCGCGGAAGACCCGCTGCGATTCGCGGCGGGGCTCTATCGCGTTCAGGGGCGCGTCGCGGCAGAGCTCGAGGCTGCGCACCGGGAAGAGCCGTTCACCGGACACCTCGACCGGGACGCGGAGCGTCTTTCCGGCGCGCGCGCCGCGATCCTCCGGTACGCCGCGGAGGCTGGCCCGGAGGCGCTCTCGGAAGACGCCCGGGCGCGGCAGAAGGACGCGCCGGAAGTTTCCCGGCAGCGGCTGCTCGTCTTCTGGGGCGGGGACCGGCCGGCCGCGGAAGATTACCTGTCCCGCGCGATCCTGCGCCCCTATGCGGAGTTTTTGCGGTCGGCGACGCTCGCGCCCGATCGCCTTCACGCCCGGGGCCGCTGCCCGTTCTGCGGAGGCGCGCCGTGGATCTCCGCGAGGCGGGAGGGATCGCTGATGGAAGGCGCTCGCCGCTCGCTCGGTTGCTCGCTGTGCGGCCAGGAATGGCTCTTCGAGCGAATTCTCTGCGCCTCGTGCTTCGAAGAGGACCCGAACAAGCTCCCTTCCTTTCGGGACGAGAAGCACCCGGCCGTTCGCATCGAGAGCTGCGACACGTGCCACCGCTATCTCAAGTCGATCGATCTCTCCGAGGACGCGCGGCCGATTCCCGAGGTCGACGACCTCGCGACCCTTGCGATGGACCTGTGGGCCGTCGAGCAGGGTTGGACGCGGATCGAGCCGGGCCTCGCCGGTCTATAGCATGCGCGGCGATACATCGAGCGAGGTGCGCGCGCGCCGCCCGCGCCGCCCCCGCCGCGGGACTCGCTTCGCTCGCCGATCGGCGCTTTGCGCCGAACCCTTGCGGCGCATCCTACCTGGGGGACGCATCCCCCAAACCCCCTCTGAGGTCCGGGCTTCAGAGGGGAACTCAAGGGGATTCGTCCCCTTGAGTCAGACGTGTAGCGACCGCTCCTCTCCGGTCTGCAAAGCAGGCGGTCGCGACGCCTCGGGACGTCGCGGTCGCCTCGCATCCCACCTCGCTCGCGTCTCGCCGCGCTTCGGTAGTCGAGCATGATCAAACGACTCTGCAGGGACTCATCGAGGCCCAGCGGGCGCTGCGAAGTCGCTTCGACGACTTCCGCCGCGCGCTCGAGCGCCGCGACGCGCCGGCGTATCGGTTCGGGCTCGTCGATTTCAACGAGTGGCTGGTCCGGTGGTCGGAAGCGCTGGAGAAGATCTTCCTTCCCGCCGTCGTCCGGGTCGGCGTTCCCGGCCGCGATCCGAAGCGCGAGCTCCACCTCGAATGGGTTCAGCTCCGCGAGCTCACGCGCTTCCTTCTGACTCTCGTCTCCGACCCCGCGAAGCTCTCGGACACGCTCGGAATCGTGGAAAACCTCGACCGCCGGCTCGCCGCCCACGAATCAGAGCTGGAGAACGTGTACTACCCGACCGCTGCCCCAGTATTGACCGAGGACGAGTGGAAAGGACTCTCGGAGGCTGCTCCAGCGTGAACCGCTCAGTGACACGGCGGGTGGCGCGGGAGGAGACCCCTTTTGCCGCTCGCGGCGCGGAGTCGTAGCAAAGTCCTCAAATCGCAGCGAGCGGAAAAGTGGGTCGAGTCCGGCGACAGGACCCGCCGTGGAACCGATCATGCGGTCCCCGGCGAGAACGGGCGCGCGAACTACCCCATCTGCTGCGTCTGGAACCCGTCGTCCTCAGGTTCCGGACGCAGCGCCCGGTACGCCGCTGCCATCCGTTCCTGGGCCCAGCCGAGGAAGATGCCGTCGCCGCGATAGAACGTCTCGGCGGGAGACGCCTCCACGAAAACGATCGCGCCGTCGCCCTGATCGCACGAAGCCGAAAGGCGCCAGGCCGACCGCGTCGTCGACCCTTCGCGGGTGCGAACCGGGAATCGTTCGAGCGCGAGTGCTCGGGGGTTCGTCAGTCCGGCAACGAGTTCCGCCGGTTTCGACTCGGGACTCGCCGACTCGTGACCGGCCATCTATCCACCCCTCGTGTGCATCTCAAGGTGGGGGTTGTTTCGGAGCGTGTTCAGCGAAACGAGGGGAGAGCGGTCCCGCATGCCGAGCCGCTCCTCGGCGCCGCGGTCCGACCGCGCGCGCCAGGTCGACTCGATCCGCCCGCGCAGCTCCTCCCGGGACGCTCCCGCGCGCAGAGGCCCCCGCAGGTCCGTCCCGTTCGAAGCGTAGAGGCAGAGGTACCAGAGGCCGTCGGCAGTCAGGCGGCTTCGGTCGCAGGATCGGCAGAACGGCGCCGTCGTCGAAGCGATGATCCCGAAAACCGTTCCGTCGGAAAGGCGAAACCGCTCCGCCGGCGCGGAGGTCGTCTCGGAGACCGGCTGGATCGGACCGTAGTGCCGCGCGAGCGTTCCGAGCATTTCGGCGCGCGAAACGACTCCTTCGCGCGACCAGCGCGTCGCTCCTCCCACGTCCATGTATTCGATGAAACGGATTTCCGCGCCCGTTGTTTTGCCGAAATCGAGCATCGCGACGAGCTCGTCGTCGTTGACGCCCCGGATGACGACGGTGTCGATCTTGACGGCCGAGAAACCGGTCCTCGCGGCGGTTCGGATTCCCTCGAGCACGCGGCCGTGGTCGTCGAAACGCGTCAGCTCGCGGAAACGCTCCGGCTGGAGCGTGTCGAGGCTCACGGTCACGCGGTGGAGGCCCGCGGCCTTCAGCGCCGGCGCCTGGTCCGCGAGAAGCACGCCGTTGGTCGTCATCGCAAGATCTCGGATGGACGGCTTCGCGGCGATCAGGCGAACGAGCTCGGGAAGATCGCGCCGAATGAGCGGCTCCCCGCCGGTCAACCGGACCTTGTCCACGCCGAGCTCCGCGAACACGTCGACGAGCGCGCTCACCTCCTCGAAATCGAGGATGTCTTTTCGGGGGAGCCACGCGTAGTCGCGCTCCGGCATGCAGTACTGGCAGCGCAGATTGCACCGGTCCGTGACGGAGAGCCGGAGATTCCGGAGCGGCCGCTGGAGTTTGTCGGGGACGACCACGGGAAGATTCTATCGGACACGGCGGCCTTCGCCTGCGGCAGGGATCTGCCGATCCCGCGACAGAAGGCGACGCCGCCGGCCGGGCCGAACAGCCCCGTGGGCGTCGTCTGGATCCAGCTTTGGTCCCCAATTGCGGCATTCACGGGACTTCCGGGCCATCCCGCATCGGCCTCCGCGAATCCCACGGCTGTATCCGGCTGACGAACTGGGATGTTCGCGAGCTCTCGCGAGCGCTCGAGAAGGGAATTCCTGTCGTTTTGATGCGTTAACATTCGTGATCATGCGACGAACCCTGTTCCTGCTTTCTCTGGGCTTCGGTCTGCTCCTGGCCGCGCGCGCCGGGTCCGGCCGGGGCATGGAGTTCGCCTCGCTTCGCGACGCCGGCGGAATCTCCGGGGCGATCCGGGCGCTGTTCGTGACGCCGGATGAGGCAGCGAGAATCGAGCCCGGGACCGAACCGCGTCCGGGCGTCCGCCCTCTGCCGGGCACCCCCGGTCTCGTCGAGGTCGTTCTGACGCCGTTCTCCGCGAAAGTCGACGGCCGCGTCGGACGTTACGTCCTCGGCCGGTGGCCGTTCGAGGACGCTCCTCCGACGAGCCCCGCCTACGCCGATCCGCGCGGCTTCGTCGAGGTGACGCCGGAGACGGCGTCTCTTCACGTCTCCGAACATTTCACGCTCGGCGAATTCCTCACGAAGAACCAGTCCGCCCTCTGGCCGAAGTATCTCGTGCTCGAGCCGCGCCTCCTCGACAAGCTGGAGCTGACGATCGCAAAGCTCAACGAAACGGGGCATCCGGTCCGCAGTCTCTTCGTCATGAGCGGCTTTCGCACGCCCGACTACAACGCCCTGGACCTCGGCCCGAAGGCACGCTCCACGGTTTCGCGGCACATGTACGGCGACGCGGCGGACGTCTATCCGGACGACCACGGGAAGGGCGTCATCGACGACCTCAACCACGACGGCCGCATCGATCTCGAGGACGCCCGGATTCTCGCGGACGCGGCCGACGCCGTCGAGCGCGAGCATCCGACTCTCGTCGGCGGAATCGGGATCTATCCCGCGACCCGGGCGCACGGCCCGTTCGTTCACATCGACGTGCGCGGCCGGCGCGCCCGGTGGAACGGCTAGCGACGACGCCCCTGCCGGAGCGAGACTTCCGGCTCGACCCATCGGATAGAATCTGCTCACTTCATGCCGCTGCCCAACGGTGCCCGCCTCGGCCCGTACGAGGTCCTCTCGCCGCTCGGCGCCGGCGGGAATGGGAGAAGTGTACAAAGCGAAGGACACGCGGCTCGGCCGCGAGGTCGCGATCAAGGTCCTGCCTTCGCACCTGTCGGACGATCCGGAGCTGAAAGCCCGGTTCGATCGCGAAGCGAGAGCGATCTCGCAATTGACGCATCCCCACATCTGCACACTCTACGACGTCGGCATCCGAAAACGGCATCGACTTCCTCGTGATGGAGCTGCTCGAAGGGCAGTCTCTGGCCGACCGGCTGGAAAAGGGACCGCTTTCGACCGACCAGACGCTGAAATTCGGCGTCGAGATCGCGGACGCGCTCGACCGGGCCCATCGCGCCGGCATCGTCCACCGGGACCTGAAGCCCGGCAACGTCATGCTGACGAAATCGGGCGTGAAGCTCCTCGACTTCGGCCTCGCGAAAGTCGCGGCGGCGACGGAATCGCTTTCCGGCCTCTCCTCCCTTCCCACACAGGCGGCGTCCGCACCCGCTGACGGAGAAGGGCACGGTCATGGGCACGTTCCAGTACATGGCGCCGGAGCAGCTGGAAGGAAAAGAAGCCGACGCGCGCTCGGACATTTTCTCGTTCGGCTGCGTGCTCTACGAAATGGCCACGGGAACGAAGGCGTTCACGGGCGCGACCCAGGCGTCTCTCGTCTCGGCGATCCTGCGCGACGAGCCGAAGCCGATCTCGTCCGTCTCGCCGATGTCGCCCCCGCGCGCTCGAGCGTCTGATCCGGGCCTGCCTTGCGAAGGATCCCGAGGACCGCTGGCAGAACGTCCGCGACGTTCGAAACGAGCTCGTCTGGATCGGCCAGGCGGGCTCGCAGGCGGGAGCGCCCGCGCCCGTCGTCGCGCGCCGCAAGAACCGCGAGCGTCTCGCGTGGGCCGCGGCGGCCGTTCTGGGAATCCTCGCCGCGGCAGCGGTCGCGGCGGCGCTCCGTTCCGCGAATCGCGTCCGGCTGCTCGACCGCCCGCTTCGGTCGTCGATCGTCATGCCGGA
Source organism: uncultured Acidobacteriota bacterium (assembly GCA_963773815.1). Taxonomy (GTDB): domain Bacteria; phylum Acidobacteriota; class Thermoanaerobaculia; order UBA5066; family DATFVB01; genus CAWEYG01. Next base: position 36,788 of record CAVZCI010000003.1, read on the forward strand.
GAACACGGCGGTTCGCGGCGTCGCCCTCGCCCCGGACGGGAGCCGCCTCGCCTTCATCGCCCGCGACTCGTCCGGCCAGAGTCGCCTCTGGGTCCGCCCGCTCGACGCGTTCGCCGTGACGCCTCTCCCCGGGACGGAAAACTCGTCATTTCCGTTCTGGTCGCCCGACAGCCGCTTCGTCGCGTTCTTCGCGGACGGCAAGCTCAAGAAGATCGACGCGTCGGGCGGGCCCGCGCAGGTGATCTGCGACGCGCCCGAAGCCCGCGGAGGAAGCTGGAGCCGCGACGGCGTGATCGTTTTCGCGAAAGTCGTCGACGGGCCGCTCTTCCGTGTTTCGGCGTCGGGCGGCGTCTCCTCCGCGCTGACGAAGCTCGATCCGGCGCGGGGCGAGACCAGTCACCGATGGCCGTTCTTCCTGCCGGACGGCCGCCATTTCCTTTATCTCGTGGCAAATTTCGCTTCCCCCGGAACCGTTCCCGGGATGGGGGTCTACATCCGCGCGCTCGATTCGAACGAAGAGACGCTCGTCTCCCCCGCCCGTTCCAGCATGGCTTTCGTCTCGTCGAGCGCCGGCGGCTCGCGCGGTATCCTGCTGTTCTTCCGAGACGGAAATCTGATGGCGCAGCCTTTCGACGGGAAGGCCGTCTTCGGCGATCCTCTCCCGATCGCCGAGGAGATCCAGTACTTCCCCCAGACGCAGTACGCGCTGTTCTCCGTGTCCCGGGATCGGGCGCTCGTGTACCAGGCTCGATCGGCCTCCGGCGTCTCGCAGCTCGAGTGGTTCGACCGGAGCGGCCGGCAGATCGGCTCGCTCGGCGGGCCCGCGAACCAGGCAAACCCCCGGATCTCGCCGGACGGAAAGAGGGTCGCGCTCGACATCACCGATCCCCAGTCGGGGAACACCGACGTCTGGATCTACGAGGCGTCGGGCGGAATTCCGAGCCGATTCACATCCCACCCGTCACTCGACGAGAATCCGATCTGGAAACCCGACGGGAGCCGGATCGTGTTCTGCTCGCTCCGACAGGGCCATCCCGATCTCTATCAAAAAGCCTCCACGGGAGCGGGCGGCGACGAGCCGCTCCTCGTTTCGAAGAGCACGAAGTACCCGCTCGACTGGTCCCTGGACGGCCGGTCCATCCTCTTCCGCTCGATCGACGAAAACACGAACTTCGAGCTCTGGCGCCTGTCGGTCGGAGGCGGGCAGGCGCCGGTCCCGTATCTGAAAAATACGTTCGGATTCAGCCATGCCCAGTTCTCGCCCGACGGGAAATGGGTGGCCTATGCGTCCAACGAATCGGGAAAATGGGAGGTCTACGTCTCCGCGTTCCCGGACCCGGGCGGCAACTGGAAGATCTCGAGCGCCGGGGGCACCGAGCCCAGGTGGCGGAGGGACGGCAAAGAGCTCTTCTATCTCGTCGCCGGACGGAAAACTGATGGGCGTGGCCGTCCAGGAAGGCCCGTCCGTTCGAAGCGGGCGCTGCGACGGCGCTCTTCCAGACCCGCCGGCGCGAGCGCATCTCCGCCACGGACCTCTTCAGCTACGACGTCTCGCCCGACGGCCGGCGCTTCCTCGTCAACACGGACGTCGGCGAAGTGGCCTCCTCGCCCTTGAACCTGGTCCTCAACTGGGGAGCGGACGCGAAGCGGTGACCTTCTCCCCGGGAGTCGTACGAAATGCTCTTGAGCCATGATATCTTATCAACATGAGACATGTACAGATCCTGATCGATGAACCGCTGCTGAAACGGCTCGACGCGGACCCCGAAGTTCGCCGGCTCGGCCGCTCGGAGGTCCTGCGGCGGGCAGCCATCGACTATCTCAAGCGAAGGCGAACCCGGCGCATCGAAGACGAATATCGACGGGCCTATGGCCGGGAGCGCGGACTGGGCGACGAATTCGCCGGATGGGAAGGGCAGGGCGCATGGCCCGAGAAATAAATCGCGGAGAGATCTGGAAGTTTCAGTTCTCGAAACCCGACAAGACTCGACCCGTTCTCGTGCTCACGCGCCAGCACGTCATCGGTCTGCTCCATACCGTCATGGTGGCGCCGATCACGTCGACGATCCGCGGGGCGCCGGCCGAGGTGCCGGTCGGCGAAGCGGAAGGACTCAAGCACGCCTCTGCCGTAAACCTCGACCATGTTCAGACCGTGGAACAGAGCCGCCTGAACGGCTTTGTCGGATCGCTTCGCCCCGAAAAAATGCGCGATGTCTGCCGCGCGCTCGCGATCGCGACGGGCTGCGACGGTTAGGTCCCGCGTCGGCGTCCGGGCAACCTGCCCGGAAATGGGGCTCGCATCAGCCTCACGGCGGCGCTATCCAACGAAAGAACAGCGAGTTTCCATCGCCGTAATATTGCTGCCGCAGCGCCTGCGGAATGTGCATTGTCGACACATAGCCGACGCTCGCCTCGTCGGGCGGTCGAAGCCGGAACTTTTGAACCGAGCGCGCGATCTCTACGAGCGCCGTGGACGCTCCGATGAGCCATGCGCAATAGGCCAGGACCCGAATCACTTTCTTCTCCAGAGATCGCAGCAGGAATATCCAGAGGACGAAGAGCGCCGGGATCGATGACCGCATCACCCAGTCGTTGTAGTGACCGTAACTGTAAAGAGGACAGAGGACCAGGAAAAGGACAGCGATCGTCGCCACCTGTTTGTCGAGCGCAGTGCGCTCCCGAATCCACACTGCCACACAAATAACATAGACGCCGATCTCGAGCGAGAGGAACAGGAGGAGGGGTAGGACTCTCGCCGGGAAGTCGTGGAACACTGGCCATCCTCCCTTATCGGGGAAGGCGCGAGAGAGGTAATAAAGCGACAGGATCACGCCGGCGGCCGGCACCAGAACGATATTGCTCGCGGTGCAGTAGTCCTTGACGCGAAGCCTCCGTGCGGCGACGAGACCAAACGGAATGAGTCCCACAGCGGCGAACGGCGACCATAACAAGAGCGCCAGGAAGCAGATCGGCAGGTACTTTCCGTAAGTTCGAGTGTAGATCGTGTGCAGTACGAGGGCGGTTGCCAGCCATCCTGCGATTGCCTGGTTCGGGACATAGTAGAGAAGAGAAGTATTGCCGCTGTACTGTGCGACAAAATAAAAATCGCCTTTCCGGCCCCAGTAATGCGACCACCACTCGATCTCGCCGCCGTGTGGCAGGTGACGATGGAGCAGCAGGTATCCGATGATATCCAGCCCCGACGCGAAGACGAACAGGACGGGCAGCGTCCAGGACCACCGGCGTACCAGTTGCTGTACCCACAGCAGGGTGAGGACAAGCCCCAGGAGGGACCAGAGTATCAATGCGACCTGGGCTGCAGCCCAGCCAAAGATCTTTCCCACCAGCGCTGCAGGAAGATACCAGGCGAAATAGTAGACGAAGCAGTACGCGGGGGCGAGCTCCAACGCACTGGCCACGCACAATCAATCAGCGTCTTCAATACGGCGTTGTGCTTGATGAAGTCCCACCGTTGATAGCCGACCCCGCCGATACCAGAGAAGGCGAGCCACGCACAGGCGAGAGGCAGCGCAAACAGAAGAGCGCTTCGTGGGACAGGCGTTGACTCGCTATCCGCTCGGGGCGCCTCAAAGCAAAGTTGCGCAAGCCGGGCAAGAAGGAGCGCAGCGAGTGGAACGCCAACGCACCATCTCAAATAACCAAGGAAAAAGATTGCGAGCGGAATCGAGAGAAACAGGACGGAGGACGCTACGAGCTTCTCGATTGGTTCCCGTGCGCCGCTCTGTCTCATTTGACCGTTACAGGTCCCCGCCCCGTCTCAAACGCTGAAGCGAGCGCCCGAGCGTCCCGCCGAGATGCTGCCGGTCAAACCGGCGGATTCGTCCTTTCCAGCCCGTTTCCCTCCGGGCCTCCCGAAGCTTTCTCTCGACGGCGGCCGCAAGGTCGTGCCTTACCCCGGACCTCAGTAAGGGAATGAGCTCGCTCCAAAAACCCTCCTCGAGCGTGCCGACCACGACATCACGGATCATCGCCGGGGTCACCTCGCGAAAAGGAAAGGCGCCTGTCGAGTCGAGCCTCCCCATAGCCTCGAGAGCGGTCATGGTCCGCACGCACTTCTCACAGAGGCCGCAATTGTAAATCGGTGGCGGCGGGAGATTCGGGCAGACGATCAATGTGCTGAGCTGGGGGTCCTGGGCGGAAATCTCTTCGACGCGCTCGAGGCGGGTATACCGGATCCCTTCGTGGCGGATCGTGACTGCGGAGCTGCTGTAACGGGGATCCAGGAGAACATGGGTTCCTTCGGGCACGGACTCTGTCGGACGGCGGCTGGACGCGATTGAAACGCTGTTCCACCGCGACGGGAAGAGGTGAGCGGCTGCCGTAATCAACGCTCCGCTCCAGGCATATTTGAGAAAATCCAGGTCGCGATCCACCTGGAGCAGGTTCGTCGTCAGCGGTACGAGTGTGGCGTCGTTCGCGTGGGCCAGCGCCTCGAGACGCTCGCGTGTGTGCGCGTAATGGGATCCTGGGATTCGAGAACGGGCGTTCTCGGGGTCCAGGAGACCGATGACCGTCACAAGATCGCCAAACGAATCCGGATGCGCCCGGGGGAAGTCGCGCCGATTGGCGAGCAGCATGTGGGTTGCGTCCACGCCGCCGGAGCAGAAGGCCGCTGTTCTGCGGGGCTCGCGCGGCCGGCGCGGGGCAAACTGTCTCGAGGTTTCGATCGGGATCGGTTCAAAACGCGGCCCGTACCACGTTTGAAGCAGAGTCATATTCTCGGTTATTCCTTCCGTGAGCCTGGGACACAACGGCTCGTCGAAATGGATTCGGCGCTCTCCCTGGTGCAGGGCCGGCAGTGCCAGTGCGCACAGAAACGCTTCCGGGCAGGCCTCCACGTCGCGGGCACAAGCGCCTTCGGTCTCAAAGTAGATCCTCAGCGGCTCGTGATCGCACTCCTCCCAAAGAACTCTGGCCGTGACCTCGACCACCTCGCCTCGGACCTCCCGGCGAATGTCTTGAACTTTCATCTCGGCGGCGGACTGGCCCATCGGCGCAGTTGTTTCAGTGAGCCCTTGAGGTATCGCGCGTCCACATTCTTCAACCGGGTTCTCCAACCCGTGTCGCGGATGCGACGAAGGAATTGTCGCACCCTCTCATTGTTGCGCTCGACAACGCGCGCAAGATCGTTGCGCCCCGCCTCTCGGAGCATCGGAATCATCGGCTCCCAGCTGCTCGCATACGCTTCAGGAATATATCCGACCGGTACGACTTCGAGGTCCGCGGCCGTCAGCCGGCGGCGGGGGAATGCCGTCGCTCGATCGAGGCAACCGGCCGCCTCCAGGGCTGTCATCGTGCGAAGGCATTTCTCACATCGCCCACAGTTGAGCTCGGCTTCGCCGAGGGGTCCCTCGAAGCAGACAAGCATCTGTTCGAGAGCGACGTCCCAGTTTCGCATCTGCCGGATCTTCTCGGCTCGCGAAAAGAGGACGCCGTCGTGGAGAACCTCGAGGCTCGCGCTTCCGAACAGCGGGTCCAGGAGCGGATCGCTGCCGTTGAGTACACGGCTGCAAAAGCGGAAGGACGAGGCGATGGAAGCGGATGTGAGCCGGCGCGAGATCAGGTGGGCGGCCGCCGCCAATGAGGCGCTTTGCGCTTCACGAACCACGAAGAAGATGTCCGAGGTGAGCCGACCGTAATTCGATCGCACCGTCAGAAGGCGGATTCCCGTCCTTTCGGCGATCGATCGAAGCGTCCGGCCGCCGCGTCGCGCGATATCCCGGGCCCGCTCGCTCGGCGGGTCTTCGGGGAAGGAGTGACTCTCGAGGAAAATTCCATCGCGAAGCGAAGCCGGATGGTCGGACGGATATCTCTGGCGGTTGGACCACAGGGTATGGAGCGAATCGGCTCCGCCCGAGGCGAAAAATCCGGCCCGCTCCACCGCCCTCCGAGGGGGATGGAATCCTCCGGCCGCCTCGATCCTGGGAAGCGATTGATCCGGGTGGTACCAGGATCCCAGGATTTGCAGGGCCGCCGCGACTCCATCGCGCAGCCGGGGGCAGACCCTCCCCTCGACCCGGAGGCGCTTTTCGCCGTCTCGCAACGCGACCGGAGCGCAGGCGCTCAAGAAGGCGTCGGGGTTCGCCCAAAAATCCTCTTCTTCGCAAGAGTCCGTCTCAAAATAGAGATCGAGCGCCGGATGGGAGGATTCTTCCCAATGGATTTGCGCCGAGGCTCGAACGGACCCCGAGAATTTCTCGAGTCGGATGTCGGAGATCTTCATCGGCCGCCCGACATCATCGGCCGGGGATCCTGCCGCGCGGTCGATAGATCCTGACGCTCCCGATCATTTCGGCGGGCTCGTACGCCCGATCGAGCGCCCGCTTCTTCGCCGGAGTGAGACGATCCCGCCCGCCTGGATTGGCGAAGAGGATCAACTCGAATCGTTTCCGTTCGAACATCTCGACAAGTCTCCGCTCATCCCACCGGCCGGCGCGCGTCAGAAAGTTGATCGTCGCCGGCTCGATCGCGATCTCCTTGCCCGCCTGCTGAACCGCCAGCAGGTTCTCCGAGTAAACCGGACCTCGAGTCTCGCGCAACAACGCGAGTAACCGCCGGTCCTCATCCCGACGCCCGGGCCCGTCGGGGTCACGAATCGCCGCAATCAGGAGGTTCCACGGGGGCATTGCCATCAACATCACAACGAGCAGGAGCGGCGCGGCTCGGGGAAATAGAAATTTGCGGATCCTTTCCGCGGCGAGAAGCATCCGAAAAACGAGCAGTCCAGCGAGCAAGCAGGCCGCGACGTCCCAATCAAGGAAGAAATTGAAGTCAGACCCCGTCTTCCCGATGGAAAGCATCCAGACTCCCGCGAGGATGAAATGAAGCCCTCCCGCCGCGAGCGCACGCGCCGAAGCGTTGTTTGCGATCCGCCGGCGCAGGCGTCCTGTCCAGTCCCCTGTCCGGAATGCGCCGGGAGGAAACAGCGCCGCAATCGCCGCGGCTCCGAGGGCGGCCGCCGGCAGAGTGTGGCGAACGTGATCGTAGACGTTCCTCAACGCATCATCCCAGCTGAACGGCTGCAGGTTGTAGAGCAGGATGTGCCGCCAAAACCGGTTGCCGGTTCGGGCGTCCATCAGGAGCAGGCCGGCCAGGCCGAGGGCTCCGGCCGCCGCAGCCGCCCGCAGCGTCCGGCGGGGACTGAGCCACAATCCGAGCGTCAGGCAGGCCAGCGGACCGGCGAGCATCGTCTGCTTCGTGAAGAGCGCGAGCAGGAAGAGAATGGCCGAAACGAAGAGTCCGGCCCCCTCCGTCCCGAATACGATAAATACACCGACGCCCGCCTGCATCAGAAAGATCGCCATCGAGTCGACTCGATAGAGCGATGACCAGTGGACGACCGTTCCGGCGGTCAGAACGAGCGCTCCTCCAGTCGCGGCGCTCGCCAGCCGGCAGGCGCGCGCCGCGCGGCGCGGCGCCGAAAGCAGAATCGTCAAAAAAATCGCCGCGGCTGTTCCGACGCCGCACGCGAGGGAGAGGAGCCGGCCCACGACGAGCGGATCGCCGAGCCGTCCGAGGAGATTCGCGGCGAACAAATACAGCGGGGTGTACGGGAAGATCACGAAGGGAACCCGATCGATCGGACCGTAGGCCCGCTGACCGTCGAAGATCTGGCGCGCCATCCAGAAGGTGTGTCCCTCTCCGTAATCCCACTGCGTCGGTGCAAGCGCCGTGCGAACTCCCGCCGCCAGAAAAATCCCGAGAATTGCGGCGGCTCCGACAAGGATCGCCCGGCAGAGCGCTTTCGTCCTCACGAATCGGTGTCCTTCATGATCCGCCGGGCCAGCAGCCTTGCCCGGGCGATCGCCTGATCCATGTCGTAGTAGCGGTACTCCCCGAGCCTTCCGCAGATCACGACATCCGGCAGCCCCGCCGCGAGGCGTGAGTACTGTGCGAAGAGATCGGCGTTCAGCGCGTCCGGAAACGGATACTCGTACTGATCGGGATCGGAGGGGCTGATCGGGTGTTCTTTCGTCAGCAAAGTACCGCGAATCTTAGACGCCTCCGCCTCCGGCATCATGCGCTTCCACTCCAGCGTGCGGATATGAGGGCCGTTTTCGATTTGCGGGTTGTTCACCTGGGCCGCCGCGAGAGCGTACGGCGCCTCGGGCAGGTACCGACTCTCGCGCTGCTGCCCGCGGTAACAAAGCCTTCCCAGGCGAAACCCGAAAAACTCGTCGATCGGTCCCGTGAAAATCAGCCGGCGACGCGCCTGGATTGCTTCGCGATCGCGCAGATAGTCGAAGCCGAGCTGCACCGGCACGCCGTTCAGCATCCGGCCCATCCACGCCGAGTATCCATCGACGGGCAATCCCTGGAAACGCTGCCGCTTGAGCCGGGGATCGTCGTCGGTTCCAATGTCGAATCGGCGCGCGAGCTCCGCCGCGAGGTCCGTCGCCCTCACTCCCCACTGTTTCTCGGTGTAGCCGCGGACAAACCTCTCGTAGACCAGCCGCGGCATTTTCGCGAGGCACGCCTCCTCGTAGTTGTTCGGCCGTCCCGTGAACTCCGCTCTCCAGCTTTCTCCCGCGGCCCGCCGAATGTACGAAGCCGCGATCGGCCAGTTCTCGAGCCGTCCATCGACCAGCGTCAGGACCCGCGCCTCGTAGGAGTAGAAGGCGCCGAAGCGGCGCACGTATTCCCAGAGCTCCTCGGAATTCGTCCGGAAGTAATGAGGCCCGTAAATGTGGACACGGATACCACTCTCGTGAACTCGGTCGTGGACATTGCCTCCGACGTGCGCACGCCGGTCCACCACGAGGACCTCGCGCCCGGCATCGGCGAGGTGCCGTGCGATGGTCGCTCCCGTCAATCCTGATCCGACGACCAGGTAATCGACCCTCAACGGAGCAATTCCCGCAACTGCCGCTGCAGGCGGAGCCCCTTGCCGGCGAATCGCATCGCGCGGACGCTCGTCATCCCGCCGTAGCGCTTTCGGAAGGTGATCGGGACGAACGCGGTCTCGATCGACGCGTCCCGCGCGAGAAGCACCGCGAACGCGACGTTGGCGAGATCGAAGCTCGGCGGAATCCTCTCGATGGCCGGCCGAACATCGGACAGGCGCATGAGTCGGTACGGAACATTGGCGTCCGGGCAATCGACGCCGAATCGGAGCCGGAGCATCCACCGGAGCATCCCGCTGATCAGGAGCCGGCCCCGTCCATCCTCACGCCGCTTTCTCACTCCGTAGACGACGGCTGGCTTGTTCCGCAGCGCCCAGAACGCCGCGAAATCGCGGGGATCGCACTGGCCATCGGAATCGATCTGCAACACGTACTGCGCGCCCCGTTCGATGGCCCACCGATACCCCTCGAGACACGACTGGCCGTGTCCGCGGTTGCGCTGATGGACGACCGCGACGCGGGATCCGTACTCCGCCGCCAGATCGTCCAGGATGCCAGGCGTGCCGTCGCGCGAACCGTCGTCGATCGCAAGCAGAACGAATCGCGCTCCGCTTCGGGAGAGCTCCGGCACCCATTCACGCACGACGCGAGCGATCGACGCCTCCTCCTGATACACCGGCATCACGACCACCAGCTCCCACTTTCTGTCCGCCTCTGCCACGATCGCGATGATTCCTCCCACGCAGAATAGCGTGAGGGTGGAGGGGTTGAATAGGAATTGCGCTGAATCGAAATCGGTGCGCCCGCAGGGATGAGTCGTATCCCACCGGGGTGCTCCGATCAACCCCCGTCAGGCAGGCATCTGACACGGCACCGCCAGCCGGCCGTGTCGGCGATAGATCCGGAAGTCCGCGTCCGTCGTCAGGAGGATCGGGTCGGGCAGCGCCTCAGTCATCCGTACGAGGCATGCGTCCGCGAGACTCATCGGAACGTCCGCATATTTCTCCATGAGCCTCAACACGGGCTCCAGCTCGTCGACCAGATCGAACGCGAGGAGAAGCGCGCGGCGTCGGAGGAGCGCGCCGAGGCCGGCGCCGCCGCGGGCGCCCAGGAGATGAAACGTCTCTGACAGGGCCGCCTCGCAGGTTCTCCAGGGGGGCGGAAGACCCGGCGAAAGCGTCGCCGCCCAACGATGGTTTCCGTCCCGGCGGCTGAGCAGCGCGACCAGAAAACCGGCGTCAACGAGTACGCTTTTTGCCATAGCCCGTCGTTCTCAGGTATTCCTTGCGGCGCGTGCTCAGGTCTGCCGGCAATCCCTCCACAGACCCGATGAGATCGGCGATGGCATCAAGCGGAGCAACCCGCGCGCGAGCCGGCCGGCGGGCGAGGCTCAATCGTTCTCGAACGACGTTGGACTTCGAGATTTTTCGCCCGCGCGACTCGGCCTCGATCTCTGCCACCAGTGTTTCGGGCAACCTTACCGTCAACGTCTTCATGCATCCGATTGTATTACATGCATGCCATAAGCGCAATACTTGAAGCACCCACCTTGGGCAGTCCTCACAGTCGCGTCGTAGCGTCGTCAAGCGCGGAAGCACCTGGCGGGGCGAAGGCGGATGGTGCGCCCGGAGGGATTCGAACCCCCAACCCTCAGATCCGAAGTCTGATGCTCTATCCAGTTGAGCTACGGGCGCGCGTCGGGAAGTCTACACGACGCCCCGCTGCCCTCATTCCCCTCCCTGCAATGCGGGGAGGGGCGGCGCGGCCAGCGCCGGGGAGGGGTTGGGAATCGGTGATGGGGTCTAGCGCTTCCGGGTTTCCTTCCCGATCGTGATCTTGAATCCGTCCGGATCCGTCAGCGAGAAGTCGCGGCTGCCCCACGGCTGGTCGGTCGGCGGGGTATCGAGCATCCCGCCCCGCGCCTGGATTGCCGCCGCGACCGCGTCGACGTCCTGGTTCGTTCCGCAGTAGATCCGGAAGCCTTCCCCCTTGCGGCGGTCGCGGCCTTTCTGCCAGTCGTCCTGGCCGATCATGAACGTCACGCCGCCCGCCTGAAGCGACACGCCCATGAGCTTTCCGTCGCGCTCCCATCGCTCGTCGATCGCGAAACCGAGAACGTCGCGGTACCAGGCCATGCTCTTCTCGAGGTCGCTGACGGTGAACGCCGGCGATGCGTCGGTCATCCGCAGGGCCCCGGAGGCTTTCGCCGGTTTTCTCTTCGCCGCTTTCGCCTTCGGGCGAGCGGGTTTCTTCGGAGCGGACTTCTTTTTTGTTTTGTTTGTTTTCTTCGTCTTCTTCGCGGCTTTCTTTGCGGCCATGGCGTTCCCTCCGTCTCGAATGCTATCCAATACGCGACGCGAAGCGCTTCCGGCTCGCGGGGTCTTCAGCAGCCTGCTAGAGGACGCAGGTCTCGCGCGTCTCCTCCGGGGTCGTGCGGCGATGCTCGTAGACGTCCTGGCCGCTCGTGTTGCTGAAGCGGCCCAGGCGCCCGCAGCGCGGGCAGAGCGCGATCACGCCCCCGTCAACGACCTCGCCCTCGGTCATGTTCGTGTAGTCCTCGAAAGCCGGTTCGACATCCAATGCTGCCATTTGCGCTCCTCCCCGCCGGAGTAAGATGCAAGAGCAATGCCGGTGGTCGAGACGCGAGTGACCCGCCCCGGGGGGCCCGCGGACGGCCCGGCATCCTCCGTTGTCGACGTGATCCTGCCCACGGTCGGTCGGGCGCACACGATCGGCTTCGCGATCCGATCGGTGCTCGCGCAGACGCATCGGGACTTGCGCCTCCACGTGGTCGCGGACGGCTGCGACGTCGAACGTGTGGTCCGGGACGCCGCCGGGGACGATCCCCGCGTCGACTACGCTTCCTTTCCGAAAGCTCCGGGCTTCGGCTACGCGAATCGAAACACCGTGCTGCGGCGGACCTCGGCCCCGTTCGTGGCCTACATCTCCGACGACGATCTCTGGTTCGGCGACCATCTCGAAGTCGCGCTCGGCGAGCTGCTCGGGCGGGGACTCGACCTCGTCGCCTTCCGGAGCGTGCACGCCGGCCCCGACGGAGAGCTCGACCCCCACTTCTTCGCTTACGAGTGGCGTTTTCGTCTCGGGCGCCGGCCGATCCGGGACTGGTTCGTCGGCTCGTCGAACCTCGTCCACCGGCGCGAGATGTTCGGGCGGATCGGCTACTGGAACGAACGAACTCCCGCGGTTCGGCGACCGCGAGCTCTACCAGCGCGCGCTGGATTCACGGCACGCCGAGTTCGTCGATCTGGCGACGTCGCTGCGCTTCTACGCGCTTCACTGGGACCGCCTCTACGCGCGCCGCCCGCAGCCTCCGCAGGACCGATACGTCCAACTCGTTTCGGATCCTGGCTGGATTTCCGATGCCCGCGCCCGGGCAGGAAGTCCGGCTCGCGGAACGGCCGCGCGGGTCCGACAGGGAAAGGACTGTCTCCGCTTTGCTCTTCGATCCGGGCCGCGCTGGATCCGCCACGAGGTTCGCACCTTGACAGCCGATCGCGCCCGGCCCTAACGTTTACCGCGACATGGGAGAAACGATCGCCCGGTCCCGCGTCGTGGCAGGCTCTCTCTCCGACGGAGCGCTCCTCAAGCCGCTCCCGGCCAACCGGGATCCCCGGGGCGCGTTTACCGAGATCTATCGCGCGGGGTGGAGCTCCGGGCCCGCCGCGGTCCAGTGGAATTTCGTTCGGTCGGCCGAGAACGTCCTGCGGGGCGTGCGGGTTCACTTCGGGCACGACGACTTCCTCGTGCTGCTCGAGGGACGGGCGAGCATTGGCCTGCGCGATCTGCGCCGCGGTTCTCCGACGGAGGGCGCGGTCGCTCTGGTCGAGCTCTGGGGCGCCGACCTCGCGCTCCTGAAGACGCCCGCCGGCGTGGCCCATGGACTCTACTTGCACACTCCGGCGGTCTTCGCCGTCGGGATCACCGCATTTCACGAGGACTCGGACGAGAATCCCTGCCGCTGGAACGACCCGGGTCTCGGGATCCCGTGGCCCTTCGTGGCTCCCGTCCTGAGCGAACGCGATGCCGCGGCGGGAAGCCTCGCAGAGCTCCTGCCGAAAGTTCCCGCCTGGCGGCGCGCCCCGGCCTGATCCCGGCGGCCGCCTCGGCCCGCGGGCCGAGCTCGTCCTATTCCGGTTTCCACTCCGGGAACCGCCCGGGCGTCCACGGCGCGCCCGCCGATTCCATCCTGTCCTCGAGCCTCTTCAGGTCCGTCTGCGACGAGCGAGCGGAGCCGGCCGAGCCATCCCGCGAAATCCTCCGAGGCGATCGAGTAGTCGGTCAGGCTCGTCCGGGTCGGCCCGGACGTCGCGTTCCACTGCGTGCCGACGATCGTGTCGACGCGGTCCTGGATCGCGGGAGGGGTCGGATAGCTTCGCCGCTGCGCCTCCGAGTCGCCGCGCAGCTCGAGGTCGAGATCGCGGAGCCGGGATTCGATCGCGCGGGCTTCGTCGCCGAGCGACGGATCAGCGCCCGGCGCGTCGAGAAGCGACTGCTTCATGAGCACGAGTCGCCCCTTCGTCTGCTCGACCAGCTCGCCGGCTCCGTGAACGGCTCTCTGCAGCTTCGCGGTCTTCAGCTCGAACTGGAGAAGCGCCGCGCGCTCCGCCGCGGGAATGTCGCCCACGCCCGTCGCGTCGAAGGATCGAGGCTCGCCGAGCGGCGTCAGCTTTCCGTCGACCCGCTTCGCGAGCGAGACGGTATAGCGGCCCGGCGCGGCCATCGGGCCGACGGGCGGCGGCGCGAAGGGATCGGTCGAGGGGGGTTTGAGCGAAGTCGGAACCGAAGCGGGATAACGCAGGTCCCAGGCGATCCGGTGCACTCCCGCCGCTCCCGAGGCCTTGAGGCGCCGAACCGCGTGCCCTTCCGAATCCGAAATCGTCACGATCAGCGAAGGATCTTCCTCTTCGGCTTCGGCCCGAAGCTCGGCGAGCGACGCGTACGTCATTTCTCCGTTTTTCTTCTCGGCTTCCTTCTCGCGTTCATGGCGGATTGTTTTCTTCGTCCGGAGCTCGTCCTTCAGGTAATAGGTGATGACGGCGCCGAACGGGGGATTCGGCGCGGAATAGAAGGAATCTCCCTGGAACGACTTTCCCGGAAGGCCGAGCGGCGCCATCGGCATCGCGACGCGGGCCGGCTTCACCGGAAAGATCTCCGCCGGCTTCGCGAAGTCGGATTCCTTCGCGCGGAGCGGCGTGTAGTCGTCGAGGATGTAGAAGCCCCGCCCGAACGTCGCGACGACGAGGTCATTTTCCCTCTTCTGGATCGCGAGGTCGCGAACCGCGATCGTCGGGAAGACCTCCCTTGAGCTGCACCCAGTGGCCCCCCCCGTCTTTCGTGAAGAAAAGCCCGTACTCCGTGCCGGCGAACAGAAGGTTGCCGGTCCACCGGGTCCTCCGCGAGAGCCCACACCATGCCTCGGGCGGGCAGGTCTCCCGCGATCGACTTCCAGGTCGCGCCGCGATCGTCGCTCCGCAGGAGGTAGGGAGCGAAATCGCCCATCTTGTGGTTGTCGAACGCGGCGTAGACGGTCCCCGGGGCGTGCGACGACGCCGTCAGGCGGCTGACGTACGACATCTCGGGAACGCCGGGGAACTTCTCGTATTTCTTCCAGTTCTTGCCGCCATCGCCGCTCACCTGAACGAGCCCGTCGTCGGTTCCGACGTAGAGAAGCCCTTCCTGAACGGGAGACTCGGCGAGCGAAACGATGTTCCCGAAAAACGACGTCGAGCCGTTCTTGTAGACCGCGTCGGGCGGCCAGATCTTTCCCATGACCTTCAGCTTGTCGCGGTCGAGCTGGCGCGTGAGGTCCGGGCTCACGGCCGTCCACGTATTTCCCCGGTCCTCACTGCGAAACAGGCGGTTCGCCGCGAAATAGATCCGCGTGTGCTTGTGGGGGCTGACGAGGATCGGCGCGTCCCAGTTCCAGCGAAGACCCGCCTCGCTCTTCCCCGGCTCGGGCTGGATGTAGACCTGCTCGCCGGTCCGGCGGTCCATGCGGTTGATCGCGCCGTACTGGGCCTCGGAGTAAATCGTGTTGGGATCTTCCGGATCGACCTGGCTGAAGAACCCGTCCCCGGTCGACGTCACGAACCAGTCGGAGTTCGTGATTCCCTGCAAGCCGAAAGTCCGGGAGGGGCCGCCGAGGCTGAAATTGTCCTGCGTGCCGCCGTAGACGTTGTAGACGGGCGACGCGTTGTCCAGACCGACGCGGTAGAACTGGGTCACCGGAAGGTTCGCCTTGAACTGCCACGTCGCGGCGCGGTCCAGTGTTTCGTAAACACCGCCGTCGCATCCCACGATCAGGTGGTTCGTGTCGTTCGGATCGATCCACATCACGTGGTTGTCGGGATGCTTGTTCGTCTCGCCGAGCCTGTGCCACGTCTTTCCGCCGTCTTCGGAAACCTGAATCCAGACGTCCATCGAATAGACGCGGTCCGAGTTTTTCGGGTCGACGAACAGGCGCGCGTAAGCCATGGCGGCGCCCGCGAAATAATCGTTTCGCTTTTCCCACGTGGCCCCGCGATCGGCGGAACGGAAGGTCCCGCCCGCCTTGTGGTCGGCTTCGATCGTCGCGTAGACGAGATCCGGATTCGCCGGAGACACCGCCAGGCCGATTCTCCCCATGTCTTCTTTCGGCAGGCCGGCCGAGAGCTTCGTCCACGTCGCGCCGGCGTCGGCCGACTTGTAGATCGCCGATTCCGGCCCGCCGTCGATCATCGTCCAGACGTGCCGCCGCCGCTGGTACGACGAGGCGTAGAGCACGTCGGGGTCGCGGGGATCCATGACGACGTCGGTGACTCCCGTGTTCTCGGAAATCGTCAGGACGGCCTTCCAGGTCTTCCCGGCATCGGTCGTCTTGTAGAGCCCCCGGTCCCCTCCCGCCGACCAGAGCGGCCCCTGCGCGGCGACATAGACGACCTTCGAATCGCGCGGGTCGATCAGGATCTTCGAGATGTGCTCGGAGCTCTTCAGCCCGAGGTTCTTCCAGGAGCCGCCTCCGTCTTCGGATCGATAGATTCCGTCGCCGAAATAGACCGCCCGCTGGCTGTTGTTTTCACCCGTTCCGACCCAGACGACCGACGGGTTCTTCGGGTCGATCGCGACGCAGCCGATCGAATACGATCCTTCGTGGTCGAACACGGGAGTCCAGGTCGTCCCGTCGTTGACCGTCCTCCAGACCCCGCCCGAAGCGACCGCGACGAAGTAACGGTGGGGGTTCTCGGGATCGACCGCGATGTCGGAGATCCTTCCCGAGGCGATTCCCGGCCCGATCGAGCGCAGCTCGAGCCCGCTCCACGTGTCCGACTTCGAGCCCGCTTCCGAGGGCTTCGGCGCGTCCGCAGCCTTTTTCGAGCGGGCGGCGCCCGCGGTCATCGCGCATCCCAGGACCAGGATCCACGGCAGGAAGGTCTTCTTCACGGCGTCTCCTTATTGAAAACGAACGAAGGATATACGACAACCGGACGCCGAAGTTTTGGTAAGCTTCCCCGCACCAGTGTCTCCCCATGCCGAGGTCCGGCGAATCCTCCACGTCGACATGGACGCCTTTTACGCCTCCGTCGAGCAGAGAGACGACCCCGGGCTCGCCGGACGCCCGATCGCGGTCGGGGGAAGGCCGGAGGGCCGGGGCGTCGTCGCCGCTTCGAGCTACGAGGCCCGCCGATTCGGGGTCTATTCCGCGATGCCCATGTCTCGCGCCGTCCGCCTGTGTCCCGGCCTCGTCGTCGTGCCGCCGCGTTTTGCGCGCTACCGGGAAGTCTCGCGCCAGGTCTTCGCGATTTTTCGAACCGCCACGCCGCTCGTCGAGCCGCTTTCCCTCGACGAAGCCTACCTCGACGTGACGGAAAACGCCTGGGATCTGGCGCTCGGCGTCGAGGTGGCGCGGAGGCTGAAAAACGAGATCCGGGAAACGACGGGCCTGACCGCCTCCGCCGGCGTCGCGCCGAACAAGTTTCTCGCGAAGATCGCTTCCGGGTGGAAGAAACCCGACGGTCTGACCGTCATCGCCCCCTCGCGAGTCGAGGCGTTTCTCCGGAAGCTCCCCGTCGAAGCGCTCTGGGGAGTGGGCCCCGTCACGGCCGGGAAGCTTCGCTCGATCGGGGTTTCCCGGTTGGTCGACGTGCGAGAGGCGCAAGACGACGCCCTTCGCGCCGCCGTGGGGTCGCAGGCGGAATCTCTGCGCCGGTTTTCACGCGGAGAAGACGGACGGCCCGTCGTGCCGGACCGGGAGACGAAGTCGGTCAGCTGCGAAACGACCTACTCCACGGACCTGTCCGATCTTTCCGAGATCCGCGCGGAGGTCGAAGGGCTCGCCCGACAGACGTACGAGCGATCCGTGCGAAGCGCCTATCCCGGCCGCTGCGCCACGCTGAAGGTTCGCTACTCCGATTTCCAGACCGTCACGCGCAGCCGGACTTCCGAGCGGGCTTTCGCGTCCGGCGACGCGCTCGCGGCCGCCGCGCTCGAGCTGCTCGGGCGGACCGAAGCGGGTTCTCGGCCCGTCCGCCTGCTCGGCGTCGGTCTCCACAACGCGCAGCCACGGGGCGACCCGAGCCCTCAGCTGCGGCTGCCGGAGAACGGCTGACGGCTCCTTCCGCTAGGCGCAGTGTTCCCGGACGACGCCGAGGAGGGCGTCGAGATCGAACGGCTTTCGAAGGGCGACCGCTCCGCGGGCGGAGAACTCCCGAAACACTTCGGGATCGCCGGTCATGAAGATCACGGGGATTTCCTGCAGCCGCGCGTCTTTCTCCCGGTGCCGAAGGAATTCGAGCCCGCTCATGAGCGGCATTCGCTCGTCGAGGAGGATCACGCACGGCTTCGGGCTCGTGAGCGCGACCTGAATGGCCTCGAAACCGTTCGTCGCCGTGGAGATGTGGAAGCCCTCGCCTCGCAAGAGCTCCTCGAGAACCTCCCGTGTGTCGTTGTCGTCGTCGACGATCAGGACAGGGCGAATGGCGGACATGTTGCCTCCTTCCCAGTTGTTTCCGTAGCCACCCGGGACAGGTGTCCCGTCCTGGGAATGAGGCAAAGGGCATGCCAGCCAGCCGGAACGGCGCCGAGTTCAGTCGATTCCGCAGGCCTGGCGGGCGCGGGCCAGCGTCGCGGACGCGATCTCGCGGGCCCTGTGCGCCCCTTCCCGGAGCACGTCCTCGACGTCGTCCGGCCGCTTCGCGAGCTCTTTGCGCCTCTCCCGGGCGGCGCCGAACCGCTCGTCGAGCAAGGCGATCAAGCGTTTTTTCGCGTCGACATATTTCACGCCGCCCGCGAGGAATTTCTCGCGCCACTCCTGCGTCTCCGAAGGAGATGCGAAGAATTTCAGGAGATTGAACACGTTGTTCGTGTCGGGGTCCTTCGGCGCCTCGACGGCCGCCGAATCGGTCACGATCGCCATGACCCGCTCGCGGAGCGCCTTTCCTTCGAGAAAGATCCCGATGTCGTTTCCGTACGACTTGCTCATCTTCTGGCCGTCGATTCCCGGCACGACGCCGGCCTCCGGCAGGATCCGCTCCCGGGGCAGTTTCAGGACCTCCCCGTAGAGGTGGTTGAAGCTGCCGGCGATGTCGCGAGCGACCTCGACGTGCTGCTTCTGGTCCTTCCCGACCGGCACCAGGTCGGAGTCGACGATCAGGATGTCGGCGGCCATCAGCACCGGATAGGAGAAGAGGCCGTGATCCGGAGCGATCCCTTTCGCGATCTTGTCCTTGTAGGACGTGCAGCGTTCGAGCAGCCCCATGGGAGTGACCGTCGTCAGGAGCCAGGTGAGCTCAGGGACTTCATGGATATCTGACTGCCGGTAGAAGCTGGCTTTCGACGGATCGAGCCCGAGCGCGAGGTAGTCGAGCGCAACGTCTCGAACGTTTTCCCGAAGGGCCTGCGGTTCCTTGACCGTCGTCAGCGCGTGCAGGTCCGCGATGAAATAGAACGCGTCGCCCTTTTCCTGGAGGTCCAGGTGCTGGCGGATCGCTCCGAGATAGTTTCCGAGGTGGAGCTTGCCCGAGGGCTGAATCCCCGACAGAATCCTCATACCGCGGCGTCCCTCTGAAAGACGCAAGCCTAGCAGACTGCTCGTGTCCCGGAACGGAAATAGCCAGCCGAGGGCCGCCCGCTCGCCTTGACTTTCTTCACCCCGATCTCTAACGTCCGGTCATGCGCGGCGACGACGTCATCGTGGTGCTGACTTCCGTCGGGACGGAGCAGCAGGCGCTCGACATCGGCGAGGCGCTGGTCCGGCGCCGGTTCGCGACGTGCGTCAATCTCGTCCCCTCGACCCGCTCGATCTACCGCTGGAAGGGAACGGTCTGCGAGGACAGCGAGTTCCTGCTGATCATCAAGACGCTCGCGCGGGAATTCGAGGATGTCGCGCAGACGATCCGCGAAATCAACTCCTACGAGCTCCCGGAAATCCTGTCTTTCGAGATTCGCGACGGCGACGAGAAGTTCTGCGCATGGGTCGCGGGAATGGTGGAAAAGCCGAAACCCCGCGTCCGAAAGAAGAAGACCGCCGCCGCACCCCGGGCGCTCAAGCGACGCTAGCAGGCTGCCAGGGCCCGGTCCAGGTCGTCCCGCAGGTCTTCGACGTCCTCGATTCCGACGGAGACGCGAACGAGCCCCGGCGTGATGCCGAGCCGTTTGCGGTCTTCTTCGGGAACCGAGGCGTGCGTCATCGTGGCGGGATGGCAGATCAGCGTTTCGACCCCGCCGAGGCTCTCGCCGAGCGAACAGATGCGCACGGCGTCCAACAGCTTCTTCGCGTTCTCGTAGGAACCGAGCTCGAAGGAAATCAGCGCGCCGAAGCCGGACATCTGCTTCTTCGCGAGTTCGTGCTGCGGATGCTGCGTCAGCCCGGGATAGAAAACCTTTTTCACCTTCGGATGGCGGTCGAGAAACGCCGCGATCGCCCGGCCGTTGGATTCGTGCCGTTCCATCCGGACGGCCAGGGTCTTGACGCCGCGCAGGACGAGCCACGAATCGAAGGGCGACAGGATCGCGCCGGCCGAGTTCTGGACGAACCCGATCCATTCGTCGAGCTCCCGGGTCTTCGCAATCACGGCGCCGCCGACGGAGTCGGAATGGCCGTTCAGGAATTTCGTCGTCGAATGGACCACGAGGTCGGCCCCGAGCTCGAGCGGCCTTTGAAAGTAGGGGCTCGCGAACGTGTTGTCGACGAGCACGAGCGCTCCCGCGCCTTTCGCGAGCTCGCTGATCCGGCGGATGTCGCACAGCGACATCATTGGGTTCGTCGGCGTTTCGAGGTGAACGTACCGGGTGTTCTTGCGGAGGCTGCGCTCAACGAGAGCGAGATCGCGCGTGTCGATGAACGTGAAGTCGATGCCCTGCGAGGCGAGGATCTTCGTGTAGAGACGGAACGTCCCGCCGTACGTGTTGTCCGAGACGAGGACGTGATCGCCCGCCTTCGCGAACGTCGCGACCGCGGAGATCGCGGCCATTCCCGAGGCGAAGCAGCGCGCCGCCGCGCCTTTCTCCAGGACCGCGAGATTTTCTTCGAGCGCCTTCCGGGTCGGGTTCTGCGTCCGGGCGTATTCGAAGCCCTTGTGCCGGCCCAGCTCCGGCTGCACGTAGGTCGAGGTCTGGTAGATCGGAACCGAAACCGCGCCGGTCGTCGGATCCGGCTCGTTGCCGGCATGAATCGCGTCGGTCGAGAAACCCATCAATCCGGCCCCATCACGCCAGGATCCCCTGGTTCGGATAGCGCTCGGCCGCGTCGGGAAAGAGCGTCGCGACGGTCTTCTCCGGGCCGAGCCGCCGCGCGACCTGCCGGGCGGCCGCCGCGGCCGCTCCCGAGGAACCGCCGGCGAGGATTCCCTCCGTTCGCCCGAGCTCCCGGCACGCCGCGAACGCCTCGTCGTCGGAAATCATGACGGAGTCGTCGATGAGGCCCCGGTCGAGGATTTCGGGGAAGAAAGACAGGCCGATTCCCTCGACGTCGTGCTTGCCCGGCTCCCCGCCCTTCAGGATCGAGCCCTGGGGCTCCACCGCGATCCGCAGGAGATTCGGGTTTTTCTCGCGAAGAAAGCGCGCGCAGCCGACGAACGTTCCGGTCGAGCCGACGCCGAGAACGATCGCGTCGACCTTCCCCTCGCATTGCTCGTAGATTTCCGGCCCGGTCGTCTCGTAATGAGCTCGCGGGTTGCTCGGATTCTTGAATTGCTGGGGCATGTAGGCGTCCGGCCGCGAAGCGGTGATTTCTTCCGCTTTCGCGATCGCGCCGCGCATCCCCCTGGACTCCTCCGTTCGGACGATGACCGCGCCGAGACCCTCCATGACCTTGACCTTGCCGTGGGCGTAGCCCTCCGGGACGACGAGGATCGCCGTGTAGCCCTTCGCGGCCGCGATCATCGCGATTCCGACGCCCGTGTTTCCGGAAGTCGGCTCGACGATCGCGCCGCCCGGTTTCAGGACGCCGCGCCGCTCCGCGTCTTCGATCATCGATTTCGCGATCCGGTCCTTGACGCTCCCTCCGGGGTTCAGGAACTCGAGTTTCGCGCGCACGTCCAACCCTTCCGCGAAGCGGCGCAATCGGACGAGCGGGGTGTTCCCGACCGTTTCGATCACGGATTCACAGGCGCGGGGACGCATGGTGGCGGTGAACATTTCAAACGGGCCGAAATCGTAGCACGAAAAAAAAGCGGAGGGTTTCCCCTCCGCTGATTTTCAAATCGGTTCGAACTCAGTAGGCCTGGGAGGTCGGCTGCCGGCGCGACTGGTAGCAGTCGCGGCAGTAGACCGGCTTTCCGTTGGTCGGGTTGAAGGGAACCTGCGTCTGCTTTCCGCAAGCGTCGCAAGTGACCGTGTAGAGGGTCCGCTCGCGCGAATCCCCGCCGGCGGTCTTGCGCTTGTCGCGGCAAACTTTGCAGCGCTTCGGCTCGTTCGTGAAGCCTTTGCGCGCGTAGAATTCCTGATCGTCGGCCGAAAAGAGAAATGTCGCGCCGCAATCGACGCAGGTGAGGTTCTTGTCCGTAAACTGGTTCATAGTAGTTTCTAGTGACTCCCGGGGATTTCACTCCCCAAAAAAATTTCGTTTCAGATGCAACCCGGCGCCTCGCGCCGGAAGGGGAAGATTGACCGCCTCGAGTCGAGTGTCGGCGGGGCGATCCCAGGCCCCGAGATTTCTAAAGCGACCGACCCCCTTTCGCGAAAACTGCTCCGCCTCGCGCGTGGATCAAGTGTCTTGCGTACTGGAGATCGGCGGATGGGTACAAAGCTGTAACTCTGGCTCGGTCAAATGTTGAGATGACAAAGGCTACCAGACAATCTCTCGACACGCAACCGGACGCCGGTGGGAATGCCGCCGGGGGCCGCGAACAGCGTCAAAATGATCTGGAATGTGCTCAGTTACCGAGAAGCCCCTCCGTCGGGGACGAAGCTGTCGCATACCGCTTCCGGGGGATGCGGCCCGCCCGGAACGCCGTGCGGCCCGCCGAAACGCCTTCTTTCATCGCGCGGGCCATCGCGACCGGGTCGGCCGCTCCCGCGATTCCGGTATTCATCAGCACCGCCGCGACGCCGAGCTCCATCGCGACGCACGCGTCCGACGCGGTGCCCACGCCGGCATCGACGACGACGGGCACTTTCGCCCGTTCCAGGATGATCGCGAGGTTGTTCCGGTTCTGAATTCCGAGTCCCGAGCCGATCGGCGCGCCGAGCGGCATGACCGCCGCGGCGCCGGCGTCCTCGAGCTTCCGGCACACGATCGGATCGTCGGACGTGTAGGGGAAAACCGTGAAACCTTCCTTCACGAGGATTCGCGTCGCCTTCAGCAGCTCTTCGTTGTCCGGATAGAGCGTCTGCTCGTCGCCGAGGACCTCGAGCTTGATCCAGTCGGACAAACCGACCTCGCGACCCAGGCGCGCGGCGCGAATGGCGTCGTCCGCCGTGTAGCAGCCGGCCGTGTTCGGGAGGATCGTCATCAAGGGGGGCAGGAAATCCAGCAGCGACTCCTTCGTGCGGTCGGTCAGGTTCACGCGGCGCACCGCGACCGTGACGATCTCCGAGCCGGAGGCCTCGAGGGCTTCCTTCATCAGCGGGAACGTCGCGTATTTTCCCGTCCCGACGATGAGCCGGGACCGGAAGGACTTGCCTCCGAGCGACAGCAGGTCTCCGGCGGCGCCCGATTCGACGGCGGCCTCGACTTCGAGGCTCATGCGGGGACTCCCTGCAACTCCCGCTCTTTCATTTTCGAAACGCGGTTGCTCTCGTCCACGAAGACGAGCTTCGGGGCCTTTCTCGGCTCGCCGACCTCGACGGTCCCGTAGGCGGCGATGATGACGAGATCGCCGGGCGACACGAGCCTCGCCGCCGCGCCGTTGACCGAGATCGTTCCCGAGAATTCGGGAGCCTCGATCGCGTACGTCGCGAATCGCGATCCGTTCGTGACGTCGTAGACCTCGACGCGGTCGTACTCTTCGATTTCCGACGCCCGAAGCAGCGCCGCGTCGATGCCGATCGATCCTTCGTATTCCGGCCGGGCTTCGGTCACCGTCGCGCGGTGGATTTTTCCCCTCAGCACTTCCTTTTTCATGCTTCTCCCTCGATGAAAACATTGTCGAGCAGCCGAACCTTCCCGAGCCGGACGGCCGCGACGAGCGCCGCGCCGGGGCGGTTTTCGGCGAGATGTTCCATGGATCCCGGGTCGACGAGCTCGACGTAGTCGACGGCAAACCCCGAGGTCTCGAGCCGCTCGCGGACGTCCGATTCCGCCCGTTCCGGGCTCTCCCCGGCGGAGATTCGCGCCGCCGCTTCGAACAGCTCCCGCGGGAACGCCGCGGCCCGGTTCCGCTCTTCCGCCGAGAGATAAACGTTCCGAGAGGAGCGGGCGAGCCCGTCGGACTCCCGCGAGATCGGGGCGACGACGAGCCGCACGGGAAAATCGAGATCCTCGATCATCCGCCAACGACGGCGCATTGCTGGAGGTCCTTGCGGCCGAAAATCGCCGCGGACGGCTCGACCGCGTGGAAGAGCTTCGCGACGACCGTCGCGACTCCCGCGAAATGCCCCGGCCGGACCGCGCCTTCGAGACGCTCCGAAACGCGCGGAACCGCGACCGAAGTCGAGAATCCTTCCGGGTAGAGCTCCTCCGCCGGCGGGGCGAAGACGATGTCCGCGCCCTCCGCCTCCAGGAGCTCGAGGTCGCGCCGGTACGCGCGCGGATATTTTTCGTAGTCCTCCCCCGGGGCGAATTGCAGCGGGTTGACGAAGATCGAGACGACCGTCGCCGGGGCCTGCGCGCGCGCGAGGCGCACGAGCGAAAGATGCCCCTCGTGGAGCGCGCCCATCGTCGGGACGAACGCGATTTCGCCCGAACGGCGCAGCGGGGCGAGCTCCCGCCGGAGTTCCGCGACGGAGCGGGCTTCCTTCAGGGTCAATGGACCCTCCGCAGCGGAGGCGCTTCCGAGACGAACGTCTCTTCGGCCGAAGGGAATTCTCCCGACCGGACATCCTGCGAGAACCGCCGGGCGGCTTCGCGAATCACTTCTCCCAGCTCCGCGTAACGGCGCACGAACTTCGGCCGGAAATCGCCCGATAGCCCGAGCAGGTCGTGGTAGACGAGAACCTGGCCGTCGCACCGCGGCCCCGCCCCGATCCCGATCGTCGGAATGGAGAGCTCGCCCGTGATCCTCGCGGCGAGCGACTCGGGAACGCATTCGAGCACGATCGAGAAACATCCCGCCCGCTCCAGGGCGACCGCGTCCTCGAAAATTTCCTCGGCGGAATCGCGAGACCTCCCCTGCACCTTGAAGCCGCCGAACTTCCGGAACGACTGCGGCGTCATCCCGACATGGCCCATCACCGGGATGTCGGCGGCGAGGATCGCCTCGACCGACGGCAGGACGCGCCGCCCTCCCTCGACCTTCACGGCGGCGACGCCCGCCTCCGCGAGGAAACGCCCGGCGTTCCGGACCGCGTCCGCGGGGCTTGCCTGGTAGGAGAGAAACGGCATGTCGCCGACGACGAGGGCGCGATGGCTCGCCCGGGCGACCGCCCGCGCGTGCCGGACCATGACGTCCATCTGCGCGGTCAGCGTGGATGCTTCGCCGTACACGGCCATTTCGACCGAGTCGCCGACGAGGAGGATGTCGACGCCCGCCTCGTCGAGAAGCTTCGCCGACGGCGCGTCGTAGGCCGTCAGCATCGCGATTCGCTCGTGTCCCTTTTTGGCGGCGATGTCCCGGACGGAAACGGATTTTCCGATCTCGCTCACGTTCGCTCCTTCCCTCCGGTCGGCCCCCGAAGGTCGCCGCCGGACAGGGCTCGTGATCTTGTCGACGCCGTATCGGTCCCGCTTATCGGGTTCCGATCGGCACGTAATATTGTACCCCTTTTTTCGTCTTCTGAATCTGCGCGACGAGGTCTTCGAAGTGCTCCGGCCGGTTCACGAAATCGATGTCGTTCGTCTCGACCACGAGCAGCGGCGTTTCCTCGTAATGGTAGAAGTAGTAGTTGTAGGCCTCGATCAGCTGCCGGACGTAGTCGACCGAAATCGTCTTCTCGAAATTGAGCATCCTCTTCTTCAGCCGCTTGAGGCAGGTCTCCAGCGACCCCTGGAGGTAGATCACGAGGTCCGGCTTCGGGACGCTCTCGGAGAGAAGGTTGTAGAGCTTTTCGTAGATCAGCAGCTCCGAGTCGTTGAGGTTCAGGCAGGCGAAGATCTTGTCCTTGGGAAAGGTGTAATCCGCGACGACGAGGCCCGGAGAAGAGGTCGATCTGGGCGATTTCCCGCTGCTGCTGGTAGCGCGAAAGAAGGAAGAAGAGCTGCGTCTGGAACGCCGCTCCCTTCTTGTTCTTGTAGAAGTCGGGAAGGAACGGGTTGTCGATGTCTTCGAGGACCTTCACCCCTTCGAAACGCTTCGCGAGAAGTCCGACGAGCGAGGTCTTGCCGACCCCGATCGGGCCGTCGACCGCGATGTGGTGGAGGCCGAGCTCTCCGACGGACTTGTTCATGGCGGGCCCAAGTTTACCAGCGAACCGGGAACCAGAGATCGGCGATTCCGGCGAGCCCGACCGCGACGGAAACAAAGCCGTTCGCCGTGAAGAACGCCGCGTCGAGCCTCGAGAGATCGCCCGGTTTCACGATCGCGTGCTGGTACGCGAGCGCGGCCGCCGCGAGCGCGATTCCCGCCCAGAAAACGACTCCTCCCGAAACGGCGGCCACGAAGAGCGCGAGAAAAACGAGCGTCGCGACGTGAAAAACGGCCGAAACGAGAAGCGCTCTTCCTGTTCCAAGGCTCGCCGGGAAGGGAACGGAGTCCCGACTGCCGGTCGAACGCCTCGTCCTGAAGAGCGTAGAGCACGTCGAAACCGGCCGTCCAGAAGAGGACTGCCGCGCAGAGGAGCGCCGGCGCCGCCTCGAGCCGTCCCCGGACCGCGATCCAGGCGCCGAGAGGGGCGATCCCGAGGCAGAGACCGAGCACGAGATGGGACGCCGCCGTGAAGCGCTTCGTGTACGAGTAGAGAAAAAGGAGACCGGCCGTCGGGAACGCGAGCCCGAAAGCGAGCCGGTTGAGCTCGAAGGCGGAAAGGAAGAACAGCCCGACTCCCGCCGCGCACAGGCCCGCCGCAAACGAGAGCGAAAGGCGTCCGGCGGGAAGCGCGCGCGACGCCGTCCTCGGGTTTCGAGCGTCGATCTCCCGGTCGGCGATCCGGTTGAAGCTCATCGCGGCGGTCCTCGCGCCGACCATCGCTCCGAGGATCCAGAGAAGCGTCCCGGCCGGAACGGCGCCCTGCGCGGCCCGGAACGCGGACAACAGCGCGAACGGAAGCGCGAAGACCGTGTGCGGAAACTTGATCATCTCCAGCGCTTCGCCAATCGGAGTTCGCCGGGCTACGCTTTCCGAGGTCCCCTCCACACGAACTCCTCCGGCAGCGCGACGCCGAAAACACGCGCGATGCGCCAGAAATACGCCTCCATCAGCCGGTCGAGCGACGGCGATTCGATGTAGAAGACGGGAGCCGGCGGCATCAGCGTCGCTCCGGCCTCGGCCGCCTGCAGCATGTTTCTTAGGTGGATCCGCGAATAGGGGCTCTCGCGGAACGCAAGCACGAGCGGGCCGCCGCTCCTTCAGCGTGACGTCCGCGGCGCGCTGGAGGAGCCCTCGAGACGTCCCGTTCGCAATCGACGCGAGAGTGCCGGCGCTGCACGGGATGACGACCATTCCGGCGGCCGGGTACGAGCCCGAAGAAATCGGCGCCGCGAGGTCGTGGTTCGAGTGAAGAGTGATCCGCGACCGCTCGGCCTTCTCGAGCCCGAGCAGGTTCACGTAGTCGTCTTCGTTCTCGACCCTGCCGGCCTCCGATCTCGCGACCGAGAGCGCCGAGGCGGACACGACGAGGTGGATCCGGGAAAACTCCGGCCTCCGCGCCGCGAGGCGCAGGAATCCGAGCGCCAGGGCCGCGCCCGACGCCCCGGAGACACCGACGACGATTTCTTTTCCCGACTCGGCCATTTCGGGCTCGGATTATAGACGGCGGCGACAAGAAGCCTTGGCAGGTGTCGAAAAAGTTGACACCTCCGGTTTTTCGGCCCTTTTGAGGGCCCTTTAGCTGCCCGCATCCGCGGCGGTGACAGGAAAGTCAACACCACAGCTCAACCTCGAGTCACCGGAAATCGATCTGAACATACACATTCGAAAAGAGCTTTCGTTAGATCGCGCAGTGGCCAGCATCTCGCTCTCCGCCTCCTCGAACAATTTTTACGGAGGTGCCGATGAACGAATGACCGACGCGAAAAGTTGATGAGGACAAACCGGACCCCAACTTCTCTTCCAAAGAAAGGAAACGAAATGAACGCAAGGTACCTGGGACTCCCCCTGCTCCTTCTCGGTTTGACGCTCCCCGCCCCGGCGACGGCGGCCGGAAAGACCTCGCGGTCCAAGAGCGGACCGGCTTCGCCCGCGGCCGCGGCGACCGGCACGGTCAATCTCAATGCCGCGACGCCGGAACAGATCTCGCTTCTTCCGCGCGTCGGCATCAAGGTCGCGCGGCGAATCGTCGACTACCGGAAGACCAACGGCGACTTCAAGCGAATCGAAGACGTCATGGAGGTCAAGGGCGTCGGCGAAAAGCTCTTCGTCTCGCTCAAGCCGCACCTCTCGATCTCCGGACCGACGACGCTGACCGCGAAGGTCAAGTCGACCGGCACCCGCAAGGGCCGCGCGAAGCCCGCGAAGGCCTGATCCCTTCAACCGGGGGGAGCCGAAAGGCTCCCCTCTTCTTTCCGGGAGGAATTCGATGAGGCGCAACGGATATTCGTTCGTCGAGATTCTCGTCGTTTGCGCGCTGCTGCTCTCGGCGACTCTCCTCGCGATCCCGCTGGCGGACGGAGCTCTCGCGGGATCGAGAATCCGCAGCGCGGGCCACGAGGCGATGATCGCGTTCTCCATCGCGCGGCTGAGCGCCCTGCGCTCCGGGCGCAACACGGCCGTGCGTTTCGAGCCCGAGGCGTCGGGCTTTCGAATGACTCTCTACGCCGACGGCAATGGAAATGGCGTCCGCACCGCCGAAATCGTCAAGGGCGTCGACCGGCCCGTTCGCAGCGTGTTCTGGGATCGGGGCGACGTGACGATCGGCATCCTCCAGAACGTGCGGGTGCCCGATCCCTCCGATCCTTCGCGGGCCCTCAAGAACACGTCCGACGCGGTCCGCTTCAACGGCAGCAATCTTTGCTCGTTTTCGCCGCTCGGCGAATGCACTCCCGGCTCGCTCTACCTCTCGGACCGAAGACGCCGCATGGCGGTCGTGCGCGTCGACAGCCGGAGCGGCAGGATCCGGGTTCTCTATTTCACGGCCGGAGACCGCCGATGGGAATCTTGAAGCGGGATCTCCCGGACCTCTCCGGAAGGCCCGGGCCACAGGAACGAATCGCGGAATTCGCGCCCGGCCGGGAGCCTCACCGGTCCGATGACGCAGCGCGCGGCGGCCGTGCCGCGCCCCGCCTCGGCGCCGTTCCACACGACGCACTCGGCGAGCCGGGATGCGGAGTCAAGCCTCGCGCGGCCGACGACGGATCGCCGGAGAACGCCCGCGGGGGCGGGCTCGACCGTCAGATTCTGGTTGTTCTCGTCGAAGATGCCCTCGCGAGGCTCGAACTCCTTCCTCGACGCGAGCGAGGCGAGCGAGGCGGCGAGCAGATCTCCCGGCGTCCCGAGGTCGAAAAACGCTCCCCGGTGGCGCGCGACACGGATCGGCTCGTCCTTCGAGAGGAGCGGCCGCCACAGGTCGTCGACCAGGGAGCGGAACCCGGGCCCGATTCGGGAGAGCGCGGCCGGAGCGTGGACGGAAACCCCGGTGAACAGAAGGGGGTCGGAACCGCTTCCCCCGATCGAAACGAGCCGGTCCCCTTCGGCAAAGAGCGGCGTGAACTTCAGGGGGTCGGGATTCGGGACGACGAGAAGCGTCACCGTCGCCGCACCCGCCCGGTGCACGTCCTCCAGGAAGCGAATCTCGGGGTCGAGCTCCGCATCCACGTTCCATGTCAGGAAGTCGTCCTCGCCGAGAAATCGCGCGGCGTTCCGGAGCGCGCCGGCCGTTCCGAGGATCTCGGGCTCCCAGAAGAACCGCAGAGCCGCGCCCTCGCCGCCGCTTTCGTCGAGGTGCTCGACGATCTGGCGGCCTTCATGGTGGAGGTTGACCGCAACCTCGGAGACGCCGGCGGCGCGCAGGCGGGCCAGCCGGCGGTCGATCAGCGGAACGTTCAGGTGGGGCAGCAGGGCTTTCGGCCTGTCGTCGGTGGCCGGGCGGAATCGGGTGCCGAACCCCGCGGCCAGGACGATCGCCCTCATCGGGAGAAGAGCATGTCGGGCGGAAGCCCCGGCTCCTTCTCGCGCGCCCGGGCATAGAGCCCCGCATAGGTGTCTCGTTCCGCCTGCGCCGCGCTCAGGCCGAGCTGCTCGAGCGCGCGGGGAATCGCGGCGGCATCGCCCTCGACCTCGACGAAGAACCCGATCGGCGTCTCATCGAGGCACACCGTGCAACCGAGGAGCTCGAGCTCCTCGCGCCTCTTCTGGTAGCGAAACCGCGGAACGAATCCGAGCCGCGTCAGGATCGCGCGCAGCGTCTCCGGCTCTTCGATTCCGGTCTCCAGCTCTTCCCGAACCTTCAGGGCTCCCTCGAAGCGCGCTTCCCCCTTGAACGTCAGGAGGCCGCGCTTTCCCGCGATCCGGAGCCGGAGAGCGCAGCCCGAGCGGGAGAGCCGTCCGCTCACGTCGTCGTAGAGCGTGTTGTCCTCCTCGTGGAGGCCGCGCAGCTCGACTGCTCCCGATTCGCGAAGCCTCGCGCGAAGCGGTTCGAGGTCGGCGACGGGAATCTTGATTTCGGTTTCGGTGCCGGAAGCGTTCACGGCAGGAGGCGCTGCGCGATTTCCTGGGCCTTGCGGCCGTCCACCCGGCCCTTGTAGCGAACCATGAGCTCTTTCATCACGGCGCCGACCTCCTTCTTCGAGGTCAGGCTGCGGTCCGAGATGATCGTCTTGACGGCGTTCTCCAGATCCGCGTCCGTCAAACCCTGGGGAAGATACGCCTCGAGAATCTGCAGCTCCGCCGTCTCGGCGGCGACGAGATCCTCGCGGCCGCCCCGCCCGTACTGCTCGATCGAATCCTTTCGCTGCTTCGCCCCGCGGCGGATCACGGCTTCGATCTCTTCGTCGGTCAGGTCCCGGTGGGCCTGGATCTTTTCGTTCTTCAGGGCCGAGAGCAGCAGCCGAATCGTCGAGACGCGAGGCTTGTCGCCCGATTTCATCGCGGTCTTCAGATCGGCTTCGATCCTCTTCAGCATTTCCGCCACCCGAGAAGGCTATCCCAGGCTGTCGGCGCCCCACAAGCCGCTTCATGTAAAGATTCGGCATGCGCCGCTACATCATCGGAACCGCCGGGCACATCGACCACGGCAAGACCGCGCTCGTTCGGGCGCTGACCGGAATCGACGCGGATCGGCTGCCGGAGGAGAAGGCGCGCGGCATCACGATCGATCTCGGCTTCGCCCACCTGGAAGAAGGAGACGCGCGGATCGGCTTCGTCGACGCGCCCGGGCACGAGCGATTCGTCCGGAACATGCTCGCGGGCGCCGGCGGCCTGGACGCGATCCTCCTCGTCGTCGCCGCCGACGAGGGCGTCAAGCCCCAGACGCGGGAGCATTTCGCGATCGCGCGCCTGCTCGGTCTCTCCCGGGGCCTCGTCGCGCTGACGAAGGTGGATCGCGTCGCGCCCGAGCTCCGCGAAGTCGTCAGCCTCGAAATCCGGGAATTTCTCGCCGGCTCGTTTCTCGAGAACGCCCGGATTCTCCCCGTCTCCGCGCGGACCGGCGAAGGAATCGACGACTTGCGCCTCGCGCTTCTCGACGTCGCCGTCGCGGGGCAGCGTGAACGCGAGGAGCGCCCTCTTCGGCTTCCGATCGATCGCGCGTTTTCGATCGCGGGGTTCGGCTCCGTCGTGACAGGGAGCCTCGTGAGCGGAAGCGTCGCGGCCGAGCAGCGGGTGGAGATCCTCCCGGAGGGCTTCCCCGCGCGCGTGCGGCGGGTCGAGGTGCACGGCCGGGAAGCCCCGCGCGCCCAGGCGGGAGAGCGGACGAGCGTGAATCTCGCAGGCGTCGATCTCGCGTCGCTGCGGCGCGGCCAGACCGTCGCGACCCCGGGTGCGATGCGCCCGTCGCGGCGCCTCCTCGTCCGGCTGGAGCTGCTCGCCGACGCGTCGGGGCTCAAGAGCGGAGCGACCGTGACGTTTCATCACTTCGCTTCGGAAGCGTCCGCCCGCGTGCGGTTCCCCGACCGGGATTTTCTCGACCCGGGAAAGAGCGCTCCGGCGCTGCTCACCCTCTCGGTTCCCGCCGCGGCGGCGGTCGGAGATCGCTTCGTCCTCCGCCGGCCGTCTCCTCCGGCGACGATCGGAGGCGGAGAGATCCTCGACGCGGAACCGCCGCGCCGGATCGCGCCCGAAGACCTCGAAGTCTTTCAAACGGGCGGAACGCGCGAACGTTTGATGCGCCGGATCGTCCGCCGCGCCGAGGGCGCCTCGCTCGACGACCTCTCGCGACAGGAGTGGCTCAAGCCCGACGAGGTCCGGAGCCTCCTCGAATCTCCGCAGAAATCTGGCGATCTCGTCGCGCTTTCGGGCGGCCGCTTCTACCTTTCCGCGCCGCGCCTGGCCGAGCTCGGAGCGCAGACCCGGTCCCTCGTCCAAAAGGATCTTCGCGACCGGCCCGGCGCCACGGGCGCCCCGAGAGCCGTCGTCCTCGAGAGACTGTTCTCCCATTTCGACCCGAAGCTCGCGGAGGAGGCGCTCGACCGGCTCGCGGCCGCCGGGACGATCGAAGTCCGCGGGCAGGAAGTCCGCCTCCCGGGAGGCGGCTCTCTCGCGGCCGGGGATCAGAAGCTCGCCGACAGGATCGCGTCGAGATTCGACGAGGCGGGGCTCGAGCCTCCCTCTCCCGGCGATATCGTGCAGGCGTTCGGAGCGAAGCAGAAGATCGTCGAAGGCCTCATCGCGTTCCTCGCGAAGGAGAAGCGGCTCGCGAGGCTTCCCGGGGGGTTCTACATCTCGCAGAAAGCCGTCGACGAAACGATCGCGCGCCTGCGCGCGACGGGCTGGAAATCGTTTTCCGTCCCGGAGTTCAAGGAGAAGTTCGGCCTCACGCGCCGCATCGCGATTCCCCTGCTCGAGCACCTCGACGAACGGAAAGTCACGCGAAGGGCCGGAGACCGGAGGGAAGTGATCGCCGTTTCCTGAGCCCACGCGAGGGCAAGAATTTTCCTAGCGCCGGTAAGCTTCGGGACGGACGTCCGCGAGGACCGGAAAGTGCTCGCGCCCTCGCCGGACCCTCTCCACTTCGATTTCGCCGACGAGCACGGCTTCCCTGTCCCCCGCTTCGGCGATTGCGTCCCCGAGCGGGTCGATCAGGGCCGAGTCGCCCGCGTAGTGGAGCTTTCCCCCGTCGCCGACGCGGTTGACGCCCGCGACGAAGGCCTGGTTCTCGATCGCCCGGGCCCGCAGGAGGGTGCGCCAGTGCTCTCGCCGAGACTCCGGCCAGTTCGCGACGACGACGAAGAGGTCGGTTCCGGCGGCCGCGACGCGAAACGGCTCGGGAAACCGAAGGTCGTAGCAGATGAACGGCGTGACGCGCACGCCGTCGATTTCGACCGTGACGATCCGCTCTCCCGGCGCGTAGTGACGGTCCTCGCCGGCGTAGGTGAAAGGGTGGATCTTCGAATACCGCGCGACGTCCCCGTCCGGCGAAACGATCAACGCGGTGTTCCGCGGCGCCGGCGCTCCCGCTTCGGCGATCGAGCCGATGACCCACAGGCGGAGCGCGCGGGCCCGTTGCTTCAAAAACGTCTCGGTCGGTCCGCCGGGGGGCTGCGCGATCCGGGCGGCGTCCATCGAGAAACCGGTGCAGAACATCTCGGGCAGAATCGCGAGGCGGGCGCCGAGCCGGGCGGCCTCTTCGAGCCGCTTCGAAACGCGGCGGTGGTTTTCCTCCGCGTCTTCCCACGCGATGTCGAACTGGATCAGCCCGACCTTCACGCCGCGACTTTCAACCTCACCCCCCGGCCCCCCTTCCCGATGGAGAGGGGGAGGCGTGAACAGCAGGAGTAAGGTTCTTCTCGAGCCGAGAGACCGCTTCGGCAAGGGTTTCGTCTTTCTTGCAGAACGCGAACCGGGCGTAGCGCTTTCCTTCGTCCGAATTGCCGTAGAACGACGTCGGCGGCAGCGCGGCGACGCCGACGTTTTCGGTCAGGTGCCGGCAAAACGCGACGTCGTCGTCGAATCCGAAGTTCGAGAACCCCGCGCAGACGAAGTACGTCCCCGCGCAGGGGCTGACCTGGAAACCGAGCCGCGAAAGCGCGGAGGCGAGAAAGTCGCGCTTGCGCCGGTAGGACTCGCGGAGCTCCGTGTAGTAGGCGGGCGGCGCGTCGAACGCCGCCGCCGCCGCATACTGGAGCGGCGTCGCCGTCGCGAACGTGATGAACTGGTGCGCCGCGCGCACGGCGGCCGACAGCGGCGGAGGCGCCGCCGCCCATCCGATCTTCCACCCGGTCAGCGAAAACGTCTTCCCGAAGCTCGAGATCGTGATCGTGCGCTCACGCATGCCGGGAAGCGCGGCGATCGGCGTGTGCCGGCCTTCGTACACGAGGTGCTCGTAAACCTCGTCGGTCACGCAGATCACGTCGCGCTCGACGCAGAGACGGGCGATTTCCGCGAGCTCCCCGGCGGAGAAGACTTTGCCGGTCGGGTTGTGGGGCGTGTTGAGAACGAGCGCGCGAGTCTTCGGCGTGAACGCCGCTTCGAGCTCCTTCGGCTCGAACCGCCAGTCGGGCGAGTGGAGCGTGACGAATCGCGCGGTCGCGCCGGCCATCGCCACGCTCGCGCGGTACGAGTCGTAGAACGGCTCGAACAGGACCACTTCGTCGCCCGCGTCGCAGATGCCCTGGATCGACGCGAAAATCGCTTCCGTGGCGCCCGAAGTCACCGTGATCTCCGAATCGGGGGCGTACTCGAGCCGGTAGTCGCGAAGGTACTTCGCCGAAAGCTGCCGGTGGAGCTCCGCGATGCCGGTCACGCGCGCGTATTGCCCGTGGCCGGCCCGGATCGCCGCGATCGCCGCTTCTTTCGCGAATTCCGGACCGTCGAAATCGGGAAATCCCTGGGCCAGGTTGATCGCCCGGTGCTCGATCGCAAGCCGGGTCATCTCGGAAAAGATCGTCGTGCCGAAGCCTTCCAGCTTGCGCGAGAGGACGGGCCGCATGTCGGAATCATACCGCGGGGGACCGATCAGATTGCTTCGCTTCGCTCGCAATGACATGCGCGACTCTCCCGTCATTGCGAGGAGCGCCCGCGACGAAGCAATCTGCCTGAGGTCGGGAAGCCAGGCTACCGGCGGATCACGAGGACGAGTCCGGCGAGGCACAGGAGGAGACCGACGACGTTGGTCGCCGAGAGACGCTCGCGGTAGAGCAGGATCCCGATCGGAATCAGAACGACCGCGATCGCGGCGCTCGCCATCGCGGAAGCGATGCTGATGTTCCAGCCCGCCCGATAGACGAGGAGGAACCCGAACTCGATCGCGACGGCCGAGACGCCGACGCCGACGCTCGCCCAGTTGAGCTGTCGCGCCGATTCGCGGACCGGCTGGGAGGACAGGAACGGATAGAGCGCGGCGGAGAGAGCGAGCGCGACGATGTAACTCACCGTCACGGAGAACGCGGGGTTGAGGCCCTTCGGAATCGACTTCTGGGACAGGTGGTAGAGGACGTTCCCCGCGATGACGAGAAGGAACGAGATGTAGTACATGCGCTCATCCTAGTGTCCCGAGTCGGAAATAGCATTACCGTCGTTCGGAGCGCCGCGGGGCCGATAACCAGTATAACCGTGTTTACAGGTGCTCAACACCCGCAATTACATCACCGACTAAATCCTATTTACAGGTTATAATGAAGTCGATGACGAAGGCCTCCCGTTTCCAATGGGTTGGAGGCGAGCTCTGCCTCGATTTCAACAATACCGTCTCGTGGATCCCGGGCGACCCGGCCGACGACCGGCTGCGATCGCCCGGCGATCTTCTCGACTGGGGGAAGGAAGCGAGACTCTCGCCGGGCACGCGACGAAACGAGGGATCTCCGCGCGCGATCGAGGACGCGCACGCTCTTCGCGGCGCTCTCCATCGAATCTTTTCGCCGCTTTCCCGCTGGCACGCGCCGGTTCCCGAGAGCCTCGCCGAATTCAAC
Organism: uncultured Acidobacteriota bacterium; assembly: GCA_963773815.1. Classification (GTDB taxonomy): domain Bacteria; phylum Acidobacteriota; class Thermoanaerobaculia; order UBA5066; family DATFVB01; genus CAWEYG01. The sequence goes on from CAVZCI010000003.1 coordinate 72,401, forward strand.
CGCTACCTCGCCCGCGCCCTTTCGGGCGCCCGTCTTTCTCGCGGGCAGGGAGTGTTCGTTTGGGATTTCTCCGCGTCTTCCCGCGAGCTCGATCCGATTCTCGCGGGGGTGGCCTGGTCGGCGGCCGGGGTGCTGGCCTCGCCCGACCTTCGGCTCCTGCGCGAGTGCGCGAACCCGGACTGCGGCTGGCTCTTCATGGACCGCAGCCGGAGAAAGAACCGCCGGTGGTGCGAGATGAGGGAGTGCGGAAACCGGGCGAAGGCCCGCCGTTACTACCGCCGGCACCGCGCCGCGCCCGACCGAGGGGAAGAATCCCCTCAAGCTCCCGTCGGAAGAGGCCTTGGGAGAGAATCTCCGCGATGAAAGTTCTCGGAATCGAGACTTCGTGCGACGAGACGTCCGTCGCGGTGATCGGCGGCGACGGCCGGATCCTCTCCAACGTCGTGTCGTCGCAGATGGAAATGCACGCCCGTTACGGAGGCGTCGTGCCGGAGATCGCTTCCCGCCACCACCTGGAGAACATCTCTTCCGTCTTCGACGAGGCTCTGTCGCGATCCGGAACGTCCCTCGGCGACATCGAACTCGTCGCGGCGACCGCCGGCCCCGGACTGATCGGAGCCCTCCTCGTGGGGCTGTCGGCCGGCAAGGCGCTCGCGTTCGCGCAGGAAATTCCGTTCCAGCCGGTCTCGCATCTCGAGGGCCACCTCTTTTCGCCGTTTCTTTCCGTGAAAGGCGAGCCGGCCCGCGCGATCGAATTTCCCTTCCACGGTCTCGTCGTCTCGGGAGGCCATTCGGAGCTCGTGCGGGTCGGCGAGGAACGGATCGTTCCCCTCGCCCGGGCGGGAGACGACGCCCCGGGCGAGGTCTTCGACAAGGTCGCGCGCCGGGCGGGCCTTGGCTATCCGGGCGGTCCGGTCATCGACCGGATCGCGGGACGCGGCGGCGCGAAAAAGAGCCGTTTCAAGGTTGGCCGGTTCAACGACGGTTCGCTGAATTTCACGTTCTCCGGCCTCAAGACGCAGCTGATCCGCGAGCTCGACGCGCGCGGCATTTCCGGCGAAATCGCCGAGGAAGATGTCGGCGAGGACCTCGCCGGCCTGCTCGCCGGTTTCCAGCGATCGATCGTGGACCAGCTCCTGGACCGCCTCGAAACCGTGCGCGTCCGCGAAGGAATGGAGCGCCTCGCGCTCTCCGGGGGGGTCGCCGCGAACTCGGAGCTCCGGGATCGGGCGGCCCGGTGGGGCGAAGAGCGCGGCATCGAGGTCTTTCTTCCGGACCGGGCCCTCACCGGGGACAACGCCGCGATGATCGCTTTCGCGGGGCTCTTGAAATTTCGCCGCGAGGGACCGAAGAGTTTTCTCTCGGTCAACGCGCGCTCGCGCTGGCCGCTCGGCGCCTGAAGCTCCGCGCCCGCAAGTTTGCGACAGCGCCGGGCTCGGAGTTCTTGTAGAGTTCGGGTTCGAATTGTCGAGGTGAGGTGAATCGATGAAAGGAACCGCCGTCTCCGGCCATCCCGGTTCGAACGAGCATGCGCCGTTCTACGACACGTACACGCGGCTCGTGCCCGAATCCGATCTCGCCGCGGGGCTCGAAGCCCAGCTTCCCCAAATCCTCGCCCTCCTCCGTTCAATTCCCGAGTCGCGCGCCGACCACCGTTACGCGCCGGAGAAATGGTCCGTCTCCCAGGTCGTCCGGCACATCGTCGACAGCGAGCGCGTCTTCGGCTTTCGGGCATTCTGGTTCGCCCGCGCCGCGGGATCCGAGCTGCCGGGCTTCGAGCAGGACGATTTCATGCGGACTTCCCCGCCGTCCGAGGAGCTCGGCCGCCTCGCACGTGAATTCGAGCAGGTTCGCCGGAGCCACATTCTCCTCTTCGAATCGCTCGATCCGGAGGCCTGGCTTCGAACGGGGGTCGCCAGCGGCCACCCGGTTTCGGTACGCGCGCTCGCCGCGATCATGGTCGGTCATGTCCGCCACCACGAGGCGATCCTGCGCGAGCGATACCTCCCGCGCTAGCGTCCCGGAACGCTTGCGTTCATTCGGCAAGTTCCTGCTGATCCTGGCCGCGACGATCGCGGAGGCCGCGGCGGCGGCCCTGCTCGCGATAGCCGGCCTGGGATACCTGCTCTCGGCGCCGGGCTGGCGGGGACCCCGGAGCGATCACTTCGACGGCCGAAGGTTCTTTCTGCCCGGTACCCCGAGGAGATCGGGCGGCTTCGGGAGCTTCCTCCGGTTTCTTGTCACCCGAAAGCCGGCGCCCTGGCCTCCTTATCGCGACGAAGCGGCCGGCCCGGCTCCCCCGCGCGAGGCCGGCGCCGGCGCCCTGCGCGCGACGCCGATCAACCACGCGACGGTCCTTTTGCAGCTCGACGGCGTGAACGTTCTCACCGACCCGATCTGGTCGGAAAGGGCGAGCCCGTTTTCCTTTCTCGGCCCGCGACGGGTTCGGCCGGCCGGCATCCGCTTCGATGATCTTCCTCCGAATCGACGCTGTCCTTCTCTCGCACAACCACTACGACCATCTCGACGTGCCGACCCTTCGCCGGATTCGCGCGAAGTATCCCTCCGCGCGGATTCTCGCGGGGCTCGGCGTGCGCGCGTTCCTCGAAGGCCGCGGCCTCGGCGGCTCCGAAGAATTCGACTGGTGGAACGGGACAAAGCTCGGGGGTGTTCGCGTCACCTGCGTTCCGGCCCGGCACTTTTCGAGCCGCGGCGCCTTTGACCGCGACGAGACGCTCTGGTGCGCGTGGGTGCTCGAAGGAAAGGGCGGGAACGTGTATTTCGCGGGCGACACGGGGTACGGGCCTCACTTCCGCGAGACGGGAAAAGGCTCGGCCCGTTCCGCCTCGCGCTGCTTCCGATCGGCGCGTACGAGCCGCGCTGGTTCATGGGTCCGGTCCACGAGAATCCCGAAGAGGCGGTCCACGCGATGAAGGACCTGCGGGCCGCCGAGGCGATCGGGATCCACTACGGAACGTTTCGGCTCACTGACGAGGGAATCGACCAGCCGGTCGCCGATCTCGAGGCGGCGCTGTCGAGGGAGAATCCCCGGCCTCGGTTCCTGACGCCCCGGTTCGGCGAGGGGATCGACGTGCCGCCGTTGCGAGTCAGGCCGGACGCCCGCGAAACGGCGGGCGCCCGGAACCCCGATCTCAGAGGCGCCGGAGCTCGTCCGGGTCCGCCATGAAGCGGCTCCCGTCTTCCTTTTCAACCTCGTACTGGACGATTTCTCCGGAGGCATACCCCTGGCGAATCGTGCCGTGGCCACGCGAGGCCTCGACTCGCTCGCCCTTTCGGAACGTGAACGTCGCCTCCGCGTCCGGATCGTCGAGCGTTTTCGCGCCGTGGAGCCAGTGGATCAGAAAAGGGCCGACGCCGTGGACCTGCACGATCGCGCCGTCCGGGCAATATCCGAACATCGAAGAACCTTTCGGGGCGAACGCGTAGTCACCCGCCTTCAACTCCGTCAAAGCCGCTCGATCCCAGACTTCGCCGAGCGCGAAGTACCACGAGCCCTGAACGACCGTGATGTTCTCGTCGACCGGATGCGAGTGAACCGGGATCTTCGTGCCGGGAAGCTCCCAGATCCTCATGACGAAAGGATCTCCCGGCTTTTCCGGGTCGCCGCTCAGGATCTCGACGTCTCCGGTCATCGGACGCAGAGGCACGATCCGCCCCTGCCCCGCGGGTCCGTCCGCGCGCGTCACGCCGGAGGCGGCCGCAAACGGGGAAAGCGGCTGTCCCGAATCCGCCCGATGCTGGCTGCAGCCGAGCGAGAACAGAAGGCTCGCCCCCGAGGCGGCCAAAAACGCGGTGCAAGAACGGCGGATCGGACTCGTCATGTTGAAATCATATTTTGCCCCGCTCCCAATGGCGCACGCCTCCGGCCGTGAGCCGGAAGATCGGGTGCGCTCGCGGCGCCCCGCCCCGGAAGCGGGCGAGCCAGCCCGGATTCCGGCCGCGCAGCTTGCGCATCAGGTGCTTCCATTCGAACTCGAGCTGGCCCCGCGTTTCCGGCATGCGGTGTTTCAGCGGACGGGCCGGCGCGATCCGGGACGCATCGAACCGGTAGCCCCTCGCCGTCGCCTCGGCGTGGAGGCCCCGGAGATACGCCGCGATCGCGGACACGGGGTCCGGCGCGGCGCGAAACCGCGCGAGCTGCGGGTGGCGCGTGTAGCCGCGCGTGCGCCCGCGCAGGACCGCCTGCGCGAGCAGCCCTTCTCTCCACGCCGCGACGAGACCGGGAGGATCGAGGTGGCGGGGATGAAGAGTCCACAGCCGCAGTGTCAGGTCCCGGGCACGCCGGCCCCCTCGTATTCGTCGCCGCAACTCGGGCAGATCATTTTTCGAGCCGCGGCAACCCTTCGGTGCTCCAAGTCGTGAGGATCGATACGAGGAAAAAAGCGGCGATCGAGAGATTCGCAGAGCCTCCGACGAGTGCCGCACCGAAAGGCGAGGGAACAGAGTTCAGCAAAGGCGACACCAGGATCAGAAGTGCCGGGTTTGAGAGGACCGCCCATCGGGGGTACCGGGTCTTCTTGAGAAGGACGAGGCCGGCGAGCAGCACGGCGCCGATGTAGCCGGGGACCGCCCCCAGGTTGTAAGCCAGGTTCCAATACGTTTTCGTCGCGGCGAGCAGCTCCGAGCAGGGGGAGGGCCGCGAGTCGCAATATTTGAGCGTCAATCCCCTGGCCACCCAGAGCGTATGAACCGCGCTTCCCGCCACCATCAGCGCGAAAAAGCACACGAAGACGGCGCGGCCAAACCCGGCTGCCTCCGGACGGACATTCATGTAGACGTGCCAGAAACCCACGATGCACAGACACGCGGCGACCGGTCCCACGAGGCCCCCTGCGAAGAGGCGCTCGAGCGAGATTCGTCTCACGGTAGCCTGCATCCCTTCCGAGAAGTCCCTGCCCGCCCCGACGAAGCCGTAAAACAGCATATCGCCCGCGAAGAAGAGGAGCGCGCCCGCCAGTCCGGCCAGCCCGGCGATTCGTCGCATTGAGGTTGTACTCACGACATCAGTCCCCCCACACACTCTTACGGCTTGAGCTTTCCGCGGTTCTCGACCCAGACATACGTATCCAGGTAGACGCGGTCGATCTTCCACTTCCGGGACAGCTCGAGCGCGAAAGCCTGATAGGCCTCGCTCGTCACCGGGTACAGGTGCTTGACGCCCGGCCAGCGCGGAAGTATTTTCGGCCTCGCCAGCTGGTGGAGCGCGCGCGCAACGACGCCGTCGAGCGGCAACTCGTAGAACGGCTGCGCGCGTTCCAGATTGAACCGCGGCGCGAGATGCGAGTTGTAGAACGCGTCGCGCAGGAAGATGTTCAGGCACTTTCGCGCGAGACCCCAGCTGCGCGCCGGTTTCGGGAACGCCATCGCGAGGTCTTCCGTCGCGGAATCCAGCGCGCGGCGAAACGATGACTCCGTCGAACGCGCAAACGACCGCAGCGGAACTTCGGAGAGAAACTCCTGCGCCGCCGCGACGACTCCGGCCGCGCCCTGCCCGCGCACCGTCGCCGGCCCGACCGCGAACACGGCCACGTGGCGCTGGATGGCGGGGATCAGTGGGAGCGTGATCCTCTCCTTCGTCCTTCGGAATCGTTATCCTTCCAGTTCCACCACTTCAGCTTCTCCGGGTCCCGCTGGCGGGTGCTCGCGTAGTAGACGGCGCAGCGGAAGACGTAGAGGAGACAGCGGTCCTGGGGCTGGCCGCGAAGCGCGCAGACCGCCTCGTAGATCGCGTCCGGGTTCTTGCGGCGCAGGTCGGAGACGCGCCGGAAACCCACGTCGAGAAGGTCCTGCGCGATCGAAGGGCCGACGCCGGGGATCGTCTGGAGGTCGCTGTCGGAAGTCGTTTTCTCTTTTCTCATGGCGAGGCATTATACGCCTTTCTTACGCCTATGACGGACCGCGGGCGCGCGTGGAAATTCTGGACACCCGCTAGAACTAGAATTAGAATTCTGATTCTAGTATGCCCGCTCACCTCCGCTCCCCCCGCCAGGCGCGTAGCCGCGCGACGTTCGACCGGCTCCTCTCGGCCGCGGCGGAGCTTCTCGCCGAGCGAAGGTTCGAAGAGGCGAACGTGACCGAGCTCGTGCGGCGCGCCCGCTCCTCCGTGGGGGCGTTCTATTCGCTCTTCGGAAGCAAGGAGGCCCTGCTGCAGGAGCTCGACGAACGCCTGTTCGAAGCCGGGCGGGCGTCGTGGAGAGAATTCCTAGCCGAAGATCGCTGGAAAGACGCAGGCGCCGCCGCGATCCTCGACGAGTTCGTCGGCCGCCTCGTGGACAAACGCCGCGAACGCCGCGGGCTGCTTCGCGCGCTCACGCTCTATGCGCGCTCTCGGCCGGATTCCGAATTCGCCCGGCGCAGCGCTCGGCTGAACCGCCTCCTCGCGAAGCGGCTGAGGGAGATGCTTCTCGAGCGCAAGTCCGAGATCCGCCGCGACCGTCCCGGCGCCGCTGTCGCTTTTGCGCTCCAGATCGCCGACAGCGTCACGCGGGACGCGATCGTGTTTTCCGAAAGCGCGCTCGCGCCGGAGCGGACCGATGCCGCGTTGAAGGCGGAGCTTTCCCGCGTGCTGCGGCTCCAGTTGGAGTTGAAGGAGGACTGAATGGCCGAGATGCCGCCGTTCGATCAGCTGATTCGGATGGAAATCGTCCACCGCGTGCCGGGGATGGCCGAGGTTGCCGTTCGCCGCGACGTGACGTACTCGACCGCCGGCGAAGAGCCCCTCACGATGGATGTGTACGAGCCGGCCGGGACGGCGCCCGGGTCGCGGAACCCGGCCGTTTTGATGATCCACGGTCCCGTCCCGAAGCTCGGCGCGAAGAACATGGGAGTGTTCACTTCCTACGGCCGCCTGCTCGCCGCGTCGGGACTCGTCGCGGTGACTTTCAACCACCGGTTTCTCGGGCCCGAGCGGCTTCTCGACGCCGCGGCCGACGTCCAGACCGCCGCGGACTACGTGCGCGACCACGCGAACGAGCTCGGCATCGATTCCGACCGGGTCGCGTTCTGGGCGTTCTCGGCGGGAGGGCCGCTGCTCAGCGTGGCTCTGCGCGGCTCTCCCCGCATGTTCGCGCGATCGTCGCATTCTACGCGGCGCTCGACCTGCGAGAGAAGCCTCCCGGCGCGACGGAGGCGATCACGGACGAGACGCGCCGCGACTTCTCGCCGGCCCACCACGTCCGGGCGGAGGCGGGGCGCACGGCGCCGATCCTCGTCGCCCGCGCCGGGCTCGATCATCCCTGGATGAACGCCGGCATCGACCGGTTCGTCGAGCAGGCGCTCGCGGCGAACGCGTGCCTGGACGTCCTCAATCACCCGACCGGGCGCCACGGCTTCGACATCCTGGACGACGACGCGCGCTCGCGCGAAATCATCGCCCGCGCCGTGGAATTCCTCCGGAGCCGGCTGATCGAGGGTCGATCGGCTCATTTGACGCCCTTCGCGGGATCCCACGATCCCTGTTCCTTGCGGATGTAGAGGATCTGGCCGGTGTGGTACGCGTTGTGCGCGCTGATGTGCGCGATCGTCGAATACCACGACGCCAGCTTCGCGTCGTCCGCGCTCTCGATCGCCTGCTCCCACGCCGTCAGCACTTCGTCCAGCTGCCGGACGGCGGCGTCCCAGGCCGCCTTGTCGACGATCGGCACGAATGTCTCGGCGTTGTTGCCGCCGTAGGCGCCGGCGGTTCTCCCTTGAACTTCGCGAGCTGCCGCTTGTTCCAAAACGTCAGATGGTTGACGAGCTGCGCGATCGAATGGTTGTCGGAGCTCGAATGGTTTTCGGATCCCGGCTTCCAGACCGCCTGTTCGACCGTGAGCCCGGCCAACGCCGGGATCGCCGGGACGAACCACTCCTGCGAGTTGTGGGTGGACTTCAGCTGCGCGAGCAGAACGGATTTCAGCGTCGGTGAGGCGACGCTGCCGGCTTCGGCTGACGCGAGAGCGACGCTCGAGCAGAGCAGAAAGGCCGCAATGAGATGTTTCATGGTTTCCTCCTTCCACCTGAGCGAAGTCTGACTGCCGGGCGGCCGGCCGCAATAGCCACTCGCCGCCGGATCTCGCTGTCCACTTCCCGCGATTGACCCAATGTGCTACATGTAGCATAATGTCGGAATGAAAAAAGCCGGCATTCGCGAGGCGCGGCAGAATCTTTCTGCCCTCATCGAGGAAGTCAAGAAAGGGCGCGAAGTCGTCATCACCGATCGCGGCAAGCCGGTGGCCCGCCTCGCGCCACTCGAGAGGCGATCGCGGAGACCGTTTCCCGACCTCACCGAATTCCGAAAGCGGATGCCGAAACTGGATCCGCCCCTCTCCGAAACGATCATCCTCGAACGCGAGGAGAGCCCTTACTAGGGACGCCGATGCGATACCTGGATGCGAGCGCTCTCGTGAAGCTCTACTTCGACGAACCGGGAAGCAAATCTCTCGGCGCCGCAGCGGCCGGCCGACGGGACCTGGCCCTGTCGGATCTGGTCATCACCGAATGCGTCTCGGCCCTTGCGCGGCGCGCGCGCGAGGGCACGGCGCCCCCCGAGGTGGCCTCCCGCCTTTGCCAGGCGATCCTCGATCATCTCGAGGAAGGGCGCTTCGAACGGCTGGATTTCACGCCGGATGTCCACCGGGAGGCGGAGCGACTGATCCTGCTCGGACTGCCCCTGCGGGCGAGCGACGGCCTGCACCTGGCGGCGGCGACTCTGTCGGGCGCCGACGCGATTTACACCTTCGATCGGCAGCTGTCGGCTGCCGCGAGAAATCTCGGAATGCAGGTCCTCCCATGACCGACCCCACGCTCATCCGCAACTTCTCGATCGTGGCGCACATCGACCACGGCAAGACGACGCTGTCGGACAGAATCCTGCAGCTGTGCGGGGCGGTTTCGGATCGGGAGATGGGCGAGCAGATGTTGGACGACATGGAGCTCGAGCAGGAGCGCGGGATCACGATCAAGGCGCGCTCCGTCACGCTGCAATACAGGGCGAAGGACGGGCAGACCTACACGTTCAACCTGATCGACACTCCCGGCCACGTCGATTTTTCCTACGAGGTCTCCCGCTCGCTCGCCGCGTGCGACGGCGCGGTCCTCGTCGTCGACGCGACCCAGGGAGTGGAGGCGCAGACGCTCGCCAACGCGTACCTCGCGATCCACAACAACCTCGAGATCATCCCGATCATCAACAAGATCGACCTGCCGTCCGCCGAGCCGGACAAGGCGAAGGAACAGATCGAGCAGGTCGTCGGGCTGCCCGCGCACGACGCGATTCTCGTGTCGGCGAAGCAGGGAGTCGGGGTCCCCGAGCTGCTCGAGCGAATCGTCGAGCGCATCCCGCACCCGAAAGGGAATCCCGCCGCGCCGCTCAAAGCCCTGCTGTTCGACTCCTGGTACGACCCGTACCGCGGCGTGACGTCGCTCGTGCGGGTGATCGACGGAACGCTCCGCCCGCGGCAGAAGATCCGCTTCATGAACACGGGGCTCGAAGTGGAGGTCGAGGAGGTCGGGATCTTCTCGCCGAAACCGCAGTCGGTGCCCGAGCTCTCGGTCGGCGAGGTGGGCTTCCTGTGGGCCAACGTGAAGGACCTGCACTCGACGAAGATCGGCGACACCGTCACCGACGCGCGACACCCGACGGCCGCGCCGCTGCCCGGCTTCGAGGAGGCCAAGCCGATGGTGTTTTCCGGCCTCTTTCCGACCGACGCGGACGACTACCCGAACCTTCGCGACGCGATGGAGAAGCTGCGGTTGAACGACGCGTCGTTCACGTGGGAGCCCGAGACCTCCACGGCCCTGGGCTTCGGCTTTCGCTGCGGCTTTCTCGGCCTGCTCCACATGGACATCGTGCAGGAGCGGCTCGAGCGCGAGTTCAACCTCGAGCTGATCACGACGGCGCCGTCTGTCAACTACCGCGTGAAGACGACGTCCGGCGACCTGATCGACGTGGACAACCCGGCCAAGCTCCCTCCGCCCCAGTCGATCGACCGGATCGACGAGCCCTTCATCACCGCGACGATCATCACGCGGGACGATTTCCTCGGCGGCCTGCTGAAGCTCTGCGAGGAACGCCGCGGAACGCAGATCGCGATGGAGTACCTCTCGGCCAATCGCGTCGTCCTGACGTACGACTTTCCGTTGAACGAGATCGTGCTGGATTTCTACGACAAGCTGAAGTCGCTGTCCAAGGGATACGCGTCGTTCGACTACCAGCTCTCGGGCTACCGCGAGGGAAAGCTCGTCAAGCTCGACATCCTCGTCAACGGCGAGCCGGTCGACGCGCTGTCGCTGATCGTCCACGCGGAGGAAGCGCCCGTCAAGGGACGCGAGCTCGCGAAGAAGATGCGGGAGATCATTCCGCGCCAGATGTTCGAGGTCGCGATCCAGGCGGCGATCGGCGCGAAAATCGTCGCGCGGGAAACGATTTCGGCGCTCCGCAAGAACGTCATCGCGAAATGCTACGGCGGCGACATCACGCGGAAGAAGAAGCTCCTCGAGAAGCAGAAGGAAGGAAAGAAGAGGATGAAGCGCGTCGGCCGCGTCGACATCCCGCAGGAGGCCTTCCTCGCCGTGTTGAAGGTGGACTAGGAGTTCAGGAGAACGTCTTCTTGATTCGGTTCCGGTCGGTATCGCGTCTCAGGAAAGGCGTCGGAACCTGACGGCGCCGCCGGTCCGGGCCGTCGTATTGAAGGGGCGGTTTCCGCTTCGTCATGCAGCGGGAACAGACGGGATCGCCGTCGACCATGTAGATGACCCCTTCGGCGCCGCAGTCCGTGCACTTCAGTTTCGCGTCGTCGCTCAAGAAGTCCCCCCTGTAGATTAACGCCTATTTTACGACGACTTTCGCGTCCCGGGGCGGGCTTATCGTCTTTTTGTGATCGCAGGCGGGGTTGTCGCAGAACAGGAATGTCCCCTCGCGCTTGAGCGTCTTCTCGAGGAGGTACGGCCGGCCGCATTTCGGGCAGGCCTGCGGCAGGGGCTTGTAGCGGAACGAGAAGTCGCACTTCGGATAGTTCGCGCAGGGGTAGAAGAAGCCGAACCGCCCGCGCCGCTCGACGATCTTTCCGCCGTCTTTCGGGCAGAGGACTCCCGTCTCGACGAGGGGCTTCGGGGGCCGGTACTTGCATTTCGGGTAGTTCGAACAGGCGACGAATTCGCCGAACCGGCCCCTCTTCTTGACGAGATCGCCGCCGCAATCGGGGCACTTCTCCCCCGTCGGCTGCGGTTCGGACGCGGCTCGGCTCGCGGCCATCGCGATCGGCATCGTGTTCCGGCATTTCGGATAGGCCGAGCAGCCGAGGAACGGGCGCTCGCCCGACTGCCGCAGCTTCATCGGCGAGCCGCACTCTTCGCAGATCTGGTTCTCGTATTCGGTCAGGTCGGGCGCATCCTCTTCGGTCTCGGGAACGTCGTAGGTGAAATCGCAGTTCGGGTATCCCGAGCACGCGATGAAGAGGCCGTTTTTCCCCATTCGGAGCTTCAACGGCTTCGCGTCCTTCGGGCAGGTGTCGGCGATCTCCGGGACGAGCGCGAACCCGAAGGTCTTGCGGGCGTCTTTCAACAGGATCCCCGCCTTCTGGGAGACCATCTGCTTCAACGCCCGGTCGCGGTCTTTCACGAACTTCTTGTCGAAGTCCGCGAGCGCCTTCGTCCATTTGATCTTGCCCGCCTCGACCTCGTCGAGCTCCTCCTCCAGGCGGGCCGTGTAGCCCGTCTCGAAAAAGTCGTCGAAGTAAGGGATCAGCATCTCGATGACGACGCGGCCGAGGGCCGTCGGATAGAAACGTTTTTCTCTCTTTCGCACGTACTCCCGGTCCTCGATCTTGCGCATGATCTCGGCGTACGTCGACGGCCGGCCGATGCCGTTCTCCTCCATGTACTTCACGAGCGAGGCCTCGTTGAACCGGGGCGGCGGCTGGGTGAAGTGCTGTTCCGGCGCGAGCGAAACGAGGCGGACCACGTCTCCTTCCGCGAGCGGGGGGATGGCGGAGCCGGCTTCTTTCTCGTCGTCGTCTTCTTCGGCGACGCCGTACGCCGCGAGGTATCCCGGAAACTTCAGGGTCGAGCCCGTCGCGCGGTAGAGCGAACGGCCCGCCTCGATCTCCGCGGCGACGGTCTCCGAAATGGACGGGTTCATCTGCGACGCGACGAATCTCTCCCAGATCAGCCGGTACAGCTTCGCTTCTTCGAACGTGAGCGCGCTCGCGACCGCGTCCGGCGGCAGGTCGAGCATCGTCGGCCGGATCGCCTCGTGCGCCTCCTGGGCGTTGGCCCGCGCGCGGAAGAACCTCGGCGTCTCGGGGAGGTAATCGGGCCCGTATTTCTCGCCGATCAAGGCGCGGACCCCGGAGAGCGCGTCGTCGGAAACGCGCGTCGAGTCGGTTCGCATGTACGTGATCAAGCCGACCGTGCCGCGCCCCGCGATTTCCTTGCCCTCATAGAGTCTCTGGGCGAGCTGCATCGTGCGCCGGACCGTGAAGCCGAGTCTCCGGGAGGCCGCCTGCTGCAGCTGCGACGTGATGAACGGGGGCGGCGACGACTTCTTTCGCTCCGATTTCTCGACTTTGCGGACGATCCACCGGCCCTTCTCGGCCTCGCGGCGGATCTCCTGCGCCCGCGCTTCGCTCGCGACCTTTGGATCGGCGCCGTCGAACTTGAGCTTTTCGCCGTCGAAGGAAAACAGCCGGGCCGTGAATTCGGGCGGCGGCGGGGAACCGGCGGCCGCGAGACGCGCGTCCACCGACCAGTATTCGACGGGAACGAACGCTTCGATCTCCTTTTCGCGGTCGCAGATGATCCGGAGCGCGACGGTCTGGACGCGTCCCGCGGAGAGTCCCCGCCAGATCTTCTTCCAGAGGAGATCGGAGACTTCGTACCCGACGAGCCGATCGATGATCCGCCGCGCCTGCTGGGCTCCGACGCGGTTTTCGTCGATCGATCCCGCGTTTTCGACAGCGGCTTGCACCGCCTTCTTCGTGATCTCGTTGAAGCGGGCGCGCTTGAACTCCACCCGGGAGTTGCCGACCTTCAATTCCTGGAGAAGATGCCAGGAGATGGCCTCTCCCTCGCGGTCGGGATCCGCGGCGAGGTAGACGCGGTCGACGCCCTTCGTCGCCTTGCGGAGCTCGCCGAGCGTTTTCTCTTTTCCCTTGAGGACTTCGTAGGTCGGCTTGTACCCGTTTTCCCGGTCGACGCCGAGCCCCTTGCGCGGCAGGTCGCGCACATGTCCGTACGAAGCGAGGACCTTGAAGTCTTTGCCGAGAAATTTTTCCAGGGTCTTCGCTTTGGCGGGCGATTCGACGATGACGAGCGATTTAGCCAAGAAAGTGTCCTTCCCTATTGCAAGGGCGCATCATACGGCGTCTGTCAAGTCCGCCCCTCAAGTCCGCCCTCCCGAACCGCCACGTAGAGGCCGCCGGGAAGAGTGCGCAGGAGGCCGCGGGCTTCGAGGTCGAACAGGACCGCCAGCAGGTTGGCGACCGGCAGATTGTTGATCTCCGCGAGATCGTCGGCGGACCACGCTTCCTCGCCGGCCATCGACTTCCAGACCTGCGCGGCATCGCCGGAGAGCGACTCCGGGACGTCGCGGGGAGTCGCCGTCCCGCCGAGAGACGGAAAGATCTCCGAGAGGACGTCTTCCGCGCCGCGGCACAGGATCGCCCCGTCGCGCAGCAGCTCGTGACAGCCGTCGGAGAGCTCGGACCGGACGGACCCCGGGACCGCGAACACGTCGCGGCCGAAATCGTTCGCGAACTTCGCGGTGATCAGGGAGCCGCTCCGGCGCGCGGCTTCGACGACGACGACTCCGCTCGACATCCCCGCGATGATCCGGTTGCGCACCGGAAAGTTCTTCGGTTCCGGCTCGGTGCCCGGAGGAAATTCGGTGAGAACGAGACCGTCTTTCAGGATCCGATTCCAGAGCTCGCGATTGTCTTCCGGATAGGGAACTTCCGGCCCGCATCCCAGGATCGCGACGGTGCCTCCGGGACCGGCGAGCGCCGCGTGGTGCGCCGACGCGTCGATTCCGCGCGCCATTCCCGAGACGACACAGACGCCCGCCGCGGAAAGATCGTTCGCGACACGCGCGCAGACTTCCTTGCCGTAGTTCGTCGCCGCCCGCGATCCCACGATTCCCACGGCCGGCAGCGCGAGCCTTCCGGTGTCGCCGCGCGCATAGAGCGCGAGCGGAGCATCCGGGATTTCCCGGAGCAGCCGCGGATAAGGTCCCTCGAACGGAGTGAGAAGCGTCGCCTTTGCCGCCCGGGCCGCCGCGAGCTCGGCGGACACGTCGATGTCGAACGGCCGCGTGATCTCGCGGCGTGTCCTCTCGGACGGAAGAATGTCGCCCAAGAGGGACGGGTCGGCGCCCGGAAGCTTCGTCCAATCGCCCGCGCGCGCACACGATCTCCAGAACCGCCGCGGCGAAAGCCCCGGAATCTTTCGCCACGCGAGCGCCGCACGCACGGCCTCATTCGTCATCGGAACATCCTAAAATTTTCCATTCGCCAGCGAGAACGCGTTTAGAATACACCGACCGTCACGGGAGTGGCACGGGAGTGGCAGAAGAAGAAACTTGATGCGATCGAGACATTGGATCGGCGCACTCGGCGCCGCGCTCTGGGTGGCCTCGTGTGGGTGCGCCTCGCAAACGGCGCCGCAGAAAGCTTCCCAGCAGCTCCGTTTCGGCGCGAAGGTCGCCCGCCTCGGGTACTGGCAGGAGGCGCGTTTCCGGTTCGAGCACGCGGTCGCGCTCGATCCCGGAAATGCGCGGGCGCACAACGACCTGGCCGTCGCGCTGGAAGCGGTCGGCGAGTTCGGCGCCGCCTTCGACGAGTACAAAAAGGCCGTTTCCCTCGCGGGAAACGACAGCTCCATTCGGCAGAACTACACGAAATTCGCGGAGTTCTATTCCGCCTACACGAAACGCGTGGGGAAGGTGAGCCCTGCTCCGTAGGACGGCCGCGGTTCTCCTTCCGCTCGTCCTGCTGGCGGCCGGATGCTCCGGCGTCGTCCGCCTGAAGATGAAGCTCCCCATGCGGCCGCGCCTGCCCCTCAAAGGCAACGAACGGGTCGCGATCGCCCCGTTCCTCCTCGTGACGGAGGCCGACAAGCCGAAGGACAAGGCCGACCTCGCGAAGGTCGACGTGCAGGCGGAATTTCATCGTTACCTCGTGTCGAGGCTTCAGAAGAAGACGAAGTTGCAGACGATCGACCTCGGGCAGACGGTCACGCTGCCGACCCGCAACCTGATCGAGCTCTCCCGAAGCACGGAATTCTGGCGGGGCGTCGGCCGGAAAGAAAACGCCGACGTCATCGTCTCCGGGTCGCTCGAATTCAAGATCGAGGACAGCGCGGGCTACAAGACCGAAGAATACGTGTCGCCGATCAACGGGCAGACGTACTACCGCCAGATCTATGTCGAGCGGACCGGCTACCTGTTCGACATCGTGTTCCTCGTTCTCGACGGGAAGACCGGGGAAAAAATCCTGCAGGACGAGTTCAAGGATTTTCGCGAGCGGAACCGGCGCCGAACCGACGAGCTGCTCGGCCTTTTCGGAAACCTCTTTTCGCTCGAAGACCAGATTCTGAACATGTTCGTTCCTCGGGAAAGATCCGTGGAACGATACGTTTTCACGCGGTGAGGTCATGAACAAAGTCTCCATTCGCGTCGCGTTCGTGATGGTGCTGCTCGCGGCGTCGGCCGCGCCGGCGCTCGCGCAGTTCGGCGATTTCGGCCAGAACAAGATCGCCTACGATCGCTTCGACTGGTCGATCTACCGCTCCACGCATTTCCAGATCTACTACTACCCGAAGGAGAAAGACTCGCTCGAGAAGGTCGCGTCTTTCGCCGAGAGCGCGTACGACGAGCTCTCGCGCACGCTCAACTACCAGATCTCCCATCCGATTCCCGTCATCATCTACGCGACGCACGTGGAGTTCGAGCAGACGAACACGGACCTGAACTTCATCCCGGAGGGAACGGGCGCCTTCGCCCTGCCGACCCGCGACCGGATCGTCACGCCGATCGACGTTCCCGACGAGCTCCTGCAGAAAGTCATCCAGCACGAGTGCACGCACATCTTCCAGTTCGAGCTGCTCTTCCAGGGCAACTTCATCAAGGCGTACACGTCTTCCCCGCCACAGTGGTTCATGGAAGGCATGGCCTCTTACTTCGGCCACGACGAAGACAACTACTCCCGCATGTACATTCGCGACGCCGTGCTCACGGATCTCGTCCCGGAGATCGCGAAGCGCGGCAACCAGCTCACGGCTACTTCGCTTACCGGTTCGGCCACGCGGTGTTCGACTTCATCGAGGCGGAATGGGGCAAGGATGCCGTTCGGGAGTTCGTCTACGAGTTCCGCACGAACCTCGGCGGCGGCATCGAAAAGGTCATCAAGCGGGCTTTCGACCTGAGCGCGGAGGATTTCGACATCAAGTTCCGGCGCTACCTGCGCCAGCGGTACCTTCCCATCCTCACGAGCAAGGGGGAACCGGTCGATTTCGGCGAGCGCTACCACGCCCGAAAGGAAGACGACGGCCAGTCGTGGGAGACCTCGCCGGTGCCGTTCCCGTCCGGAGACTTTCTCGGGGCGGTCTCCACGTACGACGAGAACGCGGACGTCGTCGTCTTCTCCTCGCGCGACCGCCGGCTGTTTCGCAACCTCACGAAGGGCTACACGACGAAATACGAATATCTCGTCGCCCAGTTCGTGACGATTTCGGCGACCGAGCCGGGCCGGGCGATCGGCGTCTCGCCCGACGGCAATCACATGGTCGGCTTCGTCCGACGCGAGCGAGGGCGAAACATCGGAGTGTTCAACGTGCTCACGAAAAAGACTCGAGCGCGAGATTCCGATCCCGGTCGACCAGGCGCTTTCGCCGTCGTACTCGCCCGACGGGAAATCGATCGTTTTCTCCGCGGTCGACAAGGGAACATCGAACATTTTCGTCTACCACCTGGACACCGGGAAGCTCGACAACGCGACCCAGGACGACGCCTGGGACGTTGCGCCGGCCTACTCTCCCGACGGAAAGTGGATCTACTACTCTTCAAAACGCGAGGACTACAACAAGATCTTCCGCGTCGATCCCTCGAATCCCTCCGCCCGCGAGCAGGTCACGTTCGGCGACTTCAACGACGTCGATTCCTCGTTGTCCCCCGACGGATCGCGGCTCTACTTCTCGTCGGACCGGGACGGCGGCGTGTACAACATCTTTTCTCTCGACCTCAACACGGGCGAGACGTGGCAGCACACCAACGTCGTCGGCGGGGCTTTCACGCCGAGCGTCTTCACGGGCAAGGACGGCATCGAAAAGCTCGTCTTCTGCGGTTACTACAAGCTCCGCTTCTCGCTCTACCTCGCCGACGCGAAGAAGCCGATCAAGCGGCTCGCCGCGCTCACGCCGCCTCCGGCCCCCGCGGGTGCCCAGCCGGCCGCCCGCTACACGCCCGCGATCGAAGTCGCGATCGACCCGGACAAGGTCCAGAAGAAGCCGTCTCACAAGCTCTACGTCGACAGCGCGAATGTCGCGGCGGGCGTCAATTCCGACAACACGCTGTTTTCCGATTCTTCGCTGCTCTTCTCCGACAACCTCGGCGACCGGCTGCTCGTCGCGAGCCTTCAGTCGATTTCGACCTATACCGATTTCAATCTCACGTACCTCAACATGCGAAAACGCCTTCGGCTCGGAGCGTCGATCTTCGACACGCGCGAATACTTCATCGGCTCGTCGCTCAACGTCAGCACCGGCCTCTTCAGCCGCGGGCAGCGCTTTCTGCGGGAAACGGGCGCGACGCTCATCGGATCGTACCCGCTGGACCGATACCACCGATTCGACGGGTCGATCGGTTTCATTTCCCGGTCGCTCGACCAGCCGTTTTTCGTCACGAACGAGAGCGGCTCGCAGGCCGTCTTCTTCGGAAACCGGCGGGACAACGACCCCACGGGAAGCCTTTCGTTCACCGGAGACAAGACGCTTTACACCGAGCTCGGCCCGCTCGCTGGCCACCGCTACACGCTCACGTATTCCTACACGCCGGACCTGAAGCACGGAGACGAGGTCGTCGGAACCGATGCCAGCGGAAATCCGATCGTCTCGAAGCATGGAGGAACGCTCGCGCAGTCGTTGTCGATCGACATCCGGCAGTACCTCCGGATATTCAAGCGCTCGACGCTCGCGTTCCGTCTCTACGGTGCGCGCTCGACGGGAAACTTCCCCGACATCTTCTCTTTCGGCGGATACGACACCCTGCGCGCCTACAACTTCCGATCGGAGATCGGCAACGAGGTCGCGTTCGGCAACGTCGAGTACCGCTTCCCGCTGATCGACCAGATCCGCCTCTTCGGCGGTTTCGTCCTCAACAACATTCGCGGGCGCGTCTTCGTCGACGTCGGCGCCTCCAATTTCAGCTACTCCGGCCAGACCTTCGTGTTCTGGAACGGCTCGGGGCACGACAAGGAATTCACGACTCTCGTCAACGGCGTTCCGACAACCGCGACCTACCGCCCTTACGAGCTCGTCGACGGTCTCGCCGACTACGGTTACGGCATTTCGGTCAATCTGCTGGGCGTCGATCTCCACTGGGATTTCGCGAAGAAATGGGACCTCCGGACGTCTCTCTCGAGCTTCCGGACGTCGTTCTACATCGGCGCGATTTTCTGAAACCGCGATACAATTTCGCCGCTTGATCCGAGCGCCCCGCACGAAGAAGACTCTCCGGGTTCGTGTGCTTGGTCCCTATGGGGGCTCGGCGCCCGGCCGCCGGATGACGACGTTTCTCCTCAACGAGACTTCTTCGCTCGACGCCGGCGCCCTCACGTCGACGCTCACGCTCGAGGAGCAGCGGCGCGTCGACCGGGTCGTGATCACCCACTCGCATTTCGATCATGTCGCGACGCTGCCGTTTCTGCTCGAGAACGTCTTCGGGCGCCGCAGGGCGATCGAGATCGTCGCGCCCCGGACGGTCCTGTCGCCTCTCCGGAAGCACCTCTTCAACGGATCTCTCTGGCCGGATTTTTCGAAGCTTCCCTCGCGCCGGAACGCCACTGTGAGGTTCTGCCCCGTCGCCCCAGGGACCGTTTACCGCGCCGGTGATCTCTCGTTTCAGCCGATTCCCGTCCATCACGTCGTCCCGACGTACGGATATCTCGTTCGAGGGGCGTCCGGGTCGATCCTCTTCTCGGGGGACACCGGCCCGACGCGGCGGCTCTGGCAGGTGGCGGACCGCGCCGAGGATCTGAAGGCGATTTTCCTGGAAGTCTCCTTCTCCAATTCTCAGTCGAAGATCGCGGCCGCGTCTCGGCACCTGACGCCGCGGCAGATTCCCGCCGAGCTCGCGAAGACGCGCAGGACCGTACCCGTGTTCCTGTACCACATGAAACCGCCGTCGCTGCCGGAGATCGAGCGCGAGATCCGGAAGCTCAACATGAAGCGGCTTCACTTCCTCCGCCAGGACGAAAAGCTCGAATTCTGAGCCTTTTCAGAGCCGCGAGAGGGCAGCGAGATCCATCGCGAGAATCGCGGCGATCCGGCCGCGGCCGAAATCGGACCTCAGGAACTCCTCGCGCGCGTCGGGAAGGTCCGCGAAACGAACCAGCCGCGGCCCGAACTCCGTCGTCTCGACCTGAAAGCCCGTGGAGCGAAGCCCGACCTCGCGTTCGATCGTGAGGATGTTCTGCTCCGGCTCGTACCGGACGCGCTCGACGGCCGGATCGCCCCGCTCCGGCGCGATTCGGGCCTCGAACGTTCTCTCTCCCGTCGATTCAATCTCGACCTTGCCGAGCCCCTCCGCGAACCGCCGGTATCCGTCGGGACGGGCGATCGCTTTCAGCAGCTCCTCCGCGTCCTCTCCTTCCCGAAACACTTCGATCCGCGCGGCTTCCCGGGCGGGATTCGGATCGCCCGTGAGCTCGAGTGCCCGCTCCAGGATTCCCTGGTCGATCTCGAAGATCTCGGAGAGCCTCTCCGCGCGCTTCGTGCCCAGGGGAATCCGCGTTCGAGACACCGCGTCGGAGATCTGGATCTCTCCTCGGTGAAATCGCAAAACCCGGTCCCCGGTCTCCCGGCGTATGACCACATCGGACAGAAACATCGACGTGCGGACGAAAGTGCGGCGCCACGAATCCTCGAAATCCGCATCCGCCTGCGATCCGAGCTCGAATCGGATCGACCGGCCCCTCTCCGGCCCCGACTCAAAGCGGACAGCCGCCGCATTCTCCGCGACGTCCATCCGCAGCATGCCGAGGGGCGTTTCGTATTCGGCGCTGGCGAACGGGAAGATTTCCGGCAGGGGATAGCCGACGTCGGCGAGCCACTCCTGGCCCGCGAGCCGAACGGCGAGCGAAGCGTGGTTGCGCGCGGATCCGATCGCTCCGATCACCCGCCGGGACGGAAACCCGAGGTCGACGAGCAGGGCCTCGAACGCGGCGACGCGGGCAAAGCAGGTCCCTCCCGTTCCCCGCTCGAGGTGTTCGCCCCAGAAGAGATCGGGCCGCCTCGGCTTCTCTGACGCCTCGACGATTTCCCGGTCGCGGACGATCTTCGACGCCGACTCGAATGGAATTCGCTCGTTGAACGCGCGAAACAGCTCGCGGAGGTAGGGCAGCGAAGGCGGCTGAACCGGCAGTTCCAGCGCCTCGAGCCAGACCTCGCCGCTCATCGTCCGCGGTTCACGGGCAGAACGCCCGGCGATGAACCTCGGACGACTCCGTGAGCTCCGGGTGAAACGTCGCCGCCTGGACGTTGCCCTGGCGCACCCAGACCGCGTCATCGCCTTCTCTCGCAAGGACCTCCACCCCGGGCCCCACGCGAGAGATCTTCGGCGCGCGGATGTAGACGGCTTCCATCTCTTCGCCGGAGGGTTCCCGTGCCCGCCCGACGAAGGAATCGATCTGTTTCCCGTACGCGTTGCGCACGACGTCCACGTCGAGGAGGCCGAGTGAACGCTGCTCCGGGTTCTCGACTTTCCGCGCGAGGAGGATCAGGCCGGCGCACGTCGCGAGAATCGGCCTTCCGCTCGCCGCGAAATCTCGCAGCGGCTTCTCCCATCCTTCCCGCTCGAAGAACTTCAGGAGCGTCGTGGATTCGCCGCCAGGAAGAACGAGCCCGGACACGGATTCGAGCTCCCCGGGCCTTCGAATCTCGCGGCTCTCGCGGCCCGCGCGGGCGAGGGCTTCCGCATGCTTCGCAAAATCGCCCTGCAGCGCCAGTACGCCGACTTTCAACGCCGACATCCTCGAAGGCGCGGCGATCCGCGAGCCAGGCGGGATGCGGGTTCTCCGCTTACCATCCCCGGGTTTGCAACCGTTCGGCTTCAGGAAGCGAGGCGGCGTCGAGCCCCTTCATCGCCTCGCCGAGATCCGCGGACGCTTCCACGAGAGCGTTCGCGTCGCGCCAGTGCGTCGTCGCCTGGACGATCGCCCGGGCGCGGTTCGCCGGGTCGCTCGATTTGAAGATCCCCGACCCGACGAACACCGACTCGGCGCCGAGCATCATGCAGAGCGCGGCGTCCGCGGGAGTCGCGATTCCGCCGGCCGCGAAATTCGGCACCGGGAGCTTCCCGGACTCGGCGACCTCGGTGACGAGCTCGAACGGAGCCCCCAGACGCTTCGCTTCGGCCATCCGCTCGTCCCGGGACAGGAGCGTGAGCGTCCGGATCTCGCGGAAGACGGCCCGAAGGTGCTTGACGGCGTGCACGATGTCGCCCGTGCCCGCCTCCCCTTTCGTCCGGATCATCGCGGCCCCTTCCCCGATCCGGCGCAGCGCCTCGCCGAGGTTGCGGCAGCCGCAGACGAACGGGACCTTGAAATCGTGCTTGTAGACGTGGTTCTCCTCGTCGGCGGGCGTCAGGACTTCCGATTCATCGATGAAATCGACTTTCAGCGCCTCGAGGATCCGGGCTTCGCCGAGGTGCCCGATCCGGCACTTCGCCATCACGGGGATCGAGACCGCTTTCTGGATCTCGCGGACTTTCGCGACCGGCGACATTCGGGCGACGCCGCCTTCCTTCCGGATGTCGGCGGGTACCCGCTCGAGCGCCATCACCGCGACCGCTCCTGCGTCTTCCGCGATCTTCGCCTGCTCGGCGTTGACGACGTCCATGATCACTCCGCCCTTGAGCATTTCGGCAAGCCCCACCTTGAGCCGGAAATCGTTGGAATCCATGGGTTCCTCCTTCATCGGTTCTTCTTTCGTCTGCATTTACAGCGCGGGGATCGCGAGAGTGGATCCCGCTTCGCGTTGGACGGTTTCGACGGCTTCCGAGAGCCGGACAATTCCCTCCGAGATGGCGGACCGGTCGATGCGCGAGACCGACAGCCGGATCGCCGGAAGGTCGCGGCCGAACGGGTCGAAGTCGGCCCCGGCGGCGACCCGAACGCCGGCAAGCGCCGCGACCCGCGCGATCTCGCGGCCGCTCGACCCGACAGGAAGCTCGAGCCACACGATCGGGCTGTCCGGCTCGTCCCGGAACGAGACGCCCGGGAGAAGGCGGGAGATCGAATCGATCGCGATCGCTCTCCGCGCCCGGATCTCTTCCGCGCGCTGGCGGAAAACGCCGGCGTCCAGCCTCTTCTCCAGGAATTCGGCCGTCGCCGCCTGGAGCGGCAGCGGCGTCTGGAGATCGGTCGTCTGCTTCGCGACGGAGAGCGCCCTCAAGACGGGGCGGTCCGCGGCGATCCATCCGAGCCGGATGCCGGGAACGAGATCTTTCGAGAACGAACCGAGGCTGACGACGCGTCCGCGTTCGAGGGCGCAGAGCGGCGGTTGGCCGGAAGAGGGCCGCTCGTAGCCGTCCTCCACGACGAGGGCCCCGGCTCCGAGCGCGGCGGCGAGAAATCGCCGGCGGCTTCCGGCGTCCATCGTCGAGCCGGTCGGGTTGTGGCGCTCCGGCATCGTGTAGACGAGACGGACTCTCCGCCCCAGCAGCCGCGAGAAATCCCGGACGCCACGATCCACGGGAATCTCGACGATCTCGGCGCCGAAGAACCGGAGGAGGGGAAGGATTCCGGGATACGTCGGCGACTCCACGGCAACGGCATCCCCCGGATCGACGAACGTCTTGAACAACAGGTCGAGCCCCTGTTGCGCTCCGGACGTCACGAGCACGTCCTCCTCGCCCCAGGGAGCGCCCGAATCCGCGAGTCTCCGCGCGATTTCTCTTCGCAGGTCGCGCAGGCCCGAAGGACTCGAATACCCCCAGAGCTCCTTGTGGCGGCGGCTCGTGGACGCGAGGATCTCGACGAACTCGTCGATCGGAAAGAAGCGCTCGTCCGGCGCGAGGCGCGAGAAGTCGGCGACGACTTCGCCCTCGGCGGCAGGCGAATTGTCCGCGAGGTGGACTCGGGAAATCGCCGCGGAAAACCGGACCTCCGGGCTTCCCCTGTCCGCATCGCCCAAGCCGCCCGCGGCGCCCTCGCCGACCGTCACGCCGCTCCCGATGCGCGTCGTGAGCCGCCCGGCCGCCTCGAGGCGGCGGATCGCCTTCAGGAGGACGCCGCGGTTGACTCCGGCGCGGGCCGCGAGCTCGCGCGTCGGTGGAAGCCGCTCCCCCGCTTTCAGAACGCCGGTCTCGATCAAAGTCCGCAACCGCTCTTCGACGACATCGACGAGCGAGCGCTCGTCAGCCGGAGAGGAGATCCTGAAAGGGTCGCGAGCCGATTGGTTCATCGTCGAACCAATTTGACAGGCTCACTCGGCTCCTGTCAAGAGCCAATCGCACCAAGGCTTACGCGCCGTGCTTGCGGAGCTCGTCGTCGAGGTTTCGGGCGAAGACGAGGTCGAAATCCCGGGAGACGCCCTTGCGCTTCTCCAGCGCCGAGCGAACTTTCTCCTCGATCGACTCCAGTTCTTTGGCCGATTCCGTGACCTCGCGCGTCAACGCGCGGCGGAGCGTCTCGAGATCGGTCGCGGGCGAGAGTTTCGGGTCGGCCGTCAATTTCTGCTGGAGGATCCGGGACAGGTAGAGCGCGCGGTCGGGGGAAATTCTCATGAGTGCTTGCGCGACGCGGGCTCCCATTCCCGCGCGAGGCGGGCGAGCCCCATGTCGGTCAGGGGATGTTTGAAGAGCTGCTCGACGATCGGGAACGACACGGTCGCGACGTCGGCGCCCATGAGCGCCGCGTCCAGCACGTGAACCGGGTTGCGGATCGAATCCACGAGCACGAGCGTCTGGAACCCGTAGTTGTCGTAGATCCGGATGATCTGCTCGATCAAATCCATGCCGATCGCGCCGATGTCGTCGAGGCTTCCGACGAAGGGAGAAACGTACGCGGCCCCCGACTTCCCGATGATCAGCGCCTGCGCGGCGGAGAAACAGAGCGAGACGTTCACGGCGATCTGGTCCTGGGCGAGAAGGCGGACGACTTTCAGGCCGTCCGCGGTCATCGGAAGCTTGACGACGATGTCCTTGCCGAGCTTGTGGTACTCGCGGCCTTCCTTGTACATCCCCTTCGCGTCGGAGGACACGACTTCGGCCAGGACCGGGCCGTCGCACACGGCGGCGAGCTCGCGGACGACCTGGCGGTACTCACGCCCTTCGGCGATCGCCTGCGAAGGAGGAACCGAGATCCCGTCGAGCAGCCCCCAGTCCTTGACCTTCCGGGCTTCCTCGACTTTCACCGTCTCGAGAAAGAAGCGCATGGCGGAATCCTATCAGGCCTCGGCTTTACCCTGTCAGACCTCATCCTTGAGGAAAGGAGGCGTCCCCGGCGTTCCCGGAGGCAACGAGGCCTGAACCGGGAGCTCCTCCTCGGAGTCCTCGCGCTCCGCGAGCTTCGCGACGGCGACGACTCGATCGCCCTCGTCGAGGTCGATCAGGCGAACGCCCATGGCCGCGCGTCCGGTCTCCCGGATGTCCTTGACCTTCAGGCGAATCAGGATCCCCTTTTCGGTGATCAGGAGGACCTGGTCCTCGTCCGTCACCGACTTGATCCCGACGACCGGACCGTTTTTCTCCGTCACCTTGACGTTGATGACGCCGGAGCCGCCGCGCGTCTGCAGGCGATACTCCGAGGCGAGGCTGCGCTTTCCATAGCCCTTCTCGGTGACCGTCAGGATCGTGCCGTCTTCTTCGACAGCCTCCATCTCGACGACGCAATCTTCGCTGCGCTTGAACCGGATGCCGAAAACGCCCGTCGCCGTGCGCCCCATCGGACGCACGTCCTTCTCCTGGAATCGGATCCCGAGGCCGCTCCGTGTGCCGAGAAAAATCTGGCGGGTGCCGTCGGTGATCCGAACGGAGAGCAGCTCGTCGTTTTGCTCCAGGTTGATCGCGTTGATGCCGCCGCTGCGGATATTTCCATACGCCGCCAGCGGGGTCTTCTTGATGAGCCCGTTGCGGGTCGCGAAGACGAGGAAGCGGTCCTCGGGAAAGTCCTTCGTCGCCGCGAGCGCGACGAGTTGCTCGTCGGGCGTGAGCTGCAGGAGGTTGACGATCGCCTTTCCCCGTGTCGCCGGGCCGAGCTGCGGAAGATCGTACACCTTGATCCAGTGCATCCGTCCCTTCGACGTGAACGCGAGGATGAAGGCGTGGGTGGACGCGGTGAACAGGTGCTCGACGACGTCTTCTTCCTTCGTCGTCGCGCCGACGCGTCCCTTTCCGCCGCGCCTCTGGGCGCGATAGAGGGAGAGGGGCGAGCGCTTGATGTAGCCGCCGCGCGACACGGTGATGACCATCTCTTCCTCGACGATCAGGTCCTCGACGCCGATTTCGGTCACTTCCGAAACGATCTCGGTTCGCCGCTCGTTTCCGAAGGTCTTCTTGATGTCGCGAAGCTCGCCGATGATGATCTCGCGCACGAGCTTCTCGGAGCTCAGGATCTCCTGGAGCCGGGCGATCAGGTCGAGGACCTCGCGGAACTCGGCGACGATCTTTTCCCGTTCCAGTCCCGTCAGCCGCTGCAGGCGCATGTCGAGGATCGCCTGCGCCTGGACCTCGTCCAGGTGGATCACTTCGGCGGGCTTCCCGGGCTCTTCGAGCTTCTGCCCGATGAACTTCTCCAGCCCCGAGCGGACCATCGAGATCTCGGAGATCAGGCGGGCCTTCGCTTCCTTCGGATCCGCCGAGCCGCGGATGATCTTGATGACGGCGTCGAGGTTTCCGAGGGCGAGCGCGAGGCCCTTCAGGAGATGAGCCCGTTCCCGCGCCTTCTTCAGGTCGAACTTCGTCCGCCGCACGACGACGGTCTTTCGGTGGTCGACGAAGTGCTGGAGCAGCTCCTTGAGGTTGCAGACGCGGGGCGCGCCGTCGACGATGCCGAGGAAGATGATGCCGAACGTCGACTGCATCGCCGTCTGCGCGTAGAGCTTGTTGAGCACGACCTGCGGAGTTCTCGCCCCGCTTGAGGTCGACGACGACGCGGATGCCGTCCCGGTCCGACTCGTCGCGCAGGTCGGAGATCCCCTCGATCTTCTTGTCGTTGACGAGCTCGGCGATGCGCTCGATCAGCTTCGCCTTGTTGACCTGGTACGGCAGCTCGGTGAGGATGATCGCTTCTTTTTCGCCGCGCGCCTGTTTTTCGATCACGACGCGCGCGCGCATCTGGATGATGCCGCGGCCGGTCGAATAGGCGTCCCGGATCCCCTTCGCGCCGTGGATGAACCCGGCCGTCGGAAAGTCCGGGCCGGGCATGCGCTTCATGAGCTGCGGGACGGTCGAGTCGGGCTTCTGGATCAGGTCGATCGTCGCGTCGATGACCTCGCCCAGGTTGTGCGGGGGGATGTTCGTGGCCATCCCGACCGCGATTCCCGAAGAACCGTTGACGAGGAGATTCGGGAACTTGCACGGCAGAACGGTCGGTTCCTTGAGCGAACCGTCGTAGTTGGGGACCCAGTCGACGGTTTCCTTGTCGATGTCGTCGCCGATCATCTCGCCGGAAAGCCGGGTCAGCCGGATCTCGGTGTACCGCATCGCCGCGGCGTTGTCGCCGTCGACGGAGCCGAAATTTCCCTGTCCGTCGACGAGGGGCTCCCGCATCGAAAAATCCTGCGCCATGCGGACGATCGTGTCGTAGATCGCGGAATCGCCGTGCGGGTGGTACTTGCCCATGACGTCGCCGACGATGCGGGCGGACTTCTTGTACGGCTTGTTGTGGACGTTGTTCTGCTCCCACATCCCGAACAGGCACCGCCGGTGCACCGGTTTCAGGCCGTCGCGCACGTCGGGCAGCGCGCGCCCGACGATGACCGACATGGCGTAGTCAAGGTACGACCGGCGCACCTCTTCCACCATCGAGACGGGGTTCTTCTTTTCGGAATCGAGAATCGAGCTCATTTTCAGATGTCCAGATTTTTCGCCGCGAGGGCGTTCGTTTCGATGAATTCGCGCCGCGGCTCGACTTCGTCTCCCATCAGAATGGAGAAGATTTCATCGGCCTCGACCGCGTCTTCGACGTTGACCTGCAACAGGTGGCGCTTTTCCCGATCCATCGTGGTTTCCCAGAGTTGCTGCGGATTCATCTCGCCCAGACCCTTGTACCGCTGGATCGCGAGCCCCTTCTTCGCGGACTCGTAGATGGACTCGAGCGTTTCCGCGAGGGTCTCGCAAACCTGCTTGTCGTCCCCGTGACGGATCTCGTAGGGTCCCACGAGAAATGTTCCGAGCGCCCGAGCGCACTCGCGGAATCTCTTCGCCTCGTGGGACGACGCGAACTCCGGATCGAGCCGGAAGGACTTCTCGATTCCGTTGACGAAGCGCGAGAGGTTCAGGACATAGGATTCCTTGTCCTCGTCGGACACGACGTCGGCCCGCGAGAATTCGAGCTTTTTCGCTTCGGCAGCGAGACCCTCGATCTTGCGGCGGTCGCGAAAATCCTCCGGCCGGAAGAGGTCCGAGTCGAGCCACGCCCGGAGAAACTCCTCGGGAAGCCCCCGGGCCTCCAGGTTCGCGAGGTGGGCGCGATAGCCGTCCATCTTCTCGAGCAGGCTGATCAGCTTCGCTCCTCCCGCGCTCTGCTTCGAACGCGCCTGCGTCAGCGTGCGGTCGTCGCCGCCGAGCCGGGCCAGCAGGAACTTCGAAAGCTCGCGCTCGTCCTTCAGGTAGGTGTCCTTCTTGCCTTCCGCGATCTTGAAGAGAGGCGGCTGCGCGATGTAGAGATAACCCTTCTCGATCACGGGACCCATCTGGCGGAAGAAGAACGTGAGCAGCAGCGTGCGGATGTGCGAGCCGTCCACGTCGGCGTCGGTCATGATCACGATCTTGTGGTACCGGAGCTTCGTCACGTCGAAATCCTGGCCGATCGAGCAGCCGAGCGCCGTGATCAGGACGCGAATCTCCTGGGACGAGAGCATCTTGTCGAGCCGCGCCTTCTCGACGTTCAGGATCTTGCCCCGCAGCGGCAGGATCGCCTGGAACTTCCGGTCGCGGCCCTGCTTGGCCGAGCCGCCGGCGGAATCTCCCTCGACGATGAAGATCTCCGAAAAGGCGGGGTCCTTCTCCTGGCAGTCGGCGAGCTTGCCCGGAAGCGAGCCCGAATCCAGGGCCCCCTTCCGGCGCACGAGATCGCGCGCCTTGCGGGCGGCTTCTCGCGCCCGGGCCGATTCGACGATCTTCTCGACGATCCGGCGGGCGTCCCGCGGATGTTCCTCGAGGTAGGAGCCGAACTTCTCGTAAACGACCTGCTGCACCCAGGTCTTGACCTCGGAGGAAACGAGCTTGTCCTTCGTCTGCGAGGAGAACTTCGGGTCGCGGACCTTGACGGAGATGACGGCCGTCAGCCCCTCTCGCGCGTCGTCGCCCGACAGGCTCGTCTCCTTGAGCGCCTTCGTCAGGTTGTTCGCGTCGGCGTACCGCTGGAGAGCGCGGGTCAAGGCGCTCTTGAAGCCCTCGAGGTGCGTGCCGCCGTCCCGGTTGTTGATCGTGTTCGTGAACGCGTACAGGGTCTCGGCGTAACCCTCGTTCCACTGCAGCGCGACCTCGACGCGTTCCTTGTCCGCGTCCCGCTTCGGGTCGCCTGTCCCGCCGCGGATGTCCCACACGAAGATCACCTTGTCGTGGATCGGGGTCTTCGCCTTGTTCAGGTGCTCGACGAACGACTTGATGCCGCCCTCGTAGAAGAACTCGTGCTTCTTGTCCGTGCGCTCGTCGACGATCGTGATCGAGACGCCCGGAATGAGGAACGACAGCTCCCGCAGCCGCTGGGAAAGCTGCTCGAAGTGGAATTCGAGGACGGAAAAGATCTGCGGGTCGGGCCAGAACGTGACTTTCGTTCCCGTCTTCTTCGACGCCCCGGTCGACTCGATCGGCGCCGCCGGGACTCCCCTCTCGTAGACCTGGTGCCAGACCTTGCCTTCGCGCCGGACTTCGACATCGAGACGCAGCGACAGCGCGTTGACGACCGAGACGCCGACGCCGTGGAGGCCGCCGGACACCTTGTAGGAGTTGTTGTCGAACTTTCCGCCGGAATGGAGGTCGGTCATGATGATCTCGAGGGTCTCCCGCTTGTGCTCCCGGTGCAGGCCGACGGGGATGCCGCGGCCGTTGTCCTCGACGGTCACGGAATTGTCCGGATGGATCGTGACGAGGACCTTGTCGGCGTATCCGGCCTGCGCTTCGTCGATCGAGTTGTCGACGAGCTCGGTCACCATGTGGTGGAGCCCGCTGATGTCGTCGACGTTGCCGATGTACATGCCGGGGCGTTTGCGGACCGCCTCCAGACCCTTCAGGAGTTTGATGTCGTCGGTCGTGTAGCTGCTGCTCATCGCATCATCCAATCTTCCTCAAGTTTTCTCTTCGGACCAGAAGGACCGCGCGACCCTGAATCACTTCGTAGACGAGATCGGGTTTTCGCGGGCAGCGGGAGACGGTTTCCGGGTGCGCGGTCGTCAGGACGATCTGCGCGGCATCCGGCAGCTCGGCAACGAGCGAATCCGCCGCGCCGGGCGAGAGCTCCGCGTCGAAGTCGTCGAGCGCGTAGAGCGGGACTCTTCCCGCGATCGCCGCGATCGTCTCCCCTTCCGAGAGCCGCAGAAGAAAGGCGGCCCGCATGACTTCTCCCGTCGACGCGGAGGCGCCGAAAGCCCGGCCGCCGCGCTCGAACTCGATCCCGTCCCGCTGGGGACCGAACAGGGAGTGGCCGCGAACCCGCTCCGCCCGCGCGAGGCGCCCGTACTGGTCGCGGTAGGCGGCGGCGATTTCGTCGATCGATCCGGCCGGCCCGAGGAAACGGAGCTCGATCCCGGACAGCGCGCCCGCGCGGGACAGCAGGTCCGTCCAGTGACGCGTCCAGCTCTCCAGGGCCGCGAGCCGGCGGCTCGCGACCCGCGCGGCCAGGGAAATGAACTCTTCCGTCCAGCTCTCCAGGCCGGCGGCGCCGGGGCTCGCGAGGAGCGCGTTGCGCTGCTCGAGGCAGCGCTGGAATTTCCGGTAATCGTCGGCCGACGCCGGGAAGAGCGTGACGGCCAGGCGGTCGAGGAATTTTCGCCGGACCGCGGGCGCTCCGAGAAAGAGGGCGCGATCCTCCGGCGCGAGGAATACCGCCGGAAAAGCCGCTCCGACGTCGGAGAAGTTCGCGCGCTTACCGTTCTTTTGAAAGCTCCTCGCCCGGCCCGCGCTCCACTCCGCCGAAATCGACTCCGCGCCGTTTTCGGTCCGCACGGACGCGCGCAGGGAAAACGAGCCGGCGAGCGCCATCTCCGAGGAGCCCGCTCCGCGGAAGGAGGGACGGCCCGAAAGCACCGCGAGCGCCTCCAGGACGTTCGTTTTCCCCTGCCCGTTCTCTCCGAAGAGCAGCGTGGTTCCGGGAGAAAACGAGAGGGCCCCGGGGGCGAGATTTCGAAATTCGTTGCAGTGAAGAGTCTCGAGCAACCGCTCTCCTCAAAGTCTCATCGGCATGACGACGTAGAGATACTTGGAGATTCCCGCGATGTCCTCCCCGGGACGGCAAAGACACTGGGTGTTTTCGTCCTTCACCTGAAGGCGCACGTTTTCCGTCTCGGCCTCGGCGAGAAACTCGAGAAGGTACTGGGAATTGAGCCCGAGGGCGACCGGCTCGCCCGTATACTCGATCGGAAGAGTCTCGGTGCCTTCCCCGAGCTCCTGGCTCGCCGAAGAAACCGTCAGGCCGCCGTTTTCGAGAGACAGCCGAACGCCGCGCGCCCGCTCGGAAGAGAAGAGAGCGATTCGTTTCACCGCGTTTTCGAGAACGGTTCGCGAGATCGTGAGCGTGCGATCGTTGTCCCGGGAAAGGACTTTTTCATAGTCCGGGAAATTCACGTCGAGCAGCCGGGCGATCAGCCTTCGCTCTCCGACGGTGAAGGCGAGATGGTTTTCCGAATGGGCGATGTCGAGCATCGCGTCGTCCGGTCCGTCCATTTTCAGGATTTCGGACAGCGCTTTCTTCGGCACCAGGATCGGCGGCAGGGATCCCTTCCCGCCCGGGCGGGGAAATTCCACCATCGCCAGGCGGTGTCCATCGGTCGCGACGAGCTCGAGGTCTTTCCCCTTTTCCTTCAGGAGCGCTCCGGACAGTTGAAAGCGTTTTTCCTCCGACGAGATCGCGAAGAGGATCTTCCTCGTCATCTTTTTCCAGGTGGCGAGCGGAATCGAAAGGGAGGGCTTTCCCTCCACTTTCGGGACGGTCGGAAAATCCTCCGCCGGCTGCGCGACCATCTTGTATTTTCCGGAGCCGGCCGTGACGCCGAGGTAATGGTTGTCGAGGAGCTTCAGGCGGATTCCGTCCTCGTCGAGGGATCGAATCAAGTCGAACAGCTTTCGAGCCGGGACGCAGACGCCGCCGGGCGAGGAAATTTTCGCGCTGACCTGCGTGTGGAGCGTCAAATCGAGGTCCGTGGACGTGAGATCCAGGCCCCCGTTCTCGGCTTTCAGAAGGATGTTTGCGAGGATCGGAATCGTATTTTTCCGTTCCACCACACCTTGCAGAATCTGAAGTTCGTTCAAGAACTTCCCGCGCTCGATTGTGAGTTCCATATCACTCCTGGTGAAGGAGAAAGAGTATCACACCAGGTACCCGTTGTAGGCCTGTGCGAGAGTCTTTTCTCATTGTGCTAAACTATTTTACAGAATACACTTAGTTCGAGTCAAGCCTTCGGAAAGCGAGCGCCGGAACGGTCGCTTTTCGCGTCGGGCCGGGGCCGCCGCCGGGGGTGTGAAATTCTTGCCTGTGGAAGGGGGGAAATCGCGGCCCAACTCACCGGAAAGACGAGCTCAAACCGTCGATCGTCTTGTGAAAATCGACGTCGTCCTCGTAGAGTCGCTGAATTTTTTCGACCGAGTGCATGACCGTGGAGTGGTGCTTGTCGTTGAAGAGCCTTCCGATCTCCGGAAACGAAAGACGCGTGAGGTTTCGGCACAGATACATTGCGATCTGCCGGGGGAAAGCGACGACCTTCGCGTTGGATTTCGCCTTCAGATCGGAAACCCGCAGGCCGTAGTGGGAGGCGACGGCCTTCAGGATTTCCGCCGGGGTCGCCTTCCGGTCGTCGCTGACGACCATGTCCTTGAGCGTTTCGCGGGCGAGCTCCAGAGTGAGAGGGCTCCCGGTGAGCGAGGCGAAGGCGAGAACCCGGTTGACCCTTCCCTCGAGCTCCCGGATATTGCTCTTGACGCTCGCCGCGATGTAGAGCGCGACGTCGTTGGGGATGAAGATCTTCTCTTCTTCCGCTTTTTTTCTCAGGATCGCGACTTTCATTTCGAGATCGGGAGGCTGGATGTCGGCGATCAGCCCCCACTCGAACCTCGAACGCAGGCGCTCTTCGAGCGACGAGAGCTCCTTCGGCGGCGCATCGCAGGAGAGCACGATCTGGCGCTGCGATTCGTGAAGGGAGTTGAACGTGTGGAAGAACTCTTCCTGCGTCGCTTCCTTCCCGGCGATGAACTGGACGTCGTCGACGAGCAGCACGTCGAGCTCCCGGTAGCGGCGGCGGAATTCGTGCATTCGCTCGCTCTTGATGCCGTTGATGAGGTCGTTCAAGAACTTTTCCGCGGAAAGGTACAGCACCCGGGCCGCCGACCGGCCGCGGATGATCTCGTGCGCGATCGCGTGCATGAGGTGCGTCTTGCCCAGCCCGACGCCGCCGTAGATGAAAAGCGGGTTGTACGAGCGCGAAGGCGCTTCCGCCACCGCGCGCGCGGCCGCGTGCGCGAACTGATTGGAGGAGCCGACGACGAAGCTCTGGAACGTGTAGCGGGGATTCAACCCCGGCGGAGGCGCCGGGGAAGTCGATTTCTCCGTCTCGGCGCCCTGCGGATCGGCGACGAACTCCAGTGTGAGGCCGGGAAGACCGATCGACTCCGCCGCGGCGCGAAGCGAGGCGGAATGATGCGACGGGATCCAGTCCGCGAAGACGGCGTTCGGAACGAGGATCGTCCAGAACGGCAATCCCTGCGTTTCGCTCTCCGCGCCGAACCGCGCGGGGAGAAACCAGGTTCGAAATTCTTTTTCCTCGATCTGAGGTTCGAGGGCGGAGAGAAACTCGGTCCACCGGTTTTGAGCCATCACATTTTCCGCAGGTTTTTCCACAACTGTGGAAACTTTCGCGGAGATCTTAGCATAATCCTTGACTTGCTTTCGACGCGGGAAATAGAATCAAAGTTTTGAAGCGAAAGGTACGAGGAGCCCATGAAAAGGACCTTCCAGCCCAACAACAGCCGCCGCAAGAAGACGCACGGCTTTCGTTCTCGAATGAGCTCCAAGACCGGGCGGGCGGTGCTTTCGGCCCGCCGCCGCAAGGGACGCAAACGTCTGACGGTCTGAACCCGGCGACAGTCGCCCGGGAAGGGTTTCCGAAAGAGAACCGGCTCCGAAAGAGGCAGGACTTCACCGCTTGTCAAAAGAGAGGCACAAGGATCGCGGGGCGTTGGATGGTGCTGTTGGCTCTCGAGAATCGGGGGCCGTCGACGCGCCTGGGACTGTCCGTATCGCGCCGCGTGGGAACGGCGCCCGCGCGGAACAGGACGAAGCGGCGCCTTCGCGACATTTTTCGCCGATTTCCAGCGCTCGAAGGGGCCCGGAGGGACATTTGCGTGATCGTCAAGCCCGAAGCGGCGCGAGCGACCTATCGGGAGCTTCGCGAGGAATTCGGGAAGCTGTACCAAAAAGCCTTCTCGTCCGGACGGCCCTCGGCTTCTTGAAGGCCTACAAGGTCGCCCTTTCGCCTCTGCTCCCCCGCGCATGCCGGTTCGAGCCGACCTGTTCGGAATACGCGAAGGAAGCGATCGCCCGGTACGGCGTGGCGAGAGGGGTCCTCCTCGCCGTGGGACGAATCTGCCGCTGCCAGCCGTTCTCGGCGGGCGGCTTCGATCCGGTGCGCTGAAGATGGAAAAACGTCTTCTGATCGCGGCCGCCCTCTCGGTGGCCGTCCTCGTGCTTTGGGAAGTGATTGCTCCGAAGCCGCCGGCGCCCGCGCCGGCCCGCTCCTCTCCGGCCGCCGTCACGACGCCCGTTGCTCCCGCTGCTCCCGCTGCTCCCGCCGCGCCGGCGAAAGCGGCGGCGCGTCCCGTCCCCCCTCCCCCCGCGGCGGTTCCCGAAGTCTCCGCTTCGGCGGAGGAGCGCGTCGTCGTCGACCGGCCCCTCTATCGCGCCGTTTTCAGCAACCGGGGCGCGGTGCTCGTTTCGTACATTCTGAAGAAATACGACGACGACCAGGGGCAACCGCTCGAAATGGTCCATCTCGATCCTTCTTCGAGACCTTCGGACCTGAGCCTCGACTTCGGAGCCGATGTCGAGGCGACGCGGGCCGCGAACACCTCGCTCTATCAGGTGACTCGCACTCTCGACGGCGGCGAGCGGATCCGATTCCGGTTCTCCGGCTCCGGCCGGGCGATCGACAAGACGTTCGTGTTCGGCGACGGCTACCTCATCTCGACCGAAATCGCGTGTGCCGGGACGCCGCCGGGATTCGCGGTGAATCTCGGCCCCGGGCTTCGGAATCTCTCGCCCAAGGAAAAAGAGAACCGCTTCACCGGCTCCTCCGGAGCCGTCTATTTCGACGGCGAGCGGGCCCACTCCGTCCCGCACCAGAAAGTCGACGCGGTCCAGCAGGGCAGTCTTCCCGCGAGCGGCTTCGTCGGGCTCGAGGACAACTACTTTCTCGCGGTCCTGCTTCCGGAGGGCGCGGCCGCCTGGAAGCTCGAGCCGGTGAAGGACCCGAAAAACGGGGTCGAGGTGCGCGCGAGCGCCGTCGGAACGCAAGACCTCAAGGCGAAGCTCTTCATCGGGCCGAAAGATCTCGACGTCCTCACCGCGCTGAATCTCCATCTCGAGGAGACGGTGAGCTTCCGGACGATGGGGATCAACCTTGGCTGGATCGCGAAAGGCCTCATCTGGCTTCTCAAAGCGGCGCACCGCTACCTGATCCCGAACTGGGGCGTCGCGATCCTGATCGTGACGTTTTTCGTACGCCTGCTTCTCTTTCCGCTCATGCACAAATCGTTCGTGGGCATGAAGAAAATGCAGAAGCTTCAGCCGAAGATCAACGCGATCAAGGACCGATACAAGAAGGCGAAAATCGACGCCGAGCAGCGCAACAAGATGAACCAGGAGATGATGGCGCTCTATCAGTCCGAGGGCTACAACCCGATGAGCGGCTGTCTGCCGATGCTGTTGCAGATGCCCGTTTTCTTCGCGTTCTACGTGATTCTCGAGAAGGCGATCGAGCTTCGGCATGCGCCGTTCTATTTCTGGATCAAGGACCTGTCCGCGAAAGACCCCACGTACGTCCTGCTCATCCTGATGATCGCGAGCATGTTCTTCCAGCAGCTGATGACGCCTTCGACGGTCGACCCGGCGCAGAGAAAGATGTTCCTCATGATGCCGCTGTTCTGGGGATTTTTCCTGAAGGATATGCCCGCGGGGCTCGTTCTCTACTGGCTCTTCTCGAACCTGCTCGGGATCGCCCAGCAGGTGTTGATCAACCGGATGTACGACGAGCCGGCGCCCGCGCCGGCCCGGAAGTCGAAGAACGCGAAGGCGCGAGGATAGGATTCAAGAGGTCAAGATGCGATACGAGGGAAAAACACTCGAAGAAGCGCTGGAGCAGGCCGCCGCCGCGGTGGGCCGGCCGGCCGACGACCTTCAATACCGGATCGTCGACGACAAGAAATCGTTCTGGGGCAGCCGCAAGGTCATCGTCGAGCTGATCACCGACGGAACGCTCAAGCTCGCCTCCCCCGCCCCGGCGCCCGGCCGCGACGAGGAGCCGGCCGACGAGGAGACGATCTCGGAAGTGACGCGCATCCTGCGCGAGATCCTCGTCGCGGCGGAGCTGCGAGCGGAAGTCGTGCACCGGGGCGAGCTCTCCTTCGAGCTCACGGGCGAAGACCTTCCCCATCTCCTGGCCCGGCACGGCGAAGGGCTCGAAGGCCTCCAGACGCTCGTGGGGCGCATCGCGGGGAAGAAGCTCGGCAAGGCGGTCTTTCCCCACGTCGACGCCGAGGGCTTCCGCGAGAGGCGCCAGGAAATGATCGAGGAATCGGCGCGAAAACAGGCGGAGCGCGTGAAGCTGTCGGGCCGCAAGGTGCTTCTGGATCCGATGTCCCCGTCCGACCGCCGTCTCGTTCACCTGAGCCTCTCCAACGACGCCCAGGTGGAGACGCGCAGCGAGGGGGAAGGGTTCTTCAAGCGGGTCGCGATCTTCCCCCGCCATAAGCTGGCGCGGACCATCCAACTCGTTATACGCGTCCGTGCGGCACGCCCGCGGGTTCAACGTACCTGCGGCGGTACGCCTCACCCGCCAGCGTGCCTCCCGGACGCGTCTTCCAAGTTGTCTGGCCGCGCTTCTGGGTTGAGGCTCCGGCTCCCGTCTCGCGCCGCCTTCGGGTTTGACCTCATAACCCTCACTCGAACGCTCGCGAGATAATCCCTTCGTGAGACCTCCGCGAGCCAGCGACCTGGACACGATCGTGGCCGCGGCGACGCCGGCGGGGCGAAGCGCGCTCGCCCTCGTGAGGATTTCCGGAAGCCGAGCGCTCGCGGTCCTCCGTGCCCTCGCGCCGGATGCTCGTCCGGCCCCCGCGGGCTCGTGCGGCGCGGCTCGTCGAGCTTCGGGATCCTCTCGGCGTTCCGTTCGACCGGGCTCTCGCGACGTACTACCCCGCGCCG
Organism: uncultured Acidobacteriota bacterium; assembly: GCA_963773815.1. Lineage (GTDB taxonomy): Bacteria > Acidobacteriota > Thermoanaerobaculia > UBA5066 > DATFVB01 > CAWEYG01. Next base: position 109,462 of record CAVZCI010000003.1, read on the forward strand.
AATTCGTTCACGGGCGAAGACGTCGTCGAGCTCGCGATCCACGGAAACCCGATCCTTGTGCGGAAGCTTCTCGCCGCGCTCGGCGGCCGCCGGGCGCCCGGGAGGCGGAAGCCGGCGAATTTTCGCGGCGCGCGTTTCTCCACGGGAAGCTCGGCCTGACGGAAGCGGAATCGGTGCTGGAGCTGATCGACGCGAAAACCGAGGCGGCCGCGCTCGGAGCCCTCCGCCGACTGTCGGGATCGCTTTCGGCGCGCCTGGGCCGCGTGCGAGAGTCGCTCCTCCTCGCGGTGACTCTCTGGACCGCTTCGATCGATTTTCCGGAACAGGCGGGCGAGGAAGATCCCGCCGAGATCGGCGGACATCTCGGGGACGCGCACCGGGAGCTCTCGGAGCTCCTCCGCTGCGCGGCCGCAGGCGCGCGCGTGTTTGCCGGCGTGCGCGTCGCGATCGTCGGGCCGCCGAACGCCGGAAAGTCGACGATCTTCAACGCGATGCTCGGGCGCGATCGGGCGATCGTGACGCCGCACCCGGGAACGACGCGGGACACCCTCGAAGGGGAGATCGAGATCGAAGGCCTCTCGATCGTTCTCATCGACACGGCGGGGCTGAGAGAGTCCGCGGAGCCAGTCGAGTCGGAAGGAATCGCCCGGGCGCGCGAGGAGGTCGAACGGGCGGACGTCGTCGTCTATGTGCGGGAGGCGGGGGAGAGCTGGACCCCGGACGACCGCGATTTCTGGAGCGGCCTTTCACCGAGGCCCCGGCTCCTCGTCTTCAACAAGATCGACGTCCGTCTCCCTGAGCCTTCGGAGCCCGGCGTTCGCGTGTGCGCCCTCTCGCCGGACGCTCCCGCGGTGCTTCGGGGGGCGGTCGCCGGGATCCTGAGGGAGGACTTCGACGCGGAGGCCTCCACGCAGGTCGTGTCCGGGCGCCAGCGGGACCTTCTCGACCGGGCCGAGAAGGAGGTTGCACGGGCGCTTCAATCCCTCGGGGAACGCGCTCCCGCGGAAATCTCGGTTTCCCACGCGGAGGAAGCGCTCGGATATGCTGGGCGATCTCGTCGGGGAGACGACGACCGAAGAGGCCCTCGACCGGCTGTTCTCCCGTTTCTGCATCGGCAAATGAAGATCGATTACGACGTCGTCGTGGTGGGCGCGGGGCACGCGGGGTGCGAAGCGGCCCACGCGTCCGCGCGGAAGGGGCTCTCGACCCTTCTGCTGACGTTCTCGAGACGGACGATCGCGAAGATGTCCTGCAACCCGGCGATCGGGGGAGTCGGGAAGGGGAATCTGGCGCGCGAAGTCGACGCGCTCGGCGGCCTGATGGGGCGCGCGACCGACGCGGCCTGCATCCAGTTCAAGATGCTGAACCGCTCGCGCGGGCCGGCCGTGTGGGGCCCCCGGGCGCAGTGTGACAAAGAACTTTATAGCATAAAGATGACGTCGCTCCTCGACGCCACCGGCCGCCTCGAAATTCGCGAGGGGAGCGCCGTCGGTTTTCTCGAGGCCGGGGGCCGGATCGGCGGCGTTCTTCTCGAGAGCGGCGAAAAGATCCGGGCCCGGGCGGTCGTCGTGACGACGGGCACGTTCCTCGCCGCGCGGATGCACGTCGGCGAAAAGCAGAGCGAGGGCGGACGCGTCGGTGAGCGCAGCGCGACCGGGCTCTCGGACGCGCTTCGCGGGCTCGGCCTCGAAATCGGAAGGTTCAAGACCGGGACTCCTCCGCGTGTCCGGCGAGACTCGGTCGAGACTTCGAGGTGCGAGCCGGCGCCGGGCGAAGATCCCCCCGTTCCGTTCTCCTTCCGGACGGCGAGGATCGACAATCCCCAGGTTCTTTGCTGGCTGACCGCGACGAACGAGCGCGTCCATCGAATCATCCGCGAAAACCTCCACCGGTCGCCGCTCTACGCGGGGAGAATCCAGGGGCTCGGCCCGCGCTACTGCCCGTCCGTCGAGGACAAGGTCGTGAAGTTCGCCGGAAAGGCCTTCCACCAGATTTTTCTCGAACCGGAGGGGCTCGCTTCGGAGGAGATGTACATCAACGGCCTTTCGACGTCGCTTCCCGAGGACGTCCAGCGGGCGATCCTGAAGGAAATCCCGGGCCTGGAAAACGCGGTGATGATTCGCCCCGGCTATGCCGTCGAATACGATTTTTCGTCTCCTCTCCAGCTGCGAACGACGCTCGAATGCCGCGGCGTTCCCGGGCTGTACCTCGCGGGACAGATCAACGGCACTTCCGGATACGAAGAAGCCGCCGCGCAGGGTCTCTGGGCGGGAATCAACGCCGCGCTCGCCTTGTCGGGCGAAGATCCGTTTCTTCCGCGCCGGGACGAAGCCTATTGTTCGGTTCTCGTCGACGACCTCGTGTCGCAGGGCGTCGAGGAGCCCTACCGGATGTTCACATCGCGCGCCGAGTATCGGCTCCTGCTCGGGGTCGACACGGTGCTCCCGCGGCTGCTCGAGCATGGAAAGGCGCTCGGGCTGATCTCCGACGAAGAATATTCGGAAGGGATGCGCGGGGAAGAGAAGATTCGGGCCTCGGGCAGCCGGCTGCGCGAGGAGCGCCTCGTTCCCGACCGCGCGACGCTCGACGAGCTGTCCGGGCTCGGCGCGCCGCCGATCTCATCGCCGGTTTCGTTGTTCAAGTACCTTCAGAGGCAGGACGTCGATTGCGACGTCCTCTCTCGCATTCGGCCGGCGATCCTGGAAGGCCTCGGCGAGGACGAGAAATCGGTCCTCGAGTCGAGGGTGAAGTACGAGGGATACATCGCGAAGGAGAAAGAGCGCGCGCAGGCCCTGTCCCTGCTCTACGGCGAGAGGATCCCCGCCGATTTTCCCTACGCGACGATCTCCGGCCTCTCCCGCGAAGTCGTGGAAAAGTGTTCGCTCCGGCGCCCGGAAACTCTCGCGGCCGCGGCGCGGATTCCCGGCGTGACCGCGGGGGCGATCGCTATACTCGCTTCCCATGTCTCGAACGTCTCAAAAGGCCAAAAGGCGGCTCGACGAGGCGCGGGTTCGCGAGGCCCTCTCCCGAATCGCGCCTGAGCTCGGTCTCGCCGTCGACGAGCCCCGAATCGCGCTTCTCGTCGCGTTCCTCGGCGAGCTGTCCGTCTGGGGCGAGGCGACGAATTTGACCGGAAACCTTTCCGAGGAGGACCTGGCCTTTCATTGCCTGGAATCTGCCTGCCGGAGCCGGCCTCCTGGAGCCCGGCGAGCGCGTGCTCGACATTGGCTCCGGGGCAGGCTTTCCGGGGATCCCGCTCGCGATCTGGCGGGTTCAAATCACGTTACTCGAGCCGCGCCAGAGGCGCGCGGCCTTCCTGAGGCACGTTTTGAGAGTCCTGGGGACGGGCTTGAACGCCGAGGTTCGAGCCGATAGAGTGGAGAAACTCTCGGAACCGGCCTTCGACTCCGCGACAGTCCGCGCGGTCGGCGGTCTCGGAGCCACCGTGGGGGAGGCGAAATTCTTGAAGCCGAACGGGAAATTGCTGATCTGGACGAGCGATGCCCAGCCGTACGAGCGGGATCTCGCTCCGACGTTTCGCCTCGAGGAATCGCGCCCCATTCCGATCTCCCGAAGCTCGGGAAATCGCGGTCTTCCGGAAATGTTCCACGGGGAACATTTGAGCCGCTGAGGGTCATGGGCCGAACCGTCGCTCTCGCGAACCAAAAGGGAGGGGTTGGCAAGACCACGACCGTGATCAACCTCGGCGCGGCCCTTGGCGAGCCTCGACCGCCGGGTCCTGCTCGTCGACGTGGATCCCCAGTCGAATACGACCTCCGGCCTCGGTTTTCCGAAAGAGAACGACGGCGGCACCGTCTACGACGCGCTGCGGGGAGAGCCGGTCGCGATCAAGCCGACGGCGTTCCCGAATCTGTTTCTCCTCTCCTCGACGCGGGAGCTCGTCGGAGCCGAGATCGAGCTCGTGGACGTGCCCGACCGCGAACGCCGCCTCGCGGCGGCGCTCGACGCCGTCAAGGGAGATTTCGACTTCATCCTCATCGATTGTCCGCCCTCCCTTGGGCTGCTGACGCTCAACAGCCTCTGCGCGGCGGACGCGGTCCTGATCCCGATTCAGTGCGAGTATTTCGCTCTCGAGGGGGTGACCGACCTCATGGAAACGATCGACCGCATCCGCGCGTCGTTCAATGGCCGGCTCGAGATCGAAGGAGTGCTGCTGACGATGTACGACGAGCGGACGAACCTGTCGAGGCAGATCGTCGACGACATCCGCTCGCACTTCGGGCCGAAAGTGTACCGGTCCGTGATCCCCCGCAGCGTCCGGCTCGCGGAGGCGCCTTCTTTCGGAAAACCGATCCTCGCTTACGACATCAAGTCGAAAGGCTCCGAGGCGTACCTCGCGCTCGCGGCGGAAGTAATCGGTTCATGAGTCCGAAACGCCAGCCCCTCGGCCGCGGACTGTCGGCGCTGCTTCCCGGGAAAGACGCGAAGAGGGAGGAGTCGAGCCCGCGGGAAGTCGACATCGCGAAGATCCGGCCGGGCCGCTTTCAGCCGCGAGAAAAGTTCGACGCCGGAGCCCTCACCGGGCTCGCTCAATCGATCCGCCTGAACGGCGTCGTGCAGCCGATTCTCGTCGCTCCCGCCGAAAACGGCGAATTCACGATCATCGCGGGCGAGCGCCGTTTCCGGGCCGCGCGGGAAGCGGGCCTGACTCGCGTGCCCGGTCATCGTGCGGGCTCCCCGCAACGACGAGGAGAGGCTCGAGCTCGCGTTGATCGAGAACATCCAGCGGGAAGACCTGAATCCGATGGAAGAAGCCGCCGCCTACGGCCGCCTGCGGGAGGAATTTCGCCTGACGCAGGAAGAGATCGCCGAAAAGGTCGGCAAAGACCGCTCGACAGTAGCTAACTCCTTAAGAATCTTACGTTTACCATCTACTGTTCGAGATCTCCTGCGCGGCGGGGCGCTCAGCGCGGGACATGCGAAGGCGATCGCCTCCCTGTCATCGGCCGACGAGCAGACTCGCCTGGCCGAGGAGATCGTCCGGCGGGCGCTTTCCGTGCGGGCGGCGGAAGCCCGCGCCGCCGCGATGTCCGCTCCTTCCATGGGCGTTCGAAAGGAAAAGAAGCGCGATCCCTTCAGCCGCGACGCGGAAGAAAAGCTCGCGCGACGGCTTCATGCGAAAGTGCAGCTGCGCCGGAAGCGGCGCGGCGGCTCGATCTCGATTGACTTCGGATCGGAGGAAGAGCTGATCCGCCTTTTCGAAATTTTGATGGGGAAACACTGATGTCATCGAAAAAACCGGGCGACGGAGTTCTGAACGGGTTTCTCGACCAGGGAAGCCGCTTCAAGGGAGAGCTTTCCTTCGACGACACGCTGCGGATCGACGGAAAGTTCGAGGGGACGATCCGGTCGGCGAATCAACTGATCATCGGCGAGACCGCGGACGTCAACGCGGACATCCAGGTCGGAAGCGTGTCGATCGACGGCACCGTCCGCGGCACGGTCGTCGCGAAATCGAAGATCGAGATCCACCCCCACGGGAAGGTCTTCGCGCAACTCAACTCGCCGATTCTGAAAATCGAGGAAGGCGCGCTCTTTCAGGGCGCATGCACGATGGAATCGAAGTGAGGCCGGAAACCGGGCGCCCGCGCCATTGCGCGAGCGTTCGGAGTCTGATATCAATGCTCGGTTTTTTCGATTCGCTCCGGAAGGAACTCTAGAATGCTGCAGGCCCCGAACGTTTCGATGCTCCTGATTCTGGCGATCTTCTTCGCCGTGCTGTGGCTTTTGAACCGTTTCATTTTCCGGCCCGTCGGGGCGATCCTCGACGAACGGGAGAGAGACTCGACGACGGCCTCGCAGGCATACGCCGAGGCCCTCGCGGAATTCCAGGCGGCCGCCGACAAAATCGAGGCCGACCTGTCGCTCGCCCGCCGCGAGGCTCTCAAGCTTCGGGAAGAGCGGCGCGCCGAGGGAATGCACCTCCGGTCCGGGAAAATCGAGCAGGTCAAGGCGGAAACCGCCGAGAAGCTCTCGGGCGCGAGCTCGGACCTCGAGCAACACTCGCGACAGATCGCCGCCGATCTTCCCGCCCGCGTCGCGGCGCTCGCCCAGCTGCTCGCGGAAAAAATCCTCGGGCGCAAGGTGGCGGCGTGAAACGCGCGCGACTCGCGCTCGCGGCCGGCTGGGCCCTGATGCTCGCGCTGCCCCTTCGGGCCGCCGAGGAGGCCGCCGCGCCGGAGAAATTCCTCGGCCTTCCGGTCGAGCTCTGGAAGACGGTGAATCTCCTGCTGTTTCTCGGGCTCCTCGTCTATTTTCTCGGCAAGCCGTTCAACCAGTACTTTCGGAAACGGCGCGAGGACCTCGACGCGCTGCTCGAGAAGGCGAAGACCGACCGGGAACAGGCTCTGACCCTCGCGGCGGAAATGCGTACCCGGCTTTCGAAGCTCGAATCCGAGATCGTCGAGATCCGGCGGCGGGGAGCCGTCGACGGCGAAACGGAGAAGGCCGCGCAGCTCGCGGCCGCGGAGAAGGAAGCGGAAAATCTGCGCCGAAGCACGGCGGAAGAGATCGACCGCCGGCTCGCCGCCGCGAAGCAGGAGCTCGCGCGCGCGGCCTCGACCCTGGCGGCGTCGCGCGCGAAGGAGATCCTCGCCCGGTCGATCACGGACGAGGACCGGAAACGCCTGCTCGACGACAGCGTCCAGAAGATCTCGCGGATTCAATGAGCGCGCGATTCGCCAGACCCTACGCGGCCGCGCTGCTCCAGACGGCGCCTCCTTCCTTCGACTTCGGGAAGTTCCTCGCGTCCGTTCACTCGATCGCCGACGCCCTCGCGGCCAGCTCCAGCCTGCGGTCGATCCTTTCAAACCCTTCGGTCGCGTTCGCGGCCAAAGAGGGAATCGTCGAGGCCCTCTCCGAGAAAGCGGGGCTCGATTCGACCGGCCGGAGGTTCCTCCAGGTCGTGCTGCGGAACCGTCGGTTCCTCGGCCTCTCGGAGATCGCGGGCGCGATCGGAGAGGCTCTCGACTCGCGGGAGGGCGTCGTTCCGGCGAGCGTCATCGCCGCGGGCGTCCTGGCCGCTCCCGATGCCGACCGCGTCGCGGCCGCCCTGTCGGGCGCGGTTGGAAAGAAAATTCGCGCGACGTTCGAAGTCGACGCGAACCTCCTCGCGGGCTTCGTGGCCCGCGTCGGATCCCGGATCTACGACGCCTCCGCCCTCGGAGCGCTCGAAAAGTTTAAGGAAGAAACGCATGGAAATTAAAGCGGACGAAATCACCGCGATCCTCAAGCAGCAGCTGGCGGGATACGAGCGGAAGGTCGACGTCGCGGAAGTCGGAACCGTCCTGAGCGTGGGCGACGGCATCGCCCGCATCTTCGGCCTCGAGAAGGCGATGATCGGCGAGCTGCTCGATTTCGGCCACGAAGTGTTCGGCCTCGCGTTGAACCTCGAGGAAGACAACGTCGGCGCCGTTCTCCTCGGCGAGAGCCGCGACGTGAAAGAAGGACAGGAGGTCCGCCGAACCGGAAAGATCATCCAGGTCCCCGTCGGGCCGGAGATGGTCGGGCGCGTCGTCAACGCGCTCGGGCATCCGATCGACGGAAAGGGCCCCGTCAAGACCTCGCAGTTCTACCCGCTCGAGCGCGTCGCTCCCGGCGTGATCGACCGGCAGCCCGTGAAAGAACCGATGCAGACCGGGTTGAAGGCGATCGATTCCATGATTCCGGTCGGGCGCGGCCAGCGCGAGCTCATCATCGGCGACCGGCAGACGGGAAAGACCGCCGTCGCGCTCGACACGATCATCAACCAGAAGGGCAAGGGCGTCATCTGCGTCTATTCGGTCATCGGCCAGAAAAAGTCGACCGCGGCGCAGGTCGTCCGGACGCTCGAAGAATACGGCGCGATGGAGCACACGATCGTCGTTTCCGCGACGGCGTCGGACCCCGCGCCGATGCAGTACCTGGCCCCGTACGCCGCCTGCGCGATGGGCGAGTACTTCATGTTCAACAAGGGTCACGCGCTCTGCATCTACGACGACCTGTCGAAGCACGCGGCCTCGTACCGCGAGATCTCGCTTCTGCTGCGCCGGCCGCCGGGCCGCGAGGCGTACCCGGGCGACGTGTTCTATCTCCACTCGCGCCTTCTCGAGCGCGCGTCGAAGCTCTCCGACAAGCTCGGAGGAGGCTCTCTGACGGCCCTGCCGATCATCGAGACCCAGGCGGGCGACGTGTCCGCCTACATTCCGACGAACGTCATCTCGATCACCGACGGGCAGATCTTCCTCGAGACCGATCTCTTCTATTCCGGGCAGCGTCCGGCCGTCAACGTCGGACTCTCGGTCTCCCGCGTCGGCGGAAACGCGCAGATCAAGGCGATGAAACAGGTCGCCGGAACGCTTCGGCTCGACCTCGCGCAATACCGGGAGCTCGCCGCGTTCGCGCAGTTCGGCTCCGATCTCGACAAAGCGACCCAGAATCAGCTGAACCGCGGGAAGCGCCTGACCGAGCTCCTCAAGCAGCCGCAGTTCGCTCCGATGCCCGTCGAGCTCCAGGTCGCGTCGATCTACGCCGGCACGAAAGGGTATCTCGACGACCTGGAGGTTTCGGCGATCGCGCCGTGGGAGACGGGTTTCCATTCGTACCTCAAATCCGAGAAGAACGAGATTCTCTCGGCGATCTCGCAGACCGGAAAGCTCGAGAAGGCCGCCGAGGAATCGCTCGTCGCCGCGATCACGGAATTCAAGGCGAGATTCTTCAAGGACAACGCGGGCGCGAAGGCGGCCTGACCGGTCAACGATGGCATCCCTGATCGACATCCGGCGCCGGCTGCGGTCCGTCCGAAGCACCCAGCAGCTCACGAGGGCCATGAAAATGGTCTCGGCGGCGAAGCTTCGCCGGTCGCAGGATCGCGTGATCGCCGCCCGGCCGTACGCGAAGGCGCTGCGCGACGTTCTCGCGAACCTCTCGGCGCAGGTCCGGGAAATTCAAAACCCGCTCCTGTCGGAGCGCGAGGAAGAAAAGGTTCTTCTCCTCGTGGTCGCGGGGGACAAGGGGCTGGCGGGCGCTTTCAACGCGAACGTCCACCGCGCGGTGGGAGCCCTGCTCCGCGAAAAGTCCTGGAAGGAAGTCACGCTCCTGCCGATCGGCAAGAAGGCCTTCGACTTCTGGAAGCGGCGGAAGTTTCCGATCGCGGAGTCGTATCCCGGGATCTTCGCGAAGGTCGGCTACGGCCACGCGCGCGAGATCTCCCGGATCCTGACGTCGAAATTCGTGTCGGGCGAGATCGACTGCGCGTACGTGGTCTACAACGAATTCAAGTCGATCCTCTCCCAGGTCGTCCGGGTCGAACGGATTCTTCCGATCTCCCGAGCCGCCGCGGCCACGGAGGAGAACGCGGGCGCCGGCCCCGAATACCTCTACGAGCCCGACCCGCTCCGGATTCTCGAGAAGATCCTCCCGCGATACCTCGAATTCTCGATCTTCAAGATTCTCCTCGAGTCGGCGGCCTCGGAAAACGCTGCGCGAATGACCGCGATGGACTCCGCGTCGAAGAATGCGGGCGAGATCATCGATTCGCTGAACCTCATCTACAACCGCGCGCGCCAGGCGCGCATCACGAAGGAACTGATCGAAATCGTCTCGGGCGCGGCCGCGCTCGGAGGACGTTGAGCGGGAAGGTGGAGTGATGGAAACCAACATCGGATCCGTTGTGCAGGTGATCGGCCCCGTTCTCGACATCGAATTTCCGGGCGGGAAGCTCCCGCCCATCCTGAACGCGGTGCGCGTGCAGGACGACGGCGAAGTCGACCGGGGTGAAGATCGACCTGATCGCCGAAGTCGCGCAGCACCTGGGAGAGAACCGGGTTCGCGCCGTTTCGATGAAAGCGACCGACGGAATGACGCGCGGGATGCGGGCGGAAGACCTCGGCGGACCCATCTCCGTTCCGGTCGGGCGCGAAACGCTGGGAAGGATCCTGAACGTCGTCGGCGAGCCGGTCGACGAGCTCGGTCCCGTCAACGCGAAGCTGCGCTGGCCGATCCATCGCGAGCCGCCGAAGTACGAAGACCAATCGACCGAGGTCGAGCTCTTCGAGACCGGAATCAAGGTCGTCGACCTGCTCGAACCGTATTCCAAGGGCGGCAAGACGGGCCTCTTCGGAGGCGCCGGAGTCGGCAAGACCGTTCTGATCATGGAGCTCATCAACAACGTCGCCATGCAGCACGGCGGATTTTCCGTGTTCGCCGGCGTGGGGGAGCGGACGCGCGAGGGCAACGACCTGTACCGCGAAATGACGGAGTCGGGCGTCATCACGCCGGGCGACTCGTCGAAGTCGAAATGCGCGCTGATCTACGGCCAGATGACCGAGCCGCCGGGCGCGCGGCTGCGCGTCGGCCTCACGGGCCTGACGGTCGCGGAGTACTTTCGCGACGTCGAAAAGCAGGACGTGCTTCTCTTCATCGACAACATCTTCCGCTTCACCCAGGCGGGCTCGGAGGTTTCGGCCCTCCTCGGCCGGATGCCGTCCGCCGTCGGCTACCAGCCGAACCTCGCGACGGAAATGGGAGAGCTGCAGGAGCGGATCACGTCCACGAAGACCGGATCGATCACGTCGGTTCAGGCGATCTACGTCCCCGCCGATGACCTGACCGATCCCGCGCCGGCGACGACGTTCGCGCACCTCGACGCGACGACGGTGCTCTCGCGGTCGATCTCGGACAAGGGGATCTACCCGGCCGTCGACCCTCTCGCCTCGACCTCGAAGATCCTCACGCCCCGGGTCGTCGGCGAGGAGCATTACAAGGTCGCCCGCGACGTTCAGCAGGTGCTTCAGAAGTACAAGGACCTGCAGGACATCATCGCGATTCTCGGAATCGACGAGCTCTCGGAAGACGACCGCCTCGTCGTGTCGCGCGCGCGAAAGATCCAGAAATTCCTCTCGCAGCCGTTCTTCGTCGCGGAGCAGTTCACCGGCCTCGAAGGGCGCTACGTCAAGATTCCCGACACCGTGAAGGGCTTCAAGGAAATCGTCGAGGGCAAGCACGACGACGTTCCGGAGCAGGCGTTCTACATGTGCGGGACGATCGATGAAGTTCTCGAGAAGGCCGAGAAGCTGAAGCAGGAGGCGGCGTAACCGTGCGCTCTCGCGCTGCAGCTCGTCACGCCGGAACGGAAGGTCCTCGACATCGCTTGCGACGAGGTCGAGCTGCCGGGCGAGATGGGGCATTTCGGCGTCCTGCCGGGTCACGCGCGCCTGATCGCGCTGCTCCAGATCGGGGAGGCGCGATATCGCGTCGACAAGAAAGAAAGTTTCGTCGCGATCGGAGGCGGCTTCGCGGAAGTCGCTGACGACAAGGTGACGGTCCTGTGCGATTTCGCGCAGCTTCCGGAGGAGATCGACGACGCCGCGGCGCAAAGCGAGAAGACGCAGGCCGAGGAAGAGATGAAGACGGTCGGTCCCGAGACGTTCGACGCGGTCCACGCGAAACTGGAAACCGCCGAAGCCCGAATCCAGGTCGCGGGCCGGAAGTAAGGCTCGCTCGGCACGAATCGCCCCGGCGACGCTCCGGCGGCGACTCGCTCGTTCGGGAATCGCAACTCGCGGCATCGCTTTGGCCCTCATGCCTCTGTTCCCGGAGTTCTCTCTGCCGTTCGATTCGAAGAACTCCAGCTCAGACAAGGCCGATTCCCTCACTCGCGACAGCCACCGTCGCGTCGGGCACCGTGGGTGGGGCTCCGCTTCTGAGCGAACCGTCGGAGCGGCCCGGGGCCAAGCGCTCCGCGCAGGCTGGTGGGTGGCGTGGGGGAGACCCTCGTTCCGCTCGCGGCGCGGAGTCGCAGCAAAGTCCTGCCCGCAGCGAGTCGGAACGACGGGTCGAGTCCCGCGAAGGACCCGCCAGCCGAGCGGCGCCGGGGCTTTGCCACTCCGGCCGGCGAGCGAAGTAAATCCGTCGCGAACCAACGGCGTAGTTGAGGGAAGAATGGCGAACGTTTTCCTGACCGGCGGCACCGGCTATCTCGGCAGCCGCCTGATTCCGCTGCTCCTCTCCCGCGGCCACCGCGTGCGCGCGCTCGTGCGGAAGGGCTCGGAGAGGAAGCTGCCGGCGGGATGCGAGCCGGTATTCGGGAACGCGCTCGACCAGAGTTCCTTCGAGAACGCGGTCGCGCCGTCCGACACCTTCGTCCAGCTCGTCGGCGTTCCGCACCCGAGCCCGGCGAAGGCGAGGCAGTTCCGCGAAATCGACCTCGCCTCCGCGCTCGCGTCGATCTCCGCGGCGAAGAAGGCGGGAGTCGCGCACTTCGTCTACGTCAGCGTCGCCCACCCGGCGCCCGCGATGACGGCGTACTGGCAGGCGCGGGCGGAAGCGGAAGAAGTCCTCGCGAAGTCGGGCCTGAACGCGACGGTGCTTCGCCCCTGGTACGTCCTCGGCCCCGGCCACCGCTGGGCGTACGCGCTCGTCCCGTTTTACTGGATCTGCGAGCGGATCCCCTCGACGCGCGACTCCGCGCGGCGCCTGGGCCTCGTGACTCTTCCGCAGATGCTCCGCGCGCTCGTCGCCGCCGTCGAGAATCCCGTGAAGGGGATCCGGATCGTTCCGGTCCCGGAGATCCGTACCGCCTAGGCTGAGATTTCCGGTGGCTCTTGATCGCTCCGCGCCGCTTGCGATAATCGCGCGATGGCGATCGAAGAGCGCGGCGGGCGGATGGACGCGAAAGACACGGCTTGACGGCCGCGCGGATCGCCGCGATCTTTGCGGCGGCTTCTCCGGAGGAGTGATCGGCGCGTTGGCCGGCGGCGGAACGCTGATCACGTTTTCCGTACTGGTCTTTCTGGGATATCCGGCAATCGTCGCGAACGCGACGGCGGCAGTCGGAATCATACCCACCGGCGCGGCGCAGGTCGTCGGCCATTGGACCGACGTGCGCGAACAACGGCGGTGGCGCCGGGCCCTCGTCGTTCCGGGAGTCCTCGGGGGTGCAATCGGTTCCATCCTCCTGATCGCGACGCCAGAGCGCTCCTTTGAGAGACTTGCGCCGTTCCTCGTTTTGTTCGCGACCGGATTGTTCGTCCTGCAGGGTTTTCTTCCGGAAAGGTGGCAGATGCCCGGGACGGACCCGCGGTTCGCCCGGAGGCGCGTCCTTGTCGGAGGACTGCTCCTTTTCGTCGTCGCGATCTATGAAGGGTATTTCGGCGCGGGAAGCGGCATTCTGATTCTCGCGATCCTCGGCTTCCTCGGCCTTTCCGATATTCACACGCGGAACGGCCTCAAGGGCTACTTCGTCGTCGCGATCGACGGAATCGCGTCCGCGTATTTCCTCTATCGGGGCGCCGTGGACCTGAAGGCCGCCGCCGTCATGATCGTGGGCGCGTTTGCCGGCGGCTATGCGGGAGCGCGGTTCGCCCGCCGCATCGGGCGCGAGAAGGCGCGTTACGCGGTCATCGTGATCGGCGTGATTCTCGGGGTCATTCTCCTCGCTCGCGGGCGCGGCATTTAAAGGCCGGCCGAGCCCGTTCTGAACTTCCCCGCCCGATCTTCGTTTATAGAGGCATGGCGGCAACGGGCGGAGCGATGGCCATCGAGGCGCGGGGCCTGCGGAAGGTCTACAAGACGATCACCGCGCTCGACGGAATCGATCTGCAAGTCGCGCCGGGAGAGTTGTTTGGGCTTCTCGGCCCGAACGGCGCCGGGAAGACGACGACCGTCAAGATCCTGCTCGGCCTGACGAGGCCGACCTCCGGAAGCGCGTCGATCCACGGGATTTCGGTGTCCGACCCGGAGAGCCGGCGCCGGGTCGGGTATCTTCCCGAGGGGCACCGCTTTCCCGGATATCTGACGGCCCGGGAGACGCTTTCGATCTTCGGCCGGATGTCGGGCGTCGATTCCTCGACGCTCGCCGCGAGGATTCCCGCGCTTCTGGCCCGCGTTCATCTGGAGAAATGGGCGGGCGTGCGCGTCAAGAAATTTTCCAAGGGGATGGTGCAGCGGCTCGGACTCGCGGCCGCGCTCGTGCACGACCCCGACGTCCTTCTCCTCGACGAGCCGACCGACGGGGTCGATCCCGTCGGCCGGCGCGAAATCCGCGACCTCCTTCTGGAGGAAGCGAGCAGGGGACGGGCGGTGCTCGTCAATTCGCACCTCCTTTCCGAGATCGAGCTGACGTGCGGCCGCGTCGCGATCCTTCGCGAGGGAAAAATCGTCGCGCAGGGAACGATTTCGGAGTTGACGAAGAAGCAGGAGAAATACCGGATGTCGGCAACTCCGATCGACGATTCGCTCCTCTCGTCGTTCCGGGACACGGGCGCCGGCGTGGAACGTCAGAACGGGCACCTCGTGCTGTCGGTCCGCGACACGGAACACCTGAACGCCCTCGTCGACCGCCTGAGGGAACGCGGGGGCAGGCTCACCGAGCTTTCTCCGGTTCGCTCGAGCCTCGAGGACGTGTTCGTCGGATTCTTCCAGGAGGGGCAAAAATGAGGCCGCTGCTCGCCAACATCGAAGAAGTGTTTCGGGAAGCGGCGGCTCGCTGGACGCTCGTCGCGTACTTCGTGCTTTCTTCGCTCTTCATTCTTCTGTTTGCCTTCGCGGTCAATCTCGATATCGTGAACGGAGCGCTCGCGGGAGCGCGCCTGTTCGGCCAGTCGGTGCAGATGGGCGGAGAGCAGATCAGCCTCGACCGCCTCGTCATCGGCTTCGAGTCGGGGTTCTCCGCGTTCCTCTACGTCGTCGGCACGTTTCTCGCGGTTTTCGCGACCGCCCATCTGACGCCGCGGCTCCAGGAGAAGGGCACCGTCGACCTGTACCTTTCCCGGCCCGTGGGCCGCGTGAGTCTGCTGGCGTCCCGCTACGTCGCCGGGCTGCTGCTCGCGGCCTCGAACGTCGTCTACCTGATCGGATCGATCTGGCTGATCGTTCTGTGGAAGACGCACGTCGCGCACCCGCGGTTTTTCGCGGCTGGCGCGGTGATTCTCTTCGCGATCGCCGTTCTTCTCGCGTTCTCTTTCCTGATCGGCGTCGTGACCTCCTCGACGGGGGTCTCGATCATGGCCACCTACGGCCTCTTCTTCTTTTCGGCGATCCTCGCCGCGCACGAAAAGATCGAGGCCGCCGTTTCGCACGAATGGCAGGCGGCGGTCGTCCGGGGGCTGTACTGGATTCTGCCGAAGACTTCGGAGCTCGGTCGCTCCGCGATCGCTCTCGTCGGCGGCGCGCACGTGCCCCGCGTGATCGGTCCGGCCCTGTCCTTCGCTCCCTTTGCGACAACCGCCGCGTTCGGACTCGCGTGTTTCGCGGCCGCTTCGTGGCTTTTTCAACGAAAGGATTTCTGATGAAAATCGCGCGTCTTCTCCTGTCGTTTCTGGCGATTTTTGCCACGGCGGCCGCTTCGCTATTCGGGGCGCCGGTCGGGGCGCCCCCGCGCCGCAAAACGGCCTCGCGCTCGTGCCCGCCGATTCGATTGCCGTCGCGGTCGTCAGTCTCGATCGGCTTCGGTCGAGCGACCTCGCGCCCTCTCTCTTTCATGAGGCCGACGAGATCACCGTCGACGGCAAGGCGGCCGCCTTTCTGAAGGAGGCGGGTCTCGATCCGAAGCGCGACATGGACACGGCGGTCTTTTCGCTTTCCGCCGGCGGCCGCGACGAGGCGCAGCCGCTCGTCGCGTTCGAGGGCAGGTTCGATCCGGCGTCGCTTTCCGCCGCGACCGCTTCGCGGGGCGGCACGCGGATCGACGGCGCGTTCCCGTACTTTCGACTGCCTGCGTCGTCCGAGACCAAGGGACATCGGGGCGAGCCGGGCGCGGTCGCGTTCCTTTCTTCTCACGTCGTTCTCGCGGGAAGCGAACCGGCGCTCCTGCACGCGCTCGATCTGTATTCGGCCGGCCGTTCCGGCCTTTCGCCGAAGGGCGCGCTCGAGGGCATGGTCGCGAAGATCGATCCGGCGTCTTCGGCCTGGGTCGTCGTCGACGCGGCGCGCGTCCGCGAGCTGAAAGAGGCCTCCGCTTCGCACGAGTCCGCCGAGGGGCCGGCGGCGACCGTTTATTCCGCGCTGCGCTCCGTTTCGTGGATCGTGTTCCAGGCGAACCTCTCCTCCGGCGGAGTGGACGTGAAGGCGACGGGTCTCTCCCCCGACGAAGACGCGCGGCAGAACATCGAAGACGTGCTGAGAGGAATGATCGCGGCGTGGCGGATGGCGGTACAGTCGAAGAATCCCGAGCTCGTCTCGGCACTCCGGAAATTCACCGTGACGCGGGACAACCAGGGAGTCACGCTCGCCGGCAGGATCCCGGCCGAGCTGTTCAAGAGCGCGAAGCGGTAGGAGATTCGCTCGTCCCGGAGTTCGCCTCTCCCCACGGGAGAGGCCGCGGCGCAGCCGCGGGTGAGGGAGCCCCCGGCGCGCCCGGAAGTCTCCCTCACCCTGACCCTCCCGCATGAACCTGTCGTCTTGAAGGCTGCCCGCCGGGAGAGGGAGAGTCCCCGCGGGCTAGAATCGCCGGAGAATGGCCGAGGTCTTCGAGGAGCGAATCGCGCAGGAGACGCATCTCTACGCGGACGTGTTTCTCCCGGACGGGGTCGCCCGCCCGCCCCTCGTGATCGCTCTCCACGGCTACGGCGGCGACAAGGTCTCGATGATGAAGCTCGCGCGCCGGATTTTCCGCGACGAGCTTGCGATCTCGAGCCTGCAGGGGCCGCACCCGCACGTGATCTACCCGAAGGATCGGTCTCAGGCCCTCGGATTCGGATTCGGTTGGGTGACGAACTTCCGGCCGGAAGAATCCATCGCGCTTCACCACGCAGCCGTCCGGGAGCTTCTGGAGCGACTCGGCGCGCGCGGCGCGATCGATCCGGCCCGCGTCTTCCTTCTCGGCTTTTCCCAGTCGGTCGCCGTGAACTTTCGGTTCGCATTCACGCATCCGGAGCTCGTGCGCGGCGTCGTGGGAATCTGCGGCGGGATCCCGGGCGACTGGGCGGCGGCGGACAAGTATTCGAAGGCCGCCTTCGACGTGCTGCTCGTCGGCGGAAATCGGGATGATTTCTACCCGCCCGAGCGGGTTCGAGCGAACGCGGAGAAACTCCGCGAGAGGGCACGCGCAGTGGAGACGATGATCTTCGACGCCGGTCACGAGGTCCCGCCCGGAGCTCCGGAAGCGGTCCGGGATTGGGTGATGCGGAGACTCTGATGGCGGCGATCGTCTCCCACGCGGTCGCGGGCGTTGGAATCGCCGCGGCCCTGAGTCCGCGGCAGCGGCTGCCGAAGCGTTACTGGGCGCTTGCGATCTTTTGCGCCGTGATTCCCGATTTCGACATTCTCCTGGTGTGGATGGGAACGGACTATCGCGGGATGTTCGGGCACCGCGGGATCACCCATTCGATCGCGTTTGCGGCGGCCCTGGCGGCGCTCTTCGCGTTCGAGGCCTTCCCCGCGTCCTCCTGGCGGGATCTGCGGTTTCGCCTCTGGCTCGCCCTCTTCGCCGCGGGTGTTTCTCACGGGATTCTCGACGCGCTGATGGACGTTGGAAAGGGGGTCGCCTTTTTCGCGCCTTTCTTGGCGCGGCGATTTCATTTTCCGGTTCGCCCGATTCACGGCTCTCCCCCGGGCGACGCACTCTTACTGAGGGAAGGGGGAGTGAAGATCTCGGCAAGCGAGCTCGCGTGGATCTGGATGCCGTCGGTGATCCTGCTCGCGATCGCGTGGTGGCTCTGGAGGAAGCGCGGCGGCTCGTCCCGCGATGCCGTGCCGGCGAAGGTCTGAAGCGAATTATCATCGCCGCATGAAAAACGCCGAGACCTCGGACCGCGCCGCCCCGCTCGACATGGACCCCGAGGAGTTCCGCCGGCTCGGGCGGCGCGTCGTCGACAGGATCGCCGACTTCCTTTCCACGCTTCCCGAACGCCGGGTAACGCCCGGAGAGACTCCTCGCGAGCTTCGAAAGCTCCTGGGCGAAGGCTCGCTGCCGCGGCGAGGAGCGGCGGCCGAAGGATTGCTGGACGAGGCCGCGCAGCTTCTGATCGAGCACTCGCTCTTCAACGGCCACGCTCGATTCTGGGGCTACATCACCTCCTCGGCGGCGCCGATCGGAGCGCTCGCGGACCTGCTCGCCGCCGCGGTGAACCCGAATTGCGGAGCCTTCGGCCTCTCGCCGATCGCGACCGAAATCGAGCTTCAGACGATCCGGTGGATCGCGGAGATGATCGGGTATCCTGCTGATTGCGGGGGAGTTCTCGTGTCCGGCGGCAACATGGCGAACTTCGTCGGATTTCTCGCCGGCCGGCGCGCGAAGGCCCCGTGGGACATCCGAGCTCTCGGAAGCTCGGCAGGGCCGAAGCTGTGCGCGTACACCTCGGCGGAGACGCACACGTGGGTCAAGAAGGCGGCGGACCTCTTCGGACTCGGAACGGATTCCCTCCGGTGGATTTCCGCCGATTCGAAGTTCCGCATGAATATCGGCGCCCTTCGCGAGGCGATACGCCGCGACCGGGCGTCGGGGCATTTCCCGTTTCTCGTCGTCGGGACGGCGGGGTCGGTGTCGACCGGCGCGATCGATCCGCTCCCGGAGATCGCCGCCGTGGCTTCCGAAGAGAACCTCTGGTTCCACGTGGACGGCGCGTACGGCGGCCTCGCGGCCGTTCTGCCCGACGCCCCCGCCGAGCTGAAGGGCCTGTCGCTGGCCGACTCGGTCGCGGTTGACCCGCACAAGTGGCTGTACGCGCCGCTCGAGGCCGGGTGCACGCTCGTCCGAAGCCGGGCCGCGCTCGAAGACGCGTTCGCGTATCGCGTGGCCTACTACCACTTCGAGGAGGGAGAAGCGGTCAACTTCTACGACCGTGGGCCGCAGAATTCGAGAGGATTCCGGGCCCTGAAAGTCTGGCTCGGTTTGAGGCAGGCGGGACGGGAGGGGTACGCGAGGATGATCGCCGACGACATCTCCCTCGCGCAGAGACTTTTCGAGAAAGCGGCGGCGACTCCCGAGATCGAGGCGTTCACGCGCGATCTTTCGATCGCGACGTTCCGGTTCGTGCCCGAGCGTCTCGCGGGAGCCGAATCGGAAAACGGCGAATACCTCGACCGAGTGAATACCGAGCTTCTCACGCGCCTTCAGAACGGCGGGGAGGCGTACGTCTCGAACGCCGTTCTCGGAGGGCGATTCGTGCTCCGCGCCTGCATCGTGAACTTCCGCACGCGCGAGCGGGATGTCGACGCCCTTCCGCCTCTCGTTGTCCGAATTGGCCGC
This sequence comes from uncultured Acidobacteriota bacterium, assembly GCA_963773815.1. Classification (GTDB taxonomy): domain Bacteria; phylum Acidobacteriota; class Thermoanaerobaculia; order UBA5066; family DATFVB01; genus CAWEYG01. The sequence continues at coordinate 128,648 of CAVZCI010000003.1, forward strand.
GAGGTTGACCGGGAGCTCCGGGAGAAACCGCAGAGCGGCGCCGGCATCGTAGAGGGAGAGAGAAAAACATGCCTGAACCGGTCTGGGCCCATCTCGGTCTCGTCGAAGACCTGAAGAAGACGCCGCTTGCTCAGCTGAAAGTCGGCCGCACGCCGATCGCGCTGACGTACCGCAACGGGGATTTTTTCGCCGTTTCGGGCGTCTGCAATCACGTCGGCGGGCCCCTCGGCGAGGGTCGGCTCGACGGGCGATTACGTCGTGTGCCCGTGGCACAACTACAAGTTCCATCTTCGGACGGGCGAGGGCGAGCCGGGGTACGAGGAGGACGGGTCCCGAGCTACGAGTTGAAGGTCGAGGGAGGCCGTCTGCTTCGTCAACCTGACTCCGGCGACGCCGCGTCACAAGGTGCCGCACGAGCCGCACCCGCTCGCGCGGCCGCTCGCGCGGGCGGACGGGCCCGACCCGCGTGCTCGGCATCTCGACGACGGCGATGGACGTCGCGAATCCCCGCTACTCGACCTCCGACGCGCTGCTCGAGGCCGCGCTCGCGCACGCGTCCGGCGAGCTCGGAGGCGAGACGCGAGATTGCTGCAACTGACGGAGCTTTCGTTCCGGCCCTGCGAGGGCTACTACTCGAAGAGCGCGCGCGCCTGCACGTGGCCCTGCTCGATCACCCAGATGGACCCGAACGACCAGCTCGACCGCGTCTACGAGGCGATCGTCCACTGGGCCGACGTGATCCTCGTCTCGACGCCGATCCGCTGGGGCGCGGCGAGCTCGCTCTACTTCAAGATGGTCGAGCGGATGAACTGCGTCCAGAACCAGATCACCCTTCGCGAACCGCGTGCTGATCCGCAACAAGGTCGCGGCGTTCATCGTCACCGGCGGGCAGGACAACATCCAGGCGGTCGCCGGGCAGATGCTCGGCTTCTTCGCCGAGATCGGGTGCCTCTTCCCGCAGTTTCCCTACATCGCCCACTCGCGGGGCTGGTCGGCCGAGGACATGGAGAACAACATCTCCTACGTTCAGAAGAGCAAAGCGCTGAAGGAAGGTGCCGAGGAGCTCGCCGCAAGGGCGGTCGCGTTCTCCCGGATGATCGCGGAGACGACGCCGGCGCCGGAGAAAGTCATGCGCGCGGGCCGAAAGGCCGACGGCCTCGACAACGCCGCGATGGGAGCGAACCTGCTCGCCGGGATGGCGGACGAGGGCGCCCGGATGGACGACGCAAAGTGAGCGGCGAGTGGCGACGCCTCGGAAGCGTCGACCCGCGAGAACTCTCGCCGGCGCGTCTCGAGCTTCACCACGCCGCGCAGATCGTCTCCGCGATCGGCATCACGCATCTGCCCCATCAACCGGACGACAGCCACACGAACCTCGAGTGGATCCCCGCTCTCGAGGCGTTCGGGGGGAACCTCGTCGAGGGAAAGCCGTCCTTTCGGGGCGCGCTGCGCCCTGGCGACTTCACGCTGATGCTGCTCGACGAGGCGGGCCACAGGGAAAGAAAATTGCCGCTGTCGGCAAAAACCCTCGACGAAGGCTACGTCTGGATGGCCGAGGCCGTAGCCTCGGAAACGGGAAAGCCGATGCAGCCGCTCGTGCGGCCGGCCTATGAGCTTCCCGACCACGCGGTCGCGGAAGGCTCGCGTTTTTCGATGCCGATGGAGAGCTTCCAGGAAATCGGCCGCTGGTACGGTAACGCGGCGTCGCTCCTGATTTCCCTGATGGGAGAATTCTCCGACGCCTCTTCCGTTCGCTGCTGGCCGCATCACTTCGACATCGCGATTCTGCTGACCGTGGCCCAGGGAAAGACCATTGGGCTCGGTCTCTCGCCGGGCGATGGGAGCTACGCGGAGCCGTACTGGTACGTCACGCCCTACCCGTATCCGAAAAACCCGGCGCTGCCGCCGCTCCCGGAAAAGGGGCGCTGGCACACGGAGGGCTTCTTCGCCGCGGTTCTGACCGCCTCTGACCTGATCTCGGGCGATCCTGTCACGCAGCGCGAGCGGTCGGAAAGATTCCTCCGCGCGGCGCTCCAGAGTTGTCGCCGCATCCTGGAATAGGACCGGCTCGAGCTTATTCCTTGCCGGCCGTCACCTGCGGGATCGGCGCCGTCGTGTCGGACCGGTGGGCCGCCTCGATCTCCTCGTGCGAGGGCAGGTTCGAGTGCCCGGAGTGGAAGAACGTCGTGCGGTCGAGCACCTTCTCCTGGAACTCTTCGAGGTAGAGGTAGATCACCGGCGTCACGTAGAGCGTGATGAACTGCGACACGACGAGGCCGCCGACGATCGACGAGCCCGAGCGGCCGCCGCGAGGCTCCGTCGGCCCCGAAACCGAGCGCGATCGGCAGAGCGCCGAAGATCGCCGCGAGCGTCGTCATGAGGATCGGCCGGAAGCGGTCCATGCTCGCGTCGTGGATCGCTTTGCGTCGCATCCTCGCCCCGGTCGACGCGCTGCCGGGCGAAGTCGACGATCATGATGCCGTTCTTCTTGACGATTCCCATCAGCATGAACATGCCGACGAACGCGTAGAGCGACGCCTGCTGGCGGAAGATCAGGAGCGTGAGCAATCCTCCGACGAGCGCGGTCGGAAGCGTCGAGAGCACCGTGAGCGGGTGGACGTAGCTCTCGTAGAGGATCGCGAGGATCACGTACATCACGAAGACCGCGAGCAGCATCAGGATGGTCAGGTTCTTCACGGTGTCCTGGAACGTCAGCGCTTCGCCCTGCAGGCCCGCGCGGATGGCCGGCGGCACGATCGCCTTGGCCGCCTTCGCGATGAAGTCCGTCGCATCGCCGATCGCGACGCCCGGCTTCAGGTTGAAGAAGATCGTGACGCTCGTGAACTGGTTCAGGTGGTTGACGGCCTGCGGGCCGAGCGTCTGCTTCCACGTGACGAGCGCGCGCAGCGGGACGAGATGCGCCCCGTCGTCGGACTTGATGTAGAGCAGGGAGAGGTTGTCCGCCTTTTCGCGATCCTCGTCCGCGACTTCGAGGATCACCTGGTACTGGTCGGCGGGTTTCTTGATCAGGTAGACGTAGTTCTGGGAGTAGGCATTTCGCAGGAGAGCGAGGATGCGGGTCTCGGAGACGCCGTACGTTTTCGCCTGGTCCCGCCGGATCTCGACGTCGAGGTTCGGCGTGTTGTTGAAGAAATCGGACGAAACGGTTTGAAATCCCGGATATTCCCGGAGTTTTCCCAGGAGCCTGGTCGAAGCGTCGTAGACCTCTCCGGCGTTCACCCCGGACAGGGAAAAAGCGTACTGTCCCTGGGCCTGGTTCGTCGCTCCGGTCGAGATCTGAAGGACCGGAAAAGGCTGCAGGAACGCGAGAGACCCCGGGACCGAGGCGATCTCGCCCATGAGCTTGCCTGCTTCCTGGGCGATCGGAGGCCGCTGCCCCGGGGGCTTCAGGAACGTGAAGAGGAATCCCTGGTTGGAAGGGAGAAATCCGGAGACTCCCGCGACCGAAATCGTCGCGCGGATACTCGGGTCGCGCCAGAGCACGTCGCTCACGGTTTTCTGGATTGCGCGCATCTGGTCGGGAGAGGACCCCTCTTTCCCGAGGAAGACGCCGATGATGACGCTGCTGTCGCCGGTCGGCAGGAAGGCTTTCGGAACCAGATAGAAGAGACCGACGGTGCCGGCGAGACAGAGCAGCCAGATCAGCGCGGAGAGCCTCCGGCGCTCGAGAAACCACGTGAGGGAGGATCCGTATTTTCCGAGCACCCGCTTTTCGACGCCGCCGATCACGCGCTCGACCCAGGTCTGCCGGACGCCCTGTCCGCGGGGCTTCAGGAGCCGCGCGCACATGAGCGGCGTCAGAGTCAGGGAAACGAGGCCCGACGCCAGAATCGACACGACGATCGTGACCGCGAATTCGCGGAAGATGCGCCCGACGAGCCCCGACATCAGGACCAGCGGCAGGAACACCGCCGCGAGGGAAATGGTCATCGAGAGAATCGTGAAGCTGATCTCCTTCGCGCTGTTCAGGGACGCGAGCAGGGCCGGTTCGCCGCGCTCCATCCGGCGAACGGTGTTTTCGAGGAAGACGATCGCGTCGTCGACCAGGAATCCGATCGCGAGCATGAGGGCCATCAGCGAGAGGTTGTCGAGGCTGTAGCCGAGAGCCCGCATCGCCATGAACGTCAGCAGCAGCGACAGGGGAAGCGCGACCGCCGGGATCAGCGTGTCGGTCGCCCGGCCGAGAAAGAGGAAGATCACGAGCACCACGAGAACGAATGCGATGAGGAGCGTCGCCTGAACGTCGTTGACGGAGTTGACGATGGTTTGCGCGCGGTCGTAGATCGGCGTGACGCGCACCGAACCGGGCAGCTCCGCGCTGATGACGGGCAGCAGATTTCGGATGCTGCGAGAGACCTCGACGGCGTTGGCTCCCGCCTGGCGGTTGACCGCGACGACGACGGTCGCCGCCGGAATCGGATAGCCCTTGACCCAGAAGCGCATGCTGATGCGCTCGTCCTGGAGCGAGTTCGTCACGGTCGCAACGTCGCGAAGCCGCACGGCCGCCCCGTTTTTCGAGCCGACGATCAGGTCGCCGTAGGCTCGCGCCGTGTCGAGCTGGCCCTGGGGGTTCAGGAGCAACGTCCCGGAGGCGCTGTCGAGCTGGCCCGCCCCGGTGTAGCTCGTGCCGTTCTTGATGGCGGCGGCGAGATCGTCCACCGAGATGCCGCGGGCCCACATCGCGGAAGGGTCCGCCTTGATGCGAATCGCCGATTTCGTTCCGAACACGTTGACCCGCGACACTCCCGGAAGGATGCTGATCCGCTGGCCGACCTGGGTGCTCCCGTAGTCGTAGAGCGCGCCCGGCGTCACCGAGTCGCTCGTCAGCGCGATGTACATGATCGGCTGGTCGTTCGGGATTCGTCTTGGAGAACGTCGGCGGCGACGGGAGGTCGACCGGAAGGCTTCCGGTCGCCTGGGAAATCGCCGTCTGAACGTCGGTCGCGGCCGCGTCGATGCTCTTCCCCAGCGCGAACTGAAGCGTCAGGCTCGTGTTTCCCTGCGTGCTCTTCGACGTGACGATCTCGAGGCCGTTGATCTGCATGAACTGCCGCTCGAGCGGCGTCGCGATGTTGTTGGCCATCGTGTCGGGGCTGGCCCCGGGGTAGCTCGCCTGAACCTGGATGACCGGATAGTCGACCGCCGGCAGGTCGTTGACGGGCAGCTGGCGGTAGCAGAGGACGCCGAAGAGCACGACGGAGACGGTCAGGACCGCCGTCATGACCGGTTTTCGGATGAAGGGCTCGGAGAGGTTCACGCGTGGGGCTCCACGACGGCGACCTTTCCGCCGGGCGTCACGGCGAGCTGCCCGTTGACGACGACGCGTTCGCCGGCCTTCAGGCCCTTCTCGATCACGACGAGGGCGTCCTGCGTCTGCCCCGGCACGACCGGGCGCAGCTCGGCCGTCGAGTCGTCGGAAACGACATAGACGAACGGTCCCTTCGCGGAGACCTGGAGAGCCGTCGCGGGCACGAGCACGGCTCCCTTGAGCGTCGTCAGGACGAGACGCACCTTGACGAACCTTCCCGGCCAGAGCCGATGCTCCCGATTCGGAACGGTGGCCCGCAGGGTGACCGTTCCCGTCGATTCCTGCACGGTGTTGTCGAGAAACGTGAGGGTCCCCGCGAGCGGTTTTCCGGGCTCGTCGGGAAGCCGCACTTCGACCTTCAGCGCGCCGTGCGCCATGTGCTGCTGGACGCGGGACAGGTCGTTCTCCGTGACCGTGAAGTCGGCGTAGATCGGGTCGAGCCGCTCGATCGTCAGGAGCGAGGCGCCGTTGGCGGCGACGACGTTCCCGAGATCGACGAGGCGGTGGCCCGCCCGGCCGTCGATCGGCGAATGGATGGAGCAGTACTGGAGGTTCAGGCGGCCCGCCTTGACCGAGGCCTCGGCCTGCTGCACCTGCGCCTCATCGACCTGGGCGGTGCTCTTTTTCGTGTCGTAGTCCGACTGCGAGACGAGCTGGGCCTTCAGGAGGTCCGCCGAGCGGGCGAGCTCCACCCGGGCGAGCTCGCGGGCCGCTTTCGCCTGCGCGAGGTTCGCTTCCGCGGCGTCGAGCTGCGCCTGGTACGGGCGCGGATCGATCGTGAACAACAGCTCGCCCGATTTCACGTTCGCCCCGTCGGTGAAGTGGATTTCGGTGATCCGGCCCGAAACCTGGGGAATGATCGAGACGACTTCGCGCGCGACGCACTTGCCGACTTCGTCGGCGTAAACGGGAACGTCGCGGGCCACGGCCGCCGCGACCGAAACGGGCGCCGGGGGCCGCTGAAAGGCGGCGGGATTATTCTTGCCGCGGCAGGCGCAGCCGAGCATCAACAACAGGAGCAATTTCTTTTTCTTCACAACCCTCTCGACTTCGGATCGAAATGCAACATCGCCGCCATTTTCATACGAGCGGAACGGCTTCCGGGTTGCATTCTAATCGCAGATGAATCGTTCCCGAATTCCCTTTTGCCGCCGGTGTTTGGAGGGCATTTCGCGGATGCCAGAGAAGAAGACCGGTCGAAGACGGACCGCCGATCGTGCGTTATCATCCCCGTGAGGGAAACCGATGATCGCTCGTGCGATCCAAGAGAAGCGCAAGGAGGTCGAGCAACTGTGTCGCCGATTCGGCGTCCGGCGTCTGGAATTGTTCGGTTCCGCCGCCTCCGGCGAATTTCGGCCCGACTCCAGCGATCTGGACCTTCTCGTCGAATTTGAAGCGCCCGGACCTGACGGGTATGCTGATGCTTATTTCGGCTTGCTCGAAGGCTTGGAAGAGCTCTTCCGGCGTCCGATCGATCTCGTCATGCCTTCCGCTGTCACGAACCCGTTTTTTCGAAAGAGCGTCGAGAAGAGCAAGACGCTCCTTTATGCGGCCTGACGCAGGCAAATTTCTCTTCGATATTCAGGAGGCGATCAGCCGAATCAACAAATTCCTGGAGGGGAAGGCCTTCGAAGACTACTCGACAGATCTCCTGCTGCGGTCGGGGGTCGAACGACAGCTTGAAATCGCGGGCGAAGCGTTGAGTCAACTTGCCCGGGAGGATCCCCTGACGGCGTCGCTTATCCCTGAGCACCGTCGAATCATCGCATTCAGGAATATTTTGATTCACGGCTATGCGCGCATTGACGACCGCGTTGTGTGGGATCTCATCCAAGCGAAGGTGCCCGCTCTCTCGGCTGCAATCGCCACGCTCCTCTCCGGGGCCTGATCAGAAGTGCGGAGGCACGAAACGGCGCGTGAACATTCGCATCAACGAGGCCGACCTCGAGGCGATTCAGGAGCGGGCTCTCGAAGAGGAAATCCCCTACCAGAGCCGCATGTCGAGCGTCCCCCACAAGGCATCAACTACTGGGGCGTTTCGGCAAAGGTTCCGGGGTGTCCGGACATAGCGGAGAGCTCGTTTCTCAATCCTCCGCCACGAGGATACGGGGTGGTGCCCGTCGCTTCTCCCGTCGCCGCGCCGATCAACGGCCGGCGGCATCCGTGAGGCTGAAACAAATCAACTGAACCTGGCTGGAGATCTCCGGCCGTAGCCGCTCCGGCGGCCGGGAAGCCGTCGGCTTCTCCTACCTCTTCGAGATGAAACTCCACGGGCTGGTCGGCTTTTGCGGCGGCATCGACGGAGAAACGACGGCGTCGATTTCCGCCCGGTGGTCCTTCAGGAGGCGACGGACCGGGACGCCGTCGGCGCCGCGCTCGAGGATCTCGGCGGCCGACTCGTCCATTTTCGCGAGAAACGCTTCCCATCGCGCCTCGGAGATCGGCATGCCCCGGAAACGGACGTTCGAAAGCTTCGCGAACTCGCGCGTCAGGAAGTCGATCTTCGCCTTGATCTCGCCTTCGGGCGCGAGCGACTCGTTTTCGTAGGGCGTGTGCGGCTTCGGGATGAACGCGTTGACGGACGGGACGATCGTGGCCATCCGCCCCGTCGATTTCGCCTCGGCGAGCGCGATGTCGTGGCAATCGGCGACGAGGCGAACGAGGTCGCGCACGTCCTCTTCGGTCTCGGAGGGAAGGCCGACCTGGAGATAGAGCTTCAGGTTCGTGAAGCCGTGCTGGAAGATCATGCGGACCTTTTCCCGGAGCATCTCGTCGGAAACCTTCTTGTTGATGTGGCGGCGCAGCCGCTCGTTGCCCGCTTCCGGCGCGATCGAGAGAGACTTTTCCCCCTGCCGCGCGAGGATCGCCAAAATCTCCGGGCGGATCGCGTCGATCTTGATCGACGAAAGGGCGATGTGAAACTCGAGCTCGGCGAGTCCGGAGAGGATCGTCTCGATCTCGGGATGGTCGCACACGGCCGTCGCGATCAGGCCCGCGCGGTCGGTGAAGCGGCGGCCGTTCCGCGCCGTCGCGAGGATCGAGGAAGCCGGATACTGCTTGATCGGGGCCATCGCGTACGCCGCCCAGCAGAACTTGCACATTTCCGTGCAGCCGCGCGAGATCTCGATCAGCAGCTTGTCGGAGAGCTCGGTCCGGGGCGTGAGGATCGAGGTGTGCGGCACTTCGTAGTCCGGGCCGATTTCCTTGCGGGACATCGCCTGCTGGATGACGATCTTGCCGTCCATCGAGCCCTCGGCGCGCAGACCCTGGACGGCGGGAACGAAGAGCCCGGGAACCTTCGCGGCTTCTTCCAGGAACTGGGACCGGTTGAGCCCGCGCTGGAGGAGATTCGACAGGGGAAGGACGAGCTTCTCTCCGTCTCCCATCGCGAAGACGTCGAGAAACGGCGTGAGCGGGGCGGGATTGATGCGGGAGCAGTCGCCGCCGATCAGGAGAATCGGGTGGCGCTCGTCGCGGTCGCGTGCCCGCCGCGGAATCCGGGCGAGGTCAAGGGTCTTCAGGAGATTGAGGTAGTCCATCTCCCAGGAGACCGACCAGGCGAGCAGGCCGAATTCCGAAAGCGGCGTCCGCGACTCCAGGGTCTCCGCGGGGGCTCCGGCCTCGTAGAAAAAGCGTTCGCACACGACGTCTTCGACGCGGTTGAAAAGGCGCAGCACCCACTGGAAGCCGAGATTCGACATCCCGACTTCGTAGGAGTTCGGGAACCCGAGCGCGACGCGGTACGCGCCGAATCGCTTCGGCTCTTCGAGCGGCCTTTCCGACGCGAGTCGGGCGCGGCGATTCTCTTCGTACCCCGGCATGAACCCTCGATTGTACGGGATTTTCAGGCGATTCGCGGGGTGTCAGTTCTCGGGGACGGCCCAGAGGTGGAAGATGACGGTCAGGGGGTCCTGGATCCGGTTGAAGAGGGTCGACATGTTTCGGAGACCATACTGCTTCCAGTGGATCGGCACGGCGCCGGCGATCAGCAGGTGGTGGTCCTCGAGCACGGCGCACTGAACGGACGCCTGGAGCGGTTTGTTCACCCCGTGGATCATGACGTCGCCCAGGATCTCCACGGTCACCGTCGTTCCGGGGCCGAACCCCGAAAGGTTTCCCTTGTAACTCTTTCCCTCGAAAACGATCTCCGGGAACTGCGAAGCCTCCAGGACCTTGTCGCGCATGACGGCGTCGCGCCGGGCGTTTCCGGTCTGGAGCGAATCCGCGCGGAAGCGGATCCGGGAGCGAAGCACTCCTGGAGTCGTCGGGTCGATCTCCGCGTTTCCGCTCCACGACCCGATCGTTCCGTGGACGAGGTGAAACGTCGTCGGGAGCTCGAAGGAGATCTTCGATTTTTCCGGGACGAAACGGTATTTCAGGACGCGCGGAGGAGGGGCCAGCGCGACGCCGGGGTCGGTGGACGAGGCGGCGTCGGACTGGGCAAACGCGGGAGCGCAGACCAGGAGAGCGAGCGGAATCCATCGGAGGAACTTCACGGGCGGATTCTAGCAGGCCCTCACTCGGCCCGCTCGAGTCTAGCCCCAGCGCCGGCTCGACGAGCGGGTCCTGTCGCGGGACTCGCCCCGCTTTTCCGCTCGCTGCGATTTGAGGACTCTGCTACGACTCCGCGCCGCGAGCGGCAAAAGGGGTCTCGCCCCACGCCACCCGCTCTCCAGTGCGCCGGCGCCTTAGCCCGAACCCTCGCGGACCTTCGCTCAGGGGAATTCCGGCACGATCGGGTAGGGGTGATCCTCGAAGACCCGTGGCCGGATCCCGCGGAACGGATTGATGATCCGGCGGAGCCGCGGCAGGACGCGCCAGCGCGGGCGGGGAAGCGGCAGGTACGCGCACCACCTCAGGAGACGCTCGACGACCGGCTGCTGCGCCTCGAAGGAGTTGACGACGTTGCGGTGCTCCCGCCCGAATCGGGACAACTCCTCGAGGTACCACTGCCGCGGCAGCTCGGGGGAGAAATAGAAAAACGGCTCGAGCAGGTTCGCGTCCGGCGTGATCAGCCCTTCGGCGCGCAGGATTCGCTCCAGGCCCGTCCGCGGATAGATCCGCACGCCGTTGGTGATGTAGACGAGATCCGAACGAGGGAATCGAGCGGTCGATGAAGTCGAACGTCTCGGCGACCGTGTCGGGATTCTCGCCGGGAGATCCGACGAGAAAAACCCACACGGCCGGAATTCCGTGGCGCGGCAGCCACCGGGCGATCTTCTCCACGTCGGCGCGGCCGAAGCCCTTCTGCATGCGCTTCAGGACCGAGTCCGAGGCCGATTCCACCGTGCACGTCGTCGCGACGAATCCCGCCTTCTTCATCAGCGCGACGAGATCCTCTGTGACGCCGACCGGATTGAAGCCCGCGGCGGTCAGCCGGACGCGCAGGCCGCGGGCGAGGATCCCGTTCAGGATTCCGCGCGCCTGCACCGGAGGATGCGAAAAGACCGCGTCCACGAACTCGAAGAATTCGGCGCCCCGGGCGTTCGCGCGCGCGATTTCTTCGACCACCTCCGGAACGGGCCGGAACCGGTAGCGAACGCCCTCGAGCGTCCCGTACGTGCAGTACGTGCACGTGAACCCGCATCCCCTCTTCGTCTGGACGGGGAAGACTCCCTCGCGCCGCATGTAGGTCTTCATGTCGAGATGGCGGAAAGAGGTCCGGGTCGGGAAGTCCGTCGATCGGCTCCGAGGAATGCAGCGCGTTGTGCAGGATCCGGCCGCCGCGCCGGACGACGAGCCCGGAAATGTCGTCGAAGGAGATCCCGTTCGCCCACCGGCGGAGCAGATCGGGAAATCGCTTCTCCGCGTCGCCGTAGAGAATCGCGTCCGGCGACACCTCCTCGAATGTCCGGACGGGCTCGATGGCCGCGCCCGCGCCCCCGAGGATGAGGGGAGCGGCGGTGATCCGGCGAAGGCGCGAGAAGAGCTCGCGAACCTCGGGAACGAAATACTTCGTCCCGATCAGGTCGGAGTTGTCGACGTTTCGCATCGAGACCCCGACGAAATCCGGGCGAAACTCGTCGATCGCCCGACTCAGGCCGCGGCGAGGAGTCCTCCTCCCACATCAGGTCGAAGACGCGGGACTCGATCCCTTCCCGCTCGAGCTGCGCGGCCACCAGGCAAGGCCCGATCGGCACGACGGGGTAGGGCGTTCGCTCCCGGTTCGTCGAAACGAGGAGAACCTTCACGTCGGCGCGCTCATCGGATCCCGAAGATCCAGTCCGCGACGTTCGTGCCGGTGATTCCCGGGCGGAACCGATCGCCGAGCGCGTCGAAAAATGCGGCGGAGTCGTGGCGATCGAGAAATTCCCGCGGAGAGAGCCGCAGCCTTCGCGCGCGCTCGACCGTCGTTCCATCGGCGAAAGCGCCCGCGTTTTGCGAATTGCCGTCGACCCCGTCCGAGCCGCAGGAAAGCACCTCGGGCCGGCTTCCCGCGAGCTCCTGAGCGGCGGCGAGCGCAAATTCCTGGCTTCGCCCCCCGGTTCCGGAACGCGAAGAGCGCCGAACCGTCGTCTCTCCTCCCGCGAGGAGAACGCGCCGCGAACGAAGAGCGCGCAGGCGGGCGGCAAACGCGCGACCCTGCGCGGCCGCCTCGCCCGAGAGAGGAACGCGTTCGATCCGGGCCGAGAGCCCGCGCGAGCGGGCGACTCGGGCGGCCGCCTCGAGTCCCGTTCGGTTCCCGGCGAGAAGCAACGCGCGGTCGCACCGCTTCCGGCGGCTCACGGTCGGGCCCGAACCGACGATTCGAAAGTTGTCTTCCGGCACGTCGCAGAGTACGAGCGTCAAGACGCGAGCCCGCGTCGCGTCCGCGAGCTTGCCCCCCTTCACGAGCGAAAGGGAGGTCCTCAACCGGTTGATTCGCTGGATCGGCCATCCCTCCTCCATCGCGCGGCGTATCCTTTGCCGTTTCTCTGCAAGCGTCACGCCGCGCCGCGGAAGGCAGAGGAGAGACGAAGCTCCTCCCGAGACGAGGGCGAGGACGAGATCGCCCTCGTCGAAGAGCCGAAAGAACCGAACCGCCGCCTTTGCCGCGGCGACACTCGCGCGGTCCGGGTCGGGGTGCGAGGCAAAAAGGGTAAAACGGCGAAGTCGGGCGGAGAACGCGCGTTCCGCGCGGGACGACGATGAGCGCGTCGCGAAACGCGCTCCGGGGAACGCCTGCCGCCATTCCGGCGGCGGCTTTTCCGGCCGCGAAGATCCCGATTCTCCCGGCGGAGAGCTCGACCTTCCTCGACCGGAAGAATTCCGCGACGAGCTTCTCCGGATCGACGGCGGAAAGCGCCGCATTCCAGAGCTCGCGGAGCAGCCTCCGGCCTTCCACGCCGGCATTCTCGCCGATTTCGACGCAGACCTCTCCTCGGCCTCGCGGCCACCCATCCTCGGTGCTCCGCACACCCCTCTCCGGCTCGGTTCCCTCGCCACCCCTCCCCGCATGCGGGGAGGGGACGGGGGTGGGGTCAGAATTTCGGGGCCCTCGCCGCGAGCCGGCATTTCGGTTTCCGTTCTTCGCGGATAATGCCCTCGATGACGCGGTTCCGGGCGCTCGCGATATTTCTCGCCTCTTTCGCCGCCTTTTGCGCGCCGGTCGAGAGAGGCCGCCCCGCCCGGCTCGGGGAGCCGACGGAAGCGAACGGAATTCGAACGATGGGCCGCTCGTTCGTCCGGCGCCGGGGGGGCGTCTTCGAAGCCCGTTTCGAGGGAGGTCCCTACGAGCGCGGCTACGCGCGGGGACGGCTGCTCTACGACCAGATCGCGACGGGCGAGAAAGATCTCGAGTTTCTGCTCGCGCGGATGGTTCCGTCGCGGTGGAAGCGCTGGGCGCTCCGCGAGATTCTCGCGTGGACGATGCGAAGGTCGGAAAAGTGGATCGGGGCGGAGCACAAATTGGAAATCGCGGGAATGGCCGACGCCGAATTCCCCGATCCCGTCCCCGGAGCGTGGAGCCCCTACGCGCGCCAATTCGCCCTGCACTTCCTTCACGATTTCACGCAGCGCTTTACCGACACGATGCCTCTCGCGGGCGCCTGCAGCGGTTTTGCGGCGGGCCCGGCGTCGACCGCCGACGGGCACGTGTACGTCGCCCGCGATTTCGATTTCGAAGCGGGCCCGCAATTCGACCGCGAGAAGATCGTCGGAGCGGTCGTGCCCGATTCCGGTCACGCGTTCCTGTCGGTCAGCTTCGGCGGCCTCACGGGCGTCGTCTCCGGCTTCAATGACGCGGGGCTCGGAGTGTCCCTCCACGCCCTGACCGGCGGCCCGACCGCCGGCGCCGGGGAGCCGTCGGCCCTTCTCGCGGCCGACGTTCTACAGCGCGATGCGACGGTGGACGAGGCGGTCGAGAGGATCCGGGCCGCGCGCGTGCTCGTCTCCGACCTCTACCTGATCGCCGATTCCTCCGGAGCTCTCGCCGTCGTCGAGAAGACGCCGCGCGCGACCGGAGTCCGGCGCGGCGCCGGCTGGATCTCCGCGACGAATCTCGCGCGGACTCCCGAGGTCGTCCGGCTCGTCGGGAGCTCTCCCTCCTATTCGACGGCCGCTGCAAGGCAGGCCCGTCTCGACGAGCTGCTCTCGGCCCGCGCGGGGCGCCTGGACGCCGCAGCTGCCGTCGAGATCCTTCGCGATCGGAAGGCGGCGGGAGGCGGCCGCCTCGGCCCGGGGAACCGAAACGCGATCGATGCGTTGATCGCGTGTCATTCCGTCGTTTTCGATCTCACCGCTCGCCGGGCCTATGTCGCGGCGGCCCCCCACACGCTGGGGGCTTACGCGGTGTTCGATCTCCCCCTCCTCTCCGGGGCTGCGCCGGAGGACCCGCGCTTCGCGAAGCTCGACGCCGACTCGATTCCCGCCGATCCTCTCCTGACCTCGGGGGAATACGCGCGGTACCGGCAGGCGAGACGACTCAACCGGACTGCCCGGGCGGAGCTCACGCGGGGGTTGCCGGCCGACGCGGAACGCGACGCGAGCTCGGCGCTCGGGTTCGCGCCCGATTTTCTCGAGGCGCTCGTCTGCCGCGGGGAAGCGCGATGGCGACTGGGGGAAAAAAGCGCGGCCGAGGCGGACTTCGAGTCCGCATCCCGCCTCTCCCCGGGTCCTCCCGACTTCGCGGCCCAGATCGAACGCGCCCGGCGGGAGCTGCGGGAAGGCCGCGCGTCGGGGCGTCTCGTTTCCTTTCCTCTTTCGCTCGAGGACCTCCTCGACGAAAATCAACGTCCATGAGCGTTTCGGGGGCGATTCTCGCCGGAAAAGGTCTTTCGAAGTCGTACCGCCTCGGCCGGGAGCGGGTTCCCGCGCTGCGCGGCCTCGACGTGAACGTCTCCCCGGGAGAGTTCGCGGCGATCGAGGGGCCGTCAGGATCGGGCAAGACGACGCTCCTGAACGTTCTCGGCCTTCTCGACTCGCCCGATTCCGGCACTCTGCGCATCGACGGCGAGGACACGGCTCCGCTCCCGGAACCGCAGCGATCCGCGATCCGGCTGCGGAGGTTCGGGTTCGTCTTTCAGACCTTCAACCTGATTCCGGTCCTGACGGCGCGGGAAAACGTCGAGTACCCGATGGCCCTCGCGGGCGTCGAAAAGACCCGCCGCCGAACCGCCGCCCGAGATCTCCTGGGAAGCGTCGGGATCGCGGAAAAAGAGGGCGTGCGGCCCGATCTGCTTTCCGGCGGACAGCGCCAGCGGGTGGCGATCGCCCGCGCGCTCGCGAATTCTCCGGAGATCGTGTTCGCGGACGAACCGACGGCGAACCTCGACAGCCATACGGCCGGCGAGATCCTCGACCTGATGTCCCGTTTGAACGAGCTCCACGGCGTCGCGTTTCTCTTCGCGACCCACGACCCGCGCGTCGTCGCGCGCGCGAAGAGGGTTCTCGTGCTTCGGGACGGCGAGATCGTCGAGGACCGGGCGTGAATTCCTGGGAATTCGCTCTCCGCAACGTCCTGCGCAACCGCCGGCGAAGCGTCCTCACGGCGGGCGTCGTGGTTTTCGGTTTCGCCGCTTTCGCCCTCGCCGGCGGCTTCGTGTCGCAGACGTTCGACGGCTTGAGGCAGGGCACGATCCGCGGCGGGGTGGGGCAGATCCAGGTCGCGCAGCCAGAAACGTTCCGGGGTGCCGAAGATCGCACGCTGGAACACGGCATTGCCGATGCGGCCGCGGTGGAGTCGGTTCTCCGGCGCGATCCGGGCGTGGAGGCCGTTCTGCCGCGCATCGACTTCGTCGGGCTCGTTTCCAACGGCGCCCGGTCGGTTCCCTATCTCGGCGTGGGATTCGATCCGGGTCCGGAAGCGACCGCGATGGACACGAGATCGCTCGTGAAAGAAGGCCGGTGGTTCGCCTCTTCCGACGAAACGGAGTCCTGCTCGGAACGGGCCTGGCGCTCGCCTTGCAGGTTCGTCCGGGCGGAACCGTGACAATGTTCGCCACCACTCCCGACGGGGTACTCAACGCGCTCGACGCGACCGTCGTCGGCCTCGTCGATCTTCCCGTCAAGGAGCTCAACGACCGCTACCTCGCGACGACCCTTCCTTCGGCTTCGCGGCTCCTCGGCGTGAGCGGGGTCGTCTCGAAGCTCGTCGTCATGCTCCGGCCGGGCCGCGACGACCGATCGGCGAAGGCCCGGCTGGAAGTCTCGCTCCGGAACGTCCGCCCCCCGCTCGAAGTCAAGAGCTGGAGGGACCTCGCGCTCTTCTACAACCAGGTGAGGCTCCTCTATGTCGGAATCTTCGGGTTCATGGGCGCGATCCTCGTCGTCGTGGTCCTGCTGGCCTGCGCGAACACGATGACCATGGCGACGACCGAGCGAATTCGCGAAATCGGCACGCTGCGCGCGATCGGCACGCCGCCGGCGACGATCCGCAAGATGTTCGTGGCGGAGGGAGTCGTGATCTCCTCGTTCGGCTGCCTCGCCGGAGCGGTCCTCGCGCTCGTCGTCCGGGCCGCGCTGAATTCTTCCGGAATCGAGCTGCCGCCCCCGCCGGGAGCGTCGCACGGAATGCCGATCCACGTCGCGTTCTACCCGGCGACCTACGCGGCCGGCTTCGCCGCGATGGTGTCGACGCTCGCACTTGCGTCGTACATCCCGGCGCGGCGCGCCTCTCGCGTCCCGATCGTGGAGGCCCTCGCGCATGTTTAGAACTTCAGCCGCCCGGCGGGCGGCCAGCCGGCCGTCGCAGGTCATTCCCGCGAAAGCGGGAATCGCTCTGGTGGTGTTCGTCTTGTTTGCGGCCGCTGCCTTCGCGGCGCTCACCGCGGCGCAGATCCTCGACCTCGCGGACGCCCCGAAGCGGGCCTTTCCCGAGGCGGTCATCCATGCCCGTGTCGTGGTTTCCGGCGACGGGGCCTCTCAGGTTCCCGCCGAGTTCGATCTCTACAAGAAGGGGGACGACCGCGGGCTCGTCGTTTTCACGGCGGGAAAGCAGAAGGGAAGGAAGATCCTCACCGTCGGCGACAAGTTCTGGATTCTCGTTCCGGGCGCGTCACGCCCGATTCCGGTGACGGCGAACCAGCGATTGATGGGAGGCGCCGCTCTCGGCGACGTCGCGAAGCTTCGTTTCTCGAGCGAGTTCGACGCGACGATCGAGCCCGCGCCCGATTCGGTCGGAGGCCTCGCCTGCGACGTTCTCGACCTGAAGGCGAAAGACTCCCGCTCGTCGTACGGGACCGGCCGCCTCTGGGTCGATCGGCAGCAGCATCTGCCGCGCCGGGCCGTCCTCAACCTCGTGTCGGGGAAACCGGCCAAGGAAATCCTCTTCGAGCGATACGGGAAGGAAAACGGGAAGACCGTTCTGCTCTCGATGGCGATCCGGGATCTGCTCGCGGGGCCGTCCGGGCCAATGACGCGCCTGGAATATTCGAATTACCGGGTGGCGAAGATCGACGACTCTTTCTTCACGCCGGAGGGCGCTCTCAAGTTCTGAATTTTTTCGAGTTTCGGGCTCGATCGTCTCGCGAGGAGTCACCGCGAAGTAACCGAGCGGTGGAGCCTCGCGAGACGGGAGGCGGAGCGTCAGCGTAGCCGACGGTTACTCCTCCGGCAGCTCGGGCTCTTCCTCGACGATTCGCTCGACCCCGGGCGAGGTGAACTCCAGGATCAGCTCGGGCAGGGTTTCGGAAAATTGAGAGCGGGCGAGCACCCGGTCGACGCCCTGTGCCCGCGATTCGTCCGCGAGCTTCTTGTCCACGTGCGAGAGAAACCCCACGACCGGGACTCCCCGGGTCTTCGCGCCCTTTTTCAGGCGCGCGATCACGGGAAGGGCCCCTTCGGAGAGCTCCACGAAAACCGCGGCCGGTTCGTCCGCGCACGCTTTCGGGAGGTCGTCCATCCGCGCGACGAATTCCACGGGAATGTTCAAATTTCGGGCGGCCGCGTCGATCTTGGCGCGGAACATGAGATCTTCGACGTGGGCGACGATTCTCTTTTGCATCGTTCTGCAGCCGATTCTAGAACGTTTTGACGAGATCGAACAGGTATCGATTCAAATAATGCGATCGATCCTGCCGCCGTTGAAAGACGACGGAAGGCCGGATCTCGACGCCGGCGACGATCGTGTAGGCGATTCCCACGCGGTGTCCGACGTACCAGGAGTGGAACCACCAGTCGTCGGTGTTGTAGGCCCCGACGACGGCGTCGCGGTCGACATACTGGTAGATCTCGAAGAACTGGAAATCCCCCCGGTCTCCTTCCCGCCCGACGCGAATCGCGGCCTCGAATCCGTCTTTGTACTCGTTTTCGCTCGCCGCGAGATTTCGCGTCCAGTCGAGCGAAAGGGAAATCGGACAGTTTGCGACGCCGAACCGGACCCTGGCCAGCGAATCGATGATTCGGAAATCGTTCTCGTAGACGGGAACTCCGACAGAAGAGCCGGTTCCATACGGCGAGACGGCCGTGTACGAAACGTTCTGGCGAACGAAGTGCCGGGCGGTGTCGCGAAGATGCGTGAACCTCCAGTAACTCTCGGACCAGTCGACCGCGAACGAATCGGGGTCGCCGAACGCCCAGGTCGCCTGGGCGGCCGCGATGTGCGATTCGTCGTGCTCGCGTTGCGGGCCGTAGAAAAACCCTCCGGCCAGACTGAGGGACGAGGTCGGCGACAACGGGATCCGCCAGGCGGCCGATCCTCCCAGGACCTGGACGTCGTGGTCCCACAGAATTTCAGTCGCGCGCAGGGGCATGCCGAATTTTCCCGCGGTGATCGTGAAATTCCCCGGGCGCGCCTCGAGAAACGCGCGATCGAGCTCGGCGTTGTTCGACCGATAATTGTCGAAGAGCCGGTCGTTGGTGGCGTTGGAGTCCGACGAAAGCTCGCCGAGGAGGCGAACGCCCAGCCGGAAACGATCCGACGCGCGCCAGTCGAGCTCCGGACGAACCTCGGATCGCCAGCGATAGATGTTCGGCGCCGGCGCCTGGCGGTCGAGCTGGATGTCGTCGTAACGGACAAGCGCGTCCCAGCGGAAGTCGAATCCCTCCGTGGACGGCGGAGTTTCATAGTGAGGCTCGGCTTCCTGCGCCGAGGCGCGCGCGGCCCACGCGACGACCAGAAAGAAGAGCGCCGCGCGAAACTTCATGCCGTGACCTCCGACAGTTCCTTGTTCATTTCGGCGATCGACTGGTATCGCTGATCCGGGTCTTTCTCGATCGCTTTCATCACGATCTTCGCGATCCGGGGATCGATTTCGGGATATTTCGTCTCGATCGCCGGGGGTTTTTCCTGGAGGTGCTTGAGAACCACGCCGAGGGCGGAATCCCCCTCGAACGGCAGCGAGCCGGAGAAGAGCTCGTAGAAGACGATTCCCGCGGAATAGATGTCCGTCCGATGGTCGAGACTCCCTCCTTTCGCCTGCTCCGGCGAGATGTAGTCGGGCGTTCCGACGACCATCCCGGTCGCGGTCATTCCCTTGCCCTGGGACAGCCGGGCGATGCCGAAATCCATGATCTTCAACCCGCCGTTGGGTTCGATCAGGATGTTTTGAGGCTTGATGTCCCGATGAATGACGCCCGCGGCGTGAGCGGCCCCGAGCCCGCCGCAGATCTGTTTCGCGATCCGGAGCGCGGCCGCGACCGGCAGGCGGCGGTTCTGGTTGAGCAGGTGCTTGAGGGTGATCCCGCGAACGTACTCCATCGACAGGTAGCGAAGGCCGTCCGATTCCCCGAAATCGTGCGTCCGAAGAACGTTTCGGTGGGTGATCTTGCGCGCGAGACGGATCTCCTGCTTGAAACGGTCGATCAGCGATGCGTCCTGGGCGAGAGCCTCGTTGCGAAGCACTTTGATCGCGACGGCATCGTCCAGAGTCCGGTCGTGGGCCTTGTACACGATTCCCATGCCTCCCGCGCCGAGCTCCGATTCGATATCGTAGCGACCCGCGAAGAGGGCGCCGACCCGCGGGGCGGGGCCGCCGACCGGCGCGGTGACCGCCATCGCGACGGTTTTCTGCGGCGCGATTCCGCCCATCGTCAGGGACGCGAGCTGTTTTTCGAGCTCCGCCTTTTCCTTGAGCTCCTCGATCATCATGCGGAAGGACCGGGCGAGGATTCCGATCTCGTCCTTCTGTTCGACGGGCAACGGCACGTCGTAATTGCCGTCGCGCACCGCGTCCGTCGCGGCGACCATCTCGCCGATCGGCCCCGTCATGCGCCGGGCCAGGATGTAGGAAACGAGAAAAGCCACGAGCAGAGCGCCGAAGCCGACGATCAGGAGGGTCTTTTCGATCTCGCGAAAAGCCGCGAGCTCGCGGGACAGAGGCCGCACCGTGACGACGGATCCGACGACGAGGCCGGAGGCGAGCCGCAGCGGCCACGCGAGGGCCAGATACGTGTCCTCGCCCGTGTCGATCGACAGCGGCCCCGCGACCTTGCCGTGCTGGAGGACGGCGGAGACGAGATCTTTCCGGGACTCGATCGTTCGAAGAAACGGCTTCGTTGCGATTCCGAGCGTCGAGGCGGCGACCTGGATGCGGGGTTCCTGCGACGGCTGGCTGAGGTTCGACAGGAAGACCGCGTCGGTCGAGGAAACGTCGCGAAAATTCTCGGCCACCTTGTCGTCGATCGCGAAGCAGGCGACGAGGACCCCGAGCGTTTCGGCTTCGCTGCCCTCGCCCGAGACGACCGGCGCGGCAACGGCATGGTAGAGCTTCCCGTCGGAGTACCAGATTCCCTGGGTCTCCGCCCCGTCGAGCGCCTTGCGGACGAGCGCGGAATCCGAAATGTCGTGCCGCCACTCCCTCTTGTCGCTCCGGACGATCGAGATTCCCCGCGGATCCGTGACGATCAGGAAATCGGCTCCGGTCGCCGAGGCCTGATCTTCCTTCAAGCTGTTGAAAATCGTCGCGGCGTCCCCCTCGTGGACGAGCGCCTTGAACCCGGAGTTGTCCACGACGGGACGCAGGGCGCGGTGAAGTTTCTCGTAGCGATCTTCCTGGAAATTGTCGTAGGAATCTTTCGCGCGTGAAAGCGCCTTGCGGCTCGTCTGTTCCGCGATCGAGCGCACCCGATAACTGGAGACCTCGACGGCGGTGCCGAGCGCGAGAAACACGAGCGCCGCGACGGCCAGAAAGATCTTGATCGTCAGCGAGAATTTCGGCTTCTCCGACCGGACGGGAGCCTGGGGCACCGGCACGGCGTTGGTCAGCGGCGCGGGGGCGGTTCCGGCGCCGAGACGCGTGGTTCTCTGGGGATTGACCGCGGGGCCGGCCATGGTCAGTAGCGATCCTCGTCCTGCGGAGGGGGAGGATAATCCTGCCCGTACTTGTTCTTGTGAGCCTGAGGCTTGAATCCCGAGACGTCGAGCGAGAGCGAGGCGACGGCGGTTTTTCGCGGAGAAACGTGTACCTGAACGCTCGTTTCCCCACCTTCGTCGCACCATGCCTTGATTGTCCTTTCGCCGTCGGGCACGTTCTCGAAAGCGAACTCTCCGTCCGCTCCGGTCACGGCGAAAAACGACGAATCGACGACTCGGATGAAGCCGATCATCTGCGGGTGAATGTTGCAGTAGACGCGAACGAGGCCCGGCGATTCGAATTTCTTGTCCTTCGAACGTCCCCGGCGATAGAGGCCGAGGTCGAAGTGGTTCTCCGCCGAGACCGAGAAAACATTGTGGAAGATGGGGTCCTCGTTCGGAAAGGCGACGCTGTGGCCGACCTCGACGGCGATCACCTTCGGCATGAATTTCTTGTGGACCGACTTCATGGAGGGTCCGGGCTCGGCCCGACGCTCGGGGGCGGCCGCGGGAACCGGGCCGGGCCGCCGCACCCCGTCGATCCAGACGACGACATTGGCCGCTTCCGCGCGAGCTCGCCCGTTTTCGACGAGCGTAATTCTGCCGCTGACCGTTCCGGCGGAAAGCGCGCCCGCCGACGCCACGAGCACCGGAAGGAGCCGCAGGGTCCGCGCAACCGGGGGCTTCATTGTCGCGGATCATAACAGTCCTTGACGCTTTCTTTCCACGCGATTACGCTCTCGAGATGGCTTCGGAACCCGTCCTCATCTTCGGCAAGGACACCTGACCCTACACGTCGGCGGCCCGTGAGGATTACGCCAGGCGAAAGATTCCGTTCGAATACGTCAACGTGAAGGCCTCCCGGGAAAACATGGACAGAATGCTCGCCCACACCGAAGGCAGCCGCGAGGTTCCCGTGATCGTCGAGAACGGACGGGTCACGACCGGATTCGGAGGAACCTGAGGCGTCTGAGAAGCTCGCGGTTCGCGAGCAGCTCTCGGATTTTCTAGACTCGAACAGCTTCCCATGTTAAAAGGCTCGGAGTCCCGTTACCGGGTACTAGCCGAGGAGGGAAGCTCGAATGGCCAAGACCGAAACCCCGGCCGCGGAGTTCCAGCCCTACGTTCCGTCGAATCAGTCTCCGCCCGAATTCACGGTAAAAGCGATCATCCTCGGCTCCTTCTTCGGGCTGTTGTTCGGCGCGGCGACCGTCTATCTCGCGCTGCGGGCGGGGCTCACCGTGTCGGCGTCCGTCCCGATCGCGGTGCTGTCGATCGCCGTCTTCAAGAAGCTCGGAAAATCGACGATTCTCGAGAACAACATCGTCCAGACGATCGGCTCGGCGGGAGAATCGGTCGCCGCCGGAGTCGTCTTCACCGTTCCCGCCCTTCTCTTCCTCGCGAACGGCGACCAGTTCTTCCGGTACGGGACGATCTTCGTGCTGGCCGCCATCGGCGGCACGCTCGGCGTGCTCTTCATGATCCCGCTTCGGCGCGCGTTGATCGTGAAAGAGCACGGCAACCTCATCTACCCGGAAGGGACCGCCTGCGCCGACGTCCTGATCGCGGGCGAGCGGGGCGGCGAGCTCGCGAAGATGGTATTCAAAGGGGTCGGCGCCGCCCTCCTCTACAAGTTCCTCTACGGCATCCTCGGTCTCTGGCGGGAGACCGCGCTCTGGTTTCACACGGACAAGAACGGCAAAATCCCCGACGCGACGTTGAATTCCGACGTCACGCCGGAATACCTGGGCCTCGGGTACATCATCGGGCCCAAGATCGCGGGCGAGCTCGTCTCGGGCGGCATTCTCTCCTGGCTTGCGCTGATCCCCTTGATTTCGATCTTCGTGCCGGAGGGGCGGCTTGTCGCGGATCTTCACAACCTCGGCTTCTCGGACGCCTGGATGTCGAACAACACACACGCGGAATGGATCTACCGCGCTTACGTCCGCTACATTGGCGCGGGCGCCGTCGCGTGCGCGGGCGTGATGACGCTCATCAAGACGCTTCCGACGATCGTCTCGGCTTTCCGCGAGTCGGTCAAATCGATGCGCGGCGGGGCGGGCGAAGCCAAGAAAATCCGGACGGAGGACGATCTCGGCATGGGATGGGTGATCGGCGGCTCGATCATTCTGGCGCTTCTCATCACGGTTCTTCCGAAATTTCCCCATGGGCCGTTTCCGGGCTCGCTTGTCATGGGTCTCCTCGTCGTCGTCTTCGGGTTCTTTTTCGTGACGGTGTCGTCCCGGATCGTCGGCATCATCGGGACCTCTTCGAACCCGATCTCCGGGATGACGATCGCGACGCTGATGGCAACTTGCGTCGTCTTCGTCCTGCTCGGACGCACGGGGGACATCTTCCAGCCCGTCGCTCTTTGCGTCGGCGCGCTCGTCTGCGTCGCGGCGGCGAACGCGGGCGCGACGTCGCAGGACCTGAAGACGGGTTACCTCGTCGGCGCGACGCCGCGAAAACAGCAGATCGGGTTCATCATCGGCGTTCTCGTCTCGACGCTCGCGATCGGGGGAACGCTGTTCCTGCTCGACAGCACGCTGAAAGGTCCCAACGAGCTGCACGGGATCGGCGGCACACAGCTTCCGGCCCCGCAGGCCACTCTGATGGCGACGATCATCAAGGGGCTCCTCGCGAACAACCTGCCCTGGGCTCCCGTGCTCGTCGGCGCGTTTCTCGCGATCATGGCCCAGCTCGCCGGCGCCCACGCGCTCTCCTGGGCGGTCGGCGCCTACCTTCCTCTTTCGACGACCTTCCCGATCTGGATCGGCGGCATGATGAAGGCCCTCGCGGACAAGATGAGTCACCGCAAAGACGAGTCGGAGCTTTCCTCCGGGATGCTCTACGCAACCGGGCTCGTCGCGGGGGGCTCTCTCGGCGGCGTCGCGATCGCGTTCGTCGCGTTCTTCGGCGACCGGATACTCCACATGGAAAAACCGCCGCTCCTCGATTTCCTCGACATGGGAGCCCGGTTCTATCCCGCCTTCAAGAGCGGGATCGGTGGCCAGGCGCTTTGCGCCTTCGTGTTCGCGGTGCTCTGCGTGCTGCTCGTCCGGAACGCGCGCAAGGACCTGGAAGCGTGATCTTCGGAGGAAGAATGAACAAGAGGGCCTGGATTTCGCTCATCGCGGGCTGGATTTTCGCCGCCGCGCTGCCCGCGGTGGCTCAAACGGCGCCCGCGCCGAGACCCGTCGTCCTGAAAGCGGCGCGGATCTTCGATTCCCGCAGCGGACGGATCTCTTCGCCGGGGCTCGTCGTCGTCGACGGGGGGAAAATCGCGTCCGTCGGCGGCGCGGCGCCCGCCGGGGCGGAAGTCGTCGACCTCGGCGACGCGACGCTTCTGCCCGGGTTCATCGACGCGCATGTCCATCTGACGGGAGAGTCCTCCGAGAACTGGTTCCGCGATTTCTATCAGAGGGTCATGCGGTTTCCGGCCGAGCAGGCGCACTACGCCGCGATGTACGCGAAACGCACTCTCGACGCGGGATTCACGACCGTGCGCGACGTCGGTTCGAGCGACTACCTGGCGATGGGACTGCGCAATGCGATCAACGCCGGCGTCGCGGAAGGGCCCCGGATGCTCGTCTCGAACTACCCGATCGGGGCGACGGGGGGCCACACGGACGGTTCTCCCTTTCCGCCCGACGTCGTGAAGCCGCGCGGCCCGATCGAGGGCGTCTGCAACGGCCCGGCGGAGTGCCGGGAAGCGGTCCGGTTTCAGATCAAGTACGGCGCCGACGTCATCAAGTGCATGCCCTCGGGAGGCGTGCTCTCGATCTCGGATCCGGTCGACGCGCCCGAGCTTACCCAGGAAGAGATGAGCGCGATCGTCTCGGAAGCGCACGCCTGGGGGCGAAAGGTCGCCGCGCACTGCCACGGCGACGCTGCCGCGAAGATCGCGATCGCGGCGGGAGTCGATTCGATCGAGCACGGGTCTTTCCTGAAACCGGACACGCTGGCGCTCATGAAGCAGAAGGGGACCTACCTCGTGCCCACGCTCTACGCCGGCGAATGGGTCGGATCCCACGCCGACAAGTTTCCCCCCGCAATCGCGGCCAAGGCGCGCGCGGCGTCCGCCGCCATGACCGCGATGTTTCGCGAGGCGGTGCGCCAGGGCGTGAAGATCGCCCTCGGCACGGACGCCGCCGTCGAGCCGCACGGCGGCAACGCGCGGGAGTTTGCCCTGATGGTCGAGGGCGGGCTTTCGCCGGCCGCGTCGCTGCAGGCGGGGACGGTCGGCGGCGCGGACCTCCTGGGAATCACGGCGATCGCGGGGTCGCTCGAGGCGGGGAAATCCGCCGATGTCGTGGCTGTCCCGGGAAATCCCGTGACCGACATCCGCGCGACCGGAAAAGTCTTTTTCGTGATGAAAGAGGGAAAGGTCGTCAAGAACTCCCGGCCCTCCTGACTCGAATGGACGAAGAGATTTCCCGCGTCCTCGATGCCAATCGAAGCTTCTACGCGGCCCTCGAACGCCGCAACCTCGGCGAGATGGAGGCGTGCTGGTCGCACGCGGACGACATCGCGTGCACGCACCCGGGCTGGCACCGTCTGGACGGTTGGGACGAGGTCTCGCGGTCGTGGCGGGCGATTTTCGCGAACTCCCGTGCTTGGCGCGTGCGGTGCGAGTCGGAAAGGGCCGTCGTGAGCGGAGACCTGGCCGTGGTTTTCTGCCTCGAAAACCTCGAAGCCGTCGGCGCTCAGGGCGATCCGGCGCGGATGCAGGCGACGAACGTTTTCCGAAGAGAGGACGGGGCCTGGAAGATGGTTCACCACCACGCGTCGCCGATGCCCGACGTCGAGGCGAGCGAGGGAGAGGATACCGTCAACTGACGCGCCCTTCCCGCTCGGAATCGCAGGAAGCCGTTCGCGACCATTACGCGCGCCACGCGGAGGACTACGACCGCCGCTGGTCGGCGTACGTCGAGGCGACGACCCGCGAGACGATCGCGCGAATGCCGGCGAGCTCCGGCGCTCGGATTCTCGATGTCGGCTGCGGAACGGGCGTGCTCCTCGGCCGGCTTTCGGCTTCCGGAATCGGAATGCTCTTCGGGATCGATCCCGTGCCGGAAATGCTCGCCGTCGCGCGCCGGCGGCTGCCCGCCGGCGTCGAGTGGTGCGAGGGCTCGGCCGGCCGGCTTCCCTATTCCGAAACGCCTTCGATGTCGTCGTGTCGTGCAGCATGTTTCACTACCTTTCGGATCCGCTCGGCGCGCTCGAGGAAATGAAGCGGGTCCTTGCGCCGGGGGAACGGTCGTCGTCACCGACTGGTGCGCCGATTTCTTCGTCTGCCGGGTCTGCGAATGGTACCTGTCCGCCTTCCGGCGCGTTGCCTACTCGGTCTACCGGGCGAGCGAATTCGTTTCGCTTCTCGGCCGCGCCGGCTTCTCCGACGCCACCGTGGACCGGTACAAGATCAGTCCGCTCTGGGGCGTGATGACCGCGACGGCGAGGAAGTAAGCCTTCCCCTTCGATCCGCCGCTCACACGACCCCGAACTTCTTGCCCACCTTCCGGAACGCTTCGACGGCGAACGCGAGATCTTTCTCCGAGTGCGCGGCCGAGACCTGGCAGCGCAGGCGCGCGTGTCCCTGCGGCACGACGGGGAAGCCGAAGCCCGAGACGTAGACGCCTTCGTCGAAGAGCGCGGCCGACATCGCGAGCGCCTTCGCCGTGTCGCCGACGATTACGGGGACGATCGGGTGGATCCCCTCCGGAATCGTGAACCCCGCGTTCTTGATTTCTCTTCGGAAATAGAGCGAGTTCGAGCGGAGCTTCGCGACGGGCGAAGGGTCTTCCATCAGCATGCGAAAGGCCTCGAGGGACCCTCCCGCGACGGCCGGTGGAAGCGAATTGGAAAAGAGCGACGTCCGCGACCGCTGGCGGAGCATTTCGACCAGAGGCGAGGGCCCCGTGACGAATCCGCCCGCCGCCGAGCCCATCGCCTTGCCGAGCGTGCCGGTCGTGACGGGGATCTTGCCGTGGATTCCTTCCTCTTCCGCGGTTCCGCGCCCGGTCTTTCCGAGGACGCCCGTCGCGTGCGAGTCGTCGACGACGAAGAGCGCGCCGTACTTTTCGGAGATCGAAAAGCAGCTTCGGAAGGTCGGCGAGCTCTCCTTCCATCGAGAACACGCCGTCGGTGACCATCATCTTGAACCGGGAGGTCGCGTCTTCCGAGAGCATTTTTTCGTACGCGTCCGAGTCGGAATGCGGCACCTTGAAGCGCTTCGCCTTGCACAGGCGGATGCCGTCGATGATCGACGCGTGGTTGAGCTCGTCGGAATAGAGGCCGTCGGCCTCTTCGAGCACGGCGGGGAAGAGCCCTTCGTTCGCGTTCCAGCACGACATGTAGAGGATCGTGTCCTGCGTCTCGAAGAACTCCGAGATCGTCTCCTCGAGGTCCTTGTGGAGCTGTTCGGTTCCGCAGATGAAGCGCACCGAGCCGAGGCCGGCGCCCCACCGGTCGATCGCCTTCTTCTGGGCCTCGCGGATCCGCGGGTGGTTCGCGAAGCCGAGGTAATTGTTCGAGGTCAGCATCAGGACGTCGCGACCCTCGACCCGGACGTGCGCGTCCTGCGCCGATTCGAGCACCCGCTCGACCTTCAGGGTCTTGTTCGCCGCCAGTTTCGCCAGCTCTCCCGCGAGATGTTCGATCAGTTGCATGCGCGAAGAATATCGCGGTCCTGCTCGCCCCGCCTTCGGGGTCCTGCCCGGCGTCACCTTCCGGCTGTCCGTGGAGCCTTCACACCGGTTTTCGACCCGCGACCGCGCTCCACTCCAGCGGGCAGGCGGAAGGTATCCGCCGCCGGTCACCCCTCAGGCGGGGTCTCGCCGGCTAGTTCCAGAACCCGACTACTCGGCGGATCTTTCCGTTCGGCGCGCCGATCACGATCGTCCTTTCCAGGAAAAAGGGAAGCTCCATCATGGCGTTCTCCTTCCGGTTGCCGACCTCGGGCCTCTTCGAGAGGCCTCCAGCTCGGCTCGCGTCTTCAAGCGTTCCAGGGCGTCGTCCCACATTCGCTCGAGCACCACCCGCAGGTCTCCAAACGCTTTCTTGTCCGCCGCGTAGTACCGCCGCCGCCCATCCGGACGCACGGCGACAAGGCCGGCGGTCTCGAGGACGCGCAGGTGCTGAGACACCGCGCCAAACGTCACGTCCGGCATCTCGCGCGCGATTTCCCCGGCCGAGCGCTCGCTGCTCCAAACGAGCCGCAGGATTTCGCGCCGGCGGGGCGCGGCGACGACTTCGAGGGCATCCGGCATTGGTGATATTTTAGTTATAACTAAACTAATGTCAATCGGTAGAATCCCGCTCCGGATCTGACACTTGCTCGGCACGGCGTCGGGGTCCTGCCGCCGGCCACCCCGCGGAGATCCTCGGCACGGGCCACACCTATTCATTTTCGAGTTGAATCCTCGGCGGCCTGCGGGTTCCGCGGGGTCCCTGGCCGGCGTCACCCCTTCCGTGCCTTCGCTTGACGGGTGTCGGAACCCTGTCCCCGAGCGAACGGCTAGGGCTTCCCGTTCGGGTAGAACACGACTTTCATCGCCTCGCGCGAAGCGAGGAGCGTCTGCGCTTCGTGGAATCGGTCGAGGCCTTCGAATTCGTGCGAGACGAAGTCGTCGACCTTCAGACCCGCGCGCAGCAGGTCGAGCATCTTCACCCATGTCGCGAAGACCTGCCGGCCGATGATCGCTTTCAGCGTGACGCCTTTGTAGATGAGGTCGCGCGAATAGTTCGAAATCGTCACGGCGTTGCCTTTCGGAAGGCCGAGCAGCGAGATCCATCCCCCGGGACAGACGATTTCCAGCCCGAGGTTGATCGAGGCCTCGGCGCCGGAAAGCTCGAGGACGACGTCGGCGGCGCCGCCGAGGGCGTCCCGCACCGCGGCCGCCGGCTGAACCTCGGCGCGCAGGTCGATGGCCGTGACGTTGCGCGCTCCGCGGTCCTTCGCCCAGCGCTTCGCCTCGGCGATCGCATGCTCGTTGACGTCCGTGATCGCGATCGACGACGCGCCGGAGATGCGAGCGATCTCCGCGCAGAAGGCGCCGATCGGCCCGAATCCCAGGACGGCCACCGACCGGCCCGACAGGTCCACGACCTGCGTCGTGTGAACCGCGTTTCCGAGCGCGTCGAGGAAAGCGCCGACCTTCGGCGGAACGACGCTGCGGTCGAGCGGTACGATGTTGTCCGCGGGGACCTTCACGTACTGCGCGAAGCAGCCGTCTCCGTCGAGGCCGAGAATGCGGGTGTTCTCGCAGACATGCCTCTCCCCTTTCCGGCACGGCCGGCAATGCCCGCAGGTAACGTGCATTTCGGCGGACGCATAGGCGCCGACCGAGAGGGACGGGCGTTCAGCCCCGGGGCCGAACGCGACGATCTCTCCGCAGAATTCGTGCCCGGTGATCCGGGGGGGCGAGACGCGATTCTGGATCGAAGGGTCCCAATCGTAGATGTGCCGGTCCGTGCCGCAGACCGCCGTCGCAAGGACCTTCAGCAGGACTTCTCCCGGGCCGGGGTCCGGCGTCGGGACGTCCAGGATTTCCGTCGCGTCTCCTCCGGCGGCCGCCCTCGTCTTGACAACCGCCTTCATCGTCGAAGGAATCTTCACTGCCGCGCCTCCCGGGATTCAGTCACCTGCTTCATCGTCCCGCACGAACGCTCCGGCATCGTCGCGGTCGGCGACGTCTACCGGGCGAACGTACTTTTCGACGTGCCGCCGCGTGTCGCCCGCCTTCAATTTCTCGAAGAGGAAATCGAACTTCTCCTCCAGGTCGCGCGAGATCGCGCCCCGGGTGCCGACCGGCAGCGCCCACAGGGCCTCCTTGAAAGGGCCGAGAGCTTTCTTTCTCGCCTTGTAGAGAAACTGTTCCTGCGTTTCGCCGGGTTTGCGCTCGCCGGCGGCGTGGTCGTTGAGCCAGCGGTAGATCGTCTCCCGCAGGAGGCCGGGAAAGGCCGGGTGGTCGAGGATCATGTTCTGAAATCCCGTCGCGAGGTGGATCTCGGCGGCCTCCGCCCGCGGAAAGAGGCCGAAGTCGCTTTCCGGCAGCGTCGAGGCGCCGTGCTGGACCGCGCCGGCGAGGCCGAACTCCTCGCGCGCGATCCGCGAGATCGTCTCGATCGCCGAGAAGTCCACCGACATTCGTTTCAGGCTCCCGTCGGGCGCGACCATGCCGCCGTGGGCGGAGCCCGTCTGAATGGACACCTTCGCGATTCCCTTCTCCCCGGAGAGGTTTCCCGAGTAGCCGCGCATGTAGGCGCGGAATTCCTCCGGCGTCGAGTTCTCCTTGCCGACCTCGCCGATCTCACCTCCGATGGAAATCGCGACCTCCCGGGGCTGGTGGCGGCGGATATATCGGGTGAAGTGCGCGCAATTCTCGTAGTTCGGCCGCTGCTGCTCGTCGAGCGTGGGCTTCGAGAGATCGACGAGCGTCGAGGTGTCGATGTCGATCTGATAGAACCGCGCGGCGATCGCCTCCCGGATGAGATCCTCGATGGCTTTCACTTCCTTCGCGGGATCCGTTTTCATCTTTTTCGCGTTGGTCTGGAAGTGATCGCCCTGCAGGAACACGGGTCCGGTCCATTCTTCGCGCAGAGCGGCGGCGAGGACGACCGACGCGTATTCGGCGGGCCGCTGGTCCGTGTAGCCGATCTCGCTCCGCGCGATTTCGAAGATAAAGGCCCCGGCGGAGAGCTTCTTCGCCGTCCGAAAGACGGCGCGCGCGCAGTCGTAGGTGAGAGCCCGGAGGTTGAGCGCGGGAACGGTGAACCCGCCGATCTCGCCGCGGCCGCGCGCTTCGTAGAGAGGCAGGATCGACGCCGGAAGGATGCCTCGGTCGGCCGCGAGCCGGCGGATGCGGTCGCGGGCGGCGCGCTTTTCCGCTTCGCCTTCGAACACGGCGCTCCAGACCAGGTTGTCGACTTCGCGGGCGCCGTAGCGGAGCTCGCCGGCAGAAAGCAATTCCTTCGACGCTTCGATCGTGCTCATCGTGCTCCTCCGATGCCGGATTCTATCCGCCCGGGGGGACGGGCGCTCCGGCGTCGGGTTTCTAGGGATTGCGGAAACTCTCCTGGCTCCACGGAATCGAGACGTTCACCGTGTAATCGCCGCGGCGCTTTCCGGAGAGACGACGCGCGATCGCGAAAGTTCCCGCCGCGGTGACCTCGGAGGGAGCGATCGTGATGCTCTGCTCGTCGCCGCCGTCCATCACAATGATATCGGTCGAGAGATTCTTCAGGATCAGGTGCAGCGGGCGCTCCAGGCCCGCCAGACCGATGACTTCCGCTGCGAATGACGTGGAATCTCCCGTGTGGATGATCGGGCGCGGCGGGGTCAGCCGGAGGCCCACCGAGCGGAATACTCCGGAGAGGGCCGCGGTCCCTTTTCGAAACTCGATTCGAGTCTCGCCGACGGGCTCCTTCGGGACGTCGAAGACGCAGGAGCGCGGCGATTCCGCGACGATCGTCGCTCTGGTGCTGCCGATCTTCACCAGGGTGCCCCGGAGGTCGCCGTCGAAGGGTCCGACGATGCGCGCGCGATTGAAGACGAGGCCCTCGGTCGGCAGAACGAAGCTCGCGCGCCCCGGATAGGTCGCCCCTCCTGGAACGGAAAGAAGCAAATGGTCGAGCGGCTTCGATTCCGCTTCGAGAACCACCTCAATGGAATCGAGGTCGGAAACCTTCGGGCACGTGAACACGCTGAGGCTCACGGGGAACCTCTCGCCGCAGATCTCTACGGTCAGTGAACGGAGCGCCTCGGCATTCCTGGCGCGCTCCGCTTCCTTGGTTCCCTTCGGCAGCGTCGCGAACGTTCCCGAGACGCGGTCCCCGGGCGCGAGGTCGCTCGGAAGGTTCGCGTAGAGGTTCCCGAGATTCGTCCCGAAATTCGCGGAAAGGATTCCCGGGCCGACCTCCACGATGCGGGACTCGATAATCACGTGGGGGACGCCCCTTCCCGACGCCAGGGCGGACAGCGAGATCGCCGCGAGCATAAAGAGTCTCTTCATTGCCGGATCTCTCCTTTGCGCATCAAGGTAGCAGGTTTCTGCTACGCTTTCCGCTCCGACCGGAGGAAACCTTGATTCGACTCTCCCGGCAGATTCATTTCAACGCCTCCCGTCATCTCTGGCGGGCCGATTGGAGCGAGGATCGAAATCGCTCCACGTTCGGCGAGGAGTCCCCGCACGGGTACGGGCACAACTATCGTCTGGAGGTGGAGATCTCGGGCGAGATCGACCCGGAAAAGGCGATGGTCGTGAACCTCACCGACCTCGACCGGATCCTGAAGGAAGAAGTCGACCGCCCCCTCGACCACCGGAACCTCAACCTCGACGTTCCCGGATTCGAAACGACGATCCCGACGTTCGAGAACCTCGCGCGATGGATCTGGGAGCGCGTTTCGGCGCGGATCGAAAAGGAAAAGTGGCCGTGCCGCATCTCGAGGCTGAAACTCTCGCCGACGCCGGAGATCACCGTCGAGATCGAGGAGTGAAGGGTCGCTCGCCGCTCCCGGGTCCTCGCTCACGAATGAGGCTCGTACAGGAGAAGCCGCGTCCGCGTGGCGATCGCTGAAAAGTCTCGGTCCAGCGTGAGGAGCTCCCCGCGTACCGCGATTGTCTGGGCGGCGATCAGGCAGCCGATGGTCGACGCGGAAACGCCGTGGCGACGGCAGGTGTTCGAGATCCGAGCCGCGGCCAGATGATCCTCGCGCCGGGCGGGGAGGACGGGGAATCCTTTCATCAGGCCGGAGACACGTCGGAATTGTTCGTCAGTTCGAACTCCGGAGAGGAGCTCCTGCAGGACGATTCCGGGAACGGCGAGCGGTTCGTCCCTCTGGATGAGCGTGGAAAGTTCCGCGACGACTGCCGGAGGTGGGTTACTGCCTCGCCGTCGTCGAAACGCGAGCGAAAGGATCGATGTATCGAGGACAATCAACGCCGGCGGCGCGCTGAGCGGTAGTCGTAATTCGGGTCGAAAGAAATCGTACCGAAAGCTTTAACCGCCTTCAGGCGCTCCCGGCGTGAGACGTATTCTTCCAGCGCCTCCTGGACAGTCTCCTTTTTTGTCCTCCGCCCTCCGACACGAAGAGCGAGATTCAGCAGCCGGTCGTCGAGATCGAGATTCGTTGCCATCGAGCAAGAATATCACACATACGCCTACACAAGGCGCGGTCAGGGCTCGCTCGCATCGAGCGGCGAGCAGGTTCGGCGCAGCGAGAGGATCGCCCCGCCTGTTATGCCCTGCGGTGGTCCGCCCGCCAGGCCTTGACCCGCTTCTTGACTTCTTTCCGCGGCAGCTTCTCCGAGAGCGCGGCGCGCGCCAGCTCGGCGAGCTCGCCATCGGAGGCGAAGCGAAGTCCGATCAACTGGTCGTCCGACAGCTTGTCGGCGACTTCCCGTCCCTGGGCCCCGAGGACCCTTTCGAGCCGAAGCCTCTCTTCCAGGCCGATCAAACGGTCCTGGACCGAAAGGGGATAGGTCCGGGTCCGAAACGTGTTGATCGCGAGCGCGAGCGCCACGACGACGATGACTCCGCTCTGGGGAGTCGGGTGGCGAATGATGTGGATGATCGAATAGATCGGAAACAACAGCAACAGCACCGGCAGCGCGAAAAAATGGAAGATCGGGTCCCACCGGGTATGGCTCGCATAGCTCTGGGCTTTCGGATCGCTCATGTTCGCTCCTTATGAATTCGCGTGCGATCTTACCGGATAGAGCCGGTGGAAGAGAAAGAGCCCTTGCGCCAAAACGCGGTCCGGGTTCCAGTCCTCCGGGACGATTTGCGCCGCCGGCATCTCAGATAAGATCGTTTCCGCAGGAGATCCGAAAATGAAAATGCATCGCACCCTGGCAGTTCTCTCGCTTTTCTCCGCTCTCGTGCTTCCCGTTTCCCTCCTCCCTGCGGCCGAGACCGCGAAGGACGGCGAAAAACCGGCCGAACAGAAAAAGAAAGAAGTCGAAAATGCCCCGCCGGAGGTCAAGCCGGTCGTCACGCAGCACGAAATCCAGCTCGGCGGGAAGCCCCTGCGCTACACCGCGACCGCCGGCTACATGCCGATGAAGGACGAGGAGGGAAAGCTCAAGGCGAACATCTTCTTCGTCGCCTACACTCGCGACGGAGGCGACTCTTCCCGCCGCCCGGTGACTTTCGCCTACAACGGGGGACCCGGCTCTTCCTCCGTCTGGCTTCACCTGGGGGCGCTCGGTCCCAAGCGCGTCGCGATGCAGGACGAAGGATGGGCGCTTCCTCCCCCGTACCGGCTCGTCGACAACGACCAGACGTGGCTCTCTTTCACGGACCTGGTTTTCATCGACCCCGTCACGACCGGATTCAGCCGCCCCGCGACCGGCGAGAAGCCCGAGCAGTTCCACGGCCTTCGCGAGGACGTCGAGTCGGTCGGAGACTTCATCCGTTTGTACACGACGCGCTACCACCGCTGGGCGTCGCCGAAATTCCTCGCCGGGGAGAGCTACGGCACGACGCGATCCGCCGGACTGGCGGGCTACCTCCAGCGCCGGCACGGCATGTACCTGAACGGCATCACGCTCATCTCGACCGTACTGAACTTCCAGACACTCGAGTTCAATCCGGGAAACGACCTGCCTTACGTTTTGTTTCTTCCTTCCGAGACGGCGGCGGCGTGGTACCACAAGAAGCTTCCGGCCGACCTGCAGGGAAATTTCGACGCGGCGATCGCCGAGTCCCGGAAGTTCGCGGCGGGAGACTTCTCGCTCGCGCTGCTCGCGGGAGACCGGCTTTCAGCGGAAAAGAGGTCCGCGGCCGCGAAAGAGCTTTCCCGGCTCAGCGGAATCTCCGAGAAATTCATCGATCAGCACGACCTTCGTTTTACCGAAGGCGAGTTCTTCACGGAGCTGCTCCGGGACCAGGGCAAGACGATCGGGCGTCTCGACGCGCGATTCACGCGCCCGCTGCTCACCGATTCGGAGCGGGAATTCGGGACCGACCCGAGCTACGAGGCGATCTACGGTCCCTACACGGCGCTGCTGAACAACTACATCCGCGAAGATCTCAAGTACGAAAACGACCTGCCGTACGAGATCCTGACGGGGCGCGTGCAGCCGTGGAAATTCCCGGAGGGGCAGTACGCGAACGTCGCGCAGACCCTGCGCGACGCGATCGTTCAGAACCCCGCCCTCCATGTCTTCGTCGCGGCGGGATATTTCGACTTTGCGACGCCGTTCTTCGCCGCGGAATACACGATCGACCACCTGGGCCTTCCGCCCGCGCTTCGGGGGAACGTGTCGCTCGACCATTTCCCGGCGGGGCACATGGTGTACATCCAGAAGTCGTCGCTGGACCGCCTGACGAAGGACGTCGAGACGTTCTACGCGAAGGCGTTGCCGGCCCGATAGGAGCGGTCATTGCGAGCCCCGAAGGGGCGCGGCAATCTGTCCGGGGTAGATTGCTTCGTCGCTGCGCTCCTCGCAATGACAGGCCGGAAATTCAGCGAGGCAGCGACTCCGGGAATGGCGGGCGGTGCACTCCTTTTTCGGTGACGATCGCCGAGATGTACCGCGCGGGAGTGACGTCGAAGGCGGGGTGGCGGGCCGAGACGCCGGCCGGCGCGACGGCGACCCCGCCGATGGACGTGACTTCGCCGGACGAGCGTTCCTCGATCGGAATCCCGGCTCCGTCGGCGATCGACGGATCGAGCGTCGTCATCGGCGCGGCGACGTAGAACGGCACGCCGTTTTCTTTTGCGAGGACGGCGAGAGAGTAGGTTCCGATCTTGTTCGCCGTGTCTCCGTTCGCCGCGATGCGGTCCGCGCCGACGATCACCGCCGAGACCTCGCCGCGCGACAGAAAGTGCCCCGCCATTCCGTCCGTGATGATCTCGACGGGTATTCCGTCCCGCTGAAGCTCCCACGCCGTCAGCCGCGCTCCCTGCAGGAAGGGGCGCGTTTCATCGGCGAGCACGCGGATCTTCTTTCCGTCTTCGACCGCGCCGCGGATCACGCCGAGAGCCGTTCCGTAACCGGACGTCGCGAGCGCGCCGGCGTTGCAGTGCGTGAGGACGGTCGCGCCGCTGGAAAGGAGCCGCGCGCCGTGGCGCCCGATCGCGCGGCACGCCTCGATCCCCTCTTCGGAGAGCGCTTCGGCCTCGCGGACGAGCCGTTCGGCGAGCGCCGGGCCGGTCAGCCCCGGTTCCGCGCGGAAGACTCGTTCCATCCGCTCGACCGCCGCGAAGAGGTCGCGGGCCGTCGGCCGGGCGGCCCGGATCAGCCTCGCCGCTTTCGCGAAGCTCTCCCCGCCGCTTCCGGCGAGCGCCATTCCATAGGCCGCGGCCGCCCCGATCGCCGGCGCGCCGCGGACGGCCATGTCGCGGATCGCGGCGGCGACCTGCTCCGGCGTTTCGAGCTCGAGCCAGACTTCCTTTCCGGGCAGCAGGCGCTGGTCCAGGAGCTTCAGCTTTCCGGCTTCCCAGTAAAGCGGGCGAAACAACTCCATGCACCGGATCATATTCTCGCTCGGCACGGGAGCCGCCTCTCCCCGCGGGAGAGGCCGACGCGAAGCGGCGGGTGAGGGAGATCTCGGGGGCTCCCTCACCCCGACCCTCTCGCGTTCACCGGTCGATCTGAAGGCTGCCCGCCGGGAGAGGGGGAAGCTCCCTGCGCTAAGATTCGCTCGATGAAGACCCTCGACGACATCGACCTCCGCGGGAAGACCGTTTTCCTCCGCGTCGACTTCAACGTGCCGTTGAAGGACGGGCGCGTCGCCGACGACATGCGGATCGTCGAGACCGTGCCGACGATTCGCCGGGCGATCGAAAAGGGCGCGAAGCTCGTGCTCGCGAGCCACCTCGGAAAACCCAAAGGGAAGAGGGACGAGAAGCTCACGCTCCGCCCCGTCTCGCTGCGGCTCGCGGAGCTCCTGAAGCAGCCCGTTCTTTTCGCGACCGACTGCATCGGCGAAGAGGTCCAGACCCAGGTCGCGAAGCTCGCGCCCGGCGACGTCCTGCTGCTCGAGAATCTCCGTTTCTACCCCGGCGAGGAAAAGAACGATCCGGAGTTCTCGGCCGCGCTCGCGAAGGGGATCGACGTTTACGTCGACGACGCCTTCGGCGCCGCGCATCGGGCCCACGCGTCGATCGTCGGCGTTCCGAAGCGCGTCCCCGTCCGGGCCGCGGGTCTCCTGATGGCGTCCGAGGTCACTCACCTTTCGGCGCTGCTCGAGCCCCGCCGCCCGTTCGCCGCCATCCTCGGCGGCGCGAAGATCTCCACGAAGATGGAGCCCCTGCGCGCGCTCGCCGGTCTCGCGGACATGCTGCTGCTCGGCGGCGGAATGGCGAATCATTTCGTTCGGGCCATCGGGCTTCCGGTCGGCAAGTCGCTGCTCGAAGAGGACCGCGTTCCGGTCGCGCGGGAGATCCTCGACCTCTGCAAAGAGGAGGGAAAGACGATCGCCCTGCCCTCCGATTTCGTCGTCGCGAAAGATCCCTCGGACGGAAAGAACGCGAAAACCGTCTCGATCCAGGGCATCCCTCCCGACAAAATGGCGCTCGACATCGGCCCGAAGACCGTCGAGCAGTTCGCCCGCCTTCTCGGCGATGCGCAGACGATCTTCTGGAACGGGCCGATGGGGGTCTTCGAAAACCCTCCCTTCGACAAGGGGACGATGGCGGTCGCGCGCCTGCTGGCGGAGTCTGGCGCGGTGACGGTCGTGGGCGGCGGCGAATCCGTGCAGGCGGTCCGCCGCGCGGGAGTGGCCGGGAAGAT
The DNA here is from genome assembly GCA_963773815.1 of uncultured Acidobacteriota bacterium. Taxonomy (GTDB): domain Bacteria; phylum Acidobacteriota; class Thermoanaerobaculia; order UBA5066; family DATFVB01; genus CAWEYG01. The sequence goes on from CAVZCI010000003.1 coordinate 166,428, forward strand.
CACTCACGTTTCGACGGGCGGAGGGGCGTCGCTCGAGTTCCTCTCCGGCGTCGAGCTTCCGGGGCTGAAAGCTCTCGACGAGTGAGACGATGAAAAAGCTCTTCGGGGGTGGCCGAAGGCCGGAGGAGAGGTTCGGCCCGGGGGAATCGTGAAAAAGCTCTTCGTGGCGAACTGGAAAATGAACAAGACGCGCGAGGAGGCGCTGGAGTTCCGGGAAGCTCTTTCGGGCCGCGTCGCGGCGCTCGGAGAGGTCGAAGTCGCGGTTGCGCCTCCTTTTCCGTATCTCATCGAGCTCGTCGATTCCGGCGGCCGGTGGTCGACCGCCGGTCAGGATTGCTCGGCGGAGCCGTCGGGCGCGTTCACCGGCGAGGTTTCGGCCTCCATGCTTGCCTCGTGCGGATGCCGTTACGTGATTCTCGGCCACTCGGAACGTCGCAAGTATTTCGGCGAATCCGGGCCGCTCCTCCGGTCCAAGCTCGAGCGCGCGAGAGAGAAGGGGCTCGTGCCGATTTTCTGCGTGGGCGAGACCCAACGGGAGCGGGGCGAAGGCCTGACCCGGGAGGTGCTCGTCCGCCATCTCGAGGCGCTCGGAAACGATCCCGCCCGGCTTCCGCTCGTCGTCGCCTACGAGCCGGTCTGGGCGATCGGCACGGGGCAGAACGCAACGCCCGAACAGGCGGGGGAGTCGATCGACGAGATCCGGCGGCTCTTGCCGGGCCGCGCGGAGCTTCGCGTGCTGTACGGCGGCTCCGTGACTCCCGGGAATTCCGCGAACCTGCTGCGGCAGCCGGGAATCGACGGCTTCCTGATCGGGGGCGCGTCCCTCGACGCGGGGTCGTTCTGCTCGATTTGCGCGTCTTGACTCCGTTTGGGCGTGCCTTGACCCCGTTTCGGCCCCCGGGCTATGATCTGCGGCTCCCCTGGAAGGGGGACCGGAAAGGTCGCTGATGTTTACGCTTCTCGTGGTTGTCTACATTTTCGTTTGCCTGTTCCTCATCCTCGTCGTGCTCCTCCAGCAGGGGCGGGGCGCCGACCTCGCCGGAGCCTTCGGCGGCGGCGGATCGCAGCAGACGTTCGGCCCGCGCGGGGCGGCGACGTTCCTGCACAAGCTGACGACGGGTTTCTTCGTGGCCTTCATCGCGATCGCTCTCGCGCTCGCGGTGATCGAAAGCCGGCCTCAGTCTTCCGTGATTCGCGAAGGAACGAAGAACCCGAAGACCGCTCCGAAGCGGCCGGCTTCGTTTCCGGTTCCCGCTCCCGCTCCGGCGCCGCCGAGCACGCAGAAGTAGGTTCCCATGCCGTCGTGGTGGAATTGGTAGACACGTACGTTTGAGGGGCGTATGGGGCAACCCATGCCGGTTCGAGTCCGGCCGACGGCACCATAACTGCTTTTGAGCTAGCCCGTTCTCTTATCTCCGCGTGAGGCGAAGCACGAGGCCGAGATCGGCGCGGTCGCCCAGGCTCGGAACGTTCTCGATCAGAGTGATTCGCGTCGACCAGCGACGGTAGAGGTCCCGCTCGATCCCGAGGCCGACTTCGCCTCCCGAACGCGAAACGCCGCTCAATCTCTCGCGCCGGAACGGACTCTGCTCGAACGTAAAGGAGCAACCCGCACGGGTGCGGTCGCCGAATCTGCGGGCGGCGTTGACCGAGACTCGAGCGAACGAGGCGGTTTCGAGGGCCACCGGCCCCTTCCAGGAACCCGGAAAGACGATCCCCGCCTCGGCTCCGAAGTTCCACTTTCGGCCGTATCGGCGAACGAAGGCCGACACCCCCGCATCCCACGATCCCGATCCGTTCAAATCGCGCGCGCGACCGGTCGGCGCTTTCAGGGCGGCGTCGAATCCGAATTTCACCGATCGGGTCTCCCCGGGCGCACGGTACGAAAACGTCAGCGTCGTGTCGCCGAATCCGGATTGCGGACTCCGATCGTCGAACTCCAGCGCTCCTCCGGGTTGCTGGAGCATGACGACGAACCGGCCGCTCGGAAAATAGGTGCGGCCGACGTCCTTCAAGCCGAAGGCCGAGTGAAAACTCTCGATTCCACGATCGAGCGTGAAGGCATTGTGGGAGGCGTAGACGACCTCGAGCCCGAGGGAAAAAGATCGGGCGACGCCGATCCGCCCCGACAGCGATGAACGGAGGATCTCGCCGTCGACCAGCGTCATGGCGTCGTTCGGGAATCCGTTGTGGAGGTCTTCCGCTTCGGATTGTCGGAAGGGCTCGCCTGTCAAGCCGCGATCCCGGTGGATCGCCCGGGCATGGAACGTTTCGGAAAAAGTATTGCCGTAAGCCTCCTCGAACGACAGTGTCAGTTCTCCCGGCGAGAGATCCGCGGGATCGGCGGGGCCGAAAAAGAGGATCGGCGAGTGCAGCAGATAAAGGCTTCTCTCCCCAAACGCGGGAGTCTCGTCGCTCGATCGCGGCTCGGTCCCTCGCGCCGCTCCGGCAAGCACGAGAGCAGCGGCGAACAGCGCGCGCGAAAATCGGCGTCGCGCGCCATATTGATTTGTTTGCACGAATTAAAGTTATCATTGAGAGTGCTCGCGCGAAACTTCCTCGTGATGATTCTCCTGGCCTCGCCGTTGCCGGCCGCCGCGCAGGCACTCGTCGGCTCGATCGAAATCGGCGGCGGCGGGGGACGGTTCTATGGAGGCTCGTTCTCCAAGGGCAGCAACCAGTATTTCGACCACAAAGTCGAAGTCGACGATGACATCTCTCAAGGGGCTCTGGCTCGGAGCTCAACTCTCGAGAAACTGGGGAATCGAGATTGCCGTGCGCCGGACTTCCACGCAGATCGTCCGGCCGCAGTCCGGCGTCTTTCCGACGGAGCCGGAAGTCGCCACGATCGATTTCGCTTCGATCGAGGCGATGGGCCTGCGTTCCTTTCATTTCGGAAATTTCAGCCCGTATCTCGGATTCGGAATGGGAGTGAACAACCTCGACATCAACGTCCCCGACCGCTCGGTTCGCGACGTCAACCGGTTCGGCCTTTCGATAGCGGTCGGAGCGAAATTCTACGCCGCACGCTGGATCGGGGTCCGAATCGACGCCCGAGGCCGCGCGACCTACCTCGGCAAGCGGGGCCTCGGCCAGGATCAGGGTTGGAGCGACACGCAACGGTGGTTCCGCAATCAGGAGATCCTGGGCGGGGTCTTCCTTTCATTCGGGGGTTCGAAGTAGTTGGGACCCGACCTGATCACCGCATGCGTCTTCTGCGCGGGGCTACTGACGGTCCGAGACGTCCCGACACCTCCCGGGGCGTCGGTGGATCTCGCCGCTGCCTACGCGACGATGCAGCGCCAGCGGCTGCACGCCGGAACCGCCGTCGACGAACGCTCGGACGTGACCATCAAGAGCACGTCAGTGGGAATCCGGTGGGCGAAACTTCCGGAGAACGGGCTCGGGGCGGGCACGCCTGCCTCGGAAATTCACCTCGCCTTCGCGTTTCCGAATTCCCACGATGAAGGGACTCCGGGGCGCGGCGCCGCCGATGGCGTCGTCGCCACGGGAGGCGGTCGGTATGAGAATTTTCTCGCTTTCGCACGCCTCCGGATCGGGCCGCACGACTCCTTCGAATTCGGCGGCGAACAACGCCGCCACAAGATCACCGACATCCTCCAACGCGATGGCGCGGGCGGACCGATCCTCAATCTTCGGGACATGATCGCCGAGCACATCGATCTGGCCGCGGGCTGGCGCCACCGGTGGCGCGATACCGAGGTCTCGGGCAGCATTCGCGAAGCTTTCATTCAGGGGAGGCATACCACGGACGGCGGATCGATCGACGCGCGGGGAAAGGTCTTCGGCGGCGGCCTCGAGGTTCGCCGCCGCGCGGGGCCGCTGGAGGCGGCGATCTTCGCGGAGTCCCTGTCGGGAGATCTGCCACGCGACGAGCGGCGTTATTCCGATTCTTCGGCGCAGCACGATTCTGCGCCGGCGCGTTTTCAGACGCTGGGACTGAGCCTATTTCACGACACTCGGCTGGTGCAGATCTTCTTCTCGGCCCGGATCGAGAGGACCAGGTTGCCTTTCAGCGCCCTGGCCGTTCTCGGCAGCGAGACCGCCGCTTTCGACGCCGGCTACCTTCCCGATGTCCGGACGCAGCAATCCGTCTTCGACCTCATCCTCCGCCGTCGGGTGGCTCGCGGCATATGGCCGCGGTTTTTCTTCCGTTTCTACCGCGGCAGCGATACGGTCCGCCTGACTGACCCGAGCGGCGCTCTCCCGGATCTCCGCTTCGACGTGCGCCGCGGCCATGAGTTTCCACCCACGGGAACGAGCCCGTCGGCGCCCGAATACGTCATCGGCGTCGGTGTCGAGGTGCACCCGTACGGAGAATGAGAGACGCATGAGGCCCGTGGCGCGACGCGCTCGACAATTCGCGTGGCTGTTTCTCCTGGCGTGCCGGCCCTCGGGCGCGCAGGAGATCCGCTGGCAATCGGAGGCGACGTTCTACGGCGACAATACGGAGTTTTTTACGCCCTACCGGACCGGCGAAACGATTCTCGGAGCGCAGGCGAAGACTTATCTTTCGATTCTTCCCGGACCGAAGACGGAAATCCAGGCCGGAATCTTCGCCGATCACCGCAGCGGCGGCGACGAGTTTGCCGATCCGGTCCGATTGATTCTCTCGTTTCGCTACCACGGCCGGTACTCGCTCGGCGTTCTGGGAACTCTGGAAACCCATGATCGCCACGGCTTCCTCGAGCCTCTCGAGGTCACGACGCTCGAATTCACCCGACCGGTGGAATACGGCGTTCAGTGGGTCGAAACGCGGCCCGGTTTTTCCGGGGAGGCTTTTCTCAACTGGCAGCACTTGAACACCGCGACGAGTCGGGAAATTTTCGACTACGGCCTGATCGTGCGGAAGGACCTCGCCGGATTTCTCGCGGCCGAGGCACAACTTCACGGCGTGCATCACGGAGGCCAGCTCCACGACGTCGGCCCGGTCACAAACGATGTCGCGTTCGGGCCTGGCCTTCGCTTGTCTCGGCAGCTGCCCGTCGCGGGGAAAAGCTCTCTTCGCGTTTTCGAGCTTTTCAGCAAAGGAAAGCGAGACCTCTACACGGGAGGACCCACGATCGACGGCCACGGAACCTGGATCAAGGGTTCCGTAGAGCCCGGCGGCTTCGTCGAGCTCTTTGGCATCTGGTGGCGGGGGAAAAACTTCATCTCGACCGAGGGGGACAACAACTACAACTCCACCGGTAGCGACCCGGCGTTCTACCGTGCCGACCGCTCGTACCAGGAGCTTGGCCTCGTCAAGAAATTCACGATCGAACGGGGAATCACGTTCGACGGCGAGGCCCGTCTCCACCGAATCGACGGAAAGGTCGAATACTCGTACCGGATCGTCGTGCGCGCGCCGCTCGACATTCCCGTGCGCCGGCCGTCCGGCGGGTCCTGAAGTCCGTCTTTCGAGGAAATAGACGTCGGATAGAATCGTAGTATGCCCGCCTCGAAATCACACTACAAAATCGCGATCATCGGTTCCGGTCCGGCGGGATGGACCGCCGCTCTTTACGCGTCGCGCGCCGAGCTGGCTCCCGTCGTCTTCGAGGGGCCTCAACCCGGCGGCCAGCTCACGATCACGACCGAGGTCGAAAACTTCCCGGGGTTCGTCCACGGCATTCAGGGGCCGGAGCTGATGGACGTTTTCCGGGAGCAGGCCAGGCGCTTCGGGACGGAGGTCGTGCAGGAGACGGTCGTCGAGGTCGATTTCTCGCGCCGCCCGTTCGGGCTGAAGCTCGATTCCGGCGCTTCCGTCTCCGCGGATGCGGTCATCGTTTCCACGGGAGCTTCCGCGAAACTGCTCGGGCTCGAGTCGGAGAAGTCGTTGATGGGTTACGGCGTTTCGGCGTGCGCCACGTGCGACGGGTTCTTCTTCAAGGGGAAAGAGGTCGTCGTCGTGGGCGGGGGCGACACGGCGATGGAAGAAGCGAATTTTCTGACGAAATTCAGCTCGAAGGTCACGGTCGTTCATCGCCGGGAAGAGTTCCGCGCTTCGCGGATCATGCTCGACCGGGCTCGACAGAACCCGAAAATCGCGTGGGTCCTCGACTCGACGGTCGAAGAGATCCTCGGAGCGAAGAATGCCGTGTCGGGCGTCCGCCTTCGCAACGGGAAGACCGGGCAAACGACCGATTACCCCGCGCAGGGCGTCTTTGTCGCGATCGGTCACGAACCGAACACGGAGCTCTTTCGGGGAAAGCTCGACATGAACGAGGTCGGGTACCTGATCGTCGAGAGCCCCTCGACCCGGACCTCCGTCGAGGGCGTCTTCGCGGCCGGCGACGTCTGCGACCCCACTTACCGTCAGGCCATCTCGGCCGCGGGAGAAGGGTGCAAGGCGGCGATCGACGCCGAGCGGTGGCTCGCCCACCAGGGCATCCATTGAGCGAGCCCCCGGAGGAACCCCGGGGCGATCCGCCTTCGAACGCGGATTTCGGGGCGACCGTGCGTTGGATGGCGACCCTGTTTGCCGTCATCGCGCTCCTCGCCGCCCTGGCCGGCTGGTTGCTGAAACGGTAATGGGCTCACGGGCCCCCGGTTGGATTTAGAGTTATCCATAAGTAACTAATACATTTATTTCCCTTGACAGGTTTGGCGATTCCCGTTAAATTCTAAATCGTACTGATTTGGTCCTGTTTTATGGGACCCGGGAGCCGAAATGATCCGAATGGCGAAGCTGACCGATTACGCAAGCGTGCTGACGACGTATTTCGCCCGCGAGGAGGGGCGCGTCTACACGGCGCGCGACCTCGCGGCCGAAGCTCATCTGCCGTTGCCGACCGTGAGCAAGATCCTGAACTCGCTCGCGAGAGGAGGCGTCCTGACGTCTCACCGCGGGCTGAAGGGCGGCTACACGCTCGCCCGCTCTCCCGAGGAGATCTCCCTGACGGACATCATTGCTGCCATGGAAGGACCGATGACGCTGACCGAATGCGGCGAAGACGTCGGTCAATGCCCCCACCAGTCTCTCTGCCCCATCACGGCCAACTGGCAGCGAATCAACTTCGTCCTGCGCCAGGCGCTTTCGACGATCAGCCTGGCGGAAATGACCCACCCGCTCCCCCGGGAGCTGCGCTTCGGGGGACCGAAGCTGAGGAGCCTCTGATGTCTTCCCGTCCCAACGCGATCGAAGAATTCACCTCGAGCGAGTACAAGCACGGATTCGTCACCGACATCGAACAGGAGAGCTTCCCGAAGGGCCTCTCCGAGGAGACCGTGCGCCTGATCTCGGCGAAGAAGAACGAGCCGGAGTTCCTGCTCGAATGGCGGCTGAAGGCGTACCGCCAATGGCTCACGATGAAGGAGCCGGCCTGGGCGAACGTGCACTACCCGCCGATCGACTACCAGGAGATCGTCTATTACTCCGCGCCGAAGGCACCGAAGACGGCGCCCGAAGAGCCTGGACGAGGTCGATCCCGAGCTGCTGCGAAACCTACGAGAAGCTCGGCATTCCGCTGCGAGGAGCAGGAGATGCTCGCCGGCGTGGCGGTCGACGCGGTGTTCGACAGCGTTTCCGTGGCGACGACGTTCAAGGAGAAGCTGGGCGAAGCTCGGCATCATCTTCTGCTCGTTCTCCGAGGCGGTGCGCGAATCACCCGGATCTGGTCCGGAAGTACCTCGGCTCGGTCGTTCCGTACAGCGACAACTACTTCGCGACCTTGAACTCCGCGGTCTTCTCCGACGGCTCGTTCGTGCTACGTGCCGAAGGGCGTGCGCTGCCCGATGGAGCTCTCGACCTACTTCCGCATCAACGCGAAGAACACGGGCCAGTTCGAGCGCACGCTGATCATCGCCGACGAGGGCGCGTACGTGTCAGCTACCTCGAGGGCTGCACGGCGCCGATGCGCGACGAGAACCAGCTCCACGCGGCGGTGGTCGAGCTGGTCGCGCTCGACAACGCGCAGATCAAGTACTCGACGGTGCAGAACTGGTATCCCGGCGACAAGGAAGGCAAGGGCGGCATCTACAACTTCGTGACCAAGCGCGGCAAGTGCGCGGGGCGGCGGTCGAAGATCTCGTGGACGCAGGTCGAGACGGGCTCGGCGATCACCTGGAAATATCCGAGCTGCATCCTGATGGGCGACGATTCGGTCGGCGAGTTCTATTCGGTCGCGCGTCGCGAACAACTACCAGCAGGCCGACACCGGCACCAAGATGATCCACATCGGCAAGAACACGCGGAGCACGATCATCTCGAAGGGCATCTCGGCCGGGCACGGCCAGAACAGCTACCGCGGCCTGGTGCAAGATCCTGAAGGGCGCCGACAACGCGCGCAACTATTCGCAGTGCGACTCGCTGCTGATCGGCGACCGGTGCGGCGCGCACACGTTCCCGTACATCGAGGTCGCGAACTCGACCGCGCAGGTGGAGCACGAGGCGACGACCTCGAAGATCGGCGAAGACCAGATCTTCTACTGCCAGCAGCGCGGGATCTCGGCCGAAGACGCCGTCTCGATGATCGTCAACGGCTTCTGCAAGGAGGTCTTCCGCGAGCTGCCGATGGAGTTCGCGGTCGAGGCGCAGAAGCTGCTCGGCGTGTCGCTGGAAGGGAGCGTGGCGGTGATGACGCCGATGCTCGAAATCCGGAACCTCCACGTTCGCGTCGGGCGAGAACGAAGATCCTGCGAGGGCATCGACCTCGCGGTCGAACGCGGGCGAGGTGCACGCGATCATGGGACCGAACGGCTCGGGCAAGATCACGCTCGCGCACGTTCTCGCCGGGAAACCGGGCTACGAGGTCACGGCGGGGCGCGTGCTCTACCGGGGGCAGGACCTGCTCTGCGCTGAGCCCGGAGATCCGCGCCCGCGAGGGCGTGTTTCTCGCGTTCCAGTATCCCGTCGAGATTCCGGGCGTGTCGAACACGTATTTCCTGAAGGCCGCGGTCAACGCGGTTCGCAAGCATCGGGGGCTCGAAGAGCTCGACGCGATCGACTTCCTGGCGATGCTCAAGGAGAAGATGAAGGTCATCGAGATCGACCAGGATCTGCGTCAACCGCCCCGTCAACGAAGGGTTCTCGGGCGGCGAGAAGAAGCGCAACGAAATTTTCCAGATGGCGGTGCTCGACCCGACGCTCGCGATCCTCGACGAGACCGACTCCGGCCTCGACATCGACGCGCTGCGCGTCGTCGCCCGGGGCGTCAACGCGCTTCGCTCGCCCGAGCGCGCCATCGTGCTCGTCACGCACTACCAGCGCCTGCTCGATTACGTCGTTCCCGATTTCGTCCACGTGCTCGTCGACGGCCGGATCGTGCGCTCCGGCGCCAAGGACCTGGCGCTCGAGCTCGAGGAGAAGGGCTACGCCTGGCTGGAGGAGGCCGCGGCGCGATGATCGCGGCGGAGCCCTCCCTCGGGGCGCTTCACGGAGCTCGACGCGCGGCGCGCGCGCCGATCCGGCGGGCGTCCGGGAGTTTCGTCGGGACGCGCGGCGAACGTTTCCAGAAGCGCGGCTGGCCGACCGCCCGCGAAGAGGATTGGCGCAACACGAACGTTTCGCCGATCGCGACGCGCGGAATTCCGGCCCGGCCCCGACGTCGCGCCGCGGATTCCCGCTTCCACGATCGATTCGATCGCGCCGAAGACGGCTCCTCGCGCGGTTTTCGTGGACGGACGGTTCGCCGCCGGCCTCTCGACGCTCTCCGCGGAGCTCTCGATTTCGCCGCTGCGCGACGTTCTCGCGAAAGATCCCCAGAGAGTCCTGCCGTGGCTCTCCCGGCTGTCCGGATCGAACGACCCGTTCGCGATGCACAACGACGCCTTCCTCGAAGAAGGCGTGGTCGTCGAAATCGCCGAAGGGAAGCGTTGCCCCGGAGCCGATTCATCTCGTCTATTTCTCGACGGCGGGAGGCCGGCCGCCTGTCGTCCCTTCGGAACCTCGTCCTCGCCGGCGAGAGCTGCCGCTTCACGCTCGTCGAGACGTTCGCCGGCGCCGGCTCGGGGCCGACGCTGACGAACGCGGTCACGCAGATCGTCGCGGGCGAGAACTCCGCCGTCGAGCACCTCAAGGTGCAGCGGGAAGGCCTCGGCGGCTTCCACGTCGGGACCCTGTCGGTCGTGCAGGCGCGCGACAGCCGCTTCACGTCGCATCTGTTCTCGACCGGCGCGGCTCTCGCGCGAAACGACGTGCACGTCGAGCTCGCCGCGCGAAGGCGTGGAGTGCGTCCTTGAACGGCCTCTATCTCGCCGGGCGGTCGCAGCACGTCGACAACCTCACGGTGATCGACCACGCGAAGCCGCACGGCACGAGCCGCGAGCTCTACAAGGGGATTCTCGACGGGGCCTCGCGCGGCGCTTTCACGGGACGCGTGCTCGTGCGCGCCGGCGCGCAGAAGACCGACGCCCAGCAGTCGAACAAGAACCTGATCCTCTCCCGCGACGCGCTCGTCAACAGCACTCCGCAGCTGGAGATCCGGGCCAACGACGTGAAGTGCCGCGCACGGCGCGACGATCGGCCAGCTCGACGCGGACGCGCTCTTCTACCTGCGGTCGCGCGGCATCTCGGAAGAGGCCGCTCGCAATCTGCTCACGTACGCGTTCGCGGCGGAGCTCGTCCAGAGGGTCCCGCACGCCGACCTGCGGAGGTCCATCGACGCGATCCTTCACGAGATCCTCCCGTTCGCGCCGGAGATCCGGGAGATCGCGTGAGCAGCGTCCGTTCGACCGCGGCGCCCGCGGAGTCCCTGCTCGATCTTCGCGCGGATCCGACGCGATTTTCCGATTCTCGGGCAGAAGATCCACGGCAAGCCGCTGGTCTACCTCGACAACGCGGCTTCGAGCCAGAAGCCGGCTGTCGTGATCGATTCGCGAGAGCGCGACGTCTACACGCATGACTACGCCAACATCCATCGCGGCGTTCACTGGCTGACCGAGCAGTCGACGAAGGCCTACGAGGCCGCGCGCGCAAGACGGTCCAGAGCTTCGTGAACGCCCGCGAACGCCGCGAAATCGTCTTCGTCCGCGGGCACGACCGAGGCGATCAATCTGGTCGCGCAGACGCTACGGCCGCCGGCACGTGAGATCGGGCGACGAGGTCCTGATCACGGCGATGGAGCATCATTCCAACATCGTTCCCTGGCAGATGCTGTGCGAGGAGACGGGCGCGCGGCTCCGAGTCGCCCCGATCGACGACCGCGGCGAGATCTGATCGTGGAGGAGTTCGAGCGGCTCGCTCGGCGACCGGACGAAGATCGTCGCGGTCACGCACGTCTCGAACGCGCTCGGCACGATCAACCCGGTCCGGCGAGCTCATCGAGATGGCGCATCGCCGGGGAGTGCCGGTCCTGGTCGACGGCGCGCAGGCGGCGCCGCACCTGCTCGGTCGACGTCGTCGACCTCGATTGCGAGTTCTACGCCTTTTCGGGCCACAAGATCTACGGGCCGACCGGCATCGGCGTCCTGTACGGCAAGGCCGCGCTGCTCGAAGCGATGCCGCCCTACCAGGGCGGGGGCGACATGATCAGCTCGGTGACGTTCGAGAAGACGACCTACAACGCGCTGCCGTACAAGTTCGAGGCGGGAACGCCGAACATCGCGGGCGTGATCGGGCTGGGCGGCCGCGATCGATTACGTCGAGCGGATCGGGCTCGCGAGGATCGCCGCGCACGAACAGGACCTGCTCGCGTATGCGACCGATCGCGCTCTCCTCCGTGCCGGGCCTTCGGATCATCGGCACCGCCCGGGAGAAGGCGGCCGTGCTTTCGTTCGTCCTCGACGGCATCCATCCCCACGACGTCGGCACCGATCCTCGACCAGCGAGGGGATCGCGGTCCGCGCCGGCCATCACTGCGCGCAGCCGGTGATGGACCGGTTCGGCGTGCCGGCGACCGCGCGCGCGTCCTTCGCGTTCTACAACACGCGGGACGAAGTGGACGCGCTCGTTTCGGGCCTCGCGAGGGTCCGCGAGGTGCTCGGCTGATGTCGGACCTGAAGGACCTCTACCAGGAGGTCATCCTCGACCACAACCGGAATCCCCGGAACTTCGGAAGGCTCGAGGGCGCGAACCACCGGGCGGAAGGGCACAATCCCCTCTGCGGCGACCGGCTGACCGTCTATGCCGACCTCGAAGGGGACCGCATCGCGGACCTCAAGTTCGAGGGCTCGGGCTGCGCGATCTCGAAAGCGTCGGCCTCGATCATGACGACCGAGCTCAAGCAGAAATCGACCGCCGAGGCGAACGCGATCTTCGAGCAAGTTCCACCGCATGGTGACGGGCGAAGTCCCGGAGTCGGAAGTGGCGTCGCTCGGCAAGCTCGCGGCGTTTTCCGGGGTTCGCGAATTTCCGGTGCGCGTGAAGTGCGCGAGCCTGCCGTGGCACACGCTGCAGGCGGCGCTGCGATCCTCGTCGGTGGCTCCCGAGCCGGTTTCGACGGAAGAGTAGTCCCTCAGAGCTTCTCGAGGAGCCTCCACGCGACCATCGCGAAATTGATGGCTCCGACGGCCATCGGGAGCAAGGCGAGGTTATCGAGATCCATCTAGTTTTAACTATGGTAGTTATACGCGGAATTGCAAAATAGATATATTAATCTATATCTGAATGATATAGATATCTTCGTGCTGGATTTTGTGGTCTACGCCCGACGGAAAGCCGGTCTCTCCCAAAGAGCGCTCGCGGAACGCGCCGGGATCACCCAGGCCACGATTGCGAGAATCGAGAAGGGCGAGATCGACCCGCGTTCAGACACGGTTGTGAGACTCCTGCGGGCGTGCGGCTTCGAGCTCGAGGCGGTGCCGCTGTCGGGAGTCGGCGTCGACCGAACGGCGATGCGGGAGCTGCTCAAGCTCTCTCCCGCGGAACGGGTCCGGGTCGCAGTCGAGGATGCTCGAAACCTTGAGCGCAACCTCAATGCCCTGCAGGAAGAGATCGAAGGGCGTTAGCGGGCCTTCGCGTACTGCGGGTTCTGGGCGCGGAGCGCGGAGACCGCGCGCACGACCTCCCCGATCGTGTAATCGACCTCTTCCTCCGTGTTGAACCGGCCGAGGCCGAACCGCACGGAAGAGAACGCGAGATCGTCGGGAACGCCGATCGCCTTCTGCACGTGCGACGGCTCGATCGACGCGGACGTGCACGCGGCGCCGGAGGAAACCGCGACATCGCGGATGCTCGTCAGAAGCGCTTCTCCTTCGACATAGCCGAACGAGAGATTGAGATTTCCCGGCAGGCGCCGTTCTTCCGATCGGAGATTTCCTTCGGCGTCGATCTCCGGAAGCAAAGCGCCGTTCAGGTGGACTTCGTCGAGCTGCGAGGTGATTCCTTCGTGAAGTCTGTTCCGGAGCCGCCGCAGCCGGGCCGTTTCCGAATCGAATTCCGCCTTTGCGAGCTCGCACGCCTTTGCGAGGCCGACAATCCCCGGAACGTTCAAGGTTCCGGAACGCAGGCCGTGTTCGTGCCCGCCGCCATAGAAAATCGGCTGGAGCCGGACGCGGGGATTCTTGCCGCGCACGTACAGCGCCCCGGCTCCCTTGGGACCGTAAATCTTGTGGGCTGTGATGGATACCAGGTCAGCGTGAAATTCTTCCACGTGGAACGGCACTTTTCCGACGCCCTGAACGGCGTCGCTGTGGAAGAAGATTCCCCGGTCTTTGCAGAGAGCCGCGATCTCGCGGATCGGATGGACCGTTCCGATCTCGTTGTTCGCGAGCATCAACGTGACGAGGATCGTCTCTTCCCGGAGGGCCGCGCGGACCTGGTCGGCTTCGACCCTGCCGAACCGATCCGGCGGGAGGTACGTCACCTCGAATCCCTCCTTCTCGAGCTCCTTGCACGAATCGAGCACGGCCTTGTGTTCCGTCAGGCACGTGACGAGGTGGTTTCCCTTTTCGCGGTAAAGGCGCGCAACCCCGAAAATCGCGAGATTGTCCGACTCCGTCGCTCCCGACGTGAACACGATTTCCTTCGCGGAGGCGCCGAGGAAATCCGCGACTCTCTCCCGGGCCTGGTCCACGGCGGCTTCCGCCTCCCAGCCATAGAGGTGATTGCGGGAGGCCGCGTTGCCGAAAGACGTCGTCAGGTACGGCATCATCGCCTCGAGAACCCGAGGGTCGATCGGGGTCGTCGCGTGGTTGTCCATGTAAATCGGGGTTTTCATTTGCCTCGCTTCCGACGCGATTTTACGCCCGATTTTCGAAATGGTAATCTTGTCCTTCAGATGTCCACGGTCCACTTGCCCGAAGACAAGGCGTTTTCGTTTCTCTCCGCCGCGCCGCGGGTGCAGCTTTCCCATGCGTTTTCGCGGCCGTTCGAGAACGTCGTCGCGACGGCGAGGACGTGCTATTCGAGCAAAGGGGTGATCGACGAGGACCAGGCCTCCCGCAACCCGGAGCGCCGGGACGCCCTCGCCCGCTCGATCTACGCCGCCGGCCACCACACGACGTTCCAGCACGCGAGCTTTCAGTTTGCGATGTCGAATGTTTCGCGCCAGTTTCTGTGGTCGTTTCTCCACAGCCACCCGTTCTACAACTCCGAGCAGGTTTCGCAGCGGTACGTCGAGGTCAAGGCGGGCAACTTCGCGGTTCCGCCGCTCTCGCCGAAGGACCGGGACGTCTTCGAGGCCTGCGCGCGGCTTCAGAACGAGAACTACGCGAAGCTCACGCAACTCCTCGTTCCGATTTGCCGCGAGCGCTACTTCGAGCTCTTTCCGGGCCGCCTGCGCGGCGACGGGCCGCAGCGCTTCCAGCCCTCCGTCGTCAAACGCGCGCAGGAGATCGCCCGGTATGTGCTCCCGGTCGCGACGTTCGCGTACCTGTACCACACGGTTTCCGGCATCACGCTCTTCCGCTACCACCGGCTGTGCGAATCGTTCGACGCTCCGACCGAGCAGAAGTACGTCGTCGGCCGGATGGTCGAGGAGGTCCTCGCGTTCGATCCCCTCTACGCGAACGTGCTCGAGGACCCGATCCCGCTGGAGGAGACGCCCGAGTACCTCGTTTTCGAGCGGCTCGCGAATCGAAGCTCCGGTTCGGCGGCCTTCCGCCGCGAATTTGACGCTTCGCTCGGCGGCCGGACGTCGCTCCTCGTCGACGCGAAGGCGCGCAACGAAGAGATCCTGGCCGCCTCGGTGCGCGAAGTTCTCGGGCTCGCGAGCTCCGAGATGACGGACGACGAGGCGATCGCGCTCTGTCTCGACCCGTCGAAGAACCGGCTGCTCGGCGAGACGCTGACGTTGACGACCCACGGAAAACTGTCGCGTGCGATGTTCCATCCCGGCTACACGTTTCGAAAGAAGCTCTCCCACACGGCCGACTCGCAGGATCAGCGGCACCGGATGACACCCGGCTCGCGCCCCGCGCTCGGAGCGTACCTGTCCGACGAGCCCGATTACCTCGTTCCGATGCTCGTCGACGAAGTCCCGGAGGCCGCGGCGCTGTACCGGCAGACGATGGACGAGACGTGGAGCGCGATCGGAAAACTGCGCGCGGTCGGCGTCGCGGACGAGTTCGCGGCTTATCTCCTTCCCAACGCGGTGCCGATCCGGTTCACCGAATCCGCCGACCTGCTGAATCTCCACCACAAGATGGCGATGCGCCTCTGTTACAACGCGCAGGAAGAGATCTGGAAGGCCTCCGTCGAAGAGGCGACGCAGATCCGCGAGGTCAACCCGCGCATCGGGAAGTGGCTGCTCCCCCGTGCGGCCTGCGCCACGCCGCCGGAGTTCGCCCCGTCTGCCCGGAAGGGGACCGGTTCTGCGGCGACATCGTGTGGAAGAAGGACCTGCCGGAGTACCGACGCAAGCTGTGACAGCGAACGTGGCTCCCTCAGCCGGCGAGCTACGCTCGCCGACCTCTCCCGCCGGGAGAGGTGAGAAGACCCCAAAAAAAGGCGGGCCCTCATGGGCCCGTTTCGGGAAGGAAAGGGAAGGATGCCTGTTAGTACGGCAAAAGCCAGGCCAGGTTTCGATTTCGTGTTTTCAGTAATTTAGGGACTTTGGCCGACTGCCGATTTGGCGATTCAGGACAAATCGTCCGGTTTTCAGACCACCGCGATCTCGTAGTGGGCGGCTGGAAAGGTTTCCTCCTCGCGAATCTCGATCGACGCCTCCAGGTCCCGCTCGAGTCCTTCGAGAATTCCGAGCTCGCCGCGCAGGGTCTTCACGACTTCGGGCGTCGAACGGACGAGAACCGTTTCTCCCGGACCGAGAGAGCCGGAAAGCTTCAGGATTTCGCGCCGGATCTCGAGCGCGACGGTGAAATCGTTCTTCACCCTCCCGTTGCCGCCGCAGCAGGGACACGGACGCGTCAGGACGCGTTCGAGCGAAGGTCGCGAGCGCTTGCGCGTGATCTGAACGAGCCCGAACTCCGAGATCTGCAGGATCTTCGACTTCGCCCGGTCCTTTCTCATGTCCGCTTCGAAAGCCTCGAAGAGCGTTCGCCGATGTGCCTCGTCCTCGAGGTCGATGAAGTCGACGACGAGGATCCCGCCCAGGTCCCGAACGCGGATCTGGCGCACGATCTCCCGGACCGCCTCGAGGTTCACGGCGAGCACCGTGTCTTCGAGGCTGTCTTTCCCGACGAACTTTCCGGTGTTGACGTCGATCGAAACGAGCGCCTCTGTCGGGTTGATGACGAGATATCCGCCCGATTTGAGCCAGACCTTCGTCTTCAGGGCCTTCTCGATCTCGGCCTCGACGCCGAATTCCTCGAACAGGGCTTCTTTCCGATGGAGCTTGACGCGCGGGACGACGGACGGCTCGGTGACGTGGAGAAAATCGACGATCCGGCCGAACGCCTCGTGGTCGTTGACCCGAACGGCGGCCACGTCTTCGGAGACGAGGTCGCGCAGCGAACGAAGAAGCAAATCCTGCTCTCCGTGGAGCAGCGCCGGAGGCTGGCTGGAGCGGGACCGGGAGAGAATCGACTCCCAGAGGGCCGTCAGGTAAATTCGGTCCGCTTCGAATTCTTCGGTCCCCCGTCCCTGCGCTGCCGTCCGCGCGATGAACCCGCGGCCCCCGGGAAAAGCCTCGAGCGCGGCCCGCAACCGCTCCCTCTCGGACTCGTCCTCGATTCGGCGAGAGATCCCCGCTTTCGAAGAGAAGGGCGTGTACACGAGGAGCCGGCCGGGCAGCGAGACGTTCGTCGAGACGCGGGCGCCCTTGGCTCCCATCGATTCCTTCACGACCTGAACGATGATGTGCTGCCCTTCCTTCAGCAGAGCGTCGATCGAGACCGGAGGGCGCTGGGGCTCCTCTTCGGGCGGGCCGTCGTCGTCCACTTCCCACTCGTCGCGGACGTCGGCGACGTAGAGGAACGCGTCCTTCTCCAGGCCGATGTCCACGAACGCCGCCTGCATTCCCGGGAGCACTCGCGATACCTGCCCGAGGTAAATGTCCCCGACGGCGCCCTGCTTTCGCGGACGCTCGAAGTAAAGCTCCGCGGCGCGGCCGTTCTCGAGGACCGCGACGCGGGTCTGATACGGATTGCAGTCGATCAGGATCTCGCGGACGGTTTCAGGCATTCGCGAACCGCCGGGCTTCGACGCTCAGGATCAGGCCGATCGCCGCGAGCGTCGTCGCGACCGAGGTTCCTCCGTACGAGAGCAGCGGGAGGGGAATGCCGGTCGTCGGAAAGAGTCCGATCATCATCCCGGTGTTGAGCAGGACCGACGCGAACAGGCTCGAGATCAGGGCGAGCACGAGGAATGCTCCGCCGCGGTCGCGCGCGTGCGACGCGAGCCGAAGGCCGCGAAGAACGACCGTCGCGTAGAGGGCGAGCACGACGAGGACGCCCATGTAGCCCCACTCCTCGGCCAGCACGGCGAAGATGAAATCGGTGTGGCGGACGGGGAGGAATCGCAGCTGGCTCTGCGTGCCCCGGCGATATCCCTTCCCGAAGAGGCCTCCCGATCCCACGGCGATCTTCGACTGCCGCAGCTGGTAACCGGCTCCCGAAACGTCCGCCTCCGGATGCAGGAAAGTCGTGATCCTCTGCCTCTGATAGTCCTTCAGGAGGAACCATCCGACGGTGCAGGCGAAGAGGCCGGCGAGAAGCAGCGCGGTCCAGTATTGCCAGCGCATCCGCCCGAAGTACATCCCGACGAGAAGCATCGGAAGGAACGTCAGAGCGAGACCGAGATCCGGCTGGAGAAACACGAGCAGGAACGGGGTCAGGACGATCGCGAAGAGCTTGAGCAACGCGGCCGGCCGCAGCCGGCGATCCTGCTCGTTTTCGAAGAGGTAGGCGACGAGCAGCGCGGTCGCGACCTTCGCGAGCTCGCCCGGCTGAAACTGGTATCCCCCGACCCGGATCCAGGAACGCACGTGGGCGATTTTCCGCCCGAAGGTGAGCAGGTAGACGAGGGGAATGAGCGAGAGGAGGTAGATCGGAAACGAGAATTTCAGAAGCACCCGGTAATCGAGCGCGAGCATGGTGAGCAGAAGGGCGAGCCCGACGCCCATCCAGAGGCCTGGCGGGCGGTGAGGTTCGCGTTTCTGTCCGCCGAGGGTCGAGGAGGCGACGAGAAGGAGACCGATCGAAAGCAGCGCGAGGACGGCGAGGAAGAGGGTCATGTCGAGGCGCCGCCGCTGGAAGATTCCTCTCATCGCGCCTCGGCGCTTTCGCCGGAGGACCCGGCGGACGCGATCTGCTGCGGCGCGGGGGTGGTTTCCGGGATCGGGATGCCGAAATAGGTCGCGATCAGCTCTTTGGCGAGCGGCGCCGCCGCGGATGCGCCATGCTGGCCGTGTTCGACGAACACCGCGACGACGATCTTCGGATCGGCCTTCGGCGCGAACCCGATGAACCACGCGTGGTCTCGCTTTTCGAAGGGGAGCGCCCCTTCCTTTTTCGTGTCCTTCTGGCTGACCACCTGAACGGAGCCCGTCTTGCCGCACATTTCGAGCCCCGGGATGCGGGAGGCCGTTGCCGTCCCGCCCGGTTCGTTGACGACGGCGGCCATCGCGTCTTTGATCTGCGCGCGGATCTCGTCGGGAATGGTGAGGCGGCGCTCGCTCTGGTCGACGTATTCGTAGCGCGAGCCGCTCTGCGGGTCCGCGGCCGAGAGAAAGAGGTGCGGGCGCGGGAACAGCCCTCCTTCGAGAAGGCCCGAAAGCCCTCGCGCGAGCTGTACCGCGGAAACGAGCAGGGGCCCCTGGCCGATCGCGACGGAAATCGTCTCGGAAGGGTACCAGTGCGCTTTGCGGACCTTGCGGCTCCATTCTTCCGACGGGACGAGTCCGCCCTTCTCGTTCGGAAGATCGAGCCCCGTGGGCTCGCCGAAGCCGAAAAGGCGAGCCGTTTCGGCGATCTTCTCGATGCCCATCCTTCGGCCGAGCGTGTAGAAGTAGACGTCGCACGATCCGCGGATCGCGTCGTGGAGATTCACCCAGCCGTGCCCTTCCTTCTTGTGGCAGCGAAAGGTGCGTCCGTAGAACGTCGCGTATCCGGGGCAGAAGACTTTCGTGTCGGGGGTCACGTATCCGCCGGCGAGCCCCGCCTCGGCGAGGAAGATCTTGAACACCGAACCCGGCGAATAGACGTTCTGGATCGCGCGGTTCTGGAGCGGGCGGAACGGGTTTTCGATGAGCCCCGACCACTCCGAAGAGGTCATCCGCCGCGAAAACAGATTCGGGTCGTACGAGGGCGCCGAAACGATCGCGAGGATCTGGCCGGTCTTCGGATCCATCGCGACCGCGGAGCCGACGCGGTCCTTGAAGTATTCCTCGGCGACGTGCTGCAGCCGGCCGTCGATCGTCAGCGTCAGGTTTCTCCCCGGAATCGGGTCTTCGCGGCTCTCCTCGGCGGTTTCGTGGCCGAACGAGTCGACGATGATCCGCCTTTCTCCGTCGCGCCCGGCGAGCATTTCCTGGTAGGCGCTCTCGATTCCCCGCTGGCCGATCGAGTTGCCCGGGCGGTATCGGTCCGGTTGGGAGGCGATCTGCTCGGGCGTCGCTTCGGAGAGATATCCGAGCGACTGCGCAGCGAAGGGCCCCTTCGTGTAAAAACGCCGCTGTCCGACCCCGATGGCGAACTCCGGGTGTTCGGCGGCCCGCGCCTCGATCGAGGCGACCTCGCCGATCGTGAGATTTTCCGCGAGGGCGATCGGAACGAAGTCGAAATACATGCGGTACCGGGCGACGCGGCGTTCGACGTCGTCCCGGGGAAGGTTCAGAAGCGAAATCGCGGTTTCCAGCGACTGCTGGAGGTCGTTCGTTTCGCGGCGGTACAGAAACAGGCTGTAGGAGGGCTCGTTCTCGACGAGAACCTGACCCTGCCGCTCGTAGATCACGCCGCGGGCCGCGGTGACCGCGACGGATCGAAGCCGATTGTTCTCGGAGAGCTTGAAATAATAGTCGCCGCGCACGATCTGGACGTACCAGTACGAGACCGCCATCACGCCGAACAGGCAGGCGGCAGCGACGAAGAGGATCTCGACGAGCCTCTGAAAGGATTCGCGGTCTTCCGAAACGCTACCCATGCCGCTTCCAACTCATCGGAGTCTTCGGTGTTGCCTCCGCCGCCACCACTCTTTCCAGGGAAACCTCCACGCCCAATAGAATATGCCTCCGGCCGCTCCCGTGAGGGCGCAGCGGCCGAGGTCGGCGAATTCGAGCAGAAAACGCGTGCCGAGCAGGACTCGCCCGAGGACCGCCACGATCAGCGTGTTGAGCAGCTCCGCGACGGCGAGCGTGGCCGCGACGACGAGCGCCCCGCCGAAAACGACGCGCAGGGAAACGGCCGTCAGGAGGTAGCCGAGGAGCGCCTTCGCGAACGCGTTGGCTCCCTTGAGGGGATGCAGCAGCACGTCCTCGAGGAGTCCGGCCGCCGCTCCTCCGAGCGTCGCGGCCGCGAAACTCCCGGACGCCGCCTGGTAGGCGACCGCGAGGAGGAACCAATCGATCGCCGCCAGGCCCGGCACCCGCGAGGTTCCGAAGACCCAGGTCACGGCTGCCGCGGCGGCCGTCGAGAACAGAAAGCGGACCGACTTCAAGGAACCTCATCCGCGGAGACCGGCGAGGGGTCCAGCACGAGCACGTCGGAAAGCCGCGACACGGGAGCCGCCGGCGCGATCTGCACCTTCAGGAAGAGCGATTTTCCGCCCGAGACTCCGGTGACCCGGCCGACCGCGATTCCGCGGGGAAAGATCCCGTCGATCCCCGCGGTTTCGACGACGTCGCCGGCGACGACGCGCGAGAGGGTGCTGAGGTACTCCATCCGGAGAGTCTCTCCCTCGCCCCGCACGACTCCCTGGTCGCCCGTCCGAACGATCCTGCCGCCGACCGCGCAGTCGGCGTCGCCGATCAGGATGACCTTCGAGAGGTGCGGGGCGACCGTGACGACGCGGCCCACGAGACCCTCCGGGACGGCGAGCGGCGAGCCGGGGCGGACCCCGTCGAGGGATCCGGCCGCGAGCAGGGCGCGGCGGTAACCGCCCCGAACTTCGATCGAGACGATCGGCGCTCCGAGCCGGACCGACGGCAGGAACGGCTGGATCTTGAGGAGCTCGCGCAGCCGCGCGGAGTCCTCGGCGCCGGCCCGGAGCAGGAAGACCTCGCGATGGAGGCCCGCGATCTCCGTGCGGAGCCTGCGGTTTTCGTTCCTCGCTCCGAAATACGACGCGAGCGTCTCCGCGACGCTCCTCTTCGCCTGGACGGCCTGCTCGGCCCCCCGCACGGCCGGCGACGCGATCGCGAGCCCGAGGCGCTCGAGAAGCGAGGGACCCTTCCCCCCCTCTCTCGCCTGGGACGACATGAACAGGAGGCAGGCGGCGAGGGTGCCGGCCAGCAGGAACTTTTCGGACCGGGTCGACGCGTTCGACGAAAAGATTCGGGGCTCAGGCAATCGAGATCTTTTTCAACAATCCGAAATCGGTCAGCATGGCGCCGGTGCCGAGAGCGACCGAGGCGAGCGGATCTTCCGCGTACGAAATGGGAAGTCCGGTTTCCTCGCGCAGCCGGCGGTCGAGATTCTTGAGCAGCGACCCTCCCCCCGTGATCACGATTCCGCGATCCATGATGTCGGCCGAGAGCTCGGGAGGAGTCCGTTCGAGCGCCACGCGGACCGTTTCGACGATCGCGGCGACGACTTCCGAAAGCGCCTCGCGGATTTCTTCGTCGGACAGGAGGAGCGTCTTGGGGACGCCTTCGACCAGGTCCCTTCCCTTGACTTCCATGGAGATCGGCTCGTCGAGCGGATGGGCCGAGCCGATCTCGATCTTGATCTGCTCGGCCGTCCTCTCGCCCACGAGCAGGTTGTACTTTCGCTTGATGTACTGGACGATCGCTTCGTCCATCTCGTTGGAAGCGATGCGGACGCTTCGCGAATACACGATTCCGGCGAGCGAAATCACGGCAACGTCCGTGGTTCCTCCGCCGATGTCGACGATCATGTTCCCGGCGGGTTCCGTGATCGGGAGTCCCGAGCCGATCGCGGCGGCCATCGCCTGTTCGATGATGTAGACCTCCGAGGCTCCGGCCCTCATCGCGGAGTCCTGCACGGCGCGCTTCTCGACCTGGGTGATGTCGGACGGCACGGAGATGACGATGCGCGGCCTCACGAACAGCGAGCGCCCGTGCGCCTTTTTGATGAAGTAGTCGAGCATTTTTTCGGTCACCTCGAAATCGGCGATGACCCCGTCTTTCATCGGGCGGATCGCGACGATGTTTCCCGGCGTCCGGCCCAGCATGTCCTTGGCCTCCTTGCCGACGGCTTCGACGCGGTTCGTGAGCTTGTTGATCGCGACGATCGACGGCTCTCGAAGGATGATGCCGCGGTTCAATGCGAAGACGAGCGTGTTGGCGGTGCCGAGATCGATCGCCAGATCGGACGAGAACAGCGAGAACAGCGATTTCCAGCCCATGGATCTCCTTACTCGGGACGTCAGTAGAGTTCCACGAAAACGCGGATCCGTTTGACGGTCTCGCGGCCCGCGGCGTCGGCGGCCTTGACGACGATCTGCGATTCTCCTTCGGTTTCCACCGTGACGGTCGTCTTGAAGGACCCGTTGGGTTCCACGTCGGCCCGCTTCCCGTTGACCGCTACGGAAGCCGACGGATCTGTCTGACCAAAAATGAGGAAGAGATTTCCCATCTGCTGGGGAGTCTGCAGCGTGAGGGGAGGAGGGGCGCCGCTGGGAGCTCCGGCCTTCGCGGCGTCGGTCACGATGCGGAATCTTCGGTAGGGGCTCCAATCGGAAGACACGCCGGTTGCGGGTGATTGCCGCGACCCTCCAGTAGTAGGACCCCTCTTCGTGGGGCCGAATCGAGGCCGAGACGCCGGTACGGTTGGGCAGGTCGAGGGGCGTCGCGTCGGGGATGAACAGCCGTGAGCGGGAGACCTGCAGCCGATAGCGGGCGACTTCCTTGACCGCGGTCCAGCGGAGGAGGATGTCGGAATTGTGCTTCAAGTCGAAGATGCGGTTGTCCGCCGGATCGATGAGCGCGGGCGAGTCGGGAAGAACGACTTTGGACCCGAGGCTCTGGGTCGACACGTCGGCGCGGACCTTTTCCCGCTCCGAGAGGACGACGCTTTCCTTTGCCGTCCGCAGGACGGCCTGTCCGCGGAAGTTCGACACGTCGGTGTTCTGGTTGACGGGATCGATCGAGAGGCCGACCTGCGAATCGCGCTGGATTTCCGCGTTCACCGCCTTCGTCTTGACGTTCGAGGACGCGTTGGACGTGTAGACCTGGATCGAGCCCGACACCATCTCCACGGTGCTCGACTTTTCCGATTCGCGGTGCTGGCCGGTTTTCACCTCGAAGAGCGAGTCCGGCCGAAGCTGGTAGAGCGTGCCGTCGAAGAACATGATTTCCGCCGAGCCGGCCTTCGAGGTCTTCACGAAATCGCCGTCATAAAGCGATTGCCGCAGCTTGCACTCCTCCCACGTGCCCCTGCCCGCGCGCTGGAGCGTGACCTCGCCGTCGAGAGCGACGAACGTCGCGTCGCCGATCTCGGACCGGCCGGCGCGGCCGAGCGCGCGGCGCGAGAGCGATTCCGACTCGACCGCGAGCGAGTATGCCTGCTCGTACTTGGAGGCGACGTACGCCTCGTGCGCCTCGTTCAGCCGGTCTTTCGCCTGGGAGAGGGTCACGGCGAAACGGGACGAGTCCTGGGTCGATTGGGCGTTCTTGAGGGCGGCCTCCGCCTGTTCGATCTGGCGCTGCGCGCGGACCTGGGGCGACTGGTGATTGCGCTGGTAGAGGTAGAAGCCCCAGACGACACCGGCAGCGGCCAGCAGCAGGATCAGCAGCCAGCGGCGGATGCTCTTGTAGGAGAAAACGATCCAGTCGATCTCTCCCTGGCTCGTCTTCCGCTTTTCCGTTTGTGCCATAAAATGAAGAATATCCGGGATTTAGTGTCGGTGCCTTATAACATAGCCCGATTCTGCGGGCAAACCGGCCGATTTTTGCGATGCCACGGCTGCATTGTTAATATATCAAGTTCGCCCCGAATCTCGGGAAGGAGAGGTTACCTCGATGCTCAAAATGATGCGGCAAAGCTTTCGGCACCTCAAATGGATCCTCTGGTTCGTCGTGATCGTCTTCGTCGCCTTCGTCTTCGTCGACTGGGGGATGGGCCGGGCGCGGGGAGATCGAGCGACGAGCGGCGAGATCGCGACGGTCGGGGGCGATCGGATCACCGCCGTGGACTTCAGCCGCCAGTACCAGCAGACCCAGGAGCGCTATCGCCAGATGTACAAGGACAACTGGACGCCGGCGCTCGCGAAGGCGCTCGACCTTCCGAATCAGGTGTTGAACGGAATGATCGAGCGCCGGATGTTGATCGAAGCGGCGCGCCGCAGCGGCGTGCGGGTGAGCGACGCGGAGCTCTCCGAGAAAATTCAGTCTCTTCCGGCTCTCCAGCGCAACGGCCAGTTCATCGGCGCGCGCGAATATTCCAATCTCCTGGCCGCCAACGGCATGACGGCGGACCAGTTCGAGCGCGACTTCCGCGACGACATGATGATCGAAAAATACAATCGGCTCGTCTCGGCGAGCCTCATCGTTCCGGATTCCGAAGTCGAGAGCCAGTTTGCGCGCCAGAGCGAGAAGGCGAAGATCGACTACGTGTTGATTTCCCCCGACCACTTCGAAGCGGCCGCGGCGCCGACGGAAGCCGAGCTGCTGGCCGCGTTCGAAAAGAACAAGGAACGGTACCGCCAGCCGGAGAGGCGCAAACTCAAGTACCTGCTCATCGATGAAACCCGGCTGCGGGAAAAGATCCGGCCGACTCCCGCGCAGATCCGCGCCTATTACGATTCCCACCCGGACGACTTTCCGGTGTCGGACCGCGTCCACGCCGCGCACATCCTCATCAAGGTCGACCGCGACGCGAAGCCCGACGTCGACGCCGCCGCGAAGAAGAAGGCGGAAGATCTCGCCGCCCGGGCCCGAAAAGGTGAGGACTTCGCGAAGCTCGCGGAGAAATACTCGGAAGATCCCGGCTCGAAGGAGCGCGGCGGAGACCTCGGGCCGTTTGCGCGCGGCTCGATGGTGAAAGCCTTCGAAGACGCCGCGTTCTCCATGACCCCCGGGCAGATCAGCGATCCCGTGAGATCGCCGTTTGGCTACCACGTGATCAAGCTCATCGAAAAGCTCCCTCCCGGGAAACAGACGTTCGAAGAGGCGGCTCCCAAAATCGTCGCCACTCTTCAGGAGAGCGCCGTGAAAGCGGAGGAGGCGCGCCGCAGCGAAGCCCTCGAGAAGGCCGTCTCGCGAAACTCGAGCGACGAAGACCTCCGCAAGCTCGCCGACGACGTCGTCTCTTTCGACGCGACCGACTGGGTCACGCGCGCAGTCGGTCGTGCCGGGCGTCGGCTATGCTCCCGGTTTCACGAAAGCCGCCTTCGAGCTCAAAAAAGGAGAAGTTTCGCCGCGCGCGATCTCGACTCCGCGCGGCCCCGCCATCGTGAAAGTCGCGGACGTGAAGCCGCCGGGGATACCCGATTTCGCGGAGGTGAAATCGAAGGTCGCGGCCGACGTCAAGAGCGAGCGGACGCAGCAGAAAGCCCTCGATTCCGCGCGGCCGATCGAAGCCGAGCTCCAGGGCGGATCGACGCTCGAAGCGGTCGCGAAGAAATTCGGCGCGACGGTGCAGTCTTCGCCGGAATTCGCGAAGGGGGCGCCGGTCCCGTCGCTCGGGAACTCGGCGGCGCTGTCCGAGGAGGTCTTCCGGACGGCTGTCGGAAAGCCGGGCGGTCCGGTCTGGGTGGGGCCGCAGGGAGTCGTGCTGTTCCGGGTCGCGTCCAGGACCGAGTTCGACCCGGCGGCGTTCGAGCGCCAGAAGGGGACGATTCGCGAATCGATCCGGCAGCAGGAGGCGCAGAAGCTGATCCAGACGGATCTCGCGCGGCGGCGCGCCGGGGAGAAGATCGTCGTCAACGACGAGCTCCTCGGGCGCTACAACGCGGGTTAGGGACCCGCCGATGATCGCCCGGCTCGCCGGGACTGTTCTCGAAAAGCAGCCGGACCGCGTCGTTCTCGACGTTCGGGGCGTGGGCTACCTCGTTTCGATTTCGTTTCAAACCTACCAGGAGCTGCCGGCCGCGGCGTCCGAAACGGCTCTCTGGATTCACACGCATGTCCGCGAGGACGCTCTCTCCCTTTTCGGTTTCGCGACCGAAAAGGAACGGCGGCTCTTCGAAATGTTGATCGGCGTTTCCGGCGTAGGGCCGAAACTCGCCTTGACGCTGCTTTCCGGAATTCCGGCGGCGGAGCTCATCGCGGCGCTCGCGCGCGGAGACGCGAAGCGGCTCACTTCGGTGCCGGGGATCGGGCGCAAGACCGCGGATCGACTCGCTCTCGAGCTGCGGGAAAAAGCGGAAAAGCTCCACACGCCGACGGAGCCGCTCTCGGGCATCGATCCCGAGGACGTCGTGTCCGCCCTCGTCAACTTCGGCTACAAGAAGTCCGAGGCGGACCGGGCCGTCGATGCCATCTCCCGCCGGGGAGCTCCCCCGGAATTCGCGGACTTCCTGAAAGAGGCGCTTTCGGCGCTCTCGGGTTCCTGACGTGGCCGAGCCCGCCTCGCCGGACCATTCTTCCCTCCTTTCGCCCGCGGCGCTGGCGGAAGAAGCGGCCGTCGAACCGAAGCTGCGGCCGCAGAAGCTCGCGGAATACATCGGCCAGAACAAGGTTCGCGAGAACCTCGACGTGTTCCTCAAGGCGGCCCGCGCCCGCGGGGAGTCGCTCGATCACGTTCTCCTGACGGGTCCGCCGGGTCTCGGCAAGACGACGCTCGCGCACATCATCGCGCGGGAAATGGGCGTGGGCCTTCGCGTGACGGCCGGCCCCATGATCGCCCGGGCGGGGGACCTCGCCGCGATCCTCACGAACCTGCAGCCGGCCGACGTGTTTTTCATCGACGAGATCCACCGCCTGCCCACGGCCGTCGAAGAGGTCCTCTATTCCGCCATGGAAGACTTCGTGCTCGACGTCGTGATCGGCGAAGGCCCGTCCGCCCGCACGCACCGGATCGACCTGAAGCCGTTCACGCTCGTCGGCGCGACGACGCGGCCCGGGCTTCTGTCCCAGCCTCTCCACGCGCGCTTCGGGATCCACCACCGGCTGGATTTTTACGACACGGAGGCGCTCGCGACGATCATCGACCGGTCCGCCCGGATCCTTTCGGTCCCGATCGAACCGGACGCGGCCCAGGAGATCGCGCGGCGCAGCCGCGGGACCCCGAGGATCGCGAACCGCCTCCTTCGGCGGGTGCGCGATTTCGCCCAGGTCGCGGGGCACCCGCGGCTCGATCTCGAAGCCGCGCGCGAAGCGCTCGCCAAGCTCGAGGTCGACCAGTACGGGCTGGACGAGCTGGATCTTCGAATCCTCACGGTCCTGATCGAAAAATTCGGCGGCGGCCCGGCGGGAATCTCTTCGCTCGCGTCGTCGCTCGGCGAGGATCGCGGAACCCTCGAAGACCTGTACGAGCCGTTCCTGCTGCAGGCCGGGTTTCTCCAGAGAACTCCGCGCGGACGGGTCGCGACCGCCCGCGCCTACAAGCGGCTGGGGGTCGTGCCGGGCCGCAACGAGAGCTCGCTCTTCTGACATGAAGAAGGGCGTGCTCATCTATAACCCCACGGCCGGGCAGAAGGATCGGCGGGGGGCGATGAGCAGCCTGATCGACGCGCTGAGGAGCGAGGGGCTCGAGCTCGCGAACGCGCCGACCCACGGCCCCGGCCATGCGACGAGGATCGTCCGCGAATTTCTCCCCGAAAATCCCTCCGTCATCGCCGTTTGCGGCGGGGACGGAACGATTTCGGAAGCCGCCGCCGCGCTGCTTGGGACCGACGTCCCTCTCGCGATTCTTCCCGGCGGAACGTCGAACGTGCTGGCGCTGGAGCTCGGAATCCCGTTCGACCTGGCGGAGGCCAGAAAGCTGATCTTCGAAGGGACGCCGAAAGTCGTCCGGGCCGGGATCGCGAACGAGCGGCCATTCCTGTTGATGGCGGGCGTCGGGCTTGACGCGCGAGTCATGGGCAAGATGAGCCTGTTTCTCAAACGGTGGCTCGGCCGCGCCGGGATCGGGTTCACGGTCGCGCCGGAATTCCTGCGCTACGAGTTCCCGAAGCTCGACGTCGAGGTCGACGGCGAGCACCATCCCGCCACCTTCGCGGTCGTCTGCAACTCGAAGCACTACGCCGGCGACTGGATCGCGGCGCCGGACGCGTCCGTCGAGGACGACGCGCTCGACACCGTCATTTTCAACTCGCGAAGCCGGCGGGACTTCTCGAAATTCTTCCTCGGCATGAAGGCCGGGGACGGCCGGCACCTGCGAGACGGCTACGCGAAGGTCGTGCGCGGCCGGAACGTGAAGATCACATCGCTGGAGCCCTACCAGATCGAGACGCAGGTGGACGGCGACTGCGTCCTCGAGACGCCCGTCGAGTGCCGCATCTCGCAGCGCACGCTCCGGGTTCTCGCCCCGAGACCTCACCCCCATTCCTGAGCGAGGTCCGCGCGAGGATCTCGGGGCCAGATGCGCCGGCGCTAGAAGGGCGGGTGGCGCGGGGCAAGACCCCCTTTTGCCGCTCGCGGCGCGGAGTCGTAGCAGAGTCCTCAGAATCGCAGCGAGCGGAAAAGCGGGGCGAGTCCCGCGACAGGACCCGCTTGCCGAGCCGGCGCACGGGCTGAGTCCGAGCGGCCGAGCGAACTTTACCGACTCGCGACGACGGGCGGAGCGAGCTGGGGTTTCTGGAAGACGGGGTCCTTGAGGTAGAGGAACATCACGGCCATCGAGTCCTGGTTGTCCTTCGACGTGTTGTTGTACGTCGAGATCAGCTCGTAGTGGTGATCGTGGTAGATCGGGATCCCTTCTTCGCTCGAGAACGTGTCGACGCGCGTGAGGCCGATCCGGTCCGGCGGGTTTTGCGCCGTGCTCTTCCACACGCTCTGGTTCGCGGTCTTGTCGTACAGCTCGAGCGATTCGGCGAAGGGATGCAGGTGCACCGCGATGTAGTGAATCGTCGTGTCCTGCGAAAGACGCAGCATCGCGTCGACCGGCGTCCGGTTGACTTCGCGGCCGGGCCCGACGACCCAGTGGCCCGTGAAAGTCCGGTTGTAGGCGTCGTGGTACTCGTACGAGGCGGCGTTCTGTCCCGGCAGGCAGCTCGCCATGTCGTGGCCCTCGTGGGAGGCCGGGTCGATTCCGAACCGACCGTCGGTGGCGGAGAGGACTTTGAGCCCGTACACGGCGTCTTCGAAGAGGGGCGTCATCGCGAACGGCAGGTCGCGGTCCCGGACGTAGCGGATCCGCGTGCGGTGCCGAACGCTCAGGCCGCAATCCGGGTAGTTGAGGTTCAGGACCTGCGTCGTCAACGAGAGTTTCTCGTCCGAAAGCATGGGGATTCCGAACCCGGGCGGAAACTCGATGTCCATTTGCCCCTGGGAAAGGGTGAAGAGGCGCGGGTTGACGTCGTGGGACATCTGGAGCCGGCGCAGGTGCTCGCCCGGATCGAGGTCCAGGTTGCTGTGGCACATGAACTGGTCGAGGCCGCTCGGGTCGCCGGCGTCGCCCACGACGTCGGCCGAATAGCCGACGATCCAGAGGAGCTCCGGCGCTCCGGGTTCGAGCGAGACCCGCCGCGTGCTCTGAGGTCCCGTCATCGACCGGTAAACCTTGTCGATGTTGTAGTACTCGGAGAGGTCTTCGAACGTGCGTTCCTTCGCGGCGATCACGGCGCGCCGGTCGGGCTCGCGCTCGACGCGCGCCTGAACGATCGCGGCGGAAGGCTTCGGCGTTTCCGCGATCTTCCCGACCGTCTCCATTCCCGAAATGACGCGCCCGAAGACCGTGTACCCGTAGTGCGCGGGGTCGTCACCCGTGTGGTCGAGGTGGGGGTTGTCCTTCAGGTTGACGTAGAAGTAATTCGCGCCGCTGCCCGGATCGCTCTCCCGCGCGAGACCGACGGTTCCGGCGAGGTTCTTCAGGCCGTTGGCGGCCTCCGAGGGAATCGGGGGAAACGAGGCGCGGATGCTGCCGTCGGCTCCCCGGCCTCCCGCTTCGATCAGGAAATTCGGCTCGACGCGGTCGAAAACGATACCGTCGTAGTAACCGGACCGGACGTACTGAAGGAAATTCTCCACGGTCCGCGGCGCCTCCGTCGCGTACAACTCGATCTCGATTTTCCCGCGGTCGGTTTCGATCGAGACGAGAGGATTCGTCGGGGCGGTGTTCGGGGTCGGGGCATTCGGCATGCCGGCCGCGAGCGCCAGGGCCGGAAGAGAAAGGAGAAGCAAGGGCAGGATCCGCTGTTTTCGAGCGACACGCATGGCAGAGCTCCAAAAAGTCATGCTATACCCAACAGCGCCCCCAGGACCCCCATTCCCGCGAAAAACGCGACTTGAGAGCCGTGAGAAGGCGTGCCGGCGAAACGCTTCGAGCACGGGCGAATGGTACGATGCCTTCCGTTGGCGCGCCACAAGAACGAGGATTCGGCCCGACCTCGCGGCCTCGACGCCGTGTTCCGGCCGCGGTCGGTCGCGGTCGTGGGGGCCTCGACGCGCGCCCATTCGATCGGGGGGAATCTCCTTTCGAACCTGTTCCGCTCCGGTTTCACGGGAAAGATCTTTCCGATCAACCCGCGCGCCGAGGTCCTCCATTCGGTCAAGTGCTACGCCTCG
Organism: uncultured Acidobacteriota bacterium; assembly: GCA_963773815.1. Lineage (GTDB taxonomy): Bacteria > Acidobacteriota > Thermoanaerobaculia > UBA5066 > DATFVB01 > CAWEYG01. The sequence continues at coordinate 197,492 of CAVZCI010000003.1, forward strand.
GTTCGGTCCGTTCCCGACGAGATCGACTGCGCGATCGTGTCGGTTCCGAAAGAGCGCGTCCTCGAAGTCGTCTCCGAGTGCGGCCGCAAGGGAGTGCGCGGCCTCGTCGTCATCACGGCGGGGTTCAAAGAAGTCGGCGCGGCGGGCGCCGAGCTCGAAGAGCAGCTGAAGAAGCTCGTCGAGCGGCACGGAATGCGGATGATCGGGCCCAACTGCATGGGCGTGATCAACGCGGAGCCGGAGTATTCGATGGACGCGACGTTTTCTCCCACCCCCGCCTCGTTCGGCCCGCTCGCGTTCGCTTCCCAGTCCGGCGCGCTCGGGGTCGCGATCCTGAACGTGGCGGAGGCGCTGAAGCTCGGGTTCACGCAGTTCGTTTCGATGGGAAACAAGGCGAACGTGTCGTCCAACGACATGCTCGAATACTGGGAGGACGATCCGCGCACGAAGATCATCGCGCTCTACCTGGAGTCGTTCGGCAACCCGCGGCGCTTCGTCGAAATCGCGCGGCGGATTTCGAAGAAGAAGCCGATCCTCATCGTCAAGTCCGGCCGGACGGTCGCGGGAGCCCGCGCGGCGTCTTCGCACACGGGAGCGCTCGCCGGGTCCGAAGTCGCGATCGACGCGATTCTCGAGAGCTGCGGCGTCACCCGATCCGAGACGATCGAGGACCTCTTCGACCTCGCGGCTGCGCTCGCTTCGCAGCCCCTCCCGAAGGGCGACCGCGTCGCGATCCTGACGAACGCCGGCGGTCCCGCGATCATGGCGACCGATGCCGCGATCCAGTTCGGCCTGCGGCTCTCGGAGCTCTCCGCCCGGACCCGAAAGCGGCTTTCGACGTTTCTTCCGCCCGAAGCCTCCGTCGCGAACCCGGTCGACATGATCGCCTCGGCGAGCGACGTGAACTACGGGAGGGCGGCTTCGATTCTCCTCGAAGATCCGAACGTGGACGGACTCCTCGTGATCAACGTCACGCCCGTGCTCTACGGGCCGAGGTCCGTCTGGGACGCCCTTCTCGCCTCGACCCGCGGCGCGAAGAAACCCGTTCTCTCCGTGTTCATGGCGAACGAGGAGTTCTACGACGAGGCGCGCTCGATGCCCGCCCATCCCCCGATCTACCGCTTTCCCGAGCCGGCGGCGCGCGTGCTTTCGGAGATGTGGAGGATCGGAAAGTGGCAGAAGAAGCCGCGCGGCACGACGCCGCGTCTGTCGATCCGGACGGCCGAGATCCGGCGGATCCTCGACCGCCGGAAGAGACGGGGGGCCGGATATCTCGACCCCGATTCGGCGTTTTCTCTTCTCGCGGCGGCCGGAATCCCCGTCGCGCGCCCGGTCTTCGTCCGGCGGGAATCCCAGGTCGTCGCGCGGGCGGCCGAGGTCGGCTACCCGCTCGTCCTGAAAGCCGCCGGCGAGAAGATCGTGCACAAGTCCGACGTCGGCGGCGTCGCGACGGGGCTGCGCAGCGCGAAAGATCTGGCGGCGGCTCTGGCCCGAATGAAAAAGGATCTCGAACGCCACGGCGCGGCCGACGGGCTCGAGGGATTCATCCTCCAGCGCGAGGCGCGAGGCCGCGAGCTCGTCGTCGGCGCGACGAACGACCCGAGAATCGGGCCGCTCGTCATGTTCGGCCTCGGGGGGCGTTACGTCGAAGTCTTCAAAGACGTGAAGTTCCTGCTGCCCCCGGTCACCCGCGAGGACGTTCTCGAGGCCCTTTCGCAGCTCAAGGCGGGCAAACTCCTCGCGGGCGTCCGCGGGGAGCGGCCGGGCGACACGGCATTCCTCGTCGAGACGGTCCTGCGCGTCTGCCGGCTCGCTTTCGAGTTCCCGGAAATCGCCGAGATGGACATCAATCCCCTGTTCGTCGGAGATCGGGGCCGCGGCGGCCTCGCCGTCGACGCGAGGATCCGTGTCGCCGGGCCGGGGGCCTGAGCCAGTTTTCCCGGTTCTCTTCGATGCTCGAGAAGAACGACTCCGACGGCATCCGCATGGATGAGCCCGGCCCGGGCGCCGTAGAGAGGGAAGTGACCAGGGTTTCGACGAAGGTGTGGGCGGTGATCGCGATTCTCGCGGCGGCGATTCGGTTGTATCGCCTCGATCATTTTTCCTATTGGCTCGACGAGATCCTTCAGTCGTTCGCGATCCACAATTCCTGGCGCGGCCTCTTCGCTTCTCTTCGATGGCAAGGCCTGCAGGCTCCGCTGGACTACGTCATCGGGAAGCTGGTGGAGGCTGCCGGCCCTTCGGACGCCGTCCGGAAGCTTCCTGCCGTGCTCTGGGGCACGGGCACCGTGGTTGCGATGGGCGGGCTCGTGGCCCGGCGGGCGGGGCGCGCGGCAGGCATCGCCGTTGCCGCGCTCCTCGCGCTGTCGCCGTTTCACGTCCACTACTCGCAGGAGCTGCGGCCGTATTCGCTCGGGCTGTTCCTGCTCGCGCTGTCGCTTCTTTCGCTCGACCGTTATCTCGCCGAACCCGGTCCGCGGCGGCTTGCGGCGCTCTATCTTTCGTGTCTCGCGACGGCATACGCGCTCTATGTCTCGGCCCTGGTCCTCGCAGTCGCGGCGGGAGCGATCGTGGCGGAGGATTGCTTTTCCGCGGACCCGCGCCGCCGAAGGGCCGCGCGCCGGTTTCTGAGAACGAGCCCGCTGTTTGCGGCAGCCCTCTGGCTCGGATACCTGCCCTGGTGGAGCACATTCCTGACCGGATTGAGGAGCCCGGCCGTCGGCGCGGTCCCGGCGTTTTCCGCGGCCCGCGTCGTTCGGTTCTTTTCCTTCTTCGGTTTCGGCCATTCCGATTGGCAGCCGCTCGGAGTCTCCGGCTTCCTATTCGTCGCGGGCACGATCTTCGGCGCGGTGCTCGCCTGCCGAAGAGAGGGCGCCCGTTTCGCCGTCGCCTGGGCCGCTGGCGGCCTCGGATTGCTCGAACTGATGGAGCACCGCCACCCGGTCTTCGATTCGATCTTCCACTATCTTCCGGCGGGGATCGCTCTGGTCGTTCTGTTTTCGATCGCTCTGGCCGAGCTCTTGCGCCGCCCGGGATGGCGGGGCGCGGGCGCGGCGCTCCTCCTGCTTTCCTTTTCGTTCGAGATCTCGTCGCTCGCCGAGTATTTTCGAAGCGGCCGGCCGGATTGGAGGCCGGCGGCGTCGTTCCTGCGCTCGCACCACGGAAGCGAGCGCATCGTCACGGACAGCCAGTGGACCCAGTTGTGCGCGGCCTACTATGTCTTCGGCCCCGAATGGCTTTGTTGCGGAGATGGCCACGGCATCGTTTCGCTCAACGGAGATCCAGCGCCGATCGCGTGGCTTCAGGAGCCGGGGAAAAATCTCTGGCTCGTGACCTCGAACGCGGCGGGAGGTTCCGCGCGCCTGACCGGCGTCGCGGAAAGACTGGCCGTGGCGCGTTTTCCCCGGGCGGAAGGAGCGATCATCGCGAGAATTCCGCCGCGCTAGGGGAATCTAGCCGCGTCGAGTCTTCCAGTACACGGCGTAGCGCTCGTTGAAGATCGACGCGAGCGGCGAGAGGCGGATCTCGCGGACCTTGCCCGCCGACAACCCTTCTGCCCGAAACTCGAGCGGCTTCCCCGCGGAATGAATCGAGGCGGCCGGATCGCCCGTCCCGAGCGACAGCTCCGGCGCGGGAACGGCGTCGAGCTTGTATTCCGGAACAGTTCTCGGTTTCGTCGGCTCCGCGCGCAGCGTCGCGGGCGTGAGCCCTTCTGTTCCGAGCCGGCCGGCGAGCACGATCGGCCCGAACATCGCCGCCGCCGTCGACGGGATCGTCGGGCGTCGGCTCGACGCGAAGGGCCATCGGCAGGCGGAGCTCGATGCGGTCTCCGCCGCTCCAGACCCGGTCGAGGACGAAGGAGCCGCCCGGCGCCGCAAAGCCCTCCAGCTCCCGGCCGTTGAGCCGGACGCCGGCTCCCTCTTCCGTCCAGGACGGAACGCGCAGGCGCATCTCGGCCCGGGTCGGGCGCTGCGCTCGAAACGTGAGCGAGGTCGACGGATTCCTCCGGGAACCGCGTCTCCTGGACGACCCGAAGGCCCTTCTCTTTCCAGTCGAGCTCCGAGGAGACGAACTGGTCGACGAGCAGCGCGTCGCCGGCGCGGAAATAGACGCTCTCCCCGAGCTTTGAAAACGACTCGCTCCCGGTGCCCGTGCAGCACCAGAAGTCGTGGAGAGGCGTTCCGAAGAGCTTCCAGTACCCGGACGCGAGCGGCACGTAATAGAGCTTCGAGCCGTCGGCCGGGTGCTGCGTTCCGAGGATGCCGTTCCACATCGCCCGCTCGATGAATTCGGCGCAGGCCGGATCTCCCGTCCAGCCGCCGACGTGCCGCGCGAGCTTCAGCATGTTGTAGGTCACGCAGCACTCCTGCGTGTAGCCGGACAGCTCCGAGGCGATCGCGCCGGGCTCGGCGTTCCAGCTCTCGCCGTTGCTCGTTCCTCCGGTGCAGTAGGCGCGCCGGGTCGCGACTTCGCGCCAGAAGTATTCGGCGATCCGGCGGTACCGCGATTCGCCCGTCAGCTCGTATCGGCGTGCCGCGCCGATGATCTTCGGGATCGTCGTGTTCGCGTGAAGGCCTTTCAGCTCGTCGCGTCCTTCCGCGAGGGGAGCGAAGATCCTCTCGTGGTCGAACCGGTGGGCGAGCTCGCGGAAATCCTCGGACCCGGTGATCGCCGACAGGTTGTACAGCGCTTCGTTCATTCCGCCGTACTCGCGCTCGAGCACCCGCGCCATCGCCGCTTCCCCGAGCGGCTGCGTCCAGCGCGAGATCCAGGTCGCCATTCCGGCCGCGACGTCGAGCGCGCGGGCGTTCCCGGCCAGCGTGTGCATGTCGAGGAGGCCCGCGAGGATCTTGTGGAGCGTGTAGAAAGGCGCCCAGACGCGTTCGTCCGCTCGCAGCCGGTCGAACAACTCTTCCGGGAACGCCGAGAGGTAGTCGTTTCCGTGCTTTTCCTGGCACTTCGCGAGCTCCGCGACGATCCGGTCTCCCCGGGCTTTCGCTTCGTCGTCGGAGAAGCCCGCCGCCCGCATCGCGCACGCGGACAGGTAGTGGCCGGTGTAATGGCCGCGGAGCTCGTTTTCCGGAGCCTCCCACCCGCCGAGAGGGAGGGCCGTCGAGGGGAGCCCCGCCGTCAGGCGGAACATGTGGAGCAGGCGGTCCGGGTCGAGGTTCAGGAGGAATCGTCGGTTCACGTCCGCCGCGTCGAAGAACGGACCCGGCAGAAGCCGGACCCGGGAGAGATCGAACGGGACGTTCGCGATTCGGCTCGCCTCGACCGGAGCCGCAGAGCCCGACGCGAACCGGACAAGAGGGAGCGCCGCCGCGGCGGCTGCCGAAGCGCCGAGGAATTCCCGGCGCGTGAAGCCTCTCTTCATGGAGGGGAGTTTACGCCCGCGGCCTTCGGGAGAGGGTAGCCGAGGGGCCGGGGGCGAGGTTTGCTAAGGTTTTCCCGCCGCGGGCAGCGTTTCGTAGATCGTTCGGACGAACGCGTCGGCCTTGACGAATCCGTTGCCCCATTTCGAGTCGAGGGAGGCCGTCGGCCGCGCGGACACGACGTCTTGCTCCGAATCTCCCTGCGCCTTCAGGCGCGCGACGCGCTCCCGCGCCTGCTTCAACATTTCCCCGAACGCGGCGAGCTCGCCGCGCGTGCCGAGGATGCCATGGCCCGGGACGATCTTCGTCGCCGGGCCGGCGAGCTTCAATCCTTCCTCGACCGCCGCGATGTAGCCGTCGATCGTCCCGCCGGTTCCGATGTCGAGGATCGGGTACATGGCGTTGAAGAAACAGTCGCCCATGTGCAGCACGTCGGCCTGCGGGAATTGCACGAGCACGTCGCCGTCGGTATGCGCGTTCTTCACGTGGATCAGGCGGATCGTCTCGCCGTTCAGGTGGAGAGTCGCGCGATCATTGAACGTCACGACCGGGAGCGCTCCTTTCGGCGAGGCGGGGACCGTCCGGTTCAGGTGCTTGATGAACTGCTCGGTGCTCATCCGCTGGTACACGTTGTCCTGCGCGATCACGACCGCGCCGTCGGCCGCGAACTTGAAGTTCCCGCCCGTGTGGTCGCCGTGCCAGTGCGTGTTGAGCACGAAGCGGAGCGGCTTGTCGGAGAGCTTCGCGATCGCGGCCTTGATCTTGTCGTGGAGCGGCTCGAACTGGTCGTCGACGAGGATGACGCCGTCTTCGCCGGTCGAGACGACGATGTTTCCGCCCGCGCCGGCTAGCATCGCGAGCCCGTGGCCAAGCGGGGTTGTGACGATCTGGACTTTTTCGAATTCGGTCTGGGCGAATGAGTACGCCGCCAGGACAAGGGAGGCAACGGCGAGAGAAACGGCGAGAGTCTTTTTCACGCTGCGCTTCAGAACTTCGAGACCTTCTCGATCGCGGCCTCGATGTCCTCGATCTGGGGAAGGATGAACTTCTCGAGCGGCGGAGCGTAGCCGACGAACGTATCCGTCGCCGAAACGCGCTCGACCGGAGCGTCGAGCCACGCGAACAGCTCGTTGCCGATGCGCGCCGCGATCTCCGAGGCGTAGCCCCAGGAAATCGGGTCTTCGGAGCAGACGACGACGCGGTTCGTCTTCTTGACGGATTCGGAAATGGCCTCCCAGTCGTACGGCGAGAGCGAGCGCAGGTCGAGGATCTCGGTCGACACGTTCGCCTTTTCCGCGATCTTTCGCGGCCGCGACGATCGACCGCTGCACCTGGGCGCCGTAGCAGAGCAGGGTGACGTCGTTGCCCTCCTGGACGAGCCGCGCTTTTCCGAACGGAATGCAGTAGTCCGGGCCGGGGTAGAGGCCCTTGTTGTAGGTCTGGCGGTAGAGGTGCTTGTGCTCCAGGAACATCACCGGGTCGTCGCAGCGAATCGCCGTGCGCAGGAGTCCGTTGGCGTCCTGCGCGTTGGAGGGAAGGACGACGCGCAGGCCCGGGATGTGCGTGAACATCGTGGGATCGCACTGCGAGTGGTAAAGCGCTCCCGCGATGTATCCGCCGACGGGAACGCGCACGACGACCGGCGCGGAGAACGTGCCCCCGGAACGCCACCGCATCGTCGCGAGCTCGTTTCGCAGCTGCATGTACGCCGGCCAGATGTAGTCGAAGAACTGGATCTCGACGACCGGTTTCAATCCGCGCACGGCCATCCCGACCGCGCGGCCGATGATGTTCGCTTCGGCCAGCGGCGAGTTGAACACGCGGTTGTGGCCGTAGAGGCGCTGCAGGTTGTGCGTGACCTTGAAGACGCCGCCTTTTCCCTTCACCTCGCCGAGCACGGCCTCGCGGGAGGCGTCCGCGACGTCTTCGCCAAACATGACGATGCGGGGCTCGCGCGCCATCTCGTCGCGCATGCAGGCGTTGAGCAGGTCGACCATCGTCTGCGGGTCCCCCTCCTCTTTCTTCGGCGTGTCGAAGGAGGAAGATGTCGGGTCGACCTTGTCGGAATAGACCCAGCGGAGCGCGCTCTGCGGTTCGGGCAGCGGAGCGGCGAGGGCCCGTTCCGCGTCCTCGTCGATCTGCTTTTCGATCTCCTTGTGAATGCCCGCCAGGTCCTTCTCGCTCACGATTCCTTCGGCGACGAGGAACTTCGGAAAAGTCGCCAGCGGGTCGCGGGCCAGCTCCTTCTCGCGCTCGGGCGCCGGCCGGTAGCTCTTCTCGTCGTCGGAGACGGAGTGCGAGTACGGACGGATGACGTGCGCGTGGACGAGCGCGGGTCCCTTGCGCTGGCGGCAGTACTCCGCCGCGTACCGCAGCGCGTCGTACGACTCGAGGAAATCGCAGCCGTCCACTTCGCTGACGAACAGGTTCGGAAAGCCGCGGACGAGCTTCGAGATCGACCCGCCCGCCGTCGTGACCTCGACGGGCACCGAAATCGCATAGCCGTTGTCCTCGATGAGGTACAGAACCGGAAGCCTCAGGTTGCAGGCGGTGTTGAGAGATTCCCAGAATTCTCCCTCCGCGACCTGTCCGTCCCCTCCGGAGACGTACACGAGCTCGTCTTTGTGAAACTCCGCGTGCGTCTCGACCGTCGGGAGCTTGCTCATCCGCATGCCCGCTTCCGCGAGGCCGACGGCGTTCAGGAACTGCATTCCGGTGCAGGAGGATTTCGACACGAGGTTGAGTTTTTCGTGTCCCCAGTGGGCCGGCATCTGGCGGCCGCCGGAAGCGGGATCGTCCCTGGAGCCGGTCCCCTGGAGGAACATCTCGTAAGGAGTCATCCCGAGCGCGAGACAGAGCGCGCGATCGCGGTAATACGCGATGAACCAGTCGTAGGAGGGGCGAACGACCATGGCGGCCGCGGTCAGAACGGCTTCGTGCCCGACGCCGTTGATCTGGAAATAGGTCTTGTTCTGGCGCTTGAGCTGAATTTCCTTGTCGTCGACCTTCCGCGAGAGGTACATGTTCCGGTACGCGGACAGAAGGGCGGAGGCATCGAGGCCGTGGTATTTTTCCACCTGCGTTTCAGACGCCATGAGGAGCCCTCCGTTGGCGCATTCTAACAATTCTAACAAAAGGCAGGTTCCTCTCTTCGGAAAGGCGTTCTGGGAAGAGCTGGCCGTCTACGGAATTCTCGTCGGCGCCTATCTCTTCTTCGTTCTGAAAACGCTCGACCGGCCCCTCGCCGGCCTCTTCCACGCGCACCGGGTGTTCTATGCCGCCGCGGCTCTGCTCCTGATCCTGTTCCAGGGAGTCGCCCTGGATCTCCTGACGACCCTGCTCGTTCGAGTCTTTCGGAGGCGTCCGTGAGATTCCTCGTGTCGCAGGTCCAGATCGCGCCCCAGTGGCTCGTCCTGATCGGGTTCGCCGTCGGCACGCTCGGGGGCTTCTTCGGGGTGGGCGGCTCGTTTCTGGCGGGGCCGGCGCTCTATCTCCTCGGCCTGCCGATGAACTACGTCGTGGGGACCGACGTCGCGCACATCGTCGGGAAATCGGTGGTCGCCGCGAAGAAGCATCGCGCGCTGGGCAACGTCGACATCAAGCTCGGGCTCGTGATGGCCTTCGGAACGATCCCCGGCGTCGAGCTCGGGGCGCGACTGGTTCAGCGCCTCAAGGCGACGAAGCACGCCGATCTGGCCCTCGGTCTCTCGTTTTCCATCGTGCTGCTCGCGATCTCGGTCTTCATCTTGTGGGAGAGCCTCGGAGCGATGCGGCAGAAGAAGATCGGGACGCACGGGAAAAATTCGCACCCGCTCGAAGAAGGCCGATCGTCTCCACTTCAACTCCGCCTGGAAATGGATCCATCGCGTCCGCGTTCCCCCGATGATCCGGCTTCCGATTTCAGGGATCGAGGTTTCTCTCTGGGCGATCCTCGCCGTCGCTCTCGCGGGGGGCTTCTTTTCCGGTTTTCTCGGAGGGGGAGCCGGCTATATCCGGATGCCGATGTTCGTCTACATCCTCGGCGTTCCGACGCACGTCGCGATCGGGACGGATCTCTTCGAGATCATCCTTTCGGCCGGATACGGCACGGTCTCGCACGCGCTGAAGGGGAACGTCGACATCCTGATCGCTCTCATCATGCACACCGGCGCGGCGCTCGGCGCCCAGATCGGCGCGCAGGCGACGGAACGTTTCCACGGACCCAGGATCCGCCTCGCGTTCGCGCCGCTGCCGCTTCTGGGAGCCTGCGGTTCTCCTCTTCGAGCTCCACCGGAGAGGATTCCTGTGAGCGGAGATTCCCTGTCGAAGATCCTGCTGCTCGCCGACGAAAGGCCCGCCTCGAAATCGGCCGCCGCGCTCGCGGCGCTGCTCGCGGGAGCGACGCGGGCTTCGGTCACGGCCCTGTCGGTCGCCGAGTCCGGGACTTCCCGCTCCGCGCTCGAGGGGGCGCTCGCGGACGCCGCCTCGGTGCTCGGGCGCGCCGGCGTTCCCGTCGAGACGGCCCTTCTCGGGGAAGAAACGTCCCTCGTCGCCGAGGTCGTTCGCCGCGCGAAGGACGGATACGACCTGACCGTCCTCGGCGCTTCGTCGCGGTCGAGCCTCGGTGGCGGACGGCTGTCGCTGCGCCTCTGGCAGCTCGCTCGAGAGCGTCCCGACTCCCGTCCTGCTCGTGCCGCAGGGGGCGGCGCCGGAGATGAAACGCATCCTCCTTTGCACGGGAGGCGAGCTCTACATCGAGGAGGGGCTGCGCTTCACGGCGGCGATCGCCTCGGCCCTGGGCGCGGCGGTCACGGTTCTCCACGTGCTCCCGGAGCCCCCCGAGCTCTACCGCGACCTGGCCGCGCGCTCCTCCTCCCCTTCGGGCTACCTCGCGGGAGAAAGCCATCTCGCGCGCCAGCTGCGCGCGCAGATGGCGGCGCTCGAAAAGCGGAACGTCTTCGCTTCGCTCGCGGTCGAGGAGGGAGACGTCGAGAGCACGATCTTCGAAGTCGCGAATCGCGTCGAAGCGCAGCTGATCGTCGTCGGATCCTCGCCGGCGCGCGGCCCGCTGCGCGCGTCGATCCTCGGAAACGTCACGCGCGAAGTCGCGAGCCGCTCCGCCGTGCCGGTCCTGATCGTCCGGTCGCGTCCGCCGGGGCTGCTGCGCGATCTGTGGAGGATCCTGCGCGAGGGTTAGCCAGCGCGGACGATACCCGTCGCCATACGGGCGTGCTCGACTGTGCCGTCCTGCGAACGCACTTGCTCAGTACGCCTCGGCCGTCCCATTCTGCGCGCGCCCATCTGGCTCGGGTCTCGCCGCGCTTCTACGTTGAACAGGCCGGCCTAATGCCCCTCCGCTCCTTCCGCGTTGATCGAGTCCTGCACTTCCGTCTTCTCGGAGAAGTCGTGCGCCGCGGCCATCGCCCGGTCGAATTCCGCCTTCGCGCGGGCGTGGTCGCCTTTCGCGACGTACGCGTCGCCGAGCGCCGCGTGGACTCTCCAGAGCTCGGAGCTGCCGGGATGTTTCGCCGCGTAGCTCGAGAGGTACGAGATCGCCTCGTCGTATTTCTTTGCCGGCCATCATCGGCGCGACCGCGACGCTGATCGTCTCGGCCTCGTTCGCGACGAGCGCCGCGCGTTGCCGGAGCTCCGCCGCGCCTTTCGCGTCGCCGTTCTTCTCGAGCACCGCGGCCTTCGTCCGCAGCGCCGTGAACGACGAGCCGATCGCGAGCCCGTGATTCGCGTACTCGAGCGCGGTCTTCGGGTCGCCGTTGCGAAGCTCCCACCGCGCCGCGGCGGCCCAGGCGTCGGAGCTCCAGTGTTTGCCGCCGCGAAGCTCTTCGCGAATCGAGGCGCGGATCGTCGCCGGGAGGTCCACTTCGATGCGGAACGGCACCCGCAGTTTCTCCCACCGCAGCGAAGCGACGGCGGAGGCGTCCGCCAGGTCGTCGAACGTGTAGAGAAGGCGCTCCTCCGCCTCGGCGAGCGGGCGGGGAGAGACGGGCACGCGGAGCGCGTCTTCCGAAGGGTCGTAGTTATAGGTTCCCCAGTCCCCCGTGAACTTGCTGAGGACGAGCGTCCATTCCGAAGCGCCGGGCACCATGTACAGCGCGTACGTTCCCGCCGGGACAGGCTTCCCTTCGACCTTGACGGGAGTCGAGAAGGAGATCGTCGTGTTCTCGTTCGCTCCCGCCCGCCAGAGGACTCCGTACGGGACGAGACCACCCCAGATCTTCCTCTTGTTGACGGCCGGGCGGTGGTAGCGGATCTCCACGTCGGTGATGCCGATCGTCTGTCCGGCCGTAGCGGCCGGGCTCGCCTGCGGCAGGCGAATGACGGATTGAGCGAGCGCGGCAGCGGGCGCGAACGCGGCGAGAAATAAAGCTACCCTGGTCAACGTAGATCGCATGAGACAAACCTCCCCGCGGTTCGGTACGAACCGCTTTCGGGATTGTTTCACTTTGTCGCGCAGCGGCGGTGTTTCAGAATCGTGAAACGGGGTGGTGCGTCGAGCTCACGGCAACCTTCCCGAGACTGGAACCGGGCTCGGAGACTTGACCGAGGCGATGGGACGAGCGATGTGGATCTCCGAGAGCGCCATTCGTTGGACTCCGTTGCCAAGGAAGAAAGCATAGAGCGAGTCCCCGGTTGCCTGCAGGCCGAGCGGGTAATCGCTGAGGATCCCGTCCGGAAGTGTCTGCCAGTTGCCGCCAGAGAGCGGTTTCGCGAACACGCTGTTGCCAAGGCCGGAGCCGAAGCCGAAGAGGAAACGATCACTCGACGTCGCGACCGCGCCGACCTCGGATGATGGGGACGCCGTCGGGTGCCAGGTCTGTCCGAGGTCGTCGGTCTGAAGCAGGCCTCCGCCAGTCGCGACATAGAGTATTCCACCGACGCCATAGACCTTCCAGGCGCCGTTGTCCGGCTGGAGAACCGCTGACCACGAAGCGCCGCCGTCGGTCGATCGGAAGACCGAGAAGTTGTCGGCGACGAAAAGCGCGTTGGCTACGACTGCGATCGCACACGTGGAGCTGGCCGGGACCGCCAGAGTCACCCAGTCGGCGGGACCGGACTTTCGATAGAGGCGCGGGCTTCCGCCGAAGGTGCCTGCATAGACGACTCCGCCCCCGGATTCGAGAGCGCAGATCTCGGGATAGGGTCGCTCGATTCCGGAACTGAAGGCGGCCCAGGTGGCGCCCTGGTCGGTGCTTCGAAAGATCCCGTCCGTCTGCGTTCCGAGAAGGAGCGATCCATCCGGCTGCTGCATCAGGGAAGCGGGCGAGTCGCTCGGTGTTTGGAACCCCGACCAGGTCGAGCCGCGATCGTGGCTCGTGAAGAAATCTCTACCGAGATACCCGTAGACCGAGTCTCCTTCGGCAGCCGCCGGGCTGAGAGTCCCGATCAGTCCTGAGTTGCTGCGTTCCCAGGTCAGGCCGCCGTCCCCCGTCGCGAAGACCCCCGCGAAGACGCTGCCTGCGAGAAACCGGTCTCCGACCGAGAGAAAGACATTGGGAGCGTCAAGGCGCAGGCCAGAGGGAGTCGCCGAAGGAGCCGGCAACCAGTTCGCCCCGCCGTCCACGGTGGAATACAGCCGCGTGCAGGGAGGTGCCGGGCAAGGTCCTCCGTAACCGATCACTTCGAAGAAGGTATTTCCTGAGCCGTAGACAATTTGAGCCTCCCGGTTTGGAACGGTGGGAACAGGTGTCCATGAACTCCCTCGATCGAGGCTGCGGTAGAAACCGCCGGGCGTGCGCGCATACAGGGCATCCGTCCAGAAGAGTGAAAAGACATACTGGCCTGTCAGGGCCGCCAGATGGAAAGTCACGCCGCCGTCGTCGGAGCGCGCGACGCCATTGTCGGTTCCAGCGAAGAGGGCCCCGTCGGCCCAGAGCAGGGAGTAGGGGATCCCCAAATCGGCCTCTTGTCGCGCCCATGTCGCTCCCCCGTCGGTCGACCGGTAGACGCCGCTCGTGTCTCCGCACGACATCGGGCAGGCCTGTGGCGGAGTCGCCGCCCACATCGTCGTCGGCGAAGCGGCGACTGCGTTGATCTCGGAACCTGGACCCTGAGACTTCGTCCACGTCGAGGACCCGTCGAAGCTTGTGTAGAAAGTACCGAAAACATCGGCGAAGACGACGGTATCGCCCGAGGCAGCGAGGAGCGGCCCGGCGTAGTTCTCGGGAGGGATCTGGCCTCGCGAGACCGGCGCCCAGGTACTTCCTCCATCGGTGCTTTTGAAGACGCCGGCCTCCAACAGATAGACATAAACGGCGTTTCCCGAATTCGCGAAGGCCATGGCGTCCCCGCCGGGTGGACTCAGAGGCGGGCCCCAGGTTTGGCCAGACGTGGCGACTGCCACGAGCAGGAAGACCGCGAGGAGACAGCAGCGAATCGTCCTCGATGGCACCGCCGGAAATGCTGAACGGGGAGCAGCCTTCTGGGAATAGCCGAGGAGAGCAGGGATCAAACGGTCTCGTGATCGATACGGGTTCACGATGGGTCGATCATACTCTTCCCGCCTCATCGCCCCTCCACCGTGGCGCATGCCATAATCGCGATCACGGGGCGTAGCGCAGCCCGGTAGCGCTCCTGCTTTGGGAGCAGGAGGTCCCCGGTTCAAATCCGGGCGCCCCGACCACTCCTTTCTCCGCTCACTGAGTGTTTCTTGTGGCAGTACGCCGACCTGGAGGTGACTCAATGATACGAACGTGGCTGAAGTGCCTCACTAGCTCTGCAGCGCTAATACTCGTCCTGATCGCCGGGAGTCGAGCCGCAGTCGCCGGCGACGCGTACATCGTCGGAGGTTTCTCGCCCGTTCCGCAAACGCCAGGAACCGGGTCCGGCGCCTGGACCTCGATCATTACTCTCTTCAACACGGGCGACCAACCGGCGACTGGCCGTCTTCTTTCGCTTAGCAATGGGGCGGTCGCGAATGCGCCGGCGGACGCAACGTTTCCACCCAACACCTTGCGTGGCTTTCCCGGCTCGTGGGAACCGAGCCCTTCGTTGCCGAGACTGTTTGTCTATCATGTCGATCTGCCATCGACCGTCATCGTGTCGGATCGGCTGTTTTTCTATCGAGAGGAAAACTGTGGTGCGCCGGCGTGTGGTCCGTTCTTTCGAGGAGCGGTGCCGCTGCCGGTCTTCCGATCGCTCGTTTCGCCTGGCACGCCTCAGATCCTGCTGAATGCGGACCTCGGCGATTCTGGAGAGGTGAGGGCGAACGTCGCCGTCTTCAACGGGAGCGAAGAGCCCGCGACGGCGCGAACAGATGTTCACTTCGGGTGCAGCGGCGCTATCGAAAGTTCCCAGACGGTCATCGTCAGTCCGAACTCGATCATTCAGGTCAATGCCTTCGGGTCCATCAGCGGCGTCGAAACATGTGATCCCTTCGATCTGGAGCACCCTGCAGTAGGGTCCCGATACGTTACCGTCGTCATGGACCAGCCCGGGTTCGCGATCCTCGCCGCTCTCAAGGACGGCACGGTGGACTTCTCGATTCCGGTCGGCATTTCACCGTAGGGCCTGTTCTACCCGGGATTCGCGAAGGGTTGGCTTCGCCCCGTTCCGTTAGACTCCACCGATGCAAATCGCCTCCAAAATCAGCGTCCGGCGTATGCGCTCGGCCGCCTTCGCCCTTTTCGTGGCGTCGCTCTTCCTCTCCGCCGGCTGCGCGAGCGTCGCGCAGGTGACGAACATTTCAGACGACGCCTGCCGCGGGAGCTTTCAGAACGCGCTCGCGTCGATTCTGACGGCCGAGGGCGAAAAGCCCGAGGTCGCCGAGAAGCTCGTTTCGCACGCGCTCTCGATTCTTTCGACCGGAATCGTCGGCCCGCGGCCTTTCCTCGTGTCGTCCCCGTCGGGCGCCGACTACGAGCTCTTCGTCCAGTCGAAGAAGTCGGGATGTCTCCTGCGGCTCTACGCGCGGCAAAAGGGGTTCGTCCGTTACACGAACAACATGACCTACATCCAGACGCGTCGGCTGCCCGCGTGCAGCCTGCGCGGAGTGATCGGGCAGAAACCTCCGTTACCCTCGCGCCACGCGTTGTTCGCGCCGCGCGGCCATCTCGACCGGAGGCTGCTCGCCGCGCTCGGAGCCGGCGTCCACGCTCGCGGCCCACGGCCTCGGAATCGCCGCGAGCATCAGCGCCGAGCCGAGCAGGGCGACGTTCTTCGTGAAGTTGACGAGGTCGTTGAGGCGTTCCGCTCCGCTCTCGCTCCAGAACGGGTGCATGTAGATCGTGACGGGGGCGAGGAACAGAACGATTGCGCCGATTCCGACGGACGGTTTCCATCCGAGCAGGAGGCTCAAGCCCCCGACGAGGAGAAACGCGCCGGCCACCGGGACGGCGACGCCGGGAAACGGGACCCCTTTCGCGGCCGCGTACACCGCCGTTTTCGAGGCATTCAGGAGGAGATTCGCTCCGTTGAAGAGATAGAAGCCGGCCACGATGATGCGGCCGGTCAGGAATGCGGTTTTCACAGGACCTCCTTTCTGTCCGACAGCGTCCGGATGCAAGATTCGTGAAACCGGGGCGAAGTGCCTCGGAAACCGATGGGTTAGACTCCCCGAAATGGCCGTCTTCGACGTTCATCTGCACGTCCAGCCCCACTCGGAGTTCAACGCCGTCTCCCGGGAGTTCATGGAGCGGGGGCGGCGGGACCTCGAGCGGTACGCGAAGATCGAGTCCTCCCCCCGCGAGCTGCTTCGCTTCCTCGACGAGCAGGAGATCGAGCGCGCGTGCCTGGTCAACTACTCCGCGCCCGACACTCTGGGGCTCTCCGACCGGGTGTCCGACTGGGTCCTTCGCTACTGCCGGGAGGACCCGCGAAGGCTGCTCGCCACGGGGTCCGTGCATCCGCGCCTCGCAAAGCCCGGAGGACACGCCGCGCGGCGACTCTTCGAGAGCGGCATTCGCATGATCAAGCTCCACCCGCCGCACCAGCTCTTTTCGCCGAACGACCACCTCTTCGGAAATGCGGTGCTCGCGGAGATCTACGCCGACGCGCAGGAAGCCGGACGGCCGGTGATGATCCACACGGGCACGTCGGTTTTTCCGTCGGCCCGGAACCGGTTTGCGGACCCGATGCCGGTCGACGACGTCGCCGTCGATTTTCCGAAATTGAAGATCGTCCTCGCGCACTGCGGACGGCCCCTGTTCTACGAGACGGCGTTCTTTCTCGCGCGCCGGCACGAGAACGTCTACCTGGAGCTGTCCGGGAATCCCGCCGAAAAAGGTTCTCGAGGCGCTCCCGCGGCTCGAGGAGGTCGCGCACAAGACCCTGTGGGGAACCGACTGGCCCTCGCCCGGCATCTCCTCGCCGGCGGGGAACGTGGCCGCGTTCCGCGCGCTGGCCCTCTCGGAGGGCGCGAAGCAGAAGATCCTGTTCGACAACGCGCAGGCACTGTTTCCCGAGATCTCGATTGCTTCGCTTGGTCCGCTCGGGTCCAGCCCCCGCGGGCGCCGACGCCGTGCTTTCGCTCGGGCAGTACCCCGGACTTCGCGCGCCGCTTCTGCGGAGGGGCTTCGATGTGCGATGCGCGCGTAAGCCGGGGTCCCCACTGCCCTTCGCCGCCCTCCCGGCGCCCACGAGCCCCGACACTCGCGTTCCTTCGCTCCGGGATGGAGCCCCACCCCGTGAGCGGAGCCGACGGCGCGGCCGGGGCCAACGCGCCCGCGCAAGAAGGGCGGGTGGCGCGGGGCGAGACCCCCTTTTGCCGCTCGCGGCGCGGAGTCGCAGCAAAGTCTTCAGCCCGCAGCGAGCGGAAAAGCGGGGCGAGTCCCGCGACAGGACCCGCTTGCCGGGCGGGCGCTGGGACTGCCCGCGACGTCGGCGAGCGAAGGCTCTCCGAAACGTATAATCGAAAGCGGATGACGGCCTCGCACCCTCACGCGATCCGCACGGTCCTCATCGTGGGCTCCGGGACGATGGGCCGGGGGATCGCCTCCGTCGCCGCGATTCGCGGGTTCGAGACGCTGCTTTTCGACGCCGAGCCGAGAGCTCTCGGGGCCGCGCACGAGCTCATCGGGGCGTCCTGGGACAGGGCGGTTTCCCGCCAGAAGCTCTCCGCGGACGACGTTCACGCCGCCCGCCTGCGCCTGAGATGCCTGTCGCGGCTGGCCGACGGGGCTTCCGCGGACGCGGCGATCGAGGCCGTTCCGGAGAGCCTCGAGCTGAAGAGGTCGATCTTCTCGGAGCTCGATTCGATCTGCGCGGACAGCGCGCTTCTCGCCTCGAACACGTCTTCCCTCTCGATCTCGAAGATCGCGTCGGCGACGCGCCGGCCGTCTCGCGTGATCGGGCTCCATTTCTTCAACCCGGTGGCCGTCAAAACGCTCGTCGAGATCGTCGTCGGGAAAGAGACCTCGGCGGAGACCGTTGGCCGGGCTCGAGATTTCGTGAAAGGCCTCGGCAAGGAGCCGATCGTCGTCCAGGATTCGCCGGGATTCGCGACCTCGAGGCTCGGCGTCGCGCTCGGGCTCGAGGCGGCGCGGATGCTCGAAGAGGGCGTCGCCTCCGCGGCCGACATCGACCGGGCGATGGAAGCGGGCTACGGCCACGCGATGGGGCCTCTCAAGACGTCGGACCTCGTGGGCCTCGACGTGCGTCTGTCGATCGCGAACAGCCTGTCCGAAGAGCTCTCGGAGGAGCGGTTCCGCCCCCCGGAGATTCTGCGGCGTCTCGTGTCGGAGGGAAAGACGGGCCGGAAGGCGGGCGAAGGGTTCTACCGGTGGGACGGCGACAAGCCGGTGCCGGCCGGGCGCAAGGCCGGCAAGAGCTGACCTCCGGTCAGCCGGCGTCTTCCCCCGCGAACTCGATTCGAACGTCCCGAACCAGGCCGGCCCGCGCGGCGCGTCCGAGGAAGGTCTCGATCGCGAGGCGGCCCCTCTCCCCGTAGCCGCGCGTCCAGTCGTTGACGTACATCGAGACGAAGCGGTCCGCCTTTTCGCGGTCCAGGTCCCGCGCGAACCGCATCGCGTAGTCGAGCGCGTCCTTTCGGTGGTTCAGCGCGTACTCGATCGAATCCCCGAGCGCGCCCGAGATTCTTCGAATCGTGTCCGAGCCCAGGTCCTTCCGGATGACGTTTCCCCCGAGCGGCAGCGGAAGCCCCGTTTCCCCCTTCCACCAGATCCCCAGGTCGACGACCGGAAACAGCCCTTCCGCCTCGTAGGTCAGCTGGCCCTCGTGGATGAGCACGCCCGCGTCCACCTCCTGCGACCGGACGGCGGGAAGGATCTCGTCGAAAGGCAGGATCGTCGTGTCGGTCCCGGGCCTCCAGAGCTGGAGGGCGAGGGCGGCGGAGGTCTTCGCGCCGGGGATCGCGACGCGGATCCCCTCCAGGTCCTGCTTCGAGAGAGGACGCGAGGACACGACGACCGGGCCGTAGCCGTCCCCGAACGAGGCGCCGTGCGGGAGCAGCGCGTAGTGCTCCGCGACGCCGGGATAGGCGTGGAACGAGATCGCGGAGACGTCGAGCTCGCGGTTCTCCGTTCGCCGGTTCAGCGTCTCGATGTCGGACAGCTCGTGGACGAACTCGATCCCGCGGTCGTCGATTTTTTTTTCGGCGAGCGCGTAGAACATGAAAGCGTCGTCGGAATCCGGGGAGTGGGCGACCGAGATCGTCTTTCTCACAGAGACACCCCTCCAAAAAAAAGTTTGAAAATCAAGAAATATTTCTTGCGTCTCGTCGAAAAACACTTAAAATGAAATCGCCGAAGGGAATCAAGCCCTCCGGCGATTTAGGAGCGAATGTTCCTACAAACTAACGGTAGTGACAGTCCGCAGGTGTTACGCCCCTTCCCAATCAGGGGGGTCAACATAGCACCGGCCCAACGGTCTGTCAATCGACTACCGGGAGGGAGGTGACGAAATGGCCACCAAAAAGAAAGCTGCCAAGAAGAAGACCGCGAAGAAGTCCACCAAGAAGAAGTAACTCAATTCTGTCTAGGGTTTGACGGGGCCTTCGGGCCCCGCTTTTTTTTGTCCTTTTTCGCGGACGGAGCCGTCCGGCAGGCTCCCAACTATATCTGAGCTGATATAGTCAGGCCGTGTCGCTCGAGCACGTCCTCCTCGCCCTCCTTTCCGACCGCCCCGCGTCCGGCTACGAGCTCAAGAAGCGAATCGAGAGCGAGCTCGACCCGCTGTGGAGAGCGGAGATTTCCCAGATTTATCCCTCGCTGGAGAGGCTGCGCCGGGCGGGCTTCGCGGCGATGAAGGTCGTCGGACCCGGCCGCGGGCCCCGGAGCAACCGTCACCGGATCACGCCGCGCGGGCGCCGCGAGCTGGAGCGATGGTGGAAGGAGCCGCTCCGGCCGCCGGACCTCCGGGACGAATCCCTGCTGCGGGTTCTCGCGGCCGAGGCGGGCGGCCGCCGGGCGTTCGCGGATTCTCTTCGGGCCTACGACCGGGCGCTGTCCGACGAGATGGCGAGGCTTCGGAAGAAGACCGCCGCGACCGTGATCGCCGAGGCGGTCCGCCAGGCCGCGCTTTCCCGGCTGGAGGCGGCGCGGCGCTGGGCGCGCGTCCGGTACCCTACTTCTTCTTGAGCTCGAGAAGGACGAGCTTCGCGATCGCCTTGAGCGTCTCGAAGACTCCGATTCCCTGGGGGGCGACGGCTTCGAAGGTCGGCTCGCCCTTGACGTTCAGGTGCTGGTACATCTCGTCGGCCGGCATGGCGGTCGGCAAATCGCGCTTGTTGAACTGCAGCACGTAGGGAATCGTCGCGAGGTCGTACCCCTGCTCCTTGAGGTTCTTGTCCAGGTTCCGGAGCGACTCGACGTTCGCCTCCGCGCGCGCCCGCTGGGAATCCGAGACGAAAACGACCCCGTCCACCCCTTTGAGAATGAGCTTGCGCGAAGCGTCGTAGAAGACCTGGCCCGGCACGGTGTAGAGGTGGAAACGGGTCCGAAAGCCCCGCACCGTCCCCAGGTCCAGGGGCAGGAAGTCGAAAAACAGCGTCCGGTCCGTCTCGGTCGCGAGCGAGATCAGCTTGCCCTTGGAGTTCGAATTCGTCCGGTCGTAGATGTACTGGAGATTCGTCGTCTTTCCGCCGAGGCCCGGCCCGTAGAACACGATCTTGCAGTTGATCTCGCGGGCGGCGTAGTTGATGAACGTCATGGGCGTCTCGCGGCGGTCGGAGGCTACTCGGAAAACAGATTGTCGATGTCTTCGTCCGTGATTTCCGCGAACGGGGATTCGAATCCCCCGACACTGCTCTTCTCGACCTCGACTTTCTTGAGGAGATCCGAAAAGACCTTTTCGAGCTCCAGCGAGGCCTTTCGGACGCGGAGACGAACGAGGCCCAGCGAGGAACGATCGTCGAAAATGACGACGAGGATCACGCGCTGCCCGACGATCGAGATGTGAATGTTGTCTTTTTCCCCCTCGTGGAACAGGATCGAGAATTCCTTCTCTCCGATCAGGCGCGCGAGACCGTCGGTGGCGGCGACGTTTCCGGCCGTCAGCGACGCGAGCGACGTCGTGTCGACGGACTCCAGGTCTCCGTTCGCCGCGATCTGCTGTCCGTTCTTATCCACGAGGAAGACAATTTTCGCGTTCGCTTCGACCCGAAGGCGCGAAATGATCTCCTTGATCAGCTGGAATTCCTCATCGTACATGATGAGGTCGGGGGAGGCCATGGAAGCTCTTCTACACCTTTCTCAGAATAGGGGTTTTATACCATATTCTAGATCTCCCGCCGGTTCAACAACGACCGCGCCATCGTGACCTCATCGGCATATTCCAGGTCCCCTCCCACCGGGAGGCCGAAGGCGATCCGGGTGACGGCGACGTTTTTCGGCTTGAGGAGGCGGGCCAGGTACAGCGCCGTCGCTTCTCCTTCCACGTTCGGATCGGTCGCGACCACGACTTCGCGCACGTCGCCGTCGAGGCGCGTGAGCAGGCTCGAAATCTCGATTTCCTCGGGGCCGACTCCCTTCAGCGGGGAGAGCGCTCCCCACAGGACGTGGTATCGGCCGCGGAATTCCCTCGTTCGTTCCACGACGGAGACGTCCGCGGGATCCTCGACGACGCAGAGGATCGAGGGGTCGCGCGCCGGATCGGAACAGATCCCGCACGGGTCTTCTTCGGTGAGCATGTTGCACGTGCCGCACCGCCGCACGGCGTCGCGAGCGGAGAGGATTGCCGCGGCGAGCGCTTCCGATTCGGCCGCGGAGCCGCGCAGGA
The DNA here is from genome assembly GCA_963773815.1 of uncultured Acidobacteriota bacterium. Classification (GTDB taxonomy): domain Bacteria; phylum Acidobacteriota; class Thermoanaerobaculia; order UBA5066; family DATFVB01; genus CAWEYG01. The sequence goes on from CAVZCI010000003.1 coordinate 219,031, forward strand.
GGTGGTAGGCGATTCGGGCCGCTCCCTTCGCTCCGATGCCCGGAAGCCGCTCGAACGCCGCGGACAGTTTTTCGAACGATTTCGGAAGAACCGACATTCGGTGGCCCTAGAAACCGGGGACCATTCCCCCCAGCATCCGAGAGGTCCGCGCCTGCACTTCCTCGTCGACCTTTCGGCCGGCCTCCCGCGCCGCGGCGACGATCAGATCCTGGAGCATTTCGAGATCCGACGGGTCGACGAGCGTCTTTTCGATCCGGCACGACTGGATCTCCTTCGTGCCGGACATCGTGATCGAGACGGCGCCTCCCCCGGCCGTTCCTTCGACCGCGAGGGCCGCGAGCTCCGCCTGGACCTTCTCCTGCATCGCCTGCGCCTGTTTCATCATCTGGCGGATGTTCATTTCTTCTCCTTGATGTCGACCACTTCGCCCCGGAAAAGGGCCATCGCCTTCTGGACCATCGGGTCCTCCTGGGCGCGGCTGGATGCCCTCTCGCGGGAGAGAACCTGGGGCGGAACAGTGCGCGCGGCCTCCGTGAGATTCCCGTCGGCGGGGGGTCCGCTGACGAGGCGGATCGTGAGGTCGCGCCCGTACACCTCGCGGGCCGCCTCCGAAAGAAGCTTCGCGGCGTCGGGCCGCGAAAGCGCGTCCTTCGCCGTGGCCTTGTCGATCGGGAATTCCAGGACGAGCTCGCCGTCCTTTTCTTCGATCCGGTTCGCGAGCGACGCGTAAGTCCCGATGAGCATCCGGCGGGTTTCGACGAGTTTCAGAAACCTTCGCGCGGGATCTTCGGCGGATGCAACGGGAGGAGCCGGTTCCGGCTCGGGAGCGGGGACGAGAGAAACAAAGCGGGGCTCTCCCCTCGCGGGCGCGGGCGCCCCCCGCGCCCCCGCCGGTGCTCAGAGGAAGAGGACCGGCAGATCACGTCCTCGATCGCCCGAAGCCGCGGCAGCTCCGCCATCTTCAGCAGCGCCATCTCCCAGACGATCCACGGGTCGGCCGCGCGGGGGAACTCCCGTTCGGTCTCGAGCTCGAGGGCGACGGCGCGAAGAAGGGTCTCGTACGGCGCGAGTCCGGCGAGCTTCGCGAGCCGATCGTCTTTCGACGGGGGATTGGCCGAAGCCATCAGCACCTCGCGGAGAAACGACAGGAACTCGCGGGAGCCGTGCCGGGGGTCGAGCCCCTCTTCCCGGGCGCGGGACAGGATTCCGACGAGGGCGGCGCGGTCTCCCGCGACGACGGCTCCGAAGAGCGCTTCGAGGGTCGACCGGTCGACGAACGCGAAAATCTCCGCGCAGCGCTGTTCGTCGATCCGGCCCTCGGAGAGCGTCGCCGCCTGGTCGAGGAGCGAAAGGGCGTCGCGCAGCGATCCGTCCGAGGCGCGCGCGATCGCCGAGAGGGCGCCGTCAGTCGCGGTGAGCGCTTCTTTCTCCGCGACCTCGCGAAGGCGCTCCTCGATTTCCGGCTCGGTGAGCCGCCGAAACGAGAACCGCTGGCAGCGCGAGATGATCGTCGCGGGGATCTTGTGCAGCTCCGTGGAGGCGAGGATGAAGATCGCGTGCGGCGGAGGCTCTTCGATCGTCTTCAACAGCGCGTTGAAGGCGGCTTTCGAGAGCATGTGGACTTCGTCGAGGATCAGGATCCGGTACCGGTCGCGCTGCGGGGCGTAGCGCAGGATCTCGATCAGCTCGCGGGCGTCCTCGACGCTGTTGTTGGACGCGGCGTCGAGCTCGATCGTGTCGAGCGACTCGCCGCGCGCCGCGATCTCGACGCAGGAGGGGCACTTCCCGCACGGCGTGACCGTCGGGCCCTTCTCGCAGTTGAGGCTCGCCGCGAGCAGCCGCGCCGTCGTCGTCTTGCCGACCCCGCGGGGGCCCGTGAAGAGGTACGCGTGGTTGACCCTGCCCGACTCGAGCGCGTGCGAAAGCGTGCGGGAAACGGCGTCCTGTCCGACGAGCGCGTCGAAGGTCTGGGGGCGCCATTTTCGGGGAAGGGCAAGTTGCATCGTCTAGCCTATAAGTCGAGAGCCGAGGCCGACGATGAGTTCAGGCACCCCTGCGGCGCACGGTGGCATCTCCTGATCGCTGCTTCCTTCCGGACCTGACGAGGTTCGGAGACTTCCGTCGCACAGGACCCGAACTCATCCTCGGCCCCGGCAGGGAGATTCTCTCACACTTCGCCGTTCGCTTGCCGATCGCGCCGGAGGGCCCAAAAGGCCGCGACCGCGCAGAGCACGAATCCGGCGGCGAGGTCGAATTCGCGCCCGAAACCGGGCGGCAGGTTCGGCCAGCCGGGGCCGAAGTCGATCCAGCTGAAGACCGCCGCGAACGCGATGGTCAGGAGGAGCGAGGCGAACACGACGCGGGTGACGAAAGCGTTGTTCATTCCGCTATACTTCCGTCCCCGCCACTTGCGGAGAGTTGTCCGAGTGGCTTAAGGAGCACGCTTGGAAAGCGTGTGTGCGGGAAACCGTACCCAGGGTTCGAATCCCTGACTCTCCGCCAAATTTCGCTCCACTGCGTTCCGCTGGCGCTTCGCGCGTCGTTCGCTGCGCTCCGACAATGGAGCTCGACCTCTCTCCTCCCGGCGGGAGAGGGTCGGGTGAGTCGAACCCGGGGTTCCCGCACACCGCTTTCCGCTCTGCGGCCGAGTCGGCAACTCTCCGCGAGCGAGCAGGAGGGGCAGTATGCCGACGCCGCGGCGAGCGCAACTTCACTCGCACGTCCCCCATCAACCTCTGGAGCGGGCGGATCAGCGTGAAAAGCAGTAATCCGGACGCGAGGCAAACGACCGCGACGATCCCGAAGAGCCGGTCGAGCGGCATCGAGCTGAAGAGGCTCGCCGTGAATCCCGCGATCTTGTTCCCGGCCGCGTTCGAAAGGAACCACACGCCCATCATCAGCCCGACGATGCGGACCGGCGCGAGCTTCGTCACGACCGAGAGCCCGATCGGGGAGAGGCACAGCTCTCCGATCTCCTCGATGAAGTAAGCCCCCACGAGCCACAGCGGAGAGACGCGCATCCCTGCCCCCGCCTGGGCGAAACGCGCCGCGGGCATGAGGAAGAGGAACGCGAGGCCGCCGAACAGGAGCGCGAGCGCGAATTTCGTGGGGCTCGACGGCTCGCGCTTTCCGAGGCGCAGCCACAGCCATCCCATGACGGGCGCGAGGAGAATGACGAAGAAGGCCTGCACCGAAACGTACCAGGACGACGGGAACGCGAAGCCGAAGATCGTCGTGCGGGTGTATCGGTCGCCGAAGAGGTTCAGCGTCGACCCCGCCTGTTCGTAGGCGCCCCAGAAGAGCGAAGCGAACACGAAGAGGACGAAGATGGCCGCGATTCGCTTCCACTCGTCGGGCGAGAATCCTCCCGCGGGGGCCGCCGCCTGCTGCGCGGGCCGGGGGTTCGCGCTTCGTCGAGAGCCGCTCGATCGCGGGCGCGAGCTTCTTCTTCCCGAGGACGTACTGGACGACTCCGAAGAGCATGCCGACGCCGGCGCACGCGAACCCGGCATGCCAGTTCACTTTCTGCGCGAGGTACCCGGCGATGATCGGGCCGAGGAAGGCGCCGAGGTTGATGCCCATGTAGAAAACGGAGAACCCCGCGTCCCGGCGGTGATCGCCCGGCTCGTAGAGCGATCCGACGAGGATCGAAACGTTCGGCTTCAGAAGGCCGGTGCCGATGACGATCAGCGCGAGCCCGGCGTAGAACGAAGGGAGCACCTTGAACGCGAGCGTGAAATGCCCCATCGCGATGATGATCCCTCCGGCGAGGACGCTCCGGTACTGGCCGAGCAGGCGGTCCGCAATGAGGCCGCCGAAGATCGCCGCGAGCCAGACGCTTCCGGTGTACGTGCCGTAGAGGGAGCCCGCGTGCCGGTCGTCGAAGCCGAGCCCCCCGGCGGCGACCGGGGCGACCATGTAGAGGATGAGGAACGCCCGCATTCCGTAGTAGCTGAACCGTTCCCACATTTCCGTGAAGAACAGGACCGGCAGGCCCGCGGGGTGTTTCGCCTTGACGGGTGAGGACGGGTCGGTCGTTGCCAAGCTCCCTCCTTCAGGCGGTCAGGGTCTGTTCGCCGAGTTTTCTGAAGAGTATTCGAAAGAATAGATCCCGTCGTTGTGGCCGTCCTGCCAGAAGATCTGGATCGCGTAGCTCCCGACTTTCTGCCAGCCGTGCATCAGGAACGCGCCGAGGCCGTAGGGCCGGTCGGGGCCCTTGTAGACGTTGCCGAAAAGGTCCTGTTCCCCGCGACACATCGCGCAGGGGCAGTTGCGGCGGAGCGTTTCGAGCGAGAGATAGTCTTCGCGGCCGTCGGTCCAGGCGACGGCGAGCTCCTTGCCGATCTGTTGAATGGACGCTGGCGCCGCGGATCCCACCGCCGAATTCTATCCCGGGCGGGCTTCAGCCGACCTCTCCTCGGCCTCTCGGCCACCCCTCTCCGTATTTACGGAGAGGGGCCGGGGGTGAGGTCAGTCGCGCGATGCGCGACCGGCGACCCGTGCGGCTTTTCAGCCGCCTGCTAGGACTTTTCTTTCATCTCTTTGAGCGCCGCGGCGTCGCCCGCCGCAAGGTCCTTGTCGAAAATCTTCACGTAGGCGGACTTGCGGAGATCGGCGAGATACTCCGCGAATTTTTTGTCGTAGATCTCTTCCGACATTTTCTTGCGGATTTCCTCTTTGACTTCGTCGAACGGGCGGAAGCCGGCCGGCTGCCGGCTTGTGACCGCGAACAGCGCGTAGCCGCCGCGGACCGGCACCGGCGACGAGAGGTCTCCGCCGAAGATCGCCGAGTCGACCTCCTGGGTGAGGTCGCCTTTCGCGACGATGCCGAGGTCTCCGCCCCGGTCCCGGGCGGGGCCTTCCGAAATCTCTCTCGCGACGTCCGCGAACGCCGCCCCGGCCTGGATCCGTTTCTGCGCCTCTTCGATCTTCGCCCGGGCGGCCTCCTGCGAGGCGGGGTCGTTCGGCGCGAACCGGACGAGGATCTCGGAGACTTTCGCTTTCTCGGGCACGGCGTAGAGCTTGTCCTTGGTTCGTTCGTATTCGGTTCGGAGGGCGTCGTCGTTGAGGTTGATCGGGACTTCGCGCGCGAGCAGCTTGTTCGTCAGGAGGGATTCCCGCAGCTGCGTCCGGAGGAGGTCCTTCGTCAGCCCCTGCGCGGCGAGCGCGCGGTCGAACTCCTCGTCGCTCTTCATCCCGTACTGGTTCTTGACGCGCTCGACGGCTTCCGCGATCTCGTCTTCCGACATGGTCAGACTCAGGGCCGCGGCCTTGTCGTCGACGAGCTTCTGGCGAATCATCTGCTCGAGCACGATGAGCCGGAGACGGTTCGCGTCCTGCGGAGCTGCCGGATCCAGCCGGGCCCGCTCGACATGGCGGTCGAGGTCTCCCTGCGAAATCATCGAATCGCCGACCCGCGCCACGACGCGGTCGACGAGCTCCGCCGCGCCGAGCGTCAGCGGGAGGCCGAGGGCGAGAAGACAGGCGAGTTTTTTCATGATTCCTTTCCTGGCGGGAGAAACTCTCCCGTGTAGACGAACGGCAACCGGTCCGGAAAGACGCGAACGCCCTGCTCGCGCCGCGCGTTCGTCGACGAGCGATTGAAGATAACGGTCGGCTTTCTCCCGAAGCAGGCGCCGGCGGATCTCCGGCCCGGCCTGTTCGATCGTGAGCTCCCGGGCCCCCGCCCGGTCTTCCGCCTTGAAGATCAGGTACCCCTCTTCCGCCGCGATCACCGGCGACATCTCTCCCGCTCGCAAACGAAAAATCGCTTCTTCGAATTCCGAAGGAAGGTCTCCGCGTTCGACCCAGCCCATCTGCCCGCCCGATGCGGCGTCGGGAGAGCGGGAGATCGCCTGCGCGACTTTCGCGAAATCCTCGCCTTTCGAGATCCGCAGGCGCGCCGAGTCGGCTTCGTCCCGCTGTTTCGTGAAGATCCTCTCGACTCTCACCTGTTCGGGCTTCCGATATCTCTCGCGGTGCAGATCATATTCCCTCTGAACGTCCTCCGCCGTCGGGAGGACGGCCGATCCGGCGCGGGAGAGCAGCAGGGAGGGGGCGTTGAGGCGGTCGACGACATCGTCGCTCCCCGAGAGCTTCGCGGCGGCACGCCAGATCTCTTCCCGCAGGAACTGATCGAACAGTCCCGAGACGACTTTCGGGGAGGATTCGGCGATCGGCCTTCCGGAGTTCGCCTCGAAGTACGCGCGAAAGGCTCGAAGGGAAACCGGCCTTCCCGCGACGAGCGCGGCGGTGTCGACGGAAATCGCGGGCGCGCGCCTCGCGCAGGCGGAAAAGGCCGCGCACGCGAGCAGGACGAGTCCGGCCGCGGCTGTCCGTCTCACGCGGCCTCCGGCAGCAGGAGGAGGTCGAGAAGGTCGATGACGGCCGGGATCGGCGTCTCCCCGGGGAGCGTCACGATGCCGGGCGGCGTCAGAGCGGCCCCCGAGACCCGCCCGATCGCGCGCACGAGGCGCGCGGGATCGACGCGGGCGCTCTCCTCGAACACGATCCGGTACGAGCTTCCGCGCTTCTCCAGCGAACGGATCTCGAGCTGCTCGGCGCGGCGGCGCAGCCGGCCGTATTGGAGGAGCCGGGCGACGGACTCCGGAGGGGCTCCGAACCGGTCCTCGGTCTCTCTCGCGATCTCGAAGATCTCGGAGTCGTCCCGGGCGCGGGCGATCCGCTTGTAGAGAGCGAGGCGCAGGCTTTCCTCGGGCAGGTAAGAAGGCGGGATCGAAAGCTCGTGGCCGAGCGAGATCGTGACGGTGCGTTCCTCCCGCACCTCTTCCCCGCGGAGCTCGCGCATCGCCTCGTCCAGGAGATCGAGGTACATTTCGAGCCCCACGGCGTTGATGTGGCCGGACTGCTCGGCGCCGAGAAAGTTGCCGGCTCCCCGGATCTCGAGATCCTTCGCGGCGATCCGGAACCCGGCCCCGAGGTCGCAGAATTCGCGGATCGTCGCGAGGCGGGCCCGCGCGGTTTCCGTCAGCGCCGCGTCCGGCTCCACGACGAGGTAGCAGTACGCGGCCTTGTCGCTTCGTCCCACGCGGCCCCGGAGCTGGTAGAGCTGCGAGAGGCCGAACGTGTCGGCCCGGTCGATGAGGATCGTGTTGACCGAAGGGATGTCGATCCCGTTTTCGAGGATCGTCGTCGCGAGGAGGATGTCCGATTTTCGCGAGACGAAATCCAGCATCGTCTTCTCGAGCTGTCCCTCTCCCATCTGTCCGTGCCCGACCGCGATACGCGCTTCCGGAAGCACGCTCCTCGAGAAACCTCTTCTCGGCGGCGATCGAGTCGACGCGATTGTGGATGTAGAAGACCTGGCCGCCCCGCGCGAGCTCGAACGCGATCGATTCCCGGACCACGTCGGCGCTCTTCGGAATGATCTGGGTCTCGATCGCGAGCCGGTCGCGCGGCGGCGTCTCGATGATCGACAGGTCGCGCAGCCCCGACAGGGAGAGGTTGAGGGATCGCGGGATCGGCGTCGCCGACATCGACAGCACGTCGATCGAGGCCTTCCACTCCTTGATCTTTTCCTTCTGCGCGACGCCGAAACGCTGTTCCTCGTCGATCACGAGCAGGCCGAGGTCGCGGAACCGGATGTCCTTCGAGAGGAGCCGGTGCGTCGCGATGAGGATGTCGACCGTGCCTTCCGCGAGCTTTTCGGCGACCTTCTTCTGCTCCGAGCGGTCCCGGAAGCGGGAGAGCAGCTCGATCGTGACCGGAAACGACGAGAACCGCCGCGTGAATGTTCGGAAGTGCTGGTCCGCGAGAATCGTCGTCGGGGCGAGCACGGCGACCTGCTTGCCGTCCAGAACGGCCTTGAACGCGGCGCGCATCGCGACCTCCGTCTTTCCGTAGCCGACGTCGCCGCAGAGGAGCCGGTCCATGGGAACGGGCCTCTCCATGTCGCGCTTCACGTCCGTGATCGCCTGGGCCTGGTCGGGGGTTTCGACATATTCGAACGCGTCTTCGAACTCCTTCTGCCACGGGGAGTCCTTCGAGAACGCGAAGCCCTGCGCCTGCGCTCGCCGCGCGTACACGCGCAGGAGGTCCTGCGACAGGTCGCGAACGGCCTTGCGAACGGCCGACTTCTTTCGCGACCAGGAAGCGCCTCCGAGACGGTCGAGCTTCGGCTCCGCGCCCTCCGCGCCGGAATATTTCTGGATCCGGTCGAGCTTCTCCACGGGGAGCAGCAGAGTCTTCTCCTCGCCGTAGGAAATCTCGACGAATTCGCGTTCTTCCGCGCCGACGGGAAGCCGTTTCAATCCGAGGAATTTCCCGACGCCATAATCGAGGTGCACGACGAAATCCCCGGGCTTCAGGTCGCGCAGGTCCGACAGGAACGCGTCGGCTGCCCGCTTCCGGGTCGGCGAGGCCGTTCGGTCCGCGCCGAAGATCTGCTCCTCCGAGACGAGGGAAAAACCGCTGCGCCGAAGGCGGAAGCCGGCCGAAATCTCGCCGGTGAAGATTTCGAGGGAGTCGAGCCCGTATTCCCGCGCGAGGCGCTGAAGCTTTTCGGCTCCGCCCCGGGGATGGACGGCGATGCCGACCCGGGAGCCCGAGTCGAGCGCGATTCGGATCTGCGCGACGGCGTCGGGCAGCCTCCCTTCGAACGAGGGGAGCTCTTCTCCCGAGAGCTTCACCGGGATTCCCGGCGAGAGGCCGAGGCGGTCGAACAGAAGACCGGCGCGGGCGGCGATCGCCGATTCGACGTCCGAAGCCGCGTGGAGGATCTCCTCGGGCGGGATCGCGGCGACGTCCGGGTCGTAGTCCTCGCGGATCCGTGCCTCCCACTCTTCGAGCGCGGCCGCGACGGACGCCGGCTCCAGCACCGCGACCATGGCATCCGGCGCGTGATCGAAAATCGTCGAAGCGCTCCCCGCGACCGCCGCCGAGAAGAGGGTCCGCTCCGCCGCGCTCGGGGGATGGCCGAGGCGCCGCTCGAGCCGGACGTCGGCGTCCCGCGACTCGGAGACCGCCGAGAGGGGCGCGATGACGACTCGTTCGAGCCTCGCCTCGGAGCGCTGCGTGTCGGGATCGAACGTGCGGAGGGATGCGACCTCGTCGCCGTCGAGCTCGATTCGGAAGGGCCGAGGGGAGTCGGCCGGGAAGACGTCCACGAGGCCGCCCCGCGCCGCGAAATCCCCCATCTCGAGGACGAGATCGGACCTCGTGTATCCCTCGCGGACGAGAAACGCGAGGAGCTCTTCCCGCGAGAGAGGGGTCCCCGCCGTGATCGAGAGCTGCCGGGAGGAAAATGACTCCCGGGTGGGAAGGCGCGAGCCGAGGAATCGGGCGGGAACGGCCGCGAGACGGCACGTTCCGTTCGCGAGGCCGGACAGGAGCGAGAACTCCGATTTCCGGTATTTCAGCGACGGGAGAACCTTCTGGTACGGCGTCAGGGAGGGCTCCGGCGCGACGCAGGTTCCCGAAAGGCCGAACGACGCGGCATCGGCGGCGACGGCCGCCGCGGAGCTCTCGTCGGGAGTCACGAGGAGGATCGTCTTGCCCTGGATCCGGGAGAGCTCGGCGAGGACGAGCCCCGGGAGAGCGCCGACGGCGCCCGAGAGGACGTACGGGCCGTTGTTTTGACCTACCACCGGTCGGTCATTTGGGCGCACTTCCGCGCTCGCGAGCTGTTTTGCGAGCTCCGCGATTTCGGGGATTTCCCCGGCGAGGCGGGACAGGCTATCGGGCGATCTTCCCCCAGGTCTCCATGCGGAGATCCAACGGTTTCCGCAGGCGAATCATTTCACAGAACCGGCGTTTGCGGCCTTACCCCGCGGCTTCCTTCGTGATCGCCCGGCCGATGACGAGGCGCTGGATCTGGTTCGTGCCCTCGTAGATCTGCGTGATCTTCGCGTCGCGCATGAACTTCTCGATCGGGTAGTCCCTGCAGTAGCCGTAGCCGCCGAAGAGCTGCACGGCGTTGGTCGTCACTTCCATCGCGACGTCGGTGGCGAACACCTTGCACATCGCGGAGTACTTCGTGAAGTTCTTGACCCCGGCGTCGATCGCCGAGGCGGCGGCGTAGATGAGCTGCCGCGCCGCCTCGATGCGCGTCGCCATGTCGGCGAGCATCCACTGGACGCCCTGGAACGAAGCGACGGACTGGCCGAACTGCTGCCGGTCGCGCGTGTACCGGATCGCGAGGTCGAGCGCTCCCTGGGCGAGACCGAGCGCCTGCGCCGCGACGCCGGGCCGCGCCCGATCGAGCGTCATCATCGCGTTGCCGAATCCGCTGCCTTCCTTGCCGCCGAGGACCTGTTCCGCCGGAATCGAGCAGTTCTCGAAGTGCAGCTCGTGCACCGGAACGCACCGGATGCCCATGAGGTCTTCTTTCTTCCCGATGCGGAAGCCGGCGTGCCCCTTTTCGACGAGGAATGCCGTGATTCCGCGCGAGCCGCGCTCGGGGTTCGTCGACGCGTACACGGTGTAGAGCGACGCGGCGTCTCCGTTCGTGTTCCATTTCTTGTCGCCGTTGACGAGGAACGACCCGTCCGCCTGCTTCTCCGCCCGGCAGGAAAGGGAGCCGGCGTCGGAGCCGGATTTCTTCTCCGAGAGCCCGAACGCGATCAGTTTCTCGCCCGACGCGATCTTCGGGAGCCAGTGCTGCTTCTGTTCTTCGGTTCCGCCGAGGATGATCGGAAACGAGCCGAGCGAGTTGACGGCGTAGAGCACGCCGAATCCGCCGCACACCTTCGAGAGCTCCTCGACGACGAGGCACAGGTTCAGGACCCCGCCGCCGGCGCCGCCGTATTCCTTCGGGATCCAGACCTTGAAGAGATCGAACTTCTTGAGCCCCTCGACGGCCGACCAGGGATATTCGGCCGTGCGGTCCCATTCGGCCGCGTGGGGCGCGACGTACTTCTCCGCGCACTCTTTCGCGCGGGCGATCCAGTCCTGGTTTTCGGCGGACAGCATTTCGCGAATCATGATTTCTCCTCGATTGAGCCGCGGTAGGATACCCGAAAATCCGGTTCCGCGCCGGGAGCCGGGGAGGCAGGAGGACCGCGATGACGGCTCTCGTTTTCGGTCAGACGACCGGGTGCATCGGGTTGTTCGTCCTGATCGTCGACATCCTCTGCATCGTTCAGATCGTGGAGAGCGCGAAGTCGACGTTGAAGAAGACCCTGTGGATCGCCTTCGTCGTCTTCTGTCCGGTCCTCGGGGCGCTCGTGTGGCTGCTGTTGGGGAAGAAGTGACGGACCTCACCCCCGTCGCACGCCACCCCCTCCCGCGCTCACCTTTCGATCCAACGGCTGCCACATGGAGAGGGGGCCGGGCGGGTGAGGTTTCAGAACGAGTGGCTGAGGCCGAGCAGCCCGCGGTAGCGGATGCGCGTGCGTTCGCCCGCGACTTCCGAAAGCAGGCCGGCGTAGAAGACCGTCTGCATTCCGATCCTGCGCTTCACGCCGAGCTCGACTCCCACCGTGGGCTGGCCGCCGGTCTCGACGCTCTGGCGGACGTACGCGTCCATCATTCCGAGCGTGTCGGTGTTCCAGCCGCCGCCCGGCGCCGCGTCGAAACCGATCGCCGCGTAGAGGCGGTTGCGGCGTTCTTCCGGCCGCGTGCTGCCGATGTACATCGAGCCGAAGTTTCCGTGGATCCGAAAGCTGTCGAACGATTTCGAGACGAGAAGCTCGGGGACGAAATTCGTTCCGTGGGAGGCGAAGCCCGTCGCGAGCAGGGCGTCGAACCTCACGCCGATTCCCGGGCGGCCTCCGGTTTCGGAGGCGATTTGCGCGAGGACGTGCAGGTCGAGATCTCCCGAGCCGATTCCGCGGCGGGCGTTGAGCCGCGGGTTCGTCAGGAGGCGCGTTTCGCCCCCGATTTCGAAGTTCGGCGCGAAACCGTAGACGAGCGCGAGGGCGGGGCCCGCGTAGTCGACGTGATCGAGGCGAACGGCATAGGCGTAATCGAACGAGCCGGAGTACGTTCCCGCGGAAATCGGGACCGAGTCCTCGATCGTGATCGGCCGCCCCGCCTCGAGGTTCGAGACCTCCTGCGCCCGCGCGCCCGCGGCGGACAGCAGGGCGAGCAGAAGGAAGAGCGCCTTGCTCATCGGAGGCCGTACCTTTTCTCGACCGATTTGACGCCCGCGCGGCGCGCCGCGGCGTCGGGGGACGAGAGCGCCTCGAAGACCTCGATCCGGAAATGCGTCGCGCGGTCGAGCGCCGCTGCGACGAGCGGATAGGCTTCCGTGAACGCGGGGGCGTACCGCGTGTACCAGGAAGCCTCGATCGAGTCCGGGGGCTGCTCGACTTCGCGGTCGTAGCGACCGACGCTGGCCTTGACCTTCCAGCGCTGCTCGCGGAAGTTCGCGACGGCAAGGTCTTCCGCCGACTGGGCAAAGAGCCAGTCGCCTTCGAGCAGGAGCCTCGCGGTTCTGAAATTGCCGAGGCCCGCGTCGATCCCGGCCGGCGCCGGTTCGGACAACGCGTACCGCGCGCGCCGATAGGCCGTCAGGCTTCGCTCGATCCGGACTTTCGTTTTGATCCCGAGCGCGTCCGTCGCGGCGAGAGCGTCGGCGACCTGGCGTTCGAGCCGGTCGGCTTCGAGGATCGCGCCGAAAGCGCGGGGAGCCTCGCGCGAGAAGCGGGGAGCGCACAGCCGGGCGTCGGGCGGAAAATCGGGAAGCCGCTGAATCGCCGCGAGAACGGAATCTTCGAGCGCCCCGTCGAGCTCGCGGCTGACTCCCCGGGTCCACGCGTTCTCGAGAGCCCTCCAGCGCCCGTACCGGATCGCGTTCTCGCGTCCGTCGAGATCGGGAAAGAAGCGGTGGACGGAATGGGAGGAGAGGCCCTGAAACGGAAGCCGGAGGGACGTCTGTCCGGAGCAGCCGATCCCGAGGAGGAGCGGCAGAAGCGTCAGTCGCAGCGTCGACGCCCTCATGGATTGGAGAATTTTAACCCGTAATCTCCCGGACACCGACCGCTCCGGCGGGTGCGCGCGATTGCGAAGAGGAGGATCGCGAGGTTGACGGCGGTTCCCGCGACGACCGGGTCGACGTGAAAGAGGAGTCCGGGGAAAAATCGTCCGAGCACCGCGGCCGCCCCGCCGGCGAACATCGCCGCGATCGCGGCGCTCGGCGGAACCCAGAGGGCCGGGAAGAAGCCGAAGAGAATCGGCAGGATCATTCCCGCGGCGAAAATCGAATATCCGAGCTTCAGGGTTTCCACGATTTCCCGCATCCCGAGCGCGACGAGGAGCCCGAGCGCCCCGTAAATCGGCACGAGGAATCGGGCCGCGCGGAAATCCAGCGCCCGGCCCGCGAGCGGCGCCACGTCGCGGGCGGTCGCCGAGGCCGCCGTCAGGAGCACGGAATCCGCGGCAGACTGCATGGTCGCGAGCAGGGCGACGGTCGCAAACGACGCGAGAACCCCGGGAGGGAAGGTCGAGAGCGCCGCCGGGAGCGCCTCGGAAGGATTCGCCCGAGCGAGCCCCGCCGCGCGCGCGGCAAGGGCGATCGCGGCGACCGCGGCCCCGAAGACGACTTTCGACGCGGCCGCGCCGAACGCCGACAGGCGGGCGGAGCGCTCGTCGCGGCAGGAGAGCAGCTTCGAGTAGATGTCCCCGCCGACCAGGTGGGGAAGTCCGATCAGGAGGAGCCAGCCCGCGACCTCCTTCCAGCCGAGCGATCGCGACACCGGAAACGTGCCCGCCGCGCCGGGAAGCGCGGCGCGAAAATGCGGCGCGCTCGCGATCGTTCCCACGAGCAGGATGCCGGCGATCATGAGCGCGTACTGGACGAGATCGGTCGCGACCACGGCGTACTGCCCCCCGATCGCGGTATACGCGATGAAGACGGCCGCCGAGACGAGAAGCGCCGCGGTCGGAGGCACGCCGAGCGCGGCCGTGAGCACGATTTGCGAGGCCTCCGTCAGCAGGGCGAACCACGCGATTTCGGCGACGACCACGAGGATTCCCGCCGCGGCCCGCGCCGAAGGCCCGTAGAAGCGGCCGGCGATTTCCGGGAGAGTGAAGGCGCCCGTGCGGCGCACCCTCCCCGCGAGAAAAACGCCGAGCAGGAGGAGGCCGATCGCGCCCGAGAGGTCGACCCAGACGCCGGCGAGGCCGTGGCGGTAAACGAGAGCCGCGCAGACGATCGTCGCGGACCCGCCCGTCGTCGTGGAAGCGAGCGCGGCAAAACCCCTCCAGGGTCCGTACGAACGGTCCGCGACATAGAAGGAGCGCTCGCCCGCGGACGCTTCGCGCCGCGTGGCGAGTCCGATCGCGAGCATCGCCGCGAGGTAAACCGCGAGAAAGGCGACGGTCATGTGCCGGTCAAGCGCCGGTCAGGCGGTCGCCGACGGCCCTCGCCGAGGCTTCGAGGACGAGCGTGCCGATCGCGAGAGCTTTCTCGTCGAAATCGAACACGGGGGAGTGGTGCGGGCGGTGAGGCCCGTCGAGGGCGGATCCGACGAAGAAGAAGCAACCCGGCACCCGGTCGAGGTAGACGGACATGTCCTCGCCCCCCATCGTCCGGGTCTCCACGATCGAACCGGGGCCGAGGACGCGCTCGATCGCTTCCGCGACGAGAGCGGAGATGCCGGGGTCGTTGACCGTCGCGCGGTTGATGCGCCGGTAGTCGACGCGGCACGAGAGGCCGTGCGCGGCCGCGACGCCGTTCGCGATCCTCGAGATCCGCTCCGGGATCGCGCGGAACGCGTCTTCGGAAAAGGAGCGCGCCGTCCCGAGAAGGCGAACCTCTTTCGGAATGATGTTGAACGCCGAACCGCCGTGGACGGAGCCGATCGTGACGACGGCCGGGTCGAACGGCGACATCTCCCGCGCGACGATGCCCTGGAGCGCTTCGACCAGGCGCGCGGCCGCGACGATCGGGTCGACCGTCTCGTGCGGCGAGGCGCCGTGGCCGCCCGGCCCCGAAAGGACGACTTCGAACTCGTCGACGGCCGCCATCTGAGGGCCCGCGACGAGGCCGATCTTTCCGACGGGAAGCTGGTTCCAGAGGTGGATGCCGAGCGCCGCGCCGACCCCTTCGAGCGCGCCGTCCGCGGCCATCGCTTCGGCCCCTCCCCCTCCCTCTTCCGCCGGCTGGAAGAGCGAGCGGATTCCCGATTGGGGAGGAGCCGCGAGGAGACGGCGCGCGACCGCGAGGCCGACCGCAACGTGTCCGTCGTGGCCGCAGGCGTGCATGCGGCCGGACTCCTGCGACGCGTAGGGCACCGCGTTCTCTTCCTTCAAGGGGAGCGCGTCCATATCGGCGCGGATCATCAGCCTCGGCGTTCCCGCCTGCCCGAAGTCGCACGTGACGCCCGTTCTTCCGATTCCCTCGCGCGGCGAGAGGCCGAGAGCGCGAATTTCCCGGGAGACGACCGACGCCGTTCGCGTTTCCGAAAACGCGAGCTCCGGGGTGCCGGTGAAGATCTCTTCGGATCGCGACGAGCGAGGCGAGCTCCGGCTCGGGAAAGGAATTTGCCGCCGTTCCGGGCATGGGGGCGATCATAGCTCTCCTTCGAGCCGCTCGATCTTGCCGCGGAGCTCTTCGGAGAACGGTCTCTTCGCGCCGGCGTTCCAGTCCCACAGCACCTGCGTGCTGCGGGCTTCGGCGACGAGCTCGTCCCCGCGCGTGAGCCGGTAGGAGAAATCGAAGGACGTCTGTCCGATGCGCGTGCAGTGGATCTCGACTTCGAGCCGATCGCCCATGTAGGCCGGGCGGCGGTACTCGATCGACGCGCTCGCCATGATGAATCCGATGTCGAGGACGCTCTTGAGCCCGACGAGGCGGTCCCAGTACTTCTGGCGCGCGAACTCGCAATAGCTGAAGTAGACGGCGTTGTTGAGGTGCCCCATGGCGTCGATGTCTCGATACGGAACTTCGACGGAGACTTTCACTCGTTCTCCGGATTTTCCGCCGGTTTGCCGGAAACCGCCCAGACCGCGAGGGCGGCGGCCGACGCCGCGACGAGCGCGCCCGTCCACTGCGGCCCCGTCGGCCCGAGGCGGAAATACGCGTACTCCCCCCAGAGGGGGCCGAGGATTCGTCCGAGCGACGACATCGACTGGTAGGCGCCCAGGACCGTTCCGCGCTCCCGGCTTCCGGAGAGCTTCGAAACGAACGACGAGAGCGCCGGGTTCGCGGCGCCGATTCCGAGCGTCAGGGGGACGCAGCACGAGCCGCAGGGCGCCCCCGTGCCCGAGAGCGGCATCAGGAAGAGCCCGAGCGCGACGAAAAGAATACCGGCGACCGCGAGCACGGGCTCTCCGAAGCGCTTCGAAAGGGGGCGAATGGCGCCGCCCTGGACAACCGAGATCAACACGCCGATGTAGACGAAGAAGAACGCGACCGCGGTCGGGTTCGCGCCCATCCGGTCGTGCAGGAACTGCGAGAACGTCGCTTCGAAGTTCGAGAACGCGAATGTCACGAGGAAAAAGACGACGAGGACGAGGAGAATCCGGCGGTCCCGGATGGCCTGGAACATGCCGCGCCGGCTCGCCCTCGCCGGACCCGAGTGCTGCCGGCTCTTCGAGAAAGAACACGGTCGCGAGCAGCGCGCAGGCCGACATGGCCGCGGCCGCGAGACCGGGCGCCGCCGGGCCCCACAGGACCGTCACGCCCGCGATCGCCGGGCCGAAGATGAATCCCAGGCCGAACGCGGCTCCGACGACCCCCATCCCCTTCGCGCGGTCTTCCGGCTTCGTCACGTCGGCGACGTATGCCTGCGCCGTCGAGATGTTGCCGCCCGAGATCCCGTCGATGATTCGCGCGGCGAACAGCGCGGCGAGGGAGCCGGCGAAAGCGAACAGCACGTACCCCGCGACCGAGCCCGCGAGGGAGACGAGCAGCACCGGCTTTCGCCCGAACCGGTCGGAGAGGCGGCCGAGGACGGGAGCGAACAGGAACTGCATCGCGGAGAACGACGAAAGCAGGAGCCCGAACTCGAGCGCCGAGGGATGGTACCGCTCGGCATAGAGGGGGAGGAGCGGAATCACGATCCCGAACCCCAGCAGGTCGATGAAGACGATCGCGAAGATCGTCATGAGGGGGCGGGACTTCACGCGGTGAATCTACCGGAGGGAAGCAGCGTTCGCAAAGCGGATGCGAAGAGTGCCCACCGGCGGGAGGCGGTATGTCCCGTCGGGAAGACGCAGCGGCCACGGGAGTGGCATCCTGTCCGGGGCCGCCGCTCGGCCAACTTTTCTCGCAACACCGGTCATCAAGATTTGGACTCTCGTATCCACTCGAAAAGTTACGCTTCCCTCCCGAGACACATCGCCACCCGCCGGAAGGCGATCCGCCGCGGCCTACCGACGGAATACTCCGCCGCCCGGACCCGGCCCAGCAGAGGCCGCGATAAGATCAACTCTTCAGAAGGGGGTTCCCATGGAAGACTTCTTGGATCCCGAAACTCCCGCCGGCGCGGCGAACGGCCCGGGCGACGACTCGTCGCTGTGGGAAGAGGCGAAGTCCAGGAGCCGAATGGCCGGCGAGCGGATCGGCCAGGAGTGGGAGCGTCTGTCCGAGGGCGCTCAGGAATACGCGGACGAGCATTCCGTGGGAGTCGCGCTCGGCTCCTTCGGCATCGGAATCGCCCTTGGCGTCCTGATCGGGATTCTCGTCGCCCGCGATTAGCGAACCGGCTCGATTTTCACGACGTGAATCTTCCCTGATTCCGTCTCCAGCGTTCCCAGGATCCGCACGAGCCGATTCGCGAAGCGGCGAGCCGCCTTCTGATCGTCGATCTGGTAGATGTCTCCGGTCGAGTGGTCGGCGAGAACGTAGTCCTGCCTGTACTTCTCGCAGCACTCCCGCGTGCAGACGAGGTCGTTGGGAAGGTGGTGCTGCTTCTTCATCCGCGCGTGGTCGAGCCCGCATTCGCTGTCGGACACGATGCCGGAGAACAGCGCCGGGGAATCCGCGGCGGCGGCAAACGTTGGGGTGAAGAGGAGCACGAAAGCGATGAGCGTTTCCATGGAACTGGCCATAGCGCGATTCTAAACCTCCCCACCGAAGGGGGCTTATAATTCCTCGCATGGCCACGACGGCGGTCCGATTCACCTATGCCGACTACCTCAATCTTCCGGAGGAGTCTCGATATGAAATTCTCGATGGAGATCTGCTGATGTCGCCTGCACCGACGACGATTCACCAGAGCATCGTGAAGAAGTTGACTCGTATCCTCGCAAGAATCCTCGAAGATTCCGGGGCGGGCGAAGTGTTCGTCGCGCCTTGCGACGTTATTCTGTCCGATACCGACGTGGTTCAGCCAGATGTGTTCTTCGTCTCCAGGGAACGTGCACCGATTGTCAAGGAGCGAGGCGTCTTCGGCGCTCCCGACCTCGTCGTTGAAGTCCTTTCCTCCGCGACGGCGGAGCGCGACCGCACCGTCAAAGCCAAGCTCTACGCTCGCGCGGGAGTCAAGGAGCTCTGGCTCATCGATCCCGAATCGAAGACGATCGAGGTGCTCCAGCTCGGCGCCGCGGGCTTCGAGCGGAAGGCGCTCGCGAAGTCGGGTGAATCGGCGCAATCACCGACGTTCCCGGATCTACGAGTTCGACTCACAGACGTGTTCTGAGGCGGCAACTCACCCCAGGTCAGCTCACTGAACGTCCAAAGCCCTTGGAGCCGGAGCCAATCAGCGTGTACTCACCGGCCGGCAGCGGTTGAGAAGGCGAAATCTTGAAGGATGACGAGCCGTATTTTTCGGCATCGAACGCGATCGACCCCTCGCTCAAAACGGACGAGCCGCCGGTAAATCCAACGGAAGCCGTTGCCATCTTTCGCATGCCATGGACGGGGCTTCCACCTCAAGATCTCCGGCCAATCGTGGGGCGCGATCCGGGGGCTCTCCTGTGAAGATCGGACGTGATCGCGGGTCCTACTTCTAGTCTTTTGCGTTCGCGCACTCCGGGCACGGCGCCCACATGTCGCCGTCCGGGGGGACCGGGTGCTCTTTCGTCTCGAGCCGACCGAACGCGCCTCCCTTGATGTGCCACAGGTAGCACTCGTGGCGGAAGCTTTCGAGCGGCGTCGAGGCCACCGTCCAGCCGAACAGAACGTTCTCGCAATCGGAACCGCACCGCGCGATCAGCGCCTTGCGCAGGTCGCGCTCGTCGCGGCCCACCGATTCCCGGATTCCTCCGCGCGGAAGGACTTCCTTCAGGTAGAACGCTCCGGGCAGCTGCGCGACGACGCAGCGGCGGACGATCTTCTCGGCGAGCCGCTGCGCCTGGTAGATGACGACCTCTTCTTCCAGGCCGGGAAAGAGCGAGGCCTGAAGAAACGGCTCGGAAACGGCCGCCTTCAAGGTTTGCCGACCGCGCGCAGCGCCTTTCGCCGGACCCGGCCCTCGGGAGAGAGCGCGATCATTTCGCCGCACCCCGCGCAGTCGAATTCCGGAGACAGGGCCAGGAGCGAAGAATCGACGCACAGAACCGCGCCGCAGTCGGGACAGGAGACTTCGAAGAACTCTCCCAATTCCGAAAAGCGCGAGTGGGGAACCTTGTCGGCGCTGCCGTGACGCAGGGCATAGGGGGGCGCTTCGAACGGTCGGGTTCGGTTCATCGGATCCTCCATTTTCGAAAATGAGGGCTCGCCCGCAAGATTGAGGGGAGAGCGGCTTGGAAAGATCGCCTCGAGTTCCGGGAGGTGCGGAGTCATGCCGTTAATCCTCTCGAACGCGACAGCTGAGTGTCAGTTCATTGTAGGTTGTCCCGGCCGAAATCGCAACGAAAAACGTTCGAAGTACGGCGAGATCCGCGCTCCCAGCACGAGGAAGAAAACGGGAAGGAGGGCGAGCGTGATGCGACCGAACGTCCACTGCAGGAAGAGGGTGGCGTCGGACCAGGCCGAGGCCGCCGGAGCGACGGCATACAGCGCGACCATCAGCGCGAGCGGAAGCAGGAGCAGGTCCGCCACCGTCGCGCGCGTGAGGAGGAGGATCAGGGCGCAAGCGAGGATCACGGGCGAGGGACGGAACGAGGATCGAGTGAAGCAGGCTGACTTCCGTTCCCTGGAGCCTGCGGAGAAAGCTCGGAAGGCCCCTCCGGGCGATCAGCGACCACTGGAAAGACGAGTCGGCGGCCGGCCCCCGGAGCCACCGCATGGCCGCCTGGTGGAGGATCGGGACCGCGGCGAGAACGGCCGCCCCGCCGAGAGCGTTTTGCTTTCGGAGAGCCAGGCGCCGCCGAGCAGCAGTGTCGCGACGGCGAGGAAGATCAGAAATACCGCCCCCTCTCTCTTCATGCCCGGAGCAGAAGAGCGCGGCGAGCAGGAGCTCACGGACGGGCGCGGGGCCTTCCGAGAGGAGGACGTCGAGGAGCGCGCACCCGGCGAGCGCGTAACCGAGCGCCATCGGGATTTCGGCCAGGCCGACGAGGAAGCTTTGGTAGAGCGGGAAGAGCCCCGCCGTCAGGACGACGGCGGCGGCCGCCGCCCCCGGCCCGTACCGCCGCCGCAGGAATCCCCCGATCAGGAGAAGGGTCGCGAGCTCGAAGGCGGGGTAAAGAAGCGCGAGCGCCTGGGAGTCCCAGCCGCCGGCGAGCGTCGAGAGCCCGGCGAAGAGCGCGGGAAGAAGCAGGGGGTACGACGGATGGAGGAATGCGAGTCCGGGGTCGCGAAAGAATCGAGCGGGCAGACCGCCGGAGAGGAAGAGCGTCTTTCCCTTCAGCCCCCAGAGGGCGATGAAGTCCCAGGCCCACATGGGTTCGGAGAGGGCGAGGACGGCGAAGAGCGCGACGCCGAGTAGAGCGATCGCCCAGGCTGCCGTTCCGACCCGTGTCGGGACCACGGCCGGCCGGGGCCGGCCCGCCGCGCGGCTGCGGAACGCGAGCGCCGCCGCGGCGATCAGTACCCAGAGCTTCCACGGGGCGGGTCGAATGCCGAGCAGAGCGAGGGTCCCCTCGGCGCCGCCGAGCGAAAGGAGGCCGGCGACCCACGCCCAGGCGGCGCGCTCGGCCCGGGAAAGGTCCGGCAGCCCGCGGACGAGCGGGAACCCGAAGACGCCGACCGCGCGAGAATCGCGGCCATTTCCGCGAGATCGCGGGCGGCCCTCACCGCAGCGCGCTCACGGTCCCGCCCGGGACCTCCCACGCAACGCGGTCCGGGGGCTTCGCTGCGGAACCGTAGACCGCGAGAAAGTCCGCCTTCGCGCCGTCCTGGAGCTCGACGACGGGTCGGGGCGCGAGCACGTAGTGGGCGGTGTAGAGGTAGAGCCGGGTCGTCGCCGGCAGGGACACCGCGACCGAAGCGCCCGGAGGCACGTGCCGCGCGACGCCTTCCAGAAAGAGCCCGAAGGGCGGGTCGAACTCGTACATCGAGCCGCTCCGCTCCGCGACCTCGACCGGAAGCCCCGCGAGCTTCGGAAACTGAGCGGCCCGTTGCTTGAGCTCCCATCGGCGAAAGCTCGCCGCTTCGAAAAAGAGAAGACAGGCCACACTCAGGGCGAGGACAATTTCTCGGGCTCGCACGTTGGGGCAATAGTAGCAGCCCGGCATGCGCGCCCTTTTGTTAAGATCGCCCGGGAGGCGCACGTGGCTGAACCGGACAAAGACGTCGTCATTCTTTCCGCGGTGAGAACGCCGATCGGGTCGTTTCTCGGTTCCCTTTCCTCGATGACGGCGCCGCAGCTCGGCTCGGCGGCGATCCGGTGCGCGCTCGAAAGGGCGGGCGTCGCCGGGTCCGAAATCGAGCAGGTCATCTTCGGAAACGTGCTCCAGGCCGGAATCGGCCAGGCGCCCGCGCGGCAGGCGTCGCTCGGCGCGGGAATTCCGGACACCGTTCCGTGCGTGACGCTCCACAAGGTCTGCGGTTCCGGCATGCGCGCGGTGATGGACGCCGCCAACGGAATCGCGGCCGGCGAATACGAGCTCGCGGTCGCGGGGGGAATGGAGTCGATGTCGAACGCGCCGTACCTCCTGCAGAAGGCCCGGACGGGCTACCGAATGGGGCCCGGCGAGCTCGTGGACTCGATGGTGCACGACGGCCTGTGGGACCCGTACAAGAACATCCACATGGGCAATTGCGCCGAGATGTGCGTCGAGAAGTACGCGTTCACGCGCGAGGCGCAGGACGCGTTCGCGCTCGAGTCGTACCGCCGCGCGCAGGAGGCGACGAGCTCCGGAAAATTCCGCGACGAGATCGTTCCGGTCATGGTTCCGCAGAGGAAGGGAGACCCGAAGGCGGTCGAGAAGGACGAGGAGCCCTTCGCGGCGCCGCTCGACAAGATCGGGCAGCTCAAGCCCGCCTTCCAGAAGAACGGCTCCGTCACGGCCGCGAACTCGTCGAAGATCAACGACGGCGCCGCCGCGCTCGTCGTTTGCTCGGCCGGCCGGGCGAAGGCCATGGGGAAGCGCCCGATCGCCCGCATCGCCGGCTACGCCGGCGTCGCCCAGGCCCCGGAGTGGTTCACGACCGCGCCGATCGGGGCGATGGAGAAGCTGTTCGCGAAAACGAAAACGAAGAAAGAGGACATGGACCTCTTCGAAATCAACGAGGCGTTTGCCGCCGTCGCGATGGCGGCGATCGCGGAGCTGAAGCTCGATCCCGCGAAAGTCAACATCCGGGGCGGCGCGGTCGCGCTCGGCCACCCGATCGGGGCTTCCGGGGCGCGAATCCTGACGACCCTGCTCCACGCGCTGCGGCAGGAGCACAAAGCGCGCGGAATGGCGTCGATCTGCATCGGGGGCGGCGAGGCGACCGCGATGATTCTCGAGACGGCCTGATCAGGCGGCGAACGCTCCGGGCTTGACGTCGCGAAGGACCTTCTTTCCGACCTGCCGGCGAGCCTCTTCGAGGTCGTAGTCCGTCTGAAGCCCGAGCCAGAAGCGTTCCGAGTTCCCGAAAAAGCGGGCCAGCCGGAGCGCGGTGTCGGGCGAAATGGCCCGCTTGCAAAGAACGATTTCGTTGACTCGGCGCGGTGTCACGCCCAGCTCACGCGCGAGGCGATTTTGACTCAACCGCAGGGGCTTGAGGAATTCCTCGCTCAGAACGCGCCCGGGATGGATATTCGGCAACGGATGAGACATGTTTCGGCCCTCCTCGCCGTCTCAGTGGTAGTCCACGAACTCGACTTCGTGGGCGTCCCGCGAACGCCAGACGAAGCAGAGCCGGTAGCGATCGTTGACGCGGATGCTGTGCTGCCCCCTGCGGTCTCCGCGGAGTTTCTCCAGTCGATTCGCGGGCGGGACGCGGAGGTCATTCAAGTTCTGCGCGTTGTTGAGCATTCTGAGCTTTCGGCGGATCACTTCCTGAACCTCCCGGGGAACCTTTCGCGATTCCTCTCCATTCCAGATCCTCGCCGTTTCGGGGGACCGGAAGGATCGGATCACGTCGAGACTATAACGCCTCGCGACATATGGCGTCAAGCGACATAGGCGTCGGCAGGGGCACGCGGCCACCGGCTCGCCGTCGAGCAAGTTCACGGGGCGCTCGAGGCCGGGGACGACGCCGCGAAAATCGTTGTCAGCTTTGAATTGCTCCGTTCGAACCCGGGGGCTATGATCGCGCTCGGTGATCAACAAGGTCGTCGCCTCCGCCGATGAAGCCGTCCGGGACGTGCCGGACGGCGCGGTGCTCGTCGTCGGAGGCTTCGGGCTGTGCGGCATCCCGGAGAACCTGATCGCCGCGCTCGTCCGGAAGAACGTCCGGAACCTCGTCGCCGTCTCGAACAACTGCGGCGTCGACGACTGGGGTCTGGGACTGATGCTCCGCAACAAACAGATCCGGAAGATGATGTCCTCCTACGTCGGCGAGAACGCGGAGTTCGAGCGGCAGTTCATTTCCGGGGAGCTCGAGGTCGAGCTCGTCCCCCAGGGCACGCTCGCGGAGAGGATGCGGGCGGGAGGCGCCGGGATCCCCGCCTTCTACACGCCGGCGGGCGCGGGCACGCTCGTCGCGGAGGGAAAAGAAACGCGGTCGTTCGACGGCCGCGAATATCTGCTCGAGCGCGGAATCGTGGGCGACTTCTCGATGGTCGCCGCGTGGAAGGGAGATCGGTACGGGAATCTCGTGTACCGGAAGGCCGCCCGCAACTTCAACCCGATGGCCGCGACCGCCGGAAAGATCTCGATCGCGGAGGTCGAAGAGCTCGTCGAACCGGGGCAGCTCGACCCGGAATGCGTTCACACG
The DNA here is from genome assembly GCA_963773815.1 of uncultured Acidobacteriota bacterium. Taxonomy (GTDB): domain Bacteria; phylum Acidobacteriota; class Thermoanaerobaculia; order UBA5066; family DATFVB01; genus CAWEYG01. The sequence goes on from CAVZCI010000003.1 coordinate 243,128, forward strand.
CCGGGAGTGTTCGTCCATCGCGTCGTCGTTGCGCCGCGCGAAAAGCGGATCGAGCGGCGAACGGTGTCGAAGGCGTGAAGCGATGAAACGATGACGCTGCCGCGCGAGGGGATCATCCGGCGGGCCACGAAAGAGCTGCGCGACGGATTTTTCGTCAATCTCGGAATCGGGATGCCGACGCTCGTCGCGAACCACATTCCTCCGGGAATGGAGGTCATTCTCCAGTCGGAAAACGGCATCCTCGGCGTCGGCCCGTACCCCGGGAGGACGAAGTCGACGCGGATCTGATCAATGCGGGAAAAGAGACCGTGACGGTCCTGCCCGGCGCTTCGTACTTCTCGTCGGCGGACTCGTTCGCGATGATCCGCGGCGGCCACATCGACCTCTCGATCCTCGGCGCCATGCAGGTGGACCGCGAGGGCTCGATCGCGAACTACATGATCCCCGGAAAGATGGTCAAGGGGATGGGAGGCGCCATGGACCTCGTCGCCGGGGCGCGCCGGCTCGTCGTCACGATGGAGCACGTGTCGCGCGACGGCTCGCACAAGATCCTGGACGCCTGCACGCTGCCGCTGACCGGGCGGCGCTGCGTCCATCGGCTGATCACCGATCTCTGCGTGTTCGACGTGATCCCCGAGGGACGAGGGCTTCGCCTCATCGAGACGGCGCCCGGCGTCTCGCTCGAAGAGATCCGGACGAAGACGGGATGCGATTTTTCGGTCGCGGAGCCGCTGGCAGTCATGGATGTCTCTATAACCGCTTCGGCGCGCGCAGAAGCTCGCTCTTCCTGGTTCTCTCTTTTCTGCGCGGGAGGTCTGGGGGCCCAGGTCGCCCAGAATTCCTTCGACGCGAGCGACCCGTTCGCTTCGAGGTTCAAGGAAAAATCCCACTTCGAGATCAAGTTGAAGACCCCGAAGCCGGGCGGACCCGTCAAGATCACCGCGAAACAGGAAAATTGCCACGAGGACCTGAACGTGTGCGTGGCCGAGGGCGACGTCGTCGTCGAGTACCAGGACGTGAAAATCCAGGCCGACAAGCTCACATTCGACCGGCGGACGAACCGGGCCGAGGCGGAAGGGCACGTGGTCATCGATCAGGGCCCGACGCGGATGGCGGGAAGCTCCGCGACCTTCGACCTGAACGCGAAAACGGGAACGCTCCACGAAGCGGAGGCGGATCTCGAGCCGACGTTCCACGTGATCGCGAAGACGATTTCCAAAGTCGGGGAAGAAACCTACGAGATCGAGGACGGCATCTTCACCGCCTGCTCTGTTCCGCATCCGTCCTGGTCGTTCGCGATGAAAAAGGCGAGGATCACGCTCGACGACTACGCGAGGATGAAAAACGTCTCCTTCCGGGCGGGGCCCGTTCCCCTGCTGTTCTCGCCCTACCTCCTCTGGCCGACGAAGGAGGGGCGGGTATCCGGATTTCTCGTTCCGGGGCTCGGGTTCAACAGCACGCGCGGGGCATTTCTCGGGCTCACGTATTACTGGGTGACGGGGCGCTCGACCGACCTCACGTCGGAGCTCGACCTGTATTCGAAAGGCGTCATCGGGCTGGGAGAGGAGTTCCGATGGGCTCCTTCCGCGGAATCGGCGGGCGTTTTTCAGGGATTCGTGATCCGGGACAACCAGGCCGACATCTGCGCCCCGGGAACGTCGGCCGACCCCGCGAAGTTCTGCATCCAGCCGAACGGGACGTCGGGAACTCTCGAAACGACCGCCCGGACCCAGACGCGGTGGAAGATCCGCCTGGATCACTCTTCGAGCGACCTTCCGTGGGACATGCGCGGCGTCCTTTCGATCCGCGACTATTCCGATCCGAACTATCTGCAGGATTTCGAGCGGTCTTACGCGCTCAACTCGGCCCGGCAGATCGTTTCCACCGGATTCCTGACGAAGAACATCGGCGACGACTCGCTGAACCTCCGGCTCGAGCGAAGCGAGACGTTCTTTTCGAACGACGTCCTTCTCGAGCGCACGCCGTCGCTCGAATTCTCGCATCGGACGTCGAAAATCGGGGAGACGCCGCTGTACGCGGCGCTCGACGCGTCGTTCTCGCGCCTCTTCGTCAACCGCGGGGCGAACGCCCCGCACGGCGGGTACGACCGCGCCGACCTGCATCCGGTTCTCTCGCTGCCCATCAAGAACATCCCCTGGCTTTCCTTCACCGCGCGCGTCGGTGGACGCGTGACGGAGTACACCGATTCCGTGACGCCCCTGACCGGAGCGGGGCAATCTTTCGCGGGGCAGTCGCTCCGTCGGACGTATTCGGAGGCGAGCGCGTCGCTCGTCGGCCCGTCGTTTTCGCGGATCTACGATTTCTCGCTCGGGCCGTTCGAGCGCTGGAAGCACATCCTCGAACCGCGCGTCGACTACAACTACGTCGCCGACGTGCGTTTCTCGCCGTCGCGCGACTGCACGGGAATCTCTTCCGGCGCGGAGTGCCCGCAGAACACGCTCGCGAACGTGCCCCTGTTCGACGAGGTGGATTCCGTTTACGGGCAGAATTCCGTGACGTACCGGCTCGTGAACCGGCTTCTCGCGAAGACGGGAGGCGAAAACGCTCCCGCAGCCCAGGAGATCGCTTCGCTCGACGTGTCGCAGACCTACAACTTCCGCTATCCGCAGACCTCCGTCTCGCCCGGAACGACGATCGTCCTGCCGCCCCGATCGGGTCCGATCCAGGCCGTGCTGCGCATCGCTCCGGTGCCGGCGTTCCACCTCGACGCGCAGGCCGCGTACGACCAGTCGGTCTCGCGCGCGACCTCGTTTTCGTTTGCTGCGGGCGCGAACTGGAAGAACGAGTACGCCAGCGTCACGTGGACCGCCTCGCGGCCGACCCTGACGACGCCCCCGGGGCCGCCCCCGCCGGTCGGGTACCCCGTGACGTCGCCGAATTCCGATTTCATCCGGGCGTCCGCGGGCGTCAACCTGTTCACGCCGAAGCTTCGGCTCGACACGCTGTTGAACTACGACGCGCAGCTCAAGCAGGTCACGGAGGATCGGTCGCTCCTCACGTTCACCGGCTCCTGTTACACGATCCTGCTCGAGGTCAGCAACCTCCGCGTCCCGGTCGCGCGCCACGACTACCGGCTCGTCATCAACCTGAAGAACATCGGGACGCTGCTGGATTTGAACGGGGGGTTGGACAAGATCTTCTGAGCACGAGCGCGGGTCACAGGCGCCTCCCTCGAGGAGACGCAGCGCGCCTGGCGGTGGCATCTTTCCGTGCGCGCTCCTCGGCTAAATTTTTTCGCAAGTTGTGCTAAACCGGAGTCTCAGCTGCTCCAGCGAAAAAACTTACGCTCCTCTCGGGCGCCCCGTGACCCGCGCCAGCTCGCCCGCGAAACTCGTCAGCGGCACGACAGCGAGGCGCGGCGAGCCGCGAGCCAGGTGAGATGCGGGCGAACGCGACGTCCCGAGGCGTACTGCGGCAAGTACGTCGCAGGGCGACGCGGGCGGCACGCGCCCACATGGCTCGATGGATCGTCCGCGCCCTTGATAGGATGCCAACTCGATGAAAGGTCTCATCCTCTCCGGCGGAAAGGGCACGCGGCTGCGGCCGCTGACGCACACGTCCGCGAAGCAGCTCGTGCCGGTCGCGAACAAGCCCGTTCTTTTCTACGCGATCGAGGCGATCGTCGCCGCCGGCATCCGGGAGATCGGGATCGTCGTCGGAGACACGCGCGAAGAGGTCAAGGCCGCCGTCGGGGACGGCTCCCGGTTCGGCGCGAAGATCCGCTACATCGAGCAGGACGCGCCGCGCGGCCTCGCGCACGCGGTGCTGATCTCGGAGGATTTCCTTCGCGGCGAGCCGTTCGTCATGTACCTCGGCGACAACCTCATCGCGAGCGGCATCACGTCGCTCGTCGACGAGTTCCAGCGGCTCAAATGCAACTCCCAGATCCTGCTCGCAAAGGTCCCGAATCCGTCGTCGTTCGGCGTCGCCGAGCTGTCGGACGGCAAAATCGTGCGCCTCGTCGAGAAGCCGGAACACCCGAAGTCGGACCTCGCCCTCGTCGGCGTGTACATGTTCGACGACTCGATCTTCGAGGCCGTCCACGCCATTCGGCCTTCGTCCCGCAACGAGCTGGAAATCACCGACGCCATCCAGTGGCTCGTCGATCACGGCCGGTCGGTGCACCCGCACCTGGTGACCGGCTGGTGGAAAGACACGGGCAAGGTCGAGGACATGCTGGAGGCGAATCGAATCATCCTCGACACCGTTCAGGCGACCATTCCGGCGACGCTGGGTCCGGGATCCCGCCTGGAGGGGAAGGTCGTGCTCGAAGAAGGCGCCACGCTCCACAACGCGATCGTCCGAGGCCCCGCCGTCATCGGAAAGGGCGCCCTGATCGAGAACGCGTTCGTCGGCCCCTACACGGCGATCGGCGCCGGCTGCCGGATCGTGAACTGCGAGATCGAAAATTCGATCGTCTGGGAGGGCTCGGAGATCCGCGACATCCCCGTGCGCATCGCGGATTCGCTGATCGGGCGCGGCGTCAAGATCCATCGCGGCGAAATCCGCCCGAAAGTCCACCGGTTCCTCGTGGGGGACAACTCGGAGATCGGGATCGTATGAACGCGCTTCGCGCTCACCTCACCCCCCGGCCTTCGGCCTACTCCACTCTGGGCGCAGCCGTGGAGAGGCGGGAAGGCCAGCGATTCGGGTTCGAGGTTCATGAAGATCCTCGTCACCGGCGGCTGCGGCTTCATCGGCAGCGCGTTCATCCGCAACGTGCTCGGGAGCCGCCCCGGCGTTTCCGTCGTCAATCTCGACAAGCTGACCTATGCCGGCAATCCGCGAAACGTCGCGGAAGTCGCCGACTCTCCTTCGTACCGCTTCGTTCTCGGCGACATCTGCGATCCCGCGGCCGTCGCCGACGCGATGGCGGGTTGCGACGTCGTCGTGAATTTCGCGGCGGAGACGCACGTCGACCGGTCGCTGCTGGGAGACGCCTCGTTCATCGACACGGACGTCAAGGGCGTCTTCGTTCTTCTCGAGGAGGCGAAGCGCATCGGCGTGAAGAAGTTCATCCAGATCTCGACCGACGAAGTGTACGGTTCGATCGAGACCGGCAGCTTCACCGAGGACTCGAAGCTCACGCCCCGAAATCCGTATTCGGCCTCCAAGGCGGGAGGCGACCGGCTCGCGTATTCGTACTGGGCGTCTTACAAGGTGCCGGTCGTCATCACGAGGGCGTCGAACAACTACGGTCCCTACCAGTATCCGGAAAAGCTCATTCCCCTCTTCGTGACGAACGCGCTCGACGATCTCCCCGTCCCTCTTTACGGCGACGGGAAGAACGTGCGCGACTGGCTCCACGTCGACGACCACGCGGCCGCCGTCGAGTTCCTGATCGATCGGGGCAGCCGGGCGAGGTCTATAACGTCGCGGGCGGAAACGAGACGGAGAACATCGAGATCACGAAGAGAATCCTGAAGATCCTCGGAAAGCCGGAGAGCCTGATCCGGCCGGTCGTCGACCGGTCCGGCCACGACCGCCGCTATTCGCTCGACGCGGGCAAGCTCGCGCGGCTCGGCTTTTCGCCGAAGCGCCGCTTCGACGAGGCGATCGAGTCGACCGTGGCCTGGTACGTCGATCACCCCGAGTGGTGGAGGCCGATCAAGGACCACGACCCCCACTACCGCGACTACTACAAGACCCAGTATTCCGAACGTCTGCGCTCGTGATTCTTCGCGAGACTCGCTCGGCCCGGATCGCGGCCAGCCCCTGCGCCGGCTCGGCGAGCGGGTCCTGTCGCGGCACTCGACCCACTTTTCCGCTCGCTGCGGATCGAGGACTTTGCTACGACTCCGCGCCGCGAGCGGCAAAAGGGGTCTCGCGCCCCGCCACCCGCTCTATTCCTTGCGCCGGCGCCGGGGCTTTCAGCGGCCGGGCGAGCGAGACCAGCGTTTGCGGTCGTCGAGGATGACGTCCCGCGTTCTCGTCACCGGCGGCAGAGGGATGCTCGCGCTCGACCTGAAGCCGCGGCTCGAGGCGGCGGGCTACGAAGTCGTCTCGCCGAACAAGGCGCAGCTCGACATCACGCAGGCCGGACACGTCTCCGCGATCTTCGCGACGCTCAAGCCGCAGGCCGTCTTCAATTGCGCCGCATTCACGAAGGTCGACCTTTGCGAAACCGACCCGCTCGCGGGCGCCGTCAACGACGTGGCGGTCGGAAATCTCGCGGAGGCTTGCCGGCGATTCGGATCCCGGCTCGTGCACGTTTCGACCGACTTCGTCTTCGGCGGGGAGAGCCGAGAGCCGTACCGGGAAGAAGACGAAGCCGCGCCCCTCTCGGCGTACGGCCGGACGAAGCGCGGCGGAGAGGTCCGGGCTTTGTCGCTGCCGGGCGCTCTCGTCGTGCGCGGGTCGTGGCTGTTCGGAAACGGCGGCCCGAACTTCGTCGAGGCGATCCTGAAGCAGGCGGAAGCCGGCAAGCGAAGCATCCACGTCGTGACCGACCAGACGGGCCGCCCAACGGCGACGACGGATCTCGCGGACGCGCTCGTCGAGCTGTATCGGCTCGGCGCCGCGGGGGTCGTTCACTTCGCCAACTCCGGAGCAGTCACGTGGAACGAGTTTGCGAAGGAGATCCTGCGCCAGGCGGGCCATGCGGCCGTTGAGGTCGTTCCGATCACGTCCGAGGAACTGAACCGACCCGCCCGCCGCCCGGCGTATTCGGTTCTGTCGACGGAAAAATTCGAACGATTGACGGGAATGAAGCCGCGCGATTTTCGCGAGCCGCTCGCGGAGTACCTGGAACGGCGGGGGGAGCGCGTCGCGCGCGGGGAACATTCGACCTGAAGCGCTCGTATAGTCGGTGGATGTCCGCCGCGTTGACCCGTTCCGAGCCCGTCGTCCTGCCGGCCAGTCCTTTCGTCCTGACCCTATGGCGATATGCTGTCGGGTTCCGGCAGCCGGCGCACGCCCACGACTCCGCTCAGATCACGATTCTCCTTCGCGGAGCGATCCGCGAGAACGTGGAAGGGCGCGAAGAGAACGGAACGCCCCTGAGCGTTGTCGTCAAGCCCGCGGGGGTGCGCCATGCCGACGAGATCGGTCCCCGCGGCGCCCGCACTCTCCAGGTTGCGTTCGCCGGGGACTTCGCCGAGAACCTGGCTGCCACCGGCGACCCCCTCGGGCGGTGGCGCTGGATGCACGCGGGCCCGGCGGTGCGGACGATGCTCGCCCTCGCGGCCGAATTCGGCGCTGCGGGTCCCCTCGATGCTTCTCTTCTGGAAGATCGCGCCTGGGACGTGCTGGGAGCGATCGGCGAAGACGGATGCGGGACGGGGCGCGATCCTTCGGCGTTACTGCGCCGCGTCAAGGAGAGGATCGACGATGGCGACGGTCTCTCTGTCCAAGCGCTCGCGCGGGAGGCGCGATTGCATCCCGCTTCGTTGACGCGGGCCTTCCGCCGGTCCTACGGCATCTCGGTGGTCTCGTACCGGACGCGAGAGCGTTTTCGCCGCGTGGCCGCGGCGATCGCCGCCGGGGAAGGCGACCTGACGCGCGTCGCCCACGAGCACGGGTATGCGGACCACGCTCACTTGTGTCGGGACTTCCGGCGGCGCGCGGGGCTCACGCCGTCCGGGTATTCGCGCCTCGTCGCGCGCGTCTGCGCCGGGCTCGATTCGTTCAAGCCGTCCCGCCTCGAGACGCGGTAAGTTCCCGAGCGATGGAGGTGCTGCCGTGATCGATACCAGAGGCCGAACTCTCGGAAGAATTCTCCTCGCGGCGTTCCTGGCGCGCGCGGCCGGGGCCGCGACCCCGCCGCCGGCGGGAGACTGGAGAAAGGATGTCGACGCGTTCGCGCGCCGCGTCGTCGAATCGGGGCTGGCGCCGGGCCTCTCGCTGTCGGTCGTCGACCGGGACTGGGTGATCCACGCGAAGGGGTTCGGCGTCGCCGACCGGGACACGGGACGCGGGGTCACCGAAGACACGCCGTTCTACATCGCCTCCAGCACGAAGGCGTTCACGGCGCTCGCCGCCGTCCGCCTCGCCGACCGGGGCGAGCTCGATCTCGACGCGCCGCTCTCGCGCTATCTTCCCGATCTCAAACTCCGGCCGCCGCTCTCGGCCGACGCGCTCACGATTCGGAACCTCCTGACGATGACGCACGGGATCCGGGACGCAGGGCCGGTCGAGTTCCGCACGGCGATTTCCGGAGATTTCACGCGCGACGGACTGATCGCGATTCTCGGGACTTACGGCCCGTCGACGACGGGACGGGAGTTCCACTACGGCAATCTCGGCTACAACATCCTCGGCCTCGTGCTGGAGGCCCGGACGAAATCGAGCTGGAAAGACGTGGTCCGGCGGGAAGTGCTCGAGCCGGCGGGCATGAGCGAGACGAAAGCGCGTCTCACCGAGCTCGACCCGGACGCGATCGCCCGTCCGCATGTCTTCGGCCCCGACGGCTGGCGGCGAACCCCGCTCGCCAAGAGCGATGCGACCCTGCACGCGGCCGGGGGTCTCTTCTCCTCCGCGCGAGACCTCGGGCGATTTCTCGCGGCGGAGACCGGAGGCGGCGCGATTGAGGGCGAGCGGGTGTTCCCGGCGGAGACGATCGCGCGGACGCAGAAGGCCGCGGTGGAGCAGAACCGGGAGTTCGGGCCCTTCCACCGCTTCGCGTGGGGACTGGGGTGGGACCTCACGCGGTACGAAGGCGACCTCGTCGTGAGCCGGTTCGGCGCTTTCGCCGGTTACTTCTCGCACGTCTCGTTCATGCCGGATCACGGGATCGGCGTCGCCGTTCTCGTCAACGGAGAGAATCCCGCAACCTCCGCGGCGGACCTCGTCGCGACCTACGTGTACGACCGTCTGCTCGGAAAGTCCGGTCTCGAGGAGACGTACGCGGCAAGGCTCGCCGAGCTGAAATCGAAGGCGGACGCCTATCGCCGGAAGATTTCCGAGGAGCTCGCCCGCCGGGCGGCGCGTCAGAAGCCCCTTCCTCATCCGCTGGGCGATTACGCCGGCGTCTACGAGAACCCGCGGTACGGGCGCATGGACTGGCGCGTGGTCGCCGGGGGACTGGAGGTCCGCGTCGGCGAAGCGACGAACCGGGCGGAAGTGTACGACGCGGCCGCCAATCAGCTGCGCATCGACCTCACGGAGAGCGGCGAGGTCGTGACGTTCCGGTTCGCGGACGGAAAGGGCGCGGCGGCCTCGCTCGAATACCTCGAGGAGGAGTGGAAGAGAGTCGCCCGATAAAACACGGAAGTCCTCGTGTTCCGTCCCGTCGACCGTCCTCTCAGAGCGGGTCGTGCACCTTCAGACCCGGAAGCGCAATGAAGTCCCGGTCGTGGGTCCAGACCTCGCCCGCGCCGTTTTCAAACGCCGCGAGCGCGATGTGAAGGTCAAAGACGCGATTTCCACGGACACCGAGATCCGACGCCAGCCGGGCGAGACGGAGGCCGAGCTCGCTCGTCTGGGGCCAGATCGCGAGGCCCGCGCCTTCCACGAGGCTGTTCAGGAACTCGAACGCCTCGTTCGGAGTCGAAGGCCTTCGAGACGACGCCGGATGCGTGACGACAGCGAGGAATTCCGCAACCGTCGCGGCCGCGATCCCGCATCCGCGGTCCAGCGCGCGCTCGATCGCTCTCTGCGCCGGCCGGTGTTCGGGTGTCGAAGACCGATGAGCGTAGATCAGAAGGTTCGTGTCAATCGCGATCATGTCGCCGCAGAAAGTCGCGCATCCGCTCCCGGCTCGCGAGATCGAGATCGTCCGCGAGGCGCCCGGCGACGACGACCCATCGAACCTTTCTCGCGGTTGTGCGCTTTCGGTGGCGAAGCGAGGTCAGCTCTCTTCGCAAGCCTCGCTCGAGAATCTTCTTGACCGTGCTCCTCGTTTCGGCGGCTCGTTTCTTCGCCGCGATCAGGAGCTCATCCGGCAATTCGACGGTCGTTTTCATGAGCGACCCATATTACCATATCGGTGTTTCTCCGCCTCCGCGAGCGGGTAGCTGCGTTCCATTCCTTCCCTCACCCCGATCGGGTCGTAGCCAAGGTCCCGGCGGGCCTCGGAGTTGTCGGGCGCGGCGTCCTGCTCGATGCGGCTGATCGCGTAGCGCGTGAGCGGCGGGTTCTTCATCGTCTTTTCCATGAGGAACGCCGCCGCGCGGCAGACCGGCAGGGGAATGTAAACGAACGGTTTCGAGACTCCCTGGTGGCGCAGCATCAGCTTCGCGAGGTCGCGGATCGAGATCTCCTCGCCGCCGCTGAAGTTGTAGGTCTTGCCGTGGCTCTTCGGGTTGTTCGCGATCGCGAGGAGTCCTCGCCCGATGTCTTCGACGAAGACGGGGTTTTTCCGGGCAAGCCCCCGTCCGACGAAGGGGACGACGGGATACCGGAGCAGCGATTCCAGAAATCCCATGAATTCCAGCCCGCCGCCGCGCTCGTACGCGAGCGTCGGCCGCACGATCGTCCACGCCATCGGGCTCGCGGAGCGGACGATCTCTTCCGCGTCTGCCTTGGAGAGGGCGTATTCGGAGATCGGGTCGATTGCCGAAGTCGACGAAATGAAGACGAAGTGCCGGACGCCGGCTCGCTGCGCCGCCTCGACGACGTTCCTCGTTCCCTCCGTATTGACGCGCCGGAAGATCGTCGGATCGCTCGACAGGATGACTCCCGCCAGGTGAAACACCGTCTCGACTCCTTCGAAGAGTCCCGCGAGAGTCTCGCTTCGCGCGATGTCCCCGAACACGATTTCCGCGTTCACCCCTTCCAGCCGCGCCGCGTTCGGGTCGCCGGGCAGCGTCAGGGCGCGCACCTGGTGGCCGGCGGCGGCGAGGTCCTTCACGAACCGCGCGCCCATGACTCCCGCGCCCCCGGTGACGAAGATCATCAGACGCCCTCTCCGACCTCACCCCCGGCCTTCGGCCACCCCCTCCCGCGCTGACCCGTCTTCTGAAGGGCTGCCAGCGGGAGAGGGGGACGGGGGGTGAGGTTCAAGCGAATACCTCTTCTCATGCAGTTTCGATTGCGGTCTTGACGCCGAGAATCCGCTGATACTCGCCGCGCCGGTAGCGCCGCACGACGGCGAGCACGTCAAGGCCGTAGGAAACGGGCTTCAGGTGCGAGACCTCGTCCGCGTATCGCGTGGGAATCGCGACCTCCGCGATTCGCAGGCCGAGGATTCGCGCGCACACGAGCATTTCGAGGTCGAAGTCGAAGGAATCGGACAGCCGCGCGAACGGAATCGTCTCGAGCGCCCGGCGCGAATAGAGCATGTAGCCGCTGTGGAACTCCGCCAGGCGCATGCCGAACGCGCGGTTCTCGACGGCCGTCAGCAGCCGGTTCGCCGCGTACTTGTAGAACGGCATTCCGCCGGCGAGCGCTCCGCCGCCGAGCATCCGCGAACCCTGCACGAGATCGGCCTCGCCGCGGCGAAGGGGCGCGGAGAGCTCCGGGAGCTTTTCGGGGGCGTACTGCCCGTCGGCATGGACGATCGCGGCGATGTCCACCCCTGTTTCGAGCGCGTGGGCCAGGAGCGTCTTGACCGCGCCGCCGTAGCCGCGGTTCTTCGGATGCCGGAGAATCACGAGCGGCGGCAGCTCCGATCGGAGCCGCTCGAGAACCCGCGCCGTGTCGTCGGAGCTCCCGTCGTCCACGGCCGCGTAGGCGTAGCGCGTCGCCGTCGCGTCGGAATTCCGGGGGAGCCGGGCGACGAGCCGCTCCAGCGTGAGCGCCGCGTTGTAAGCCGGAATCGCGATCAGGAGGGAATCAGGCATCCGATCGGGTACGGCCGGACGAAACGCGGCCGCTCGAATTCGCCGCGGCCGGAAAATCAGCCGGTCCGGGCGATCGCAGAGCCGCCTCGCGCCGGGCGTTGACGTAGTACTGCATGGTGGGGATCAGCATTTCGGACAATCCGGTCCGGGGCTGCCATCCCAGAAGGCGCTGGGCCTTGCCGATGTCGGGGATGCGCCGGTCCGAATCCTCGTATCCGTCCCCGTAAAACTCCTTCGCGGAAACCTCGATGATCGCCGGCAGGGGGGCGCCGTCGGGGGCGAAGTGGCGCGCGTAGAGCTCCCGCATCAACTCGGCCAGCTGGCGGATCGAGACTTCGTTTCCCGGAGAGCCGATGTTGAAAATCTGGCGGTCGCACCCTCCGCCCGGGTTTTCCACGATCCGCGCGACGCAATCGACCGCGTCCTTGATGTAGGTGTAGCACCGGCGCTGGCCGCCGCCATCGACGAGCTTCATCGGCGTGCCTTCGAGCAGCGCTTCCATGAAATACGAAAAGACTCGCGGCACGCCGTCGGTGTCGCCCGGAAGGTAGTCGATCTTCGGTCCGATGAAGTTGAACGGCCGAATGATCGAGTAGTTGAGACGCCCCTCCAGCCCGTAGGCGTGGATCACGCGCTCCAGGAGCTGCTTGGCGCAGGCGTAGATCCACCGGTGCCGGCCGACGGGCCCCATGATGAGGTCGGTGCGGTCCTCCGCGAACGTCGCATACGCGGGGTTTTCGGGGTCCGCGATCAACTCTCCGAGCACGGCCACGGGCGTTTTTCCGTACACCTCGCAGGAGGAAAACTGGATCAGCCGCCGACTCTTGCGAATGCACGACTCGGCGATCCGGAGATTCTCCTGGAAGTTGAGCCGGAAGACCTCGAGCGGGCTTCGAACGTAAATCCCCGGGTTCGCGTGAGCGACGAGATCGATGACGACGTCCGCCGCGGCGACCGCTCCGTCGAGATCGAACGTCCGGTCGGTCACGTCCCTCTCGACGAAGGTCAGGCGCGGGTGGTCGAGCAAATCCGCGATTTTGTCCGTGTGCACGTCGATTCCGGTCACGTCGTGCCCGCTTTCGAGCAGACGTTCCGCCAGATGGGCTCCGATGAAACCGCCCGCCCCGAGACTCAACACCTTCACGATTCCCCCTCCTGTGCGGGCTCCCGGCGAATTCCGGCCGATGCCGGCGCGATTCCCTGGTTCCGCGGCGGATGAATTTCCGTTTATCTTATCCTCGCCCGGGGGCCATTCGGAAGGCGAAAATCGCGAAGGTGTTAGATTCCCGCCGAGATGGCCCCGCAACCCCGAATTCCGGCCAACGACTGGAAGCGAAAGGCGCTCCATGCGGGAATGGGTCTTTTCGCCCTCGCTCTGCGCTTTCTCTCCTGGCCGGCCGCGGCGCTGCTCGCGGCAGCCGCATTGCTTTTCAACGTCGCGGTCATGCCCCGGCTCGGCCGCGGGGTCTACCGCGACGCCGGCCGCCGGCACGATCCGGGAATCGTCGCGTACCCGGCCGTCGTGCTCGCCGTCATCCTGCTTTTTCGGCATGATCTGGAGGTCGCGGCGGCGATCTGGGGGATGATGGCGCTTGGCGACCCCCTGGCTTCCGTCGTGGGAAAGCTCATCGGCGGGCCGGCTCTTCCCTGGAACCGCAGGAAAACCTGGTCCGGCTCGATTGCCTACGCCGCGTTCGGGGCGGCCGCCGGCTCGCTGCTGTTCGCGTTCGTCGGGCGGATTCCCTTCGGAAGCGCGGTCTCGTCGTTCGCCCTCTTCGCGGTGCTCGGGGCATTCCTCGAATCGATCGAGACCGGTTTCGACGACAACCTGACGCCGGGCCTCGGCGTCGCCTTTGCCTACGCGACGCTCCATCTCGGGGTGTTCGCCCGGGAGGGGTTCTCCCTTTCCGGCGTGCGCTCCCGTTTCGCTTCCCGTCGCTCTTGCGGTCAACGCGGCGATCGCCGGCCTCGCGACCGCGATTCGCGTGGTCTCCCTGTCGGGCGGAATCGCCGGCGCGCTCGCGGGTCTCGTCGTCCTTCGCTTCGGGGGCTGGGGAGCCTACGCGGTCCTCTGGGCGTTCTTTCTCTTCGGGACCGTCGCCTCGAAGCTCGGGTATTCGCGCAAGGAGAGGCTCGGCACCGCCCAGGCGAACCGGGCCCGCCGCGGCGCGCGCCATGTCGCGGCGAACGTCGGCGTCGGGGCCTGGCTCGCTTTCGCGGCCGGCGCCCGCTCGGCGGGCTCGCCGATCCTGGCGCTCGCGCTGGCCGGCTCGTTTGCCGCGGCTCTCGCCGACACGTTCGGCACGGAGCTCGGCACGCTGTACGGCGGCCGCCCTTACCTGCTCTCGAAGGGGAAGAGGGTCGCGCCGGGCACGAGGGGAGCGATTTCTCCGGCCGGCGTCGGCGGAGGCCTTCTCGGCGCGCTTCTGATCGGCGTGACGGGCGCTCTGGCCGGGCTCTACCCGGCGTCGGCTCCTGTGGATCGTGTTCCTCGGGGGCGTCCTCGGATCGCTCGCGGAAAGCCTCCTGATCGACCTTTCGGCCCGAATGGGGATCGACGCGGACCATGAATTCTGCAACGCGTTCAACACGTTCGTCGGCGCGGCGGCCGCGATCGAGATCGCGGCCTCGTTCGCTCTCGGCTCGGTCTTTGTTCCGTTCGGGAAGCTCGCTTGAAGCCGCGGTCCGCGCTTGCGGCGCACGTCGCTCTGTGGAGGCCCTTCACGCTGTTGCCGCCGCTGCTGGGCATTCTCTCCGGCGCGATCTGCGCATACGGGTCCGCGCACAACCCGGACCCCGCCCGCCGAGTGACGGGCGCGGTGCTTTTCACCGTGATCCTCGGCTCCATTTGCGCCTCGGCGATGAACGCCGCTTCGAACATCGTCAACCAGATCGCCGACCTCGAGATCGACCGCAAGAACAAGCCGGGACGCCCCCTCGTCACGGGCGAGGTCACGATTCGATCTTCCTGGAAGATCGCCTGGGCGCTCTACGCGTTTTCGATCCTTCCGACCTGGTTCGTCGTGCCGTTTCCCCGGACGAGCTTCCACGAGCGCCTCACGGCGCCGTTGATCGAGCACGCGTGTTTCTTCATCTACGCGATCGGCCTCCTCGCGACGTTCGTGTATTCCTTCCGCGCGCTCGGCCGCACCAAACGCCACTGGTTCTGGGCGAATTTCACGATCGCGTCGACCCGGGGATGCCTGCTGAAAGTCGCCGGGTGGTCCTTCCTCGCCCGCGTCAGCAGCTGGGAGCCGTGGGCGCTCGGGGGCGTGATGGGACTCTTCCTCCTCGGGGCGACGTCGACGAAGGATTTCTCCGACATCGAGGGGGACGCGCTCCACGGGTGCCGGACGCTGCCGATTCGTTTCGGGGTCTCGGGCGCGGCGAAGATCATGGCCCCGTTCTTCGTCGTTCCGTGGCTGCTGCTTTCCGCGTTCTCGTTCGCGGCCGACCCGGCGCGTCCGGGGTCGCCCCTCCTGACGGGCAACCACGCCTTTCTCCTGTCGTTTGGGATCGCGATGGCGGCCTGGGGGGCCTACACGGCGTCGCTCCTCCTTCGGGACCCCGACGCCCTGACCTCGACGGAGAATCACCCGGCCTGGCGGCACATGTATTTGATGCTCATGGCCGCGCAAACGGGTTTCGCCGCGGCGTATCTGGTGTAAAATTTTTGCATGAGCTGGGAACGCGCGGTCCACTTCGCAGGTCCCGTCGCCCTCCTGCTCATCAGCCTGCGGCCGCTCCTGCGCCGCCGCGGCCACCACACGATCGACCGGCGAACCGCCTGGCTCTGCCTCCTCGGCGGTTTCGTTTGGCCCCTGTCGGTCGTGCTTCGCCTCGCCTCCGGCTTTCCGACGGACCGCGTGTTCGAGCTGCTCGACTCCGCCTCGATTTTCTTCGGCGGAGTTCTGTTCGCTTATGGATTCTGGGCCCTGCGTCGCGTCCGATTCTCGCTTCACTCCGATGGCGACGATTGGTCGTTGAGGTACCGGAACTCGGAGCGCCGCGTGAAGAATCGCTCGAACTCCGAGCGGCCCTCCTGACCACTAACGCCGGTCTTTTCCCTCGGCGACGATGCGGACGTTGCCGTCTTCGCTTCGGATCGAGACGATGTCCCCCGGCCCGAGAGAATCGATGCGGCGGAGGATTTCCTTCGGCGAGATCGGCTTCTCCTGCGCGAGGCCCGCGAGGAGGAGTTTCGGCACGACGATTTCCGCTTCGCGGCGCCCGCCGTCGTGGATGACATGGACCCGCACCGCGGCTCCGTCCTGGAAGACGTCGAGAGCTTCGTCGTCCCCGTGAATCGCGATTCGCGAAGGATGCTCGGGGGTTCCCTTCTCCGCCGCGTCCAGGATGTCCCGCGGCGTGATCCGCCGTTCGTCTCCGCCGGCGGAGAAGGTCCAGTCCCGCCAATCGTCGTTGTCCCACGAATGCGAGACGAGCTGCGAGACTTTTCCGACCAGAAAGCCCGGGAGGTGGACGGAGATGTGTTTGTCGCGGCCGTTTTCGTGTCCGTCGATCTCGACCCGGAACGAGCGGACGCGCGTCATCCCCGGAGCCGGCCGCCGGAAAAAACCCCAGCCGAGCGCGATCAGCGCGATCACGACGAGGCCCAGGACGATCGCTCGAAGCTCTTTCATCTCACCTGATCCTACGGCCGCCGGCTGGAAAAGTTCCCCGCGGGCGATTATGATACGCTGATTTTTTGGGAGCGTGATGCCTCATTTCATTCAAGATACGTGCATTGGTTGCGGGGTTTGCGAGGTCAAGTGCCCGACCCACACCATCACGGGCGACAAGAAGGAAAAGTACGTCATCCACGCCGATCGCTGCATCGATTGCTCGGTCTGCGCCCGCTATTGTCCCGTCTCGTGCATCGAAAACAACGCCGGCCAGCTCGTCGAGAAGGTCAAGCCCAAGGACATTCCGAAGGCGATCGTCGACCGCGACCTGTGCACGGGCTGCGAGTTCTGCATCGACATCTGCCCGTTCGACTGCATCTACCTGATCGAGGATCCGCTCCACGAGACGATGGTGCACAAGATCGCGGAAGTCGAGGCGGGTCCCTGCGTGTCCTGCCGCCTGTGTGAAACGGTCTGCGACAAGGACGCGATTTTCGTCCCCAATCCCATCACCCAGGCCAAGCGTTTCCTCCCGGTGCTCTGACGTGGACGAAGAACCCGCTCCTCCCGAGCCGCGCGGCGGCCGACTCGTCCTTCAGTTCTTCCTCGTTCCTCTGCTCGTCGTGGCCGTCTGCGTCGGGATCTTCTTTCTGTTCTCGCTCCTCACGTTCGAGCACAAGTCGCCGGCCGACTACCTCGCCGACGTGAAAGGCGGAGCCGCGAACCAGCGCTGGCAATCCGCTTTCGAGTTGTCGCGCGCGGTCGCGAGGATTCCTCCCGGTCCGGAGCGCCAGAAGCTCGCCGCCGGCACGCTCGACGTCTTCACCCATCTGAAGAGCGACCGCGCCGACGACCGCGACGTGAAACGTTACCTCGCGCTCGTCCTCGGCCGCCTGCAGGACCGCTCGGCGATCCCGGCTCTCGAGGAGAGCGCGCGCGACTCCGACCCGATGGTCCGGCTCTATTCCGTCTGGGCCCTCGGGATGCTGGGGGACGCGGGCGCGGTGCCGACGGTGATCGCGGAATCCGAGGCCGAGGACCCCGGAGCCCGGAAGATGGCCGCCTACGTTCTCGGAAAAATCGGCGATCGCCGGGCCGTGCCGCGGCTGACGGCGATGACGGCGGATCACGTCGCCGACGTGCGGTGGAACGCCGCGATCGCGCTCGCGGAGCTCCGCGACGGCGGCGGGAAGGAAGTGCTCCGGTCGATGCTCGACCGCCGCGCGCTCGCGCGGCAGGCGGAAAACCTGCGGCCTTCCCAGGTCGAGGAAGCGATGATCAACGCCGCGAAGGCCGAGGCCCTCCTCGGGGACGAGCAGGCGCGGCCGATCCTCGAAGAGCTCGCCCGGAGCGACGAGAGTTTGAAGGTCCGCGACGCGGCGCGTCGGGCGGCCGAAGCGCTCAAACCGCCATCTTGAGCGCGCAAGGAGGGTTTTGATATGGTGAATTCCTCAAAGATGGGAATGCTCTGATGTCCGCCCGCGAGCCGAAAATCGTTTCGAGCGCGCGCCCTTCCCCGGCGTCCGATCCGGAGGCCATGACCCGGCGCGACGCCGTCAAGTGGATGACGCTCGCCTGGGTGGGTTTCGCCGCGGCGGTCGGAGCCGCGCTGACGGCGACCGCCCGTTTCATGTTTCCCAACGTCCTGTTCGAACCGCCGACCCTCTTCAAGGCCGGCCTTCCGTCCGATTACGGTCTCGGGGTCGACGAGCGGTGGAAGGAGCGGTACGGCGTCTGGGTCGTCCGGAACACGGCGGAGATCTACTCCCTCATTTCGGTCTGCGTGCACCTGGGGTGCACGCCGAACTGGCTTCCGGCGCAGAACAAGTTCAAGTGCCCGTGCCACGGATCGGGCTACTACATCTCCGGAATCAATTTCGAGGGACCTGCGCCCCGAGCCCTGGAGCGGGCGGCGATTTCGGTTTCTCCCGACGACGGCCAGTTGATCGTCGACAAGGGAACGAAATTCCTGTTCGAGCAGGGCCAGTGGACCGACCCCAAAGCTTTCGTGAAAGTCGGATAAGATCGCTCGCGATTTTTTGAGGATGCTTGTGAATCCACAGCTGCGTGACGAGTGCGAGGTTCGGGCATGATCGGCAGGCTCCGCGACATTCAGAAGTCGGTCGTCGACAGCCAGATCTGGAAGTCGATCTTCCGGGTCGGCGTGCCCAACACGAACCGCAAGCGCGTTCTCGCGATGCTCGGCAACGTCGTCCTCCACCTGCATCCGGTCAAGACGCGCAAGTCGGGCGTGAAAATGCGCTACACGTGGTGCGCCGGGGGAGTGACGTTCTTCCTCTTCCTCGTGCTGACGTTCACGGGTCTGCTCCTGATGTTCTACTACCGGCCGACCGTCGAATACGCCTACGTCGACGCTCTCGACCTGAGGGAGCAGGTGCCGTTCGGAATCATGCGCGAGATCCACCGCTGGGGCGCCCACGCGATGGTCATCGCGGTGTGGATCCACATGTTCCGCGTCTTCATGACCGGATCCTACAAGCCGCCGCGCGAGTTCAACTGGGTCGTCGGCGTGATCCTGCTCGTGCTGACGCTGCTCCTTTCCTTCACCGGCTACCTTCTGCCGTGGGACCAGCTCGCGATCTGGGCGATCACGGTCGGCTCCAATATGGCGGGCGCCACGCCTCTCGTCGGCACGCAGGGTCCGGGCACGGCGTTGCTCAAGATCGGCGACATTTCGCTCGTGACGTCGACCGACGACGCGCGATTCGCGCTGCTCGGCGGGCGGTTCGTGGGCGCCGGAGCCCTGCTGCGCTTCTACGTTCTGCACTGCGTCGGCATCCCGCTCGTCGCGGCCTTTCTGATGGCGGTTCATTTCTGGCGCGTCCGGAAGGACGGCGGAATCAGCGGACCGGTCTGAGCGGCGGCCAGGAATGATCGTCGTTCAG
Source organism: uncultured Acidobacteriota bacterium (assembly GCA_963773815.1). GTDB lineage: Bacteria > Acidobacteriota > Thermoanaerobaculia > UBA5066 > DATFVB01 > CAWEYG01. The sequence continues at coordinate 262,400 of CAVZCI010000003.1, forward strand.
TTTCTCGAATCCGTCGTTAATTTTCTGTGCAAGCCGCAGATCTTCGTGCCTCTCATGGCCGTCGCGCTCTTCACGGCTCTCTACACGAAGTGGCTGTGGACTCCCCGCGGCGGATTCACGCTGATCCTGTCCGTCGGCCTCTTCTTCCTCGTTTCGTACTTCGACCCGAATTTCAAGAAGGTCGCCTCCGCGCCGGACAACGTTCCGATCGTCGGGATGATCTTCATCATCCTGTTCTACCTCTGGTACGCGATGCACCAGGCGACGAACAACGACGAGCGCATCGCGCAGGGCCTCGGGCCCAACGAGGGAGAGGATTCCTACCAGAAAGTCTTCTCGTGGCCCGACCTCGTGTACATCGAGCTGATCTGTCTCGTTCTGGTCTCCGCGCTGCTCATCGTGTGGTCGATCTTCCTGAAAGCCCCGTTGGAACAGCCCGCGAACCCGACGAACTCCCCGAATCCGGCGAAAGCCCCCTGGTACTTCCTCGGGCTGCAGGAAATGCTCGTGTACTTCGATCCCTGGCTTGCCGGCGTCGTGCTGCCGGGCCTGATCATCGTCGGCCTGATGGCGATTCCGTACATCGACGTCAACCCGAAGGGGAACGGCTATTTCACGTTCAAGGAACGGAAGTGGGAGATCTCGATCTTCCTTCTCGGGTTCCTGATCTTCTGGATCGTCCTGATCTTCCTCGGAACGTTTCTCCGCGGCCCGAACTGGAACTTCTTCGGCCCGTACGAGCTCTGGGACCCGAACAAGCTGGAACCCCTGAACAACATCAACGTGTCCGAGATCGTCTGGGTCAAGATGCTGCACAAGGGGCTGCCCTCGTTCTGGCTCGTCCGGGAGATCGTCGGCCTCGGCTTCATCTTCGGCTATCTCGGAATTCTTCCGGTCGTCCTGTCGAGGACCCTCTTCCGCAGGTTCTACGAGAAGATGGGGCCGGTCCGGTACTACGTCGGCTGCCTGCTGCTGCTCGTGATGCTGCTCATGCCGGTCAAGATGTTCCTGCGCTGGACGCTGAACCTGAAGTACATCGTCGCGATTCCGGAAGTCTCCTTCAACATCTGAGGAACCCGAAATGCCGAGGAGACCTCCCGCCGAGCCCATCGACCACCACTACAACATCTCCCGGCTGACGCGCGTCTTCGCGCTCTCCGGCCTGATCGTCCTCGTCTGTTCGGTCGCGATGATCTGGACGGACTACGCGAGCGGCTGGAGCTTCACGAAGAGCTGGAAGGGTTACCAGCTTCGCTTTCTCCAGTGGGATCGCTTCAAGACGAAGCAGGATCTGGACGCCGCCCGCGAGAAGGTCTCGCGCGACGAATACGACGCCGCGGAGGCGCAGTTGCACTCGGCGGAGGCGGAGCAGGCCGAGAGCCGGAAGGCGATCGCGAAGCTGAACCAGGAAATCAAGGATACCGACGCCGTCCGGTACCGGGACGACCAGAACTACCGGTTCGAGAAAGCGGTCGTCGACACGTCGCGCTACGAGCTCGAAGTGGCTGAAGACTCCGGAGATGACTCCGCGATCCGGAAGCGGCGAAAGGCGTTCGAAGATCTCGCCGCCGACCTGCAGAAAAAGCAGCTCCAGCTCCAGACGACGACCGCGAAGTTGAACGATTTCAAGTCGCAAGCCGACGCGCTGACCGAGAAGTCGACCGACGCGGACAAGAAGATCAAGGCGCTGACGGCGAACTTCACGCTCGCGGCCAAGAAGCTCGGGTCGATGAAGGAAGACGCGATCTTCAAGAGCCGGAACGCCCCGATCCTCGACATGGTCAATCCGTCGCTGAAGGTCCAGCAGGTGATTCTCCCGGACCTGTTCAACGACGTGAACTTCATGAAGATCCCGCGGGTCGACCGCTGCATGTCGTGCCACATGGGCGCCGACAAGAAGGGCTACACGCCCGACGCCGTCGCGAAGATCCCGGAAGTCTTCCAGAGCCACACGAACCTGCCCCTGATTCTCGGCAGCGAGTCGCCGCACACGCTCGCGGATTTCGGGTGCACGTCCTGCCATGGCGGACACGACCGCTCGACGTCGTTCTTCCACACGGCCCACCAGCCTTCGAGCAGGGCCGAGGAAGCCCGATGGAAGAAGAAGTACGGCTGGGAGCTCGACGAGTTCGTCGAGATGCCGATCTACCCGATTCGCTACGCGCAGGCGGGCTGTTACCGCTGCCATTCGAAAGAGGTGAACTTTCCGACCGCTCCGCGGCTCGACGCCGGCCTGCGCGTCATCGAGTCCCTCGGCTGCTGGGGGTGCCATCGGATCAAGGGCCTCGAGGAGCAGCACCTGCTGAAAGTCGGCCCATCGCTCGCGAAGATCGCCGGAAAGGTCAGCCCGGATTGGGCGATTCGCTGGATCTCGAATCCGACGGTATTCCGCCCGAACACGAAGATGCCGCGATTCTTCTACCTCGACAATTTCATTCACAACGAAGGGATCGACCCGAAGACCGGCCGGTACCGCACTCCCACCCGGATGCAGCAGAGCCAGAACGAAGAAGGGCGCCGCATCAACGACACGATGGTGCGCGCGATCGCCGCGTACCTGTTCGACAAGTCCCAGAAACCCGCGGTTCCGGCCGCTGCGAAGACGGGCGATCCCGTCCACGGCAAGTGGCTGTTCGAAAACCGCGGGTGCATGGGCTGCCACATTCTCGACCCCGGGGCGAAGCGCGACCTGATCGGGACGTACCGGCAGTTCGGGCCGAACCTCGCGGGCGTCGGGTCCAAGGACAGCCGGGACTGGATTTTCGCCTGGATCAAGGACCCGAAAGCCTGGAACCCCGACACGAAGATGCCGAATCTCCGCCTGTCCGACGAAGACGCGGCGGACCTCTCGGAGTACCTGTCCCGCCAGAAGGCCTCCGCCGGGTTCGAGTCCGAAAGGATTCCGGAACCCGACAAGGCGTCGCTCGACAAGATTTCCATGTACTTCGAGACGACGACGAAATCGATCGTCGACGCGAAGGCCGACCTCGCGAAGATGTCGCAGCCGCAGGAGTTGTCCTACGCCGGCGAGAAGCTGATCGCCCATTACGGCTGCTATGCGTGCCACGACATTCCCGGATTCGAGGACGCGAAGCCGATCGGCACGGAGCTTTCCGAATGGGGAAACAAGGCCGTTCACCGGCTCGATTTCGGGTTCGTCGACATCGACCACACGCGGCAGGACTGGATCCGCACGAAGCTCGGCAACACCCGCATCTACGACCAGGACAAGGTCCGGGGCTGGGAAGAGAAGCTGAAGATGCCTCTGTTCGGATTTTCGGAGCCGGAAAAAGACGCCGTGATCACGGCCGTGCTCGGTTTCCAGAAGGACGACATGGCGGACTCGAAGAAGAAGCGGCTTTCGCCCGAGGAAGCCTCGATCGAGCGCGGCCGGCGCATCATCAAGGACCACAACTGCCAGGGTTGCCACGTCCTGGAGGGCCGGGGAGGCTCGATCCGCGACACGATGCCCGACGTTTCTCTCGCGCCGCCGATCATCAAAGGCGAAGGCGCGAAGGTCCAGAGCGACTGGCTCTTTTCTTTCCTGAATGCCCCGAAGACCGGACAGATCCGGCCCTGGCTCCAGGTCCACATGCCGACCTTCGGATTCACCGACGCCCAGTTGAACGACCTGACGCGCTATTTCGCGTCGCTGTCGAAAGCGCCGTACCCGTTCCTCCTCGCCGACAGCCAGCCCGATCCGAAGTCGCTCGCTTCGGGCAAGAAGGTCTTCGAGATGTACCGATGCTTCCAGTGCCATCCGAAGAGCCAGCAGGAAATGGAGAAGGTGGAGGACAAGTCGTCGCTCGCGCCGAACCTTCAGATGGCGCACAGCCGGCTGCGCCACGACTGGATCAACGACTGGATCTCCCGTCCCGACGAGTGGATGCCGGGGACGAGAATGCCGACGAACTTCCCGAAGGACGACACGACCGGCAAACGCTACGTGACGCTCGCGCTCGGCTGGGACTCTCCCCAGATCGCGAAGGACCGGGCGGAGCTCGAGCGGATCTGGGGGAGCCCGCAGGCGGCCGCCGACTTCATCCATGACGTCGACCGTGTGACGCGCTCGCTTCGGGACTACGTCTGGTCGCTCGGGGAAGGCGCGCCGGCGCAGGCCGAAGGCGCCCCGAAACCGGCGAAGGCCCGCCGGCTCTCGGCCTCCCGGTGACGCCCTCCGCCGCCATTCTTCCCGTGCTGCTCCTGGCGGCGGCGGGGGGACAGGCGGCGCCCGGCACTGTCTTGGGCCGCTGCCCGGCGGCAACGGTCGTGTTCCTCTCGGTGCCGGTTGCCGAGCTTCCGCGGCCGGCGCCGGGGCTCGCGGTCCGGCTCGCCGTTCAGAACGGACGCGTCGCGCCGAGGATTTCCGCGGCCCCGGCGGGTTCGTCGCTCCAGATTACGCTGCTCGACACGGTGTTCGCGGACCTTTCCGTGTATTTCGGGCTCTCCGACCTCGCGTTCCGCCACAAGTTCGTGACACAGGGCGATGTCTCGAAAACGAGGCTCTCGCGTCCGGGATTGATGACAATCGAAAACGAGAACGCCCCGACGGAGCGCGCCTACGTCTACGTGACGCCGACGTCGCACTTCGCGGTCGCGGGCAGCGACGGCCGCTACCGCCTGGAAGGCGTTCCCGCCGGAAAGCGCCGCGTGACGGCGTGGGACGAGAAGCACGGGACGCAGGACAGGGACGTCGTCGTGCCGGCGGGTGGGACGGTCGAGCTCAACTTCGGCAAGTAGCTCGCTCGGCCCGATTCGCGGCTAAGCCCCAGCGCCGGCTCGGAGAGCGGGTCCTGTCACGGGACTCGACCCGCTTTTCCGCTCGCTGCGGGTTGAGGACTCTGCTACGACTCCGCGCCGCGAGCGGCAAAAGGGGTCTCCTCCCGCGCCACCCGCGCTCTATCGCGCCGGCGCGTTGGCCCGGCCGCTCTCGGGTCTTCGCTCGCCGGCGGCGGTAGAATCCTCCCGTGCACGCCTCGATCTACATCTTCTACATGGTCCTCTTCACGGGGCTCGTCGCGTTCTGTGTCTTTCTGTGGGCCGTGAGAGAGGACGACGACGACGGCGAGGCGTCGAAAGAGGACAAGGACGAGTAGCTATTCCTTCTGCGCGAGCAGCGCTTCGACGTTCTGCGTGACCTGGGCGGAGTCCCAGTCGATCGCCTCGGCGAGGTGGTACAGGATCCTCCCGTTCCGGTTCGCGATGTACGTCTCCGGAAACTTCGCCGTCCCGAACTTGTGGGCGGTCTTCGCGCCCGGATCCCGATATTGCGGAAGGTCGAACGGCGTCTTCTTCCGGAAGTCGTCGATCGCCTGCCACGAGTCGTCGACCGAAACGCTGTAGAGCGCGATGTCCGGGTTGTTCCTGAACTTCGCCCAGAAGGTGTTCAGCTCCGGGAGCTCCTCGACGCAGGGAGGGCACCAGGTCGCCCAGAAGTGGACGACGACGATCTTTCCCTTCAGCTTCGAGAGGTTGACCTTCTTCCCGTCGCGCGTGAACACGTCGAGCTTCGAGATCGAGGAGAGCGACGTGATCGCGTTGGAGCCGTTCTCCGGCGGCTTGAGCGAAGTGGTGAAGACGAACGCAACGGCGATCGCGACTCCGAGAGCGGCGAGCAGCAGGACGGTCCGGGTCTTCACGCAACTCTCCGACTCGCGACTCGCTGACTCCAGCTCGCTGACTCGAGACTCGCCGACTTCCTACCGGGCACACCGGCTGCGCGATGCAGCGATGGCACTCCGAAAGGCGGGGCCGTGTCCGGCAGATCTCGAGGATTCCCAGCCGGCAGATCGCGTAGTCGAACTTCACGGGGTCATCCGCGTCGAGGCGGGCGAGTCGCCGGGTGATCTCGACGGCCGTCGTCCAGTCGGCGGTCTTGCGCCGCGTCAGGCCGAGGCGGCGCGACACCCGGTGAACGTGCGTGTCGGTGGGGACGACGAGAGCGCGCGGCGGAATCCGGTCCCAGATTCCGAAGTCGATCGCGTCGCGGCGAACCATCCAGCGCAGGTAGAGATTCCATCTCTTGCACGCGGAACCCCCGGAAGGCGACGGAAAGAGGAAGCGCAGCGCCGCGTTCGCCTCCGGCGCCCCTGCGAGCAGGTCGGCGCAGACGCGGTCGAGAACGGGGCCGATATCCGATTCTCCCTGGTACCGGCTCTCGAAGAAGGCCTTCACCGATCCTTCGCTTCGAATGACGCCGCCGATGAGGGAAAGGAGCTTCGCCGCTTCTTCCGGCCCGTGGAAGCGATGGCGAAAGAACGAGAGCACGGCGGCGCCGGGCGGGTTCGACGCGAGCGTTTCCGCCGGATGCCGCCCGAGCGATTCGAGGAGGCGCGAGACGTTCGCGAGGATGATGTCAACGCGCCCGTAGGCGAACGCGGAGGCGATCCAGCCCGCGACCTCCACGTCCCGGGGATCGGAATAGCGGTGAACGAGACTGACCGGATCCGAGTCCATCGAGTCCGCTCCGTACCGCAGGGAGAGGCTTTCGAACACCGCGCGAAGCTCTGCGTCCCGCCGGGACATCCCGAGCGCGCCTTGCCGGCGCGACATTGACTCCATCCGCGCGATATCCTACTCTATCGGCGATGCTTCCGGGCCGAGGCCTCCGTCGACATCGTTCAAAACATTGTCCAGCACGTTGACTAAAGAAAAAGTCGTTGTCGTCGGCGTCGTGACGCGCGGCCTTCGCCGGGCCGAAGTCGAAAAACACCTGGACGAGCTGGAGCGCCTCGTCGACACGGCGGGAGGCGAGGTCGTCGCCCGCGAAGTCCGCGAGCGCTCGTCGCTGGATCCCGCGACGTTCATCGGCTCCGGCGCGGTCGAGGAGATCGCGGCGGAGGCGGCCGCTCTCTCGGCGGGGCTCGTCGTTTTCGACGACGACCTCTCTCCGGGCCAGGTCAAGAACCTCGAGAAATCGCTTCCGCGCGTGACCGATCGCGCCGGGCTCATCCTCGAAATTTTCTCGCTCCACGCCCGGAGCCGCGAGGCGCGCACCCAGGTCGAGCTTGCCCGCTACGAGTACCTGCTGCCTCGCCTGACGGGAAAGTACAAGGGGCTGTCCCGTCTCGGCGGCGGCATCGGAGGACGAGGAGCGGGCGAACAGCAACTCGAGCTCGACCGACGCAAGATCCGGCACCGGATCTCGCTTCTCAAGAAGGACCTCGCGAAAATCGAGACGTCCCGGCGCGTGCAGAAGCGCGGACGCCGGCACTCGTTCCAGATCGCGATCGCGGGCTACACGAACGCCGGCAAGACAACGCTCTTCAACCGCCTGACGTCGGGTTCGGAGCTCGCGGCCGACCGCCTTTTCGCGACGCTCGACGCCCGGGTCGGAAAGCTCCAGGGAACCGGCGCGCTCGTCATCGATACGGTCGGCCTGATTCGCAAACTCCCGCCCGGTCTCGTCGCCTCGTTCCGCTCCACGCTTTCGGAAATTCGCGACGCGGATCTCGTCCTTCATGCCGTCGACGGTTCGTCGGAGTCGGCGGACGAGGAAAAGGAGATCGCCGAGGAGACGTTCTCCGGGCTCGGGGTGGATCCGGCGCGCGTCCTGACGGTCTACACGAAAGCGGATCTCGGCTCCCGGCGCAACGGGGCCCTCGAAGTATCCTCCGTGACGGGCGAGGGATTCGACCGGCTCCTCGCGGAAATCGAGAAGAGGAGCAGCCCCGACGAGCTCGAAATGGCCGTTCGCATTCCGTATTCCGATTCCCGGGAGATCGCGCGCGCTCGGTCGGGAGCGCGGGTCCTCTCGGAATCGGACGAGGGCGACGCGCTCGTGCTTCGCCTCTCCGGCCCTCGCCGGCAGCTCGACCCGCTCTCCGCGTACGAAATCGACCGCTAGCTGGTAGACTCGCGCTTCTCGGAGGAAGCGCAAGGAGTCTGGTGGCTTCCGCGGACTTCAAATCCGTTCGAGTCGCGGCTCAGCCGGGACTGGTGGGTTCGATTCCCATGCGCTTCCGCCACATTTCATGCTCTGATTGAGTCTGTGGCGGATCGGGATTTCGAGCGCAAGACCCGTGGGGAGCCTTCCGCGGTCGCGGCCGAGGCGAGGCCTTCCGGGAAGCGCCTCGCCGTGCTGGTCGCTCGAGCGCGCTCGGCATCGTCTACGGAGACATCGGAACGAGCCCGCTGTACGCGCTCAAGGTCTGCTTTTCCGGGCTGCATTCGATTCCGCCCGGCCGCGAGAACGTGCTCGGCGTCCTTTCGCTCGTGTTCTGGTCGCTCGTCGTCGTCGTGACGCTCAAGTACCACGTCTACGTTCTGCGGCTCGACAATCGCGGCGAAGGCGGAATCCTCGCGCTGATGAGCCTCGTTCGGAAGAAGAAGCGGAGGAGCCGGCGCGCGCACGCGGTTCTCGTCACGCTCGGGGTCTTCGGCGCCGCGCTGCTCTACGGCGACGGAATGATCACGCCGGCGATCTCGGTCCTCTCGGCGCGTCGAAGGGCTGGACGTCGCGACGCCGATCTTCGAGCCGTTCGTCATCCCCATCACGATCGCGATCCTCGTGGGGCTCTTCCTCTTCCAGCAGCCGCGGGACCGCGGCGATCGGCAAGGTCTTCGGCCCCGTGATGCTCGTGTGGTTCCTCACGCTCGCGACGCTCGGCCTCGCGAGCATTCTGCGCTACCCGGGCGTGCTCGCGGCGGTGAACCCCGTGCACGCGGCCGCGTTCTTCGCCCGCAACCGGGTCCACGGCTTTCTGGTGCTCGGAGCGGTCTTTCTCGTCGCGACGGGCGGCGAGGCGCTCTACGCGGACCTCGGCCACTTCGGCGAGAAGCCGATCCAGATCGACTGGTTCTCGATCGTCGGGCCGTCCGCTGCTGCTGAATTACTTCGGCCAGGGCGCTCTCCTGATCCGCTTTCCGGAAGCGGCGCGAAACCCGTTCTACCGCCTCGCCCCCCCGTGGGCGCTGTATCCGCTCGTCGCGCTCGCGACGATGGCGACGATCATCGCGTCCCAGGCGATCGTTTCCGGAGCGTTCTCGCTGACCCGGCAGGCCGTTCAGCTCGGTTATCTCCCGAGGGTCAAGATCGTGCACACGTCGGCGACCGACATCGGCCAGATCTACATCCCCGGCCTCAACTGGCTGCTCATGGCGGCGACGATCGGCCTCGTTCTCGGGTTCCGCGATTCGAACAACCTCGCGGCGGCCTACGGAGTCGCCGTGTCCGCCACGATGGTCATCACGACGCTGCTCGCCCATTCCGTGACGAAGGACCTGTTCGGCTGGAAGCCGTGGGCGTCCGGTCTCGTGACGGTCGGATTCCTGGTTTTCGACGTCTCGTTCTTCGCGGCGAACATCGTGAAGATCGCGAAGGGCGGATGGTTTCCGATCGCCGTCGCGGTCGCGGTGTTCACGTTGATGACGACGTGGCGAACGGGAAGGCGGCTGCTGAACCGGCAGCTCCGGCGGCGGCTCTTTTCCGTGCCGGACTTCATCGCCGAAGTCGAGGCGAAACGGCCGGTGAGGGTCTCCGGCACGGCGATCTACCTTTCGATGATCCCGGAGGTCATTCCGCCGGCGCTCCTGAACAATTACCGGCACAACCAGATCGTTCACGAGCAGGTCCTGCTCGTGACGATCCTGACGGAGGAGGTTCCGCGCGTGCGAGAGGAGAATCGCATCGACGTGGAGACGTTTTCGTCCGGCTTCTCCCGGATCCTTCTCCACTTCGGGTTCATGGAGGACCCGGAGCTTCTCGGACCGCTCCGGAAGGCGGTGGGGAAGGGCGTCGCTCTCGAGGAGAAGACGACGACGTTCTTCCTCGGAAAGGAGACGATTCTCCCGTCCGAGGTCGCGGGAATGGCCGGCTGGAGGGAGCGTTTGTTTTCCGTTCTCTCGAACAATTCCCGCAGCGCGACGGCGTTTTTCCGGCTGCCCGTGGATCAGGTCGTGGAAATCAGAGGTCAAGTCAAAATTTAGAACTTCGTGCGCAAGGTCCGCGGTCATCCTTCGAGAAGCCGGACGCACTGTCTGAGCCACCGGATTCAAGCCGAGCCGGAGACGGGAACCGCGGAGGCGAGGCCGTCAAGATGAAGCGAGTTTGCGGCCGGCGACGAGAAGGCGTGACCGTGGACCATCTCCTCGGATCAGCGATGTCCGAATAGAATCGCGTTCCATGTCTGCCGCAGCCAATCCCGCGCGCGCGAGCTACATCGAGGTCATCCGCGAGAATCCCGATTTTCGCCGCGTCTGGATCGGCCAGGTCGGCAGCCTGCTCGGGGACTGGTTCAATCAGGTCGCGATCCTTTCCCTCCTGCTCCGGCTCACCGGATCCGGCAGCGCGGCGGGCCTCTTCTACGTGCTCCAGATGGTGCCGATCTTTCTCGTCAGTCCGATCGCCGGCCGCGTCGTCGATCACCTCCCGAGAAAACTCGTCATGGTCTCGGCCGATCTCGCGCGCGCGGGAGTCGTGCTCGCGTTCCTTCTCGTGGACCGTCCCGGGCGGATCTGGATCATTTATGTCGCGACGGCCGTCCAGATGTCGCTGTCGTCGTTTTTCGAGCCGGCGCGCAACGCCGTGATGCCGAAGGTCGTGAAACCGGAGCACCTCGTCGGCGCGAACGCCGTCACCGCGACGACGTGGTCCGTGATGCTCGCGGCGGGCGCGGCGGTTGGCGGCCTCATCACGGCGCTGCTCGGCGAGCGCGCCGCCTTTCTGCTGAATTCCGCGAGCTATCTGTGGTCCGCGGCCTTCGTGCTGCGCGCCGTGATCCCGCCGATCGAATCTCGGCCGCACCATTCGGAGCGCGGCTTTGTTTCCGGGCTGCGCGAGGCGCTGCAGGCGCCCACGCTGCTGCCGATTCTGTGCGCGAAGGCGCTGCTCGGCTTCGCCGGAGGAATGGGGCTGCTCCTCGCGATCTGGGGCGACCGTGTCTTCCGGATCGGCGCGACGGCGGCCGGCGGTATCGGAGCGCTGTTCGCGGCCCGCGGAATCGGCACCGCGATCGGGCCGATCGTCGCGCGCCGCTGGGGAAAGTCCCGCGGCGAAGGCGCTCGGCGCACGATCGCGGTCGGATACCTCGTGTGCGGAGTGTTCTTTCTGGCGGCCTCGCTCGCGCGGTCGCTGCCCGTGGCGCTCGCGTGCCTCGTCGGCTCCGGCATCGGAACGGCAATTACCTGGGTCTTCTCGACCGTCGCGCTGCAGCAGGAGACGTCGGACCGCGTGCGGGGCCGCGTCTTCGCGGCCGAGCAGACGCTGTTCACGCTGACGGTGTCGATCTCGATGCTCGCGACCGGGCGGGCGCTCGACCATCCGGGCTGGACGCCGAGGGGAGTCGGGATCGCGCTCTCGCTCGTCTACTTCCTGGGCGCGGCGGTTTTCGAGCTGCTCCTCCTCCAGGCGCGGGTCAGGACGGCGGCTCGAAAACTCGTCGTCGATGCGGAAGAATAGACAGGACGATGATGGATCCGCTCTTCCTGGCGCTCGGCTGGACGGGCGCCGGATTCGCGGCGCTCTTCGGGATTGCTCTCCTGACCCGGCGCGCGGACGCGAACGAACGCTGGCTCGGCGCCGGTTTCCTCGCGGCGGCTCCAACTCCGCGTCCGTGAGGCGTGGGCGGCGTGTTGCGCGTCTTGCCGATCGGTTTTACGAATCCAGTGTTTCCGACGGGACGTCGCCCGGCTCGGCGTCTCGGTCGATCTCGGCGCGGAGCCTCGGAAGGACGTTCGGGCGGCGGCGCTGCAGGAACTCGATCAGGCGCTCGCGCACCTCGCAGCGCAGGTCCCACGCCGTCGGCCCGTCGGAAGCGCTCATGAGCGCGCGCAGCTCGATCGTCCGATCGGAGGCGCCGGTCACCTGCAGATTCCATACTTTGCCGTTCCAGAGGCGCGATGCCTGGAGGATGCGATGGAGCTCACCGCGGATCTCGTCCACGGAAGCCGTGTAGTCGACGTGAAGGGAGACGGTTCCGAGGATGTTCGCCGTCGTCCGCGTCCAGTTCTGGAACGGTTTCTCGATGAAATACGACAGCGGCACGACCAGGCGCCGCTCGTCCCAGATCCGGACGACGACGTAGGTCATGCGGATCTCCTCGATGCGGCCCCACTCCCCCTCGATGACGACGACGTCGTCGAGCCGGATCGGCTCGGTCAGGGCGACCTGGATCCCGGCGAGAAGATTCGAGATCGTCTCCCGCGCTGCGAGGCCGAGGATAATCCCTGCCACGCCCGCCGAGGCGAGCAGGCTCGTTCCGAAGCGGCGGATCGCGGGAAACGTCATCAACATCAGCCCGGCCGCGACGGTGGCGACGATGATGACGACGATGCGCCGCAGCATCTGCGTGCGGGTCCGGGCCCGGCGCGCGGCGAGATTGTCGGCGGCCGCGATGTCGAAACGGTTCGAGACGAAATCGTCCAGGACGTTCGTCATCGCGATGATCAGATACGCGACGGCTGCGATCAGGAGGAGCCCGGCTCCGTGCTGGATGGGCCCTTCGAGCGCGGCGGGAAGAGTCGTGGCGGGCAGCGCCAGGAAGAGGGCCGCAAAGACGGCGAGCAGCCGCGCCGGACGGCGGGCGCGTCGAACGATCGAGGAGTCGACGACGTTGCGGGTCCGCGCGGTGATCCGTGCGAGCGCCGAGAACGCGAGATGGTGGATCCCGAGCGCCACGAGGATCGCGCCGGCCAGGATTGCCATCGACCACGCGCCTTCGCGCCCGATCGCGAGGTAACCGGTCACCCTGCCAGATTACCAGCACCGGGCGTGGACGCCGCCTCGAAATGCACGAGAGGGGCTGATCCGTGACGTGGGGCGGCTCGCCGGGAAGACCCGGGGCCCTCGAAGACCGGTTTGACGGAACCCCCTCGCTCGACTAGGATTTCCCTCTTCCCCGTGGGGCTGTAGCTCAGCTTGGGAGAGCACCTGAATGGCATTCAGGGGGTCGCCAGTTCGATCCTGGTCAGCTCCACCATCCTCCTTCGCCCTCCTCAGCACTCCGTGCGTCGGAGGGCTTCGGAGGACAAGTCCGACTTCTGAATTGACGGAATCGAGCCGGGCGAAGGAGGATGCGCTCCGAAGCCCTCCGCAGCTTTAGCGAAGGACGGGCGAAGGAGGGCAAGTTGAAATACGTCTACCTTCTCCGTTCCATAGCCAATCCGACAAAGACCTATGTTGGATTGACGGACGACCCCTCGCGACGCCTCGAGGAACACAACTCGGGAAAATCCACGTTTACGTCACGCCACCTGCCCTGGAAGGTCGAAGTCTTACTCGGCTTCGAAGATGAAAATCGGGCGGTTGAATTCGAACGCTATCTGAAGACCGGGTCCGGGATTGCCTTCGCGCGGAAACACTTCTGGTAGAAGAGGCGATCGTTGACCGCGTCGCCCTCTACTTCGGCAGCGTCACCTTGAATTCGATCCTCGCCAGCTGCTCCGGCGCCTTGCCGATCTTGCGCAGGAACGGCAGCCAGCGCGGGTCGGCGTGGATCTTGTCGAACAGGTTGTCCGTCAGTATGTCGCCGAGGCCGGTGTCGACATACTTGACCGCTTTGTCGAGCCATTCGAACGCCTTGTCACCCTCGCCGCGGTAGGCGTAGACGTAGGCGATGTTGTAGGGCCCGTCCTTTTCGAATTTCGCGATCAGGGCGGCCAGCGCGGCGTCCGAATCGGCCTTGCGCCCGAGCGCGTGGTACGCCATCGGCAGGCCGATCATCTTCCACATCTCGATCGTCTCGTGCTCGAGCTCCGCCAACGCGCCCTGCGCGTCGCCCTTCAGCAGCAGCGCATTGCCGAGTTCCGCGTGCGCGGCGCCGCGGCCCGGGGAAATGCCATGTGGTCGATGTAGCCGTCCAGGGACTGGTTCATTCCAAAGACAAACTTCGCCATGCTCAGCGCGCGCCGATGCGCAGAAGCGACTTGGTCGCGCGGCGCTGATCCATCGCGTCGTACGCTTCCCGGACGTGTTTCAGGGTGGTTTCGAAGTCGAACACGCGTCCGGGATCGATGCGCCCGTCCAGCACGTCCGGAAGCAGTTCGGGAATGTATCTTCGAACCGGGGACACGCCCCCGCGGAGGCCGATGTTGCGGAAAATGACTGTGTTGATCGGCACCTCGACGCCGTGCGGAGCGCCGATCGCGCCGACGACCGAGCCCGGCCGAGCGATCGCAAATGCGGTCTGCATGGATTCGTTCACGCCAACGCATTCCAGCGCCGCATCGACGCCGACGCCGTTCGTCATTTCGAGAATTCTCTTGCTGGCCTCTTCGCCCCGCTCGGGCAGCACTTCGGTTGCTCCGAACTCGCGGGCGAGCTTCTGGCGAGTGGGATTTCGGCTCAAAGCGATGATGCGCTCGGCTCCCAGTCGCTTCGCGGCGATGATGGCGCACAGTCCCACGGCGCCGTCGCCCACGAGGGCGACCGTGTCGCCTTTTGACGCCGGCGCTCGCCGCCGCATGGTGACCGGTGCACATGACGTCCGTGAGCGTGACGAGCGATTTCATGACCTCGTCCGATACCCGAGACTCCCGAACGCTGACGAGTGTCGAGTCCGCGAAAGGGGCGCGCACGGCTTCGCCCTGGCCTCCGTCGACGCCGTGGTTCCCGAACGAGCCCCCGCGGGCGCAGTTCGAAGTCCATCCGGCGCGGCAGTGCGGGCAGGTGCCGTCGTTGAATGTGAAAGGCGCGACGACGAAATCGCCCTTTCGGATGCTGCGGACTTCCGTCCCCGTTTCCTCGACCACGCCGATGAATTGTGGCCAATCGGCCCCGGCGCGTGGGCGACTCGCCGCGGTAATACCAGAGGTCGGAGCCGCAAACGCTGCCCAGGACGACGCGGACGATAGCATCGGTGGGTTCCTGGATGACAGGATCGGGGCGTTCGCCGAGGTCGATGGAACGGGGCCCGCCGTAAATCGCGGCTCTCATCGCTTCGGGATCATCGCGCGACGGGGAAGATCGGCCGCGAGCGCCCACCAGAGCGCGAACGGCAGCGCGAACATGCCGGCGATCCGATAAAAATGCGCGCCCGTCGCCCAGAAATTCCGGCCGAACGACCCGTAGTGGGCGCGGCTCCACTCGCCGAGGTCGAGCGCGTAAAGAGACTCGACGGCGAACACGAGCGCAAGGACGTGCGAGAGATAGAGAAGCGCGCACGCGAGGAGAAGCCGACCGAGTCCCCGGTCGGACAGGGGTTTTCGCGTGGAGGCGAAGAGGGCGCCGAGCAGCGCGATGTTGAAATCGAGGTCGGAAGCCGGAATGCCCGGCCGGGGAGAGGAGGGGGGGAAATCCTCGCGATCGACGATCACCTCCCTGTCGCTCGCCTTCAGCCGCGTCTCCCCGGGCGATTCGAAAGAGCGAATCAGGAGCTGCGCGGGCGCCGCGACGGCGGCATGGTACGGCCCGGCGAAAAGAAACCAGAGCGCGGCGCCCGCGAGAAAGCCCGCGGCTGCCTTCGCGAAAATCTCAGGCCGCAACGCGATTCGCGGCACGCCCGGCCCATGCGACGAAGAATCCCACACCGAACAGGACGACGATCGTCTGCCACACGAGCGTGTGGGCCGGCCCGAACCAGGAGGGCCGGTGAGCGCCGATCCAGAAAAGCGTGACGACCCGCACCAGATTGACGGCCTGGATCGCGAAGAAGCCGCCGAAGATTCCGGCGGCGCGCGCTTTCCAGCTCGCGGGAAACGCGAAAACCGCTGCCGCGAGGAGGAGCACCGTCTCGAGTCCGTTGCATCCGTTCTCGATGTTGACGGAGAACTTTCCCGAGGAAATGACGGTTCCCGCCACGGAGACCCTTTCGCCGAGGGTCCGGAGGAGCGCTGCGGAGATTCCCGCGACGGCCGACGTGAAGGGGACGACGACGTGGTCGTTGACGGGATGGACTCCGATCACGACATAGAACGCAACGAGCAGAATCCCGAAGAGAACGAGGAAACGCGCGGGAGAACGGCGACGAGCGGGTTTCATCGCCGGAACCGCTCGAACCGGTAGGCCAGTTCCGGGCCGCCCTTTCCTTCGTACGCGAGCCGGGCGACGAGCAGCGCGAACGGCTCGGTGTAGCGGGCGACTCGTGCGGTTCCCTGCGTCCGGCGTCTGGAATTTGGTTCGCGAGCCGCTGCAGCTTCTGGTCGCTGCGCGCATAGCTGAAAACCACCTCGTGCCCGGCGGCGCCGATCGTCCCGATGCCGCCCAAAACCGGATCCCGAGGATGCCGATCCGCATGCGCACCTCTCCTTTCCCTACGGACAGTCGAAAGCAGCGGTGTCTTCGATGGGCGGAAACGGGGTTCCGAACGCGCTGCCATAATTCCGGACGGCTCCGGTCTCCGTGTCCGTCACGGTGATGCTGACCTCGACGTTCGTCAGGCCCCCCGCGAAGACCCAGGCGTGGCCGTTGATCGCGCACCCGTCGAGAACCTTGACGATGATTTCGACATTGGAGCTGTCGAAGAACCAGAAATAGCCGCTCTGGTCCGTCAGGGGAACGGCGTTCGACAGGATCAGGGGACTCAATCCCGGACCGATCTTGAAGGCCGTCTCGACGGCGAAGCGGGAGGCGTTCAGGCAGAGAGTGTGAGAGTCGGGAACACACGAGCCGGCGCGCGCCGCCGCGGAAGCCAGGAGAAACGCGACCGAAATCAGGAGTCGTTTCATGGCCGACCCTCCTCTGTCGAAGCACGATACTCCTCCGCCGGCGCGTTGTGCCATCCGGGCCGCAGGCGGCCCCGCAGCGCCGCCGCGCCGTCACCGCCCGACCATCTGCTGGAGCCGTTCCGGGTATCGCGCGCCTTCGACCGGGACTTTCGCCGCCGCTTCGTCGATTTCGCGCAGATCGTCCGGCGTGAGGTCGAGCGCGACCGCGCCGAGGTTTTCCTCCAATCGCGCGAGTTTCGTCGTCCCCGGAATGGGCACGATCCACGGCTTTCGGGCGAGGATCCACGCGAGCGCGAGCTGAGCCGGCGTCGCGTTCAGCTCTGAGTTCATCTTCCGCGCGATCGAGGCGAGGAGATCGACGAGACCTTTGTTCGCCTTGCGCGCCTCCGGCGTGAAGCGCGGCAGGCCGGCGCGGAAGTCGGTGCCCTCGATCTTCGTGTTTTCGTCCATCTTCCCGGTCAGGAAGCCTCGGCCGAGCGGGCTGAAAGGAACGAGGCCGATGCCGAGCTCTTCGAGCGCGGGGAGGACTTCCTTCTCGGGTTCCCGCCACCAGAGCGAGTATTCGTTCTGGAGCACGGTGACCGGCTGGACCGCGTGCGCGCGCCGGATCGTCTGGACGCCCGCCTCCGAAAGGCCGAAGTGCCGGACCTTGCCTTCCCGGATCAGCTCCTTCACGGTCCCCGCGACGTCCTCGATCGGCACGTCCAGATCGACCCGGTGCTGATAGAAGAGGTCGATGACGCCGGTCCGGAGCCGCCGGAGCGAGGCTTCGGCGACCTGACGGATGTGCTCCGGCCGGCTGTCGAGGCCGATCTGCTTGCCGTCGGGCGCGAACCGGAAGCCGAACTTCGTCGCGATCACGACCCGGTCGCGAAACGGAGCGAGCGCCTCGCCGACGAGCTCTTCGTTCGTGTACGGGCCGTACGCTTCCGCCGTGTCGAAGAGGGTCACTCCTCGTTCGACCGCCTGTCGCAGGAGATCGATCATCTCCTTCCGATCCTTCGGCGGACCGTAGCCGTAGCTCATCCCCATGCAGCCGAGCCCGAGAGCGGAGACTTCCGGGCCGTTCTTTCCCAATCGGCGCTTTTTCATCTTCGTGTTCATGACGTCTTCCTCGACGCAAATATAGCGCCGCTCCGTCCCGGCGAGCCGAGGGACCCCCGATTCAGGAGCGGATCATTGGAAGAGCCGTCGTAGAATCGGCGCGGAAACTGGGAATGGAAGACGATAGAACCTATCGTTTCGAAGGCGGGGCTCGCTTCGCGGCCTTCGTTTCTTCTCTTCTCGTCTGCGCGGCTTCGACGGCCAAGCCGCTCTCGCCGTGGGCGAACGTCGCCGACCCGGTGTTCCGGAGGATCGATCAAAGCCGTTCTGGCGCATCCCGCCGTCGACGCAGTGACCCAGGATGCCGCGGGATTCCTCTGGGTCGGCACGCCGGCGGGCATCGCCCGCTACGACGGATACGAGTTTCGCAATTTCCCGTCGGACGGTAACCATCCGAACGCTCCCGCCGGCGCCGAAGCGCTCGTCGCGGACCCGGACGGCAGGCTCTGGATTGGAACGCCGTCGAGCGGGTTGGTGTGCCTCGACGAATCGACGGAGACGTTTCGCGCCTGGCCGGCCGATCCAGCGGGTCGGGCGGGCCCGAGGAGCGCGACTGTCGTGGCGCTGGCGAGGGAGCCGGGCGGGCGCCTCTGGGTGGGCGGCGACAGCGGCCTGGACTCCTTCGACCCGGCGATCGGCCGATTCGAGCCTGCGGATCTGGCGGATCCGGGACAGGCGCAGCCGCGGGTGGAAGCGATATTCGTCGACCGAACGGCAACCGTATGGGTCGCGACCGTCCGCGGGCTGTACCGACGTTTGCGTTCCGAGAAGACTTTTTCGCTGTTTATTCCGGCTGGCGGCGGCGAGGAGTTCGGCTCGCGAAGCTTCTTCAGCCTGTACGAAGACGCTGACGGGCGCCTGTGGATCGGATCCGTCGATCGAGTATTCGTCCTTTCCCCAGAGCGCCGCATCGTGCGGACGTACGCGTCGGGCAACGAGGCATCGGCGCTGGCACCCGGCGAGCAATGGGGGGTGATCGAAGTGACCCCCGGCGTTTTCTGGGTCGCGAGCTATGACGGCGGGATTTCGATCGTCGACGATACGACCCGCCGCGTTCGCCGGATTGCGATTGACCGCGCGAATCCGGGAGGGCTCACGGCCGGCGACGTGTGGCAGTTCTTGCGCGACCGATCGGGGTTGATCTGGATTGCGAACGGGCCCGGAGGTCTTCTCGCACACAATCCGTTGAACCGCGGCATCTACGAGCTTTTTTCGACCGACAAGCGTCTGGGCGCGGGCGACATCGGAGCTCGGGCGGTCGCCTCTGCTCCCGACGGCGCGCTCTGGCTCGGCGGATCGGACAGGGTTGTGCGGCTCGATGCGCAAACCGGCTCTTCCACGGCGTTCACCGCGCCGAATCATGCGAGCGTGCAAACGCTCCAGAGCGGAGCGGATGGCACGCTGTGGATCGGCACGGTCGCCGGTCTTTGCCATCTGGTACCGCGGGGACGCGCGATTGACTGTCCGGCCGGGCCCGATCGGGAACTGGGCCGCGTGTTCTCTCTCCTCGACCGGGGCGACACGCTCTGGGTCGGGACGAGCTCGGGTCTCGCGGTTCTGCCCAAGCGTGGGGGAGCGGTGACACGCTACCGGCGCGGCGAGGGCCTCGATACCCTCTCGAACGACTTTGTCACCGTGCTGTACGCGGATCGCGAGGGACGAATCTGGGCCGGAACCCGGAACGGCCTCAACCGAATCGATACCGCGTCGGGACGGGTCGTCCGGTTCGTCCACGATCCGCACGACCCCAATTCCCTGGGTCCCGGCGCCGTCGGCTCGATCGTCCAGGATCGCCGCGGACGGATCTGGGCCGGCGCCGTCGGCGGCCCGGTGAACGTGCTGTCGGAAAGAGACGGCGGAAGCGTTATCCGCCGGGTTGGCGCCGCCGAGGGATTGCCCGAGCATCTCGGCGGCCTGGCCGAAGGCGCGGACGGCCGGATCTGGGCGACCGCGACGAACGCGCTCGCGAGCATCGATCCCGACAGCTTCCGCATGAAAGTGTTCGGGCCCGCCGAGGGGATTCAGGAAACCGAGTTCTGGACGGGATCGGTTGCCGTCGCCGGCGACGGCACGATTTTCTTCGCGGGGACTCGCGCCGTCGCGGTCATCGCGCCGGCAGCGAGTGCCGAGTGGAGCTATTCGCCGCCGCTCGAGATCACGGCGTTGAAACTGGGTGAGCGGGCGGTATCGACTCGGGGCGGTTCGACCTTCGAGCTGCCTGCCCGGGCGCGAGATATCACGGTCGAGTTCGCGTCGCTCGACTATTCCGCGCCCGACGCACTCCATTACGCCTACAAGCTCGACGGCTACAACCGCGACTGGATCGGCGCGGACCCGGCGCACCGCCTTGCGACCTATACCAACCTCTCGCCGGGAACGTACACGCTGCGCGTGCGCGGCACGAATCGGCTGGGCGTCTGGAGCCCGAGCGCTCTCGCGCTCGACTTCCGAGCTCTTCCCGCCTGGCACGAAACCCTGGGGTTCCGTTCGCTCGTCGTCGTCTTGCTCTCGCTTCTGATCCTGGGGTTCATTCGCGCGCGGACGAGAGTCCTTCGCCGGCGAGCCGAGCGGCTGGAGGAGACCGTCGCCGAGCGGACGAGCGCCCTCGCGAAGGCCAACGCGGCCCTGGAAGACATGGCGATCACCGACGCGCTGACCGGCCTGAAGAATCGCCGATTTCTGCTGCAGCGCATCGACGACGACGTGTCGCTGGCCCTTCGTCAGGGGACTGATCTCGTTTTCTTTCTCGTCGACATCGACTTTTTCAAGAAAGTGAACGATGAGCTCGGTCATGCGGCGGGCGACCGGGTTCTCACGCAGTTGCGCGAGCGAATGGAGCAGGTCTTTCGCGCGTCGGACTACATGCTTCGTTGGGGCGGGGAAGAGTTCCTCGTGGTCGCTCGCGGAAGCCGCCGCGAGGACGCTCCGGAGGTCGCGGAGCGACTGCGCGCGGCGATCGCGGAGCGACCGTTTGCGCTCGAGGGGGGACAATCCCTCTCGAAGACGGCGTCAATCGGGTTCGCCGCGTATCCGTTCGTGCCGTCGTCTCCCCGCGCGATCGCGTGGTCGCAGGTCGTGGATCTCGCGGATCAGGCGCTCTACCGGGCGAAGAACGGTGGCAGGAACACTTGGGCGGGCCTCGTCGCGACGGCGAGAACCGACCCGAACCTGCTGTCCCGACGATTGGCGGCTTCGCCCGAGGATGCGGCGGGCGACGCCGCGCTGGAGATCGTCGGGCCAATGGAAAGCCCGGGCTCGGCTCGGAGCGTCGGCCGCGGTACTTGAGCTCGGCGGTCCCGCGATGCGCCGTCACGCTGTCGGCTTCGGATCCGCCGGGGGCGCGCAGCCCCATCGCGCCCGCATGCCCTCGCGGAACTTCTCGCGCGCCGTCGTCGCCCTCGAGGGTGGCGTCCCCGAAAGAGTCGGGCTTCTTCTTGCGCAGGAGATCCGTGATGAGGTTGCGCGCGACGCATCGCCAGGGGCCGAAAAGAAAGACGGACCGGGACGCGTGCGCCCCGGTCCGTTCCGTGAGGAATGTCGGGATTCTTCGGTTACGCCATCCGGCGCGCGATGTGAAGGGCGGCGGCGCCCGCGAGGGTTCCGAGGCCGATCAGCCCGAGGAGCGGGAGATTGCTTCCGGTCTTCGGCAATTCGGCGGGAGCCGGAGTCGGCTCGGGAGCCGGCGCATTGTTTTCCGCGACGAGGGCGGGAGCCGGGGCTGGTGCCGGCGTTTGCGCGACTTCGACAGTCTTCGTCTCGGCCGGCATCGGGGTCTGTGTCACCGTTCCGCCGGCGGTCTCCGTCGGCCAGGTCGCCTGACCGGTCGTGAATTCCTCGCCCCACTCGTCTCCCGGATAGAACCAGGTGTGAAGAGCGGGGTGGCCGTTCGCCGTCGTGTAGGTGAACTCGGTCTGCTCCGCCTGCTGCTGGTTGGTGTCGAGGTTGCGGCGCATTCGCATCGCCGTCACGGTCGCGAACACCGTCTTGTCGGCGTCGTCGGTGACCTGCACCTGAACCTTGCCGCCCTTGAAATCGTGGACCCGGACCACGTAGTTGCCCGGCTGCAGGATGGTGCCGGAGATCTCCGTCGGCTCGGAAATCGTCAGCTTCGTCGTGCGCTGGACGGGCGTGCCCTGCGCGAGAAGCAGACTTGCGAATCCCAGAAATGTCATGGATGTGAGGATCCTCGTCAAAATCTTCATTGGGGTTCTCCTTCCCGTACAGCATGGGCCCCGCGGGGTCCGGCGTCCAATCGTTACTTCCTTGCTCATTGAGACGATCAAACGATGACCGGAATGGTCTTTCTCGGGAGCCGAGTTTTTCACTGCAGCAGGGGAGCGAAAATTCGGGTCAGGAGATAGTAGAAGAGCGCCCACAGGATCGGCGCGCTGATCGTCAACACCCAGAAGGTTGAGGAACGCAGGTATCCGGCGGGTTTTCGATCGATCGTACTCACGTCTTGCCCCACTTTTGCATGGTGGCGCAGTCCCGGCCGGAACTCCAATCGTTTGTTTCGATCGTGGTGAGACGCCGGAAGGATCGACCCGAGGTATAAAATGCGCCCAGAAAGATCCATGGAGCTTCGCCACCTCCGCTACTTCGTCGCGGTAGCCGATGAGCTTCACTTCGGCCACGCGGCGGACCGCGTTCACATCTCCCAGCCGACGCTGAGCCAGCAGATCCGAAACCTCGAAAAGGAGCTTCACGTCGAGCTCTTTCATCGGACGAAACGTCGAGTCGAGCTGACGAAGGCGGGAGAGAGCTTTTCGAAGGAGGCGCGGGAGATTCTGGCGTCGGCCGACCGCGCGGCGGAGCTCGCGCGCCAGACGGAAAGAACCGATCGCGGCAGGCTCGTGATCGGCGCGTCGCCGAAGACGAACTGGCAGATCATGCGGCGAGTTCTCCGGGATTTCGGGGAGCATCTTCCCACGATCGAAATCGTCGTTCAGGTCCTTGCGACGGGGACACAGACAAAGGCGCTGGAAGACGGACGGATCGACGTCGGTTTCGTGAGTCTCCCCGTCTCGGGCGAGGGACTGGCGTCCGAATGCATCGAGCGGGCGCCTCTGCGCGTTGCCCTGCGCCGGGACCATCCCCTGGCGTCTCACCGAAAGATCGCTCTCGAGGATCTGGCGGGCGAGCACTATGCCCTCTGGCCGCGCGACCTGGAGCCGGGCCTCTATGACGAGATGGAGCAGGTCTTCATCCGGGCCGGCTTCGGCGCTCCGATCCCGCTGGAGGGGTTTTTCCCCTCGGGCCGAACCACGCTGGGGATGGTCGCCGCGGGTCTGACGATTGCGCTCGTGGATCCGGGAACGCAGTTTCCAACGTCGGGGATCGTGTTTCGGGATCTGAAGGCCCCGCTCTTCATGGAGCTGGGCGTGGTTTATCGGAAGGACGACCTTTCGCCCCTGCTGGCGCACCTCCTGGAAACGGTTCGGGAGCGTATGCGAAAGCCCCGGTCCCCATCGCGGGCGGCCGGCCGTTCGCCGGGCCGAGCACGGCGGCCCGCGGCACGCTGATCAGACGTCGGAAAGCCTTCCGCCGCCCGCCCTCGGCAGATCCAGCGTGAAGGCGCATCCTTTGCCGGGAATATCGCGCACGTGGATCTTGCCGCCGCTCGCCTCGGCCCCGCGGCGGCTGATCGCGAGGCCGAGGCCGAGGCCGGTTCGATCGTCGCCGCGTTGCTCGAACGGGTGGAAGAGGTCGCGCGGATCTCCCGGGGGAAGTCCGCCGCATTCGTCCTCGACCGCGATCCGGACGCGGTCGGCGTCCGCCGACCATCTCAACGACACGTTCCCGCCTCGGCGGTTGAATTTGAACGCGTTCTGAAGGAGGTTCGTGACGACGGAAGCGAGAATGCGGCGGTCGGCCCGGACGGCCGGAACTCCGTCCCCGCCGGCGACGGTCAGGCGAACCCCATGCGGGCGCGGCCTCCATTGCGGCAGATGCCTCGACTTCTCCGACGAAGCTGGGAATCGCGATCTCTCGCGATTCTGAATGCCGCGTTGAGACGGGACCTTCCTGGGCGAGCGGTCGATGAGAGCGTGCAGCCCGAAAGGTTCGGGCGAGGATCGCGCCGTCGCCCGCCGAATCCGACCTTCCCGGTCTTCAGGACCTCGAAGGAGAGGACCGCGGCGTTGAGGAGATTGCGCAGCTCGTGGGCGAAGATCCCGAGACGTTCGGTTTCCTTCGCGGAAATCCGCGCGTCGCGCAGATCTCCATATCCGGTGACGGCATTGGCGATGGCGTCGTCGAGGCACGGTTGAGATCGGCGAAAGTCCGCCGTCGAGATCGGGGCCGTCTTCTCGAGAGCCAGGTCGGTGATCGTCTGGCAGATGTCGCCGTAGTCATGGACGACCTGCCCGACGGTGAAACCCTGCCGGAGCATCTCTTCCCCATGCCGCGCGGCGCTGGCGCGGATTCCCGGGCTCGATTGAGTCTCGCTGCGAAGGATGTCGCCGAGCTGGTCCAGAAAGAAAGGAACGCCGTGCTCGAGCTCCGCCGGCGTGGCGCTCGGGGCCGGTCTCGCGGCGACCTTTTCGCGGCACCGGGCGATGATCTCCTCGCGGTTCCCGGTGATGAAGTCTTGCAGCATATATTCGTCTTGCCCGATTCTCGGGCCTCCGATGGCTCCATGTTGGATCGAGAGGGCGGAGCCGTCCAATACGTTGTTTCGATCAGGGTGAGACGCCGAAGGGATCGATCACTCGCCGCCGGCGGCGGCCTGAACGGCCGGCAGCAGGGTGGCGAGGCCAAAGGCGCTCTCGTGCTGGAGGGAATTGACGAAGAAAGTGGGCACCTCCGCGACGCCGCTCCGAATGCCCCCTCTCCGCACCGTGAGGACCCTCGCCAGGTGGACATGTCCCCGCATGTCCCTCCGGAACTGGCGTGGATCGAGGCCGGCGGCCGCGGCGTGCTTCGTCAGCTCGCGCTGGCTGGAGCTTCCCTGGTTCTCGAACATCCGGTCGTGGATCTCCCAGAACTTGCCCTGAGCTCCGGCGGACTCCGCCGCTTCCGCCGCGCCCTCGGAACTGGCGTCGAACGGGTCTCTCGCAAAGCTGCGGAAGACATAACGGAGCCGGGAGCCCATCTTCGCCTGGATCGCCTTGACGGTCCGATACGATTTCGCGCATTCCGGGCAGGTGAAATCTCCGTAACCGACGAGAGTGACGCTCGCAAGGGGAGATCCCCGCACGTGGTCTTTCGAAGAGACCGGAGGCGTCAACCTCTGGCTCCTGTCGCCAACTCGTTTTGCCATTCTTGCCTCCGCGGGCGCTCGGATCGTAGAATCTCAAGGAATGTCCCAGAAAAATGACTGGCACCCTCAGCCCACAGCATGAGGCGCTCGCCCGAACGGGTCCAATCGTTTTTTTGGCTTGGATTGAGACGTTGAAGGTATAAGAGCAAAATCGTGGAGCTTCGCCATCTTCGATATTTCGTCGCCGTCGCCGAAGAGCTCCATTTCGGGCATGCGGCGACGCGGCTGAACACCTCCCAGCCGTCGCTGAGCCAGCAGATTCAGGACCTCGAGCGAGAGCTCAAGGTGGATCTCTTCGTTCGAACCAAGCGCCATGTGGCGCTGACGCCCGCCGGCGCTCGATTCCTGAAAGAGGCTCGGAGCATTCTCGCCTCGGCCGAACGCGCGGCGGGCCTCGCGAGGGAAGCAGCGCGGGGCGAGGCGCGCAGGCTTTCGATCGGGATCTCGCCGGAGACGGACTGGATTTTCCTGGGCAAGGCGCTTCGCCTCTTCGCCGAACACGCGCCTTCCGTCGCCGTCGTCTTTCAGAACCTGACGCCGGAAGCGCAGCTCGACGCGCTGCGGGGAGGCCAGATCGACGTCGGATTCGTCGGCCTTCCCCTGGAGGCGGAAGGCCTGGTGACGGAGACGACGGGCCGCGCTCGCCTGGTCGTGGCGCTTCCGGAGAAGCACCCGCTCGCGCGCAAGAGCGATCTGAGGCTCGAGGATCTTTCGAAGGAAACCTACGTGCTCTGGCCCCGGCACCTCTCGCCCGGCAGGTACGATCAGCTTCTTGCCGTGTTTCGGCGGGCCGGCTTCGGGCCGCCGATTGCCATGGAAGGAGAGATCCCTTCGACCCGGACGGTTCTCGGGATGATCGCCGCCGGACTGACGATCGCGCTCGTCGACCCTGCCCTGGAGCAGATGTCCGCCTCGGCCGTCGTGTTCCGCCCGCTCACCGGCAGCGGCGTGTTCACCGAGACGGGTGTGATCTACCGGCGCGGCGACGCGTCGCCGATCCTCGCTTCCTTCCTTCAGGAAGTGAGGTCGACTCCGCGCGACCGAATGGACGAGGGGACTGTCTCGTCCGTCTCACAACGAAAACGCCCGAGCGCGGCGCGCGGCCGGGCCCGGGCGAAAGCGAGCAGGTAAGAACCTATCGGGTCTTCGGCGGAGCTTCCGACGTCGTCGACGACTCGTCCTTTTTCTTTCTCGTGTCCGGTTTCTTTTGCTGCTTTCCCTTGTCCGGCGTGGCTGCCTGGCGCTGCGGGGGAGGCGCGGACCGATTCACCTGCGGGGCCGGGCGGTTCTCCGGATTTCGCGCCGGCGGCTGTTGGCGTTCCTGGGCCGCCGGGCGGTTGTTGTTTTGCGTCGGCGGCGGAGGCGCCTCGGAACGAGCGCTGCGGGGGAGGATTGTTGCGCGGCTGCAGCTGACGGTTCTCGGGAGTCGCCGGAGGGTTGCGCTCCCGGACTCTGGGGGGGGCCTCTCGAACGATTCGGGGGAGGGTTGTTGCCGCTGACGACTCTCTCGGGAGTCGCCGGAGGAATGCTTTCCCGGGCTCGGGGCGGAGGCGCTTGCTGGAACGAGCCTTCGGGGGAGGATTGTTGATCTGCTTCTCGCGGACAGGAGGGGGCGCGCTCTGGCCTCTCGGCGCGATGGGTTGCTGCTGACGATTCTCGGAACCGCCGGACGAACGCTTTCCCGGGTCGGGGCGGAGGCGCTTCCTGGACCGAGCGCTGCGGGGGCGGATTGTTGATCTGCTTCTCGCGGACAGGAGGGGGCGCGCTCTGGCCTCGCGGCGTGATGCGGTTGCCGGGTCGCTCGGCCGGGAGAGGCGACGGCGTTCGGAGCGATCCGCTCCGGAGCCTTGATCTCGGGCCTTCCCGCAGCCGCGGGAGTGGAAACGATCGGCCGGTCGGGGGTCGCGAGGACCTTTCCGCGCGGCGCGGTCACCGCCTGCGGTGCAATCGCGCCGGCGCTTTCGCGAGCGAAGCGTGACTGCTCCCGAAGGAGCGGCGACGGGCCGAACGGGATGGAGCGCTCGCGCTCCCTGATGGGTTTGAATCGAGAGCTGGGCCGCCGCGGCGGCGGTGACCGGCGCTCCGCGCTGTTCGCGGATCGCCGCCACCTTCGACTGGAAAGTCGGGGGCGCCGGAGGCGGAGCCAGTCTCGTGACGACCGCGCGTGAATTCACCGGCGCCGGCGGCCGCGCCGCCCGGGCCGTGATTCCGGAGACGCGAAGGGCTCCGGCGGCCGGCATGACGGGCAGCGCTCCGCGAATCACCGGAGCGGCCACGATCTGGCGGACCACCGAGGAATCGCGAACGTAGTTTCGGGCGATGCCGCCGCCCGAAACAAAGGTGTTCTGGTTGACGACGGTGACGTAGTTCCGGTTGACGTAGGTCACGTTCGTGACGTTCCCGTAGGCGCGCGTGCGCGATCCCCACCAGGGCACGAAGGGATCCCGGGGACCCAGCGGAAACCATCCCACGTAGCCTCCGCCTCCGATGCTGAAGGACGCCGACCAACCCGATCCTCCGCCGACGAAGGCGACGAGGGCGGGCGAGTAACGCGCGTAAGCCGCTCGCGGAGACACGGGAACCCAGTACCAGCGCGAGGAAGACATTATCCAGCGTCCGTAATGGTAGGGCGCCCAACCCCAGGGTTCATCGGCGATCCAGGTCCAGCCCCAGGGATCCTGCCAGCCCCACCGGCCGGAGCGGTACGGCTGCCAGCCGGCTTCCACCGATACCGGCGACCAGACCGGCCATATTGAGGAATGTTGCTCCACCGTCCGTACTGGTCGAGATCTTCCACGCCAACGACGCCCGCATTGACATAGGCGGAAGAGCGGCCTCGCGAGCGCGCTCCGCGTTGATCCACCCAGCGATCCCAGGCGTCGAGCCCCGGAAGAGCGACGATGTCGTACTGAGGCGAATCGACACCCGTGACATCCATCTCGCTGCCGGCGGGCAACGGAACCTGCCCTCCGCCCGCCGCGACGAGCGCCTGTCCCCGGCGGACGGCCACCCGGGTATTGCCATCCGGGTCCACGTCGAGACGGTAGTCGCCGGCCTGCTCGAAGGTGACCGCGACGTTGGGAGTGTCCACCTCGAAGGATTCCTGGTTTCGCAGGCCGGAGATGTGGAACGAAGCCGTGCCGGCCTGCAGCGAGAACTGCGCGACCTCGTCGGTCAGGTTCAGCGCCGAAAGATCGGCTCTGCGCGCCGAGGCGAACGAAATTGCCGCCCTGCAACTGAAGCTCGGCCCTCCCGTCCCGCAGGTACATCCGATCGCCGAGGGTCATCGGGACGTTCACGGCCGCGTCCTGCCAGACGTCGGGCTCGTCGCCGCGATTGTACGAAACATCGCCCGACAGAAAGGAAACGCGGGCGACGGCCTGTTGAATGCCGGTGTCCGCGCCCGGGCCCTGGGCGCCGGCGACGGCGGCCGCCAGGATCGCGAGCGCGCCGAGAACGATTGTGGTGATCGAAAATTTCTTCATGATGCTGCTCCTCGTCGAGAAATCGAGCCGCGATATTCGCGGCGGTCGATGGACTTAGAGCATGAGCGCCCGAGGAAGATCGTCCAATCGTTTCTTTCGTTCGCAGTGAGAGGAACAAACGATGATTACTTGCGGCGGGGAAACGCTAGGCTGTCGGGTGAAAGAGGAGGTACTCCATGCTTTACACCATCGCGATTGTCCTGCTCGTTCTCTGGGCCCTCGGATTTTTCGCTTTTCACGTCGGAGGCGGTCTCATTCACCTGCTCATCATCATTGCCGTGATCATGCTGCTTTTTCAGCTGTTCTCGGGACGCCGCCGGATTGTCTAGACAGGGCCAGTGCCGCGCCCGTTGACTGCGACAGGAGACGGCCGGGCTGCCGGCGAGCCTCGGCTGTCTCCGTCCGCCCCTTCCGTCGTCAGGACCACCCTCGTTGTTCTTTTTCTGGCGCTGGCCGTGGCCGCTGCCCTTTGGTCCCTCTACCGCCTGACGGGCATCCTCCTTCTGCTCGTTCTCGCGATCTTCTTCGCCTACCTCGTCGCCCCTTTTGTCGGCTTCTGCCGCCGGCCGGTCACCCTGAGAGGGCGGAAGCTCGTTCTTCCGCTCCCGGCGGCGATCGGGCTGGTTTACATGGTCCTCTTCGGATCGCTGGCCGCGGCATTTGCCGTGCTGCTCCCCGTCTTGAACGATCAGCTCGGGGAGCTCGCAACGGAGGCCCCGGGCTATCTGGCGCGAATTCAGGGCCGCTGGCAGAGCTGGCAGACGGGCTACCGGAGTCGCGCGCTTCCGCCGGCATTGCGGGATTTCCTCGATCGAGCGATGCACCAGGCCGTGGCGGCCGGGGGCTCGTACGTCACGAAGGACCTGCTGCCGCGTCTCGCCGGAGGGCTCGTCTATCTCCCCTGGCTGATTCTCGTGCCGATTCTGGCGATCTTTTTGCTCAAGGACGCCGAGCCGCTTCGTAAGGCCGCCTTACGAATTCTTCCCCGGGGCCACCTCCGGTCGCGCGGAGATGTCTTTCTGATCGAGCTCAACGACACGCTGGCCGCCTACGTTCGCGCCCAGGTGACGGCGTCCCTGCTCATCGGGGTAGTCTGCACGACCGGATTTCTCGTGATCGGCGTGCCCTACGCGGTCGTGCTCGGGGTAGCCGCAGGCCTTTTGGAATTCGTCCCGTTGGCGGGCCCGTTGACGATGGGCGTCCTGGCAACGAGCTTTGCCGCATTTCACTCGCTCGGGCAGGTCGTGGCCGTCCTGGTCTTCCTCGTCGTGCTCCGGGCCGTTCAGGATTACGTGGTGTACCCGAAAATCGTGGGGACGGGAATCCACATGCACCCGCTCGCCATCATCCTCGCGATCTTGTGCGGGGCGGAGCTCGGCGGACTGGCGGGGATTTTCCTCGTCATTCCCATCGTTGCGGTCCTGACTCTGGCCTTCTGGCACTACCGCGACCACCGCGAGGCGGAAGCTCAGACCGGGTCTGAGTAAGAGACAATCCCGCCGATTCGTCGGGCCGTCGGGCTTTCAACCGCGCGAGTCGAAGCGGGCCTCGGGGGCCGTCGGCTGGAACAACTCGATCGGATTGCCGGACGGGTCTTCGACGAGGATCTGCTTGCCGCCGACCCCCGTGACGATGTCGTTTCGAAAACGAGCACCCGCCTCTCGGAGTCTCTCGACCGCCGCGGCGATGTCGTCCACTTCGAGCGCGAATCGATTCCAGCCGCCGGGCGCCTGCGGAGTGCCGTCCGGCATCGGTTGACCTCCGCCGGCCGCCGGGTTCGGCGAGCTGAGAACGAGGCGCAGGTCACCCCGCGAGAGCATCGCGAACGCGGGGGCAGGGTGCATCTGGAGAGTGAAACCCAGGTGCTTCGTGTAGAAGGCAATCGAGGCCTCCATGTCGCGGACGATGTAGCGAACCTGAACGGTGGCCATGGCCCCACCTCCTTCGTCCCACGGTATCCCCGCTGTCGATGCGGCTCAATGACCACCCGCGCGCCTTCCGGAATGGCCACTCGCGGGCGGTCGTCCTTGGACGGAAGTGGTTATTCAAGCGGCGGGCCAGGTGCGGTCTGGAATGGACGCCGGGCTCGCGACCGTCAATCCTCCGAGGCGAGATCGAACGCGGCGCCGAGGTGGACGGCCGGGCTGTTGACGTAGGAGACGCCCCGGTCGATTCTCTTCAGGCTCTTCCGTCCGGCGGGGCCGCGGGAATCCCGAACGTCCCGTCGACGACCTCCACGAAGGTTCTCTCCTCGCGAAGGATCAGGCGCTTCGTTTGCGCCATCGCGAAGTTCGCGCGCGACTCGGGGTCCTTTCTCAGCCGCGCGCGGTAGGCCTCGTACGAGGCGAGGCTGTCGAACGCAATCAGCCCCCAGGCCACGTCGTTCGTGCCTTCGTGGGGAAGGAAGTACCCGACGAGGTGGCCGCCGCAGCGGGGGATGATGCGCCCCCAGTTCGCCGCGTACTCCTGGAAGCTCTCGCGCTGGAACGGATCAATCTGGTAACGGATGAAGCACGTGATCGTCAACACATCCTCCTTTTCGTCTCTGCAAAGTATCGAGGTTGGCCGACGGCCATGCTTCGTTTATCATCAAAGTATGGAATTCGAGGGCGCCGGCGCGCGCCTTTCCGGCATCGCGGCCGCGATCGCGGAGCCGGCCCGCACCCGCATGCTGTGCTGCCTGCTCGACGGCCATGCCCGAACGAGCACGGAGCTGGCGGCCGTGGCCGGAGTGAGCCCGTCGACGGCGAGCGTTCATCTCGCGCGGCTGAAGGCGCGGCATCTCGTGAGGACGGTTGCCCAGGGCAAGCACCGGTACCACTGTCTCGAGGATTCCGATGTCGCGAAGGCGCTGGAAGCGCTGATGGTCGTCGCGGGGACTTCCGCGCCTCGTTTCGCGCCGCGAACGCCGAGCCGCCTTCGCGCCGCCCGCACCTGCTATGACCACATGGCGGGCGAAATCGCGGTCTCCCTGCACGACCGGTTCGAGGAGAGAGGATGGCTCTCGCCGCCGGGGAAGGACGGCGCCTACGATCTCACCGAAACGGGATCGGCGGAATTCGAGCGCGCGGGCATCGACGTCGCGGCCGCGCGAACCCGGAGACGCCGCTTCGCCTACGCCTGTCTCGACTGGAGCGAGCGGCGCCCGCACCTCGGGGGCGCTCTCGGCGCGGCGCTGCTGGATCTGGCCCGGCGCCGGAAATGGGTCGTCGGAGACCTCGACAGCCGGATCCTGAGCGTGACCGGCGCGGGCCGGCGGGAAATGCGCTCGAGATTCGGGGTTCTCGCCTAGGATGTGCGGAATCGCGGGGATCTTCGAGCCCGAGCGACGGCCGGAAACCCCGCCGCTCGTCGCGCGCATGCTCTCGCGGATCGCCCACCGCGGACCCGACGGCGAAGGCATCGTCGCGGACGACCGCCCGGTCGATCGCGCGGTGCTGGGCCACCGCCGGCTCGCGATCTTCGATCTCACCGACGCCGCGCGGCAGCCGATGGCGCGCGAGGGCGAGCGATGGTGGATCGTCTACAACGGGGCGATCTACAACGCCCCCGAGCTGCGGGCGGAGCTCGAGTCCCGCGGCGAGCGATTCGTCACGCGGTCGGACACCGAAGTCCTGCTTGCATCCTGGATCCGATGGGGTCCGGCGGCGCTTCCGCGGCTGAACGGGATGTGGGCGTTCGCGATCTGGGATCGAGCGGAACGGAAGCTCGTGTGCTGTCGCGATCGCTACGGAGTGAAGCCTCTGTACTGGGCGCGGGACGCGGGCGGCCGTTTTGCGTTCGCCTCCGAGCCGAAGGCTCTTCGTCCTTTCCTGGCCGCCGAGCCGGACGACGAGATCGTGAGGAGCTTCTTTCGCACGGGACTCAGCGTCGGCTCCGGCGATCGAACGATCTATCGCAATTATCGCTGCCTTTCCGAAGGATCGATTCTCGAGGTCTCCGCGAAGGGAGAGAAGGAATCCCGGTGGTACGTTCCGCCGGAGCCCCGTCCGTTCGAGAGCCGCTCGCGGGCTGCCCGAACGGCGCGAGAGGAATTCTTCCCGCTTCTCCGCGACGCCGTCCGCATCCGGCTGCGGTCGGACGCTCCCGTGGGCGTTTTTCTTTCGGGCGGAATGGATTCTTCGAGCATCCTCGCGGCGTCCGCTGCTCTCGAGGCGCGCGAGCGCGGAGGGTTCGCGGGCAAGACGATTTCGCTCGCCTATCCGGACGCGCCCGAGATCGACGAGAGCGGGTACGCGCGGGCGATGGCCCGCCGCGCGAACTGCGCGCCGGAGTTCGTCGAGCCCGACGGCGCGCGGCTCGAAGCCGAAATGGACGAGCTGGCCTGGACGCTCGACGACCTGACCTTTCATCACGGGTTCTACGCGATGAAGCTTCTGAGCGCCCGGGCGCGCGAGGCGGGCATCCGGGTCGTTCTGACGGGGCAGGGCGGCGACGAGCTCCTGGGCGGCTACGAACCGTGGGACGTCCACCTGCGGGAGCTCTGGTCCGGCGGGCGCCGACTGCGCGCGATCGGGGAAGCGTTCCTTTCGGGCCGGCGCTTCTGGGGAGCCGCTCGGGCGCTGCGGCGTCTCCCCGGAAACCTCCGGGCGGCCCGGTCGTCCCGTCCGCTGGACGCGTTCTGCTCGGCCCGTCCGACGCTGCAGGGCCACCTGAGGCACCAGTTCCTCCTGGACCGTCTTCCCTTCGTCCTTCGCTTCGAAGATCGGGTCACGATGGCGCATGGAGTCGAATCGCGGCAGCCTTTTCTCGATCATCGAGTCGTGGAATTTCTCTGGAGAGCTCCCGGAGACTGGTTGCTGCGAGACGGTCAGACGAAGTGGCTCCTTCGCCGTGCGATGAAGGCGCGGCTCCCGGGCGAGATCCTCCGCCGGCCCTCGAAGCTCGCGACTCCCGGTCCGCGCCGACGCTTTTCGGCGGAGGCGGTCGAACGGGCCAGAGCCGCCTACCGGCGTTTCATCGCGAAGGGATGGCTCGACGCGGCCGGCCCGTCCGAGTCCGACATGATCGATTCCGAGTACGCGCTTTTTCGTCTGCTCATCGCGGAGGCCTGGTCGCGCCGGTGCCTCGGCGCCGACGCGGGGTGACGCCGGGACATTTCCGCGCCCGGCAAAAACGAAAGCGCGAGATGGCGCCGAAATCCCCCGGCAACCCGGAAGGAAAGGGGCGAAAATCGCCCCGCCGGCCGTAGAATGGGGGGATGACCGAAAAGGTTCAATGGATCTGCGAAGCCTGCGACAGCTCGAACAGCGTGGAAGTCGGCGAGCCCGCGGTCTGCCGGTTTTGCCGGTTGACTTACGACGTGAAGATCGAGAACCGGGAGCGCCCGGCGGAGCCCCGAACTCCCGTGGTCGAGGCGGCGGTCGAGCTTCTGACCTTCGATTCCGAAAGCGACGAGACCGAATCGGAGGAGTGACTCCAGGCGATCGCGGGAGGAGTCGCAGCGCGTTCGCTGGCACGCCTTCTGCATTTCTGCATGGCAGGAGGAAGGGCTCATGTTGAAACTCGCGCTCACGTTTTTCCTGATCGGGCTGGTCGCCGTCTTGCTCGGCTTCACGTCGATTGCCGGCGCGTCGTTCGCGATCGCCAAGCTCTTCGCGTTCATCTTCCTGGCTCTGTTCCTCGTGTTTCTCATCCTCGGGATGTCGATCGCGAAACGGGTGTAGTTCGGGGGCTCGGGACGCTCGCGGACGCGCTAACATGGCGCATCGTGCGTGTTTCCCCTCTCGTCCGCGCGGAAGCTCTGGACCGGTTCGAACCGGTCGTCGCGGCGAAAGTCCTGCTCCTCCTGGAAGGCGTCGAGCTTCCCTACCTGACGAGCTCTCTCGAAGACGCCGACCGGGTTCAACTCGCGCTCGTGAAGCTGTCGGAGGGGTCGTTCGCGAGGTTCAGGGAGGAGCTGCAACGGGCGCGAGTCGACTGGCGCGACACGCTGGACACGGCGGGCCTCCACCACGCGAACTGGAGGGACGTGTTGCGCGGCTGGGGCTACCGGGTTCCCGAGTAAATTCAACGGACACCGATACTCGGCGCCTCGGGAGGCGGCTCGCTCTTTCGGGAATCGGAACTCGGCGCCTTGCGCCGACCGCTGCAGTGTGGACAGGGAAGGTTCTCGCGGTTTCGCGATAAGAGGTCTTCGAGCCTCGACCTTGGGTCGGCGCACGAGACGGCGCCTCAGACAACCGATTCCCTCTCTCGCGACCGCCTCCCTAATCGCCGAGGCCGCTGTCGCTCCCGAACCGAGTGAGACTCTACCGCTGCGCGATCGGCGAAAGATGGCGCTCGCCGGGGCCGATGTAGACCTGGCGCGGCCGCGCGATCTTCTGTTCCGGGTCCCCCAGCATTTCCTGCCACTGAACCATCCAGCCCATCGTTCGCGCGATCGCGAAGAGCACGGTGAACATCGAGGTCGGGATGCCCATGGCCTGATAGATGATGCCGGAGTAGAAATCGACGTTCGGGTAGAGCTTCCGCGTGACGAAGTATTCGTCCTGGAGCGCGATCTTCTCCAGCTCGAGCGCGATCTCCAGGAGCGGGTTCTTTCCCGTGACTTCGAACACTTCGTCCGCGATGCGCTTGATGATCTTCGCCCGCGGGTCGTAGTTCTTGTAGATCCGGTGGCCGAAGCCCATCAGCTTCTTTTCGCCGTGGCCTTCCTTGACGGCTTTGAGGAATTCTGGAACTCGATCTTTCGACCCGATCTCGGCGAGCATTCGCAGGACGGCCTCGTTTGCGCCGCCATGGAGCGGCCCGTAGAGGGCGGCGCTTGCCCCCGCGACCGCCGAGAAGGGATCCGCGTGGGCCGAGCCGATCGCCCGCATCACGCTCGTCGAGGCGTTCTGCTCGTGGTCGGCGTGGAGGATGAAGAGCACGTCGAGAGCCCGCGCGAGCGCGGGACTCGGGCGGTACTTCACCTCGGTCATCTTGAACATCATGTTCAGGAAGTTTTCCGTGTACGAGAGGTCATTGTCCGGATACGCGTACGGCAGGCCGCGGCTGTGCCGGTAGGCGAACGCCGCGAGAGTGGGCATCTTCCCGACGAGGCGGTAGATCTGAAGGCGGCGGGAGGCCTCGTCGTGGATGTCGCGCGCGTCGGGATAGAAAGTCGAGAGCGCGCCGACCGTCGCCACGAGGATGCCCATCGGGTGGGCGTCGTAGCGGAAGCCGTCCATGAACTTCTTGATGCTCTCGTGCAACAGCGTGTGGTTCGTGATCTGGGCGGTCCAGTCCCCGTATTCGGTCCCGTTCGGGAGCTCGCCGTAGAGAAGGAGATAGGCGATTTCGAGGAACGTGCAGTGTTCCGCGAGCTCTTCGATCGGATAACCGCGGTAGCGCAGAATTCCCTTGTCCCCGTCGATGAACGTGATCGAGCTCCGGCAGGAAGCCGTGTTCAGGTAGGCCGGGTCGTAGACCATCAGGCTCTCGCCGTCGGGTCCCGACTTGATCTTCTTCAGATCCGTCCCGCGAATCGTTCCGTTCTCGATCGGAAGCTCATACGATTTGCCCGTTCGCTCGTCCAGCACCTTCAGCTTGTCGATCGTCGTCATGATCCCGGGATCTTGCTCCAAAACATCCGTCATGATCAATCCTCCGCGGAAAACGGGTCGTTTCCCTGACGGCAAGACTAGCCCGGCGAGCGCCGTTCCGGATGATCCAAACGAACCAGAGAGGCGTTCTTTTGGGCCGGAGGGTCAGCGGCGGTCGCCGGAGGCCCTTTGGCGCCGGTCGAGGTCGCGGATCTTCAAGAAGAGGGCTCCGATCGCGGCGAGAATGAAAATCAACGAAACGACGAGCCCCCTCCGCCGATAGTCTCCTCGGCGAGGGCCCGGAGGCCCGCGGCGTGGGCGGAATCCGCGACTTTGAGCCCGGCCGCGACGTCCTGCTCCACGGCGGCCGGTTGGAAGAGATGCACGTCGCCGCGCGCCTTCGTGAGCGACTCGTCCGCCTTCGCGAGCTCGAACTGATCGCGAGACACCTCCATGCCCGCTTCCGCCGCCCGGCGAAGGAGCCCGCGCGCGGAGTCCATGCGGCCGCGGAGGCGGAAGATCGCGCTTTGCATCCGGCCGGCGGCGACGGCCCCCTTGCTTCCGGCTTCGTGGCACTCGCCGCACTTTCCCCCGGGGCCGATCGAGAGGAACGCTTCCGTGGGCGCTACGATTTCGTGATTGCTGTGGCACGTGACGCAGCCCGGGAGTCCCATCTCCTGGAACGCCTCCCAGTGGGGGCTCGCCTTGAACTTGTCCGCGAACGTGGAATGACAGGTTCCGCAGACGTTCGCGACGGATCCGACTTCGGGAGGCGTCGCGCCGTGGTTTCCATGGCAAGTGTTGCACGTCGGGGCGGACAGGTCGCCCTTCTCGACGCGGACCTTGTAATGAACGCTCTTGACGTACTTCGCATAGACGTCGGACGGGACCTTGTGGGAGCTCATGAGCGCGGCGTCGCCGTGACATCGGTTGCACGTCTGCGCGACTCTCGAAGGCGAAACCGGGGAAAGGGAATCCTTGACGGGCAGGACGCCGTGCGCTCCATGGCAGCTCGCGCACTGCGCGACGGTCGTGTCGCCTTCGAAGAGCTTCTGCGCGTGCTTGCTCGTTTTGTATTCGGTGAGCTGGTCGACGCGGAGCGACGGGTTGAAATGCTTCATCAGGGCCGCGTCGCCGTGGCAGCCGCCGCAGAGTGCGGGGATCTCCCTCGGCGCGAACTTGCCATGGAATCCTTTTTTCACTGAGTGAGCGAGCTCCTGGTCCTGCTCGTTCGGATCGCCGCCGTGGCACGAGACGCACGTGAATCCCGCTCGGGCGTGGACGTCGTGCGCGAACTCGCGCGCCGGGGGAGAGAGCGTTTCGTCGTCCATCGCGAGGTGGCACTCGGCGCAGCGCGTCGTCGCGGCGATCGGGCCCGGCGGCGGCGTTTGCGGCGCCTGCGCGGACACGCGCGGCGCTCCCGCGGCGAGCAGGACGACGGCGGCGCAAATGGCCGGGAAAGGAGCTCTCACGGTTTCCCTCCCGCCGAAGGGGGAAGGAGGGCGAGCACGGTCAGGGCGATCGCCGCGAGAATCGCGACGGCCGCCGCCCGGTTCCACCACGGAGACGGCCGGCCGCGGGAGGCTCCCCGGTCGAGGAATGGGATCGCGACGAGAACGGCGGCCAGGAGGCCGAAGACGAGGATCCCGAGCGTCTCTCCGGGAATTCCCGCGATCTTCGCGGGAAAGTACTTGAGGGCCTGAAAAACGGCGAGGAAGTACCACTCGGGCCGGATGCCGGCCGGAGCGGACGCGAACGGATCCGCCTTCTGCCCGAGCTCCCACGGGAAAAACGCAGCGAGCGCCGCGAGCAGGCCGACCGCCGTGAGCCATCCGACCATGTCGCGCAGGAGGAAGTTCGGAAAGAACGGCATCGTCCGGGGCTTTCCCGCGCGTTCGACGCTGGGAGGAACGCTCATCCCGTGGCGCTGGACGAGGAAGAGGTGCGCGCCGAGAACGAGCGTCGTGAGGGCCGGAAGGATCGCGACGTGAATCCCGTAGAAGCGGGAAAGCGTCGCGCCGGTCACATCGGACCCGCCGCGAAGGATCCGCGAGAGCAGCGGGCCGATGCCGGGAACCTGGGCGGGAACGTCGGTGCCGACCTTCGTCGCGAAATACGAAAGCGTGTTCCAGGGCAGGAGATAGCCGGAGAACCCGAACCCGAGCGCGAGAAACAGGAGGATCGCTCCCGAAAGCCAGGTCGCCTGCCGCGGAAAGCGGTAGGCCTTCAGAAAATAGGCGCTCAGGAGATGGAGCACGACGACTCCGACGAAGAGGTTCGCTCCCCACGAGTG
>CAVZCI010000004.1:0-164490 GCA_963773815.1 uncultured Acidobacteriota bacterium
TCATCGCCTGCCTTCCCGTTCTGTGGTGGGGCATCACGAGCTCCCGGGCGACGACGCTTCGGCCCTCGGGCGAGTATTTCGATTTCGGCGAGCCCCTCCTCTTCCGCTGGGCGGAACACGCGCTCGTCCCCGCAACCCGTCACGGCGCCGACCTGGCGCTCTCTCCGCCCGGGTTCGCCGCCTGGTTCGGCCTGCTCGTGACGGCGCTGAATCTGCTCCCGCTCGCGCAGCTCGACGGAGGACACATCCTCTACGCCGCTGTCGGAAAGGCCCAGCGCCCGATCGGCTACGTGCTCTTCGCCGCGCTCCTCGGGCTCGCGGTGCTCTGGCCCGGCTGGCTCGTCTGGGCCCTCATCGTGCTCGTCATGGGAATCGCGCATCCGCCGACCGCCGACGCTTCCGAGAAGCTCGATCCGAAGCGCCGGCTGCTCGCGCTCGCGTGCCTCGCGGTGTTCGTGCTGTGCTTCACTCCCGTGCCGATCCGCGTCGTGACACCGGCGCCGGTCCAGAAGACGCCGAAGACCTACCAGCTGTAGCCGGGTCGGAGGGTCCGACGGAAGGGCCGCGGCCCCGTCCGTCGCACGACGCACCGCCCTTCGGATCGCCCGCGCCGTCGCCTCGGCCGCCGCCACCCCGACCCGCAGGCGCGTGAGGAGGTCCGGCGGAGAGCCCTCCGGCGCCATCGCGAACACGACGTCTCCGTCGACGAGCGTGTGGACAGGGCGCACCGCCCGCGAAATCCCGTCGTGCGCTTCGATCGCGACGCGGCGAAGCGAGCCCGAATCGAAAGGAAGATCCGTCAGGATGCAGACGAGCGTCGTGTTCGAACCCGCGGCGCCGCCCGCCGGAGCCGCGAGCGGCGAGCTGTCGAGGTCGCCGTTGAGGAGGCGCGCGGAAGTCCCGGCCCACGCGCCGGGGGAAACGCGCGCGCCCGCGAGAATCGCCCCGTCGTCTCCCGTCACGTCCCCGAAAGCGTTGACTGCGGCGATCGCCGCGACTTCGCCGTCGCCGATCCGAACCGAGGCGAAGCCGATTCCTCCGGGGCTGGAGCGCTCGACGCCGAAGAGCTTTCCGACCGTCGCCCCCGCGCCGGCGCCGACGGCCCCTTCCGCCGGGGTCTCGGCCGCGGCGGCGGCGGCCGCGGAGTAGCCCGCCGCGTCATCCGGATAGGCGTCCCGATCTCCGACCGCGAGATCGAAGAGGACGGCCGCGGACACGATCGGCACGACGGCGGGGCCGACGGCATAGCCGATCCCGCGTTCCCGCAGGTAGCGCGCGACGCCGCCGGCCGCGGCGAGCCCGAACGCGCTTCCGCCGCAGAGAACGACGGCGTCGATGCGGGAAACGAGGTTCCCCGGCGTGAAGAGCTGCGTTTCGCGGGTGCCCGGAGCTCCTCCGCGAATGTCGGCCGCCCCGGCGCAGGGGCCTCCCGCGAGAACGACCGTACAGCCGGTTCGCCGGGTCGCATCGGTCCAGTGACCGATCCGGAAGGACCCGGGAGCGGCGTCACACGTCCTCCCTTCGCTCCGTCGCGTAGGCGACCGGGTCCGCGGGCTCGATCGGGCGTCTCGCCCGAAACAGGGATTTCAGCGCCTCGAGCTCGCCGGCGTGGAAGAACCCCGTCACGAACAGCAAAGCGACAGCCGCGCCGAACGCCGCGACCTTCGCCCACGGAGTCCCGATCGCGACCGCGCCGAAGTACGCCCCGAGCACGATCGCGAAGATCTTCCCCACCCTTCCCCACTCGTAGTCGATCGGGTAGATGCGCCGCGAAACCGCGTACAGAGTCGCCGCCATCACGACGTAGGCCGCGAGCGTGGCGGCGGCGGCCCCGAGGATGCCCCATCGGGGAATCCACCAGAGGTTCGTGATCACGTTGACGGCGGCCGCGAGCCCCGTCGCGACCGGCAGCCAGCGAGTCCTTTCGCGGACATAGACGCCGACGATGAAGTTCGTATAGAAGCCCTGGAACACGTAGGCGAAGAGGACGATCGGAATGACCCCTGTCCCGGAGAGATAGTCCGCCCGCAGCAGCGAATGGCGCACGAGGGGCAGCCGGACTCCGACGAACCACGGCAGAAAGAACGACATCCCCAGAAAAGAGAGCATCAGGACGAGGACCGAATACGTGAAGACGCGCGCGAACAGGGGTTTCGCGGCGTTCCCGTGCGTCGCGTGCTGGCGCAGGAAGAACGGGCGCCAGGCGTAGTCGAACATGGAAACGAGGACCATCATCGCGATCCCCATGCGGTAGTTCGCCTGGTAGACGCCGGCCTCGTCGAGGCCTTTCAGGCGCTGGACGATCGGCCGGTCGATGACCTGCACCATCATCGCCCCGAGGTACGCCGGCACGTTGCCGAGCCCGAACGGCAGCATGCGGAGAAAAATCGCGCGGTCGAACCGGAACGCGACTTTCGACGCGCAGGTCCCGACGACCGCCGCGAGGGTCGAGGCCGACGCGATCAGGTTCGCCCGGAAGATTCCCTCGACTCCGGCGCGCCACCTCAGGACGAAAAGGAAGTTGAGCGCGAGCGTGAGGGCGATGTTCCCGAGCTTCAGCGCGGTGAACGCCTTCGCGCGGTGCTCCAGCCGCAGCGCCGCGAACGGAACGACGGCCAGCGCGTCGAACAGCAGGATCGCCGACGCGAGCCGAACGATGCGAACGAGCGTCGGCAGGAACGGAGTCAGGTCGTGAGACGGGTCCGCGAACGCGGGTATCGCGATCGAAGGGGCGAGAAGGAACAGGGCTCCCGCCGCGGGCAGACCGAACAGGAAAATCGTCCAGAACGGCGTCCCGAAAAGGCGCCGCTCCCGCTCCCGCTCGGGAGCCTCGCCCTCGGCGCGCGCGGCGTATCGAAAGTACGCTCCCTCCAGGCCGAGAGGCAGAACGACCGAGAGAAACGCCATGTAGGCGTACAGCGTCGTCTGCATTCCGAACTCGACGCGCGTGCGAAGAACGTTGACGTAGAACGGAACAAGGAGGAAATTCAGGAAACGGCCGACGACGGTCGAAAGCCCGTACACGGCCGTCTCGCGGGAGAGCGTCTTCAAGGGGGAAGTCACGCGAGCGATTGTAGCGGGGCAAGACCCCTTTTTCGGGTTAAGATTTCGCCTTCCAACGTGAGGAGGAAGAAGACATGGCAAGCGTGAACAAAGTCATCCTGATCGGCCACCTCGGAGCGGACCCCGAAATCTCGACGACGCAGGGGGGCACCTCGCTCGCGAAATTCCGCATCGCGACGACCGACACCTGGAAGGACCGCACGACCGGCGAACGTCAGGAGCGGACGGAATGGCATTCGATCGTCGCATGGGACAAGCTCGCCCAGATCTGCGGCGAGTACCTCCACAAGGGAAAAATGGTCTACGTCGAGGGAAGCCTGCAGACCCGTTCGTGGGACGACGCGAGCGGACAGAAACGCTACAAGACCGAGATCAAGGCGAACAACGTCCTGATGCTCTCTCCCGGGTCGACGGAGCGGCTCGCGGCGAGTTTCCGCAGGCCGTTGCTCCCGCCGGCACCCCCGACGACGACGACGACGTGCCGTTCTAGGCGCCCTTCGGGAGGTTTCCCAGCTCCTCGATCGTCGCGATGATCTCGTCGAGCGGAGGCGGCTCTCGCCGCCTCTGCCCGCGGATCCGCGCCAGGTCTCCCCGGAAACGGCCCAGTCGCTCGTCCGCTTCCGCGATTCGCCGCGCCGGCACCATTCGCCCGATCGCGTCCGCGGCCTCCGGCAGGCAGGCGTTGTCCTTTCCGACGCACAGGAGATCGCACCCCGCCGCGAACGCGGCCGCGGAGCGGTCCGCGAGCGAGCCGAAAGCGGAGAGCGCGCCCATTTCGAGGTCGTCCGAGATCGCGACTCCCCCGAACCCGACCTCCTCGCGAAGAAGGTCCCGCGCGATCGCTCTCGAGAGCGAAGCGGGCAGCCCCTCTCTTCCGATCGCGGCATGCGACACCATCACGGCCGGGGCCTCCCTCAACGCGGCGAACGGCGACAGGTCGGCCTTCAGCTGGCGGGCGTCCTCGTCGATCACCGGAAGGAGAAAGTGCGAGTCCACGGCGCCCCGCCCGAGGCCGGGAAAATGTTTCAGACAACCGGCGACTCCGAATTCGGCCAGCCCGGCGAGAAACTCGCGGGCCGCCGCGGCGACCTCGTCGGGATTCTCGGCGACGACCCTCTCCGTCAATACGACGCCGCCGGCCGCGGGAACCGCGCGGTCGACGACCGGCGCCAGGTCGAGGTCGATTCCGAACGACGCGCAGAGCGCGCCCGCCGCCTCGCCCGCCGCGCGCGAAATTCCGTTTCGCGCCGCGCGAGCCGCCGAAAGGGAGCTCCCCGCGATCGTTCGGAAGCGATCGACCGGCCCGCCCTCCTGGTCCACGCAAAGCCAGACGCCCGGAATCCGGTCCCGAAGCTCGACGGCGAGCGAAAGCAGTCCGGAGGCCGAGACCATGTTCCTCGCGAACAGCACGATCCCGCCGGGCGGATACCGGTCGAACAATTCGCGTTCGCGCCCGTCCAGCGACTCCCCCTCCACTCCCACGAGGAAGAAACGGGACGCGTTCACTTCCTCAGCCGGTCCTGCAGCGTCGCGAGCAGCGAGAGCGCCGACACGGGCGTCATCTGATTCAGGTCGGCCTGGCGGAGCTTCTCGAGCACCATCTCGTCGGCCCCGGAGAACAGCGCGTACTGGCCCGAACCGCTCTCCTCCCCTTCCTTGCGCGCGAATTTCGGCAGCCCGTGAACGTCGAGCTCCTGCCGTTCGAGATTCGCGAGGATCTCCTTCGCGCGCGTGGTCACGGCCGGCGGGATTCCGGCGAGCTCCGCGACGTGGATGCCGTACGAGCGATCGGCCCCTCCCGGAATCACCTTCCGCAGGAAGACGACCCGCCCCTCCCACTCGCGAACCGCCATCGTGAAGTTCGCGACTCCTGGAGCCGTCGCCGCGAGCTCCGTCATCTCGTGGTAGTGGGTCGCGAAGAGCGTGAACGCCCGGCGAGCCGGGTTGTCCCGGAGCTCTTCGACGATCGCCCACGCGAGCGAGAGGCCGTCGAACGTCGAAGTGCCGCGTCCCACTTCGTCCAGGATCACGAGACTCTCCGGCGAAGCGTTGCGCAGGATGTTCGCCGCCTCGATCATCTCGACCATGAACGTCGACTCGCCCCTCGCCAGGTGATCCGCTGCCCCCACGCGCGTGAAGATCCGGTCGACCGGTCCGATTTCGGCCTCGCGCGCCGGCACGAAGGAGCCCGCGCGGGCGAGCAGCGCGATGAGAGCCGTTTGCCGGAGATACGTGGACTTTCCGCCCATGTTCGGACCCGTCAGAACGA
This sequence comes from uncultured Acidobacteriota bacterium, assembly GCA_963773815.1. Taxonomy (GTDB): domain Bacteria; phylum Acidobacteriota; class Thermoanaerobaculia; order UBA5066; family DATFVB01; genus CAWEYG01. The sequence goes on from CAVZCI010000004.1 coordinate 5,333, forward strand.
CGATCCGGCTCTCGTCGGAGAGCGCCGTGTCGTTCGGGACGAACGGATCGTCCCTCCGAAACGCCTCGACGACCGGGTGCCGGCCCTCGACGATGCGGATGACGGGAGTTTCCGAGAGGACGGGGCGCGTGTAGTTTCTCGCGACGGCCGTCTCCGCGAGAGAGCAGTAGAGGTCCGTTTCGGCGAGAACGCGGGCGATGTCCGCGAGCCGCCCGGCCTGCGACGCGAGATGCGCGGCGAGCTCCTCGAAGAGCCGGACCTCGATCTCGAGGATTTTCTCCTCCGCGCCCAGAATCTTCGATTCGAGGTCCCCCAGCTCCGCCGTCGTGAATCTTTCGGCGTTCGCGAGAGTCTGCCGGCGGACATAGTCGGCCGGAGCCTTTTCCCGCTGGCCCCGCGAGACCTCGATCGAATAGCCGAACACGCGGTTGTAGCGGACTTTCAGGGTGGAGATGCCGGTCCGCTCCTTTTCGCGCGCCTCGAAACGCACGAGGGCTCCTCGGCTGTCCCGTTGGATCGCCCGCAGCTCGGCGAGCTCCGGGTCGGCCTCATCGCGAATCGCGCCCCCCGAGGAAATAACGGCGGGCGGATTTTCGCCGAGGGTCTGCCCGATCCGCGCCTCGAGATCCTTCCATTCCGGGAATTTCCGAAACAGCGCGGAGGCGAGCTCCGACCGGAGCCCGGAGAGGGAGCTGCGGATCGGCCCGAGCCGCGAGAGCGAGAGACGCAGCCCTTCGACCTCCCTCGGCCCCGCGCAGCCGGAGCGCGATTCGCGACACCTTGCGCGCGAGATCGCCGACTTCCGAGAGGCCCTCCCGGAGGGCGGCGCGCGCGCCGGAATCCGACACGAGCTCGTCGATCGCGTCCAGCCGGCGGCCGATCTCCGCCGAATCGCGCAGCGGCCGCGCGAGAAACTCGCGCAGCGCGCGGGATCCCATCGGCGAGGAACAGCAGTCGAGGACCGAAAGGAGATTCGCCTTCGACCGGGGATCCGACGCCGCGAAAACTTCCAGGTCCGACAGGGTGCCCGCGTCGAGACGGAGATGAGCTCCCCGGAGAGAGCGGGACCGGCGCCGCGACATGGAGCGTGTCGGCGCGCCGGTTCTCCCGGGCGTATTCGAGGGCCGCGTTGCAGGCGCCGAGACAGGGATCTCCCGGCGAGAACCCGAGGGACTCGACCGAGGCGACGCGAAACGTCTCGCGAAGCTTCTTTTCGCCGGCGGAGCGCGAGAAAAGCCGGAGTCCGGCCGTCTCGTCGTGACGACGGAAAACCCGTCTTCGGCCGCGCCTTCGGGAATCAGCAGCTCGCGCGCTCCGTACGTTGCGAGAACGTCGCCGACGTCGGCGGCGGGAAATGTCCCGGCCCGAAATTCTCCGGTCGAAAGGTCGAGGAGAGCGATTCCGGCCGACTCGCTCTCGAAAATCGCGGCCGCGAGATAGTTCGCGGCGGGGGTCAGGGATTCGGGCTCCGTCACCGTCCCGGGGCTGACGATCCGCGTGATCTCGCGACGGACGAGGCCCTTCGCCTTGTCGGGCGTCCTCGACCTGATCGCAGACCGCGACGCGGTGGCCGGCCGCGACGAGCTGCGCGATGTATCCCTCGACGGCGTGGTGCGGCATTCCGCACATCGGCGCTTCGATGTCGGAATCCTTGTTGCGCGACGTCAGCGTCAGGCCGAGCAGCGGCGCCGCGAGCGTCGCGTCCTCGAAGAAGAGCTCGAAGAAATCGCCCATCCGGTAGAGAAGAATCGCGCCGCCCGCGCGGGATTTCGCCTCGAAATATTGCTGGAGCATGGGAGTGAGCCTGGCGTTGAGCTCATGGGAAGGCGGGTGGTCTCATTGAGAAGGGGGCGATGGTAACATACGCGAAGACTTGAAGCCGATGTGGGTTCTGGCAATCGACACCGCGACTCCGCTGCCCGGCCTCGCGCTCGCGGGAGAGAGCCTCGAATGCCAGACGCCGCTCCCGACGGGGCGCCAATCCTCCGAAGAGTTGCTCCCGTGCCTCGAATCCCTCCTCTCCGGGGCGCGGCTGACCCTCGCCGACATCGGCCGGCTCGCGGTCTGCTCCGGCCCGGGATCGTTCACCGGCATCCGGGTCGGCCTCGCGACAGCCTGGGGGCTTTCGCGGGCGCGGTCGATCCCGATCGAAACATTCGGGTCGCTGGAAGCGGTCGCGGAGCTCGCCCGCGATTCCGGCGCGGCGCGGGCGTGCGCGGCGTTCGACGCGGAGCGCGAGGAGGTGTATTTCGGAGAATACGATCTCGAATCGCCCCGCGCCCGCGAGCTGCGGCCCCCGGCGCTGCTCGCGCGGGAATCGCTGTCCGCCGCCTGTCCCCCCGGCGCGCCGCTCGTGAGCCTCGCCCTCCGGGGGCAAAATCGCCGGGGATCTCCCCGCTCTCGGAGCCGCCCGCGCAATCGTGCGCTCGCCGGGGCCGGCGACCCGGACGCCGCGGGCGTCGTATGTCCGGCTTTCGGCGGCCGAGGAGTACCATGGCATCGGCGCGCCCTGAGCTCGCTCTCTACCGCCTCCGGCCGGCGGCGGAAGAGGACCTCGACGCGATCGCCGCCATCGAAGCCGCCTCGTTTCCCGTTCCCTGGCGGCGGGAATTTTTCGCGGGCGAGCTCCGGGACGCGAACCGCTACCACCGCGTCCTCGAGCGGCAGATCGGAGGCTCTCCGCGGCTCGCCGGCTATCTCTTTGCGGTCACGCTCTTCGACGAATTCCACGTCAACAAGATCGCGAGCCACCCGGCTGTCCGCGGCGAAGGACACGGCACGCGCCTCATGAACGACGCCATCTCGGCCGCCCGCTCCCAGCTGGCGAGCTCGATCGTCCTGGAGGTGCGCCTTTCGAACGCGCCCGCCATCCGGTTCTATTCGGGGTTTGGTTTCATCGAGATCGGCCGCCGCCGCCGGTACTACAAGGATGGCGAAGACGCGAGGGTCATGATGTTCTCGCTTCTTGATCTGGGAGATCGCTCCCGATAAAATCCTGCCGTGAACCCGGTTCTTTCCCCCCAGCGCGAAATCATCAAAATGAAAGGAGACTCGGTAATGGAGAGAGAGGTACCGATGGAGCTCGTCCACGACGAACAGTACCAGAGGCTCGCGCATCTACATCAGGAGCACGAACAGCTTCTCCACCAGCTCGCGGAAAAAGGCCATCTCACCGAGGAAGAAGACTTCGAAGAAAAGCGTCTGAAAAAAGAAAAACTCGCTCTGAAAGACCAGATGGAGGCGATCCTGCGCAGGTACCGCGAAACCGCAACCGCGTGAGACTCCCGATCGCCCGAGGCGGCTGGGCTTTCATCGTCCCGCCCCTCGTCCTGACGGTTCTGGCGGCCGCAACACTTCCGATCTGGGTGGCGGCCGCCTTTTTCATGGTCACGGCTTTCCTCGTCCAGTTCTTCCGGGATCCGGAGCGCTCGAGCTCCGCCCCCGAAGACGCCGTCCTTTCCCCGGCCGACGGAACGATTCTGTCGATCGGGCCCGCGGAACCGCACGAAACGCCGAAGGGATTGCCGAAGAAAATCGTCATCTTCATGTCGGTCGTGAACTGCCACGTCAACCGCTCGCCGATCTCCGGCGCGGTGACTTCGTATTCCTACTCGCCCGGCAAGAAGCTCGCGGCGTTCTCCCCCAAGGCCTCGTTCGAAAATGAGCAGAACCGCATCGAGGTGACCGGCGACGGCGGCCGGCGCGTCGTCTTCAAGCAGATCGCCGGAGCGCTCGCCCGCCGCATCGTCTTCCGGAAGAAACCGGGGGACCCGGTGGCCCGCGGCGAGCGAATCGGCATGATCCGCTTCGGCTCCCGCGTCGACCTCTTCCTTCCCGAAGGGGCCGCCGTCGCGGTTCGCGAGGGCGACAAGGTCAAGGCGGGCCTGAGCATGATCGCGCGGACGGCGGGATCGAATTGACCGTCGCGGAAAAGCGCCGGCTCTCGCGCCGCGGGCTGTACGTCCTTCCGACCCTCTTCACGGTCGGCAACCTCTTTTGCGGATACCTCTCGGTGTGGAACTCCATCAACGCGTCGTTCGAATGGGCGGCCGGCCTCATTTTCATCGCCGCGCTGCTCGACGGGCTCGACGGGCGAGTCGCGCGCCTGACGAACACCGCGTCGGAGTTCGGCGAGCAATACGACTCCCTGGCCGACGTGATCTCGTTCGGAATGGCCCCCGCCATCCTCCTCTACTTCTGGGGGCTGTCGGGAGATCCCGACTTCAAGCGCCTCGGTTTCATGGTCTCGTTCCTGTTCGTCGTCTGCGGATCGATGCGGCTCGCGCGGTTCAACATCCAGACGCACGTCGTCGACAAGCGCTATTTCGTCGGTCTGCCGATCCCGATGGCGGCGGCCGTTCCCGCGGGCCTCGTCCTCGCCCAGCCCGGCGCCCAGCTGACGCGGGTCGGAGTCTTTCTGCTGCTCGCGATGACGGCGGCGCTCTCGTATCTCATGGTTTCGACGATCCGATACCGGTCTTTCAAGGATCTCGACCTCAAGAGGAAGCGGCCGGTCGGCGTACTCCTCGTCATCGCCCTCGTGATGGCGCTCGTCGGCTTCCGCCCGGCATTGTCCCTCCTCACCGTTTCCTCGGTCTTCGCCCTGTCCGGCCCGGCCACGCGCGCCTTTGCCTTCGCGCGCGCCCGGTTCAAGAAGTCCGCGTGAGACGGCCCGCCGAACGCAAGCTTCGAATCGGCCTGACCGATCCGAAGGGCCCGCTCGCCCGCCAGCTGCGCGAAACGTTTCACGAAAGCGCGGTGCCCGTGTCCCGATTCGTCCCGCTCGGCCACTCCGAAGAGGCCGGCAAGCTGTGGGAGATCGACGGGGAGGCCGAGGTTCTGCAGGGCCCCTCCCCCGAGTCGATCGCCGATCTCGACCTCGTGATCCTCGCGGGCTCTCCCGCGGATGCGGAGTGCAGGGCGCTCGCGTCGGCGGCAGGGATTCCGACGTACGACATCGCTGAAGAGCCGCCCGCGGCCGAAGGCGGCGCGGCGATCCTGGCCGCGCTCGAACAGCTTCCCGTAGACGCTTCGTTCACGATCCTTCTTCCCGCCTCCGAAGCGGGAACCGGCGGCGTCGAGGAGCTCTTCGCGCAGGCGGGAGCCTCGCTGAATTTTCGCCCGGCCGAAACCGCCGTTTTCGGGGAGCGACTCGCTTTCAACGCGTTTCGCGACAGGGCGACGGAATCGCTGGAGGCCGCCGTTCAGTCGTCTCTCGAGCGCCGCTTCTCCCCTTGCCGGATTTCCGCGACTTGCGCGCGGATCGCGGTCTTTCACGGCTACGCGGGCTCGGCCCTTCTGCGATTCGGGAGCGATCGGGAAGCGAAGGACGCGATTCGCCGTCTCGGCGCCGCGCCGGAGTTGTCCCGGGCGCCTTCCCCCGGCGGAGCTTCCGTGGCGGCCGCGGTCGAGGAGCCCCGGGTGATTCTCGATCCGCCGTCCCTGGCGTCCGAGCGCGTGTCGGTCTGGTTCGCGTTCGACGGCCTCGCGCTAGCGGCGAAGGCCGCTCTTCGAACGGCTCGCCGGCTTCCGGGCTGAAGGCGGCGTCCCGCCGCTCGGCACCTCGAAAACGGGCGACTCGGCGACGTCCAGGACCTTGCCGTCGGGAAGCGTGACGTGGGCCGAGGCGAAGAACGCCGCGTCGCCCGAATAGCGAATCGGCCCCGCGGTCATCGACTCGCCGGGCGCGACGAAGTTCTCGTAGAACCGGATCGTTCTCGCGCGGCCCGCGATCGACTGCTTTCCGGCGGCGTCCAGAAACTGGAATCGGTCGAAATCTCCGGGATGGATGTCGAGGAGCCGCCCTCCGTCCATGCGAAGGTCGACCCAATTGTTCAGACGGGAGAGCTCCGAGCACTCGGGCGAGGAATTCAGCACGAGAAACGTCACTTCGCCCTGGCCGGCCGACCGGCTGAAGGTCAGCTTCGGCTCGAGCTTCCGTCCGAGGAGGATGTCCTCGATCGCGGAGAAGCCGATCAGGCGGTCCTCGTCGTCGAGCGAGCGAAGCCGGATGACCTTGCCGCGCGCCGCGAGCGGGTCCGAAAGGCTCTGCGTGAAATCCGAGAGTCGATTCTCCCAGAAAGTGATCGTGTCTCCGGGCTCGAACGGGCCCGCGCCCCCCGCCGCCCGGGAGCCGCCCTGGCGAGCCCGGAAGACGTAGACGTTCTCATCCGCGTCGGACAGAAGCGACCCGAACTCGAAGTCGAAGCGCCGGTCCTCCGAAAGTTCGTTGATCGACGCGTCGGACACGGCTCGAGCGGGCCCGCTCCCGGGCTGGAAAAGGCCCCAACCCTGGGGACAATACTCGGGAAACGCGGAGCGCCCGATCTCGAGGGCCTGGGAAGCCGAGCCGGCAACGCGCGCGCCCTCGGTGCCCGGCGCCCCGAGCCGGCCGTACACGACGGGAACGAGGAAATCGACGACGCGTCCGACCGACCGCCATTTCCTCGCCTGGTCTTCCGTGAGCTTCGTTTCGACCGACGCCGACAGGGTCATCGACCGGGCGAGGCGGCTCCGGATCGAACCGAGGGCCGAGGCGTACTCGCCGGCCGCGTCCGCGACGCGAAGATCCAGGTGGACGCCGGCGATGTCGCCGTACCGGCCGGACGAGAGCGCCGGCTGAATCGCCTTCCAGATATCCTCGCCCGCCCTCCCCGCGGCCGACTTCAGGTACGAATCGAGATCGCCGTTCCCCCGCACGACGAGATAGACGGGGAACGGATAAGCCGAGTCGGGAGGGGGTACGGGCTCGAAGCGGGGAGCGCCCCGCTCGACGTCGATTTCGACGGCCGGCACGAACACGGAGCGCACGCCGATCGCCTTGAGCCGCGACAGCAGCTCCGCGGGAACGGGAGAGGCTCCTTCCGAAAAATCGATCGAAATCCCGGCCGGGCTCCGGCGAGGCGGCCCGTCGGGCCCCCGCCCGCAACCGGCGAGCAGCGAGAGCGCGAGCGAGGACATCGCCGCGGCGGAGATCCATGGCTTGCGCGAAGTTCGCATGGACGGTTTCGGGATCATACGCCGCCGTCGTCCTCGATATCGAACTCGACCGCGAAGCCCCGCGGGGAGAGCCTCTCCGCGCGGGCATCCCCGCCGTGCTCCTGCGCAATCTTGCGAACGATCGCGAGGCCGAGTCCGCTGCCGCCGCTCTTGGACGAAAAATACGGCTCGAACAGCTTCGCCTGATTCTCCGGCATGACGCCGGGCCCGTCGTCCTCGACCCGGATCGTCCATCTCGCGCCGCTCTGCCGGGCGAGGACTCGAATCGTGCCTCCCGCGGGCCCCAGCGCCTCCCGGGAATTCGCGACGAGATTCGTCAGCGCGCGGGCGAGGAGCTTCGGGTCGGCATGGAGGCGCGCTTCCGGGACATGGATGTCCCATCGAATCCCGGAATCGGCCGAAAACGAATGGACCACCTCCTCGACGAGCGCCCGAAGCTGCACCGTCTCCCGGCGGGGCTCGCGGAGGCGGGCGAAGTCGGCGAACTCGGCGGCGATCGAGCGGAGCATTTCGGTCTGTTTCAGGATGTTCGCGACGCATTCCTCGAGAACCCGGTCGCGGTTCGGATCCCCGCGCCTCGACACCTCGCGCAGGTGTTCCGCCGAGAGGCGGATCGGGGTGAGAGGGTTTTTGATCTCGTGAGCGATGATGCGGGCCATCTCCGCCCAGGCCTGGAGGCGCTGGGCGCGCGCGAGGTCGTCGCGCTGGGCGTCGAGCGCGGCCGCCATCGAAAGAAACGCCTCGACGAGGCGCCGGAGCTCCTCGTCCTCCGGGAGGGCGATCCGGGGGACTTCCCCGTGCGCGACCGCGCGGGTCCCTTCCACGAGGTCGCCGATCGGGCCGCTGACCCGGAACGCGACGCGCGCGCCGAGGACCAGGGAGAGCCCGAAAACGAGAACCGTGAACGCCGTGAGGCTCGAGGACAGCCTCGCGAGCTCCTCCTCGGACTCGCGCTGCTCGGGAAGCAACGGAATCGAGAGCACCGCGGGCCCGGAAAGCGAGAGCTGATTCGCGATGGACGTGAGCGTCGCCTGCACCTGGTCGAAGCGCCGCCCGCGCACGCTGCGCGATTCGACGACGAACTCGTCCGGCGAGCTCAGCAAGCCGGCCAGCGACTTTCCCTCGATCCTCTCCGGGAGCAGCCCCGAGGAAAACAACTCGCGCCGGCTCGTCGAATAGAGCCGGCCGTCCGTGTAAATCGACAGGTCGTGGCCCACGATCTTCGCCATCCACGAGAGAAGGTCGTCGTCGATGAGCTGCCGCCGTCCGGGTGACGTTCCGGCGGCGAACAGGTAGTCGTCGAGAACGGTTCTCGCGGTCGCGAGCGCCGTCTGAGCGTGCAGGACGGTTTCCCGGCGAAGGCGCGCCGCGAGGCTCTGCCGGATGAAAATCGTCACGGCGACGAAGGGAACGAGGACGAGAAGCGTGAAAATCGCCGTGATCCGGCCCCGGAAGGTCCTCGGAACGAACCGGCGGCGGGCGGAGCCCGTCAGCGCCCAGAGGCCGCCGACGATCACGATCGCGATGAAAGCGGCCGTTCCGGCCGTGAACGATTCGAGAACCCTGTCCAGGAGGGACTCGCGCGCGGGGTCCGCTCCTCGCGGCTGCGCCTGCGAGGGAAGCAGGAGCTCCCGGTAGTCGCGGATCGGCAGGGGCAGAGGCTTCCCCGCCGGCCAGTCCCCGACCTCGATCTCCGCTTCTTCGGGCGCCTCGCCGCGCTTGAATTCGGGCCGCTCCTGCAGGGGAACCCGCGTCCGTTCGATCCGCACGGTCGTTGCCCCGATGACGACCTGAGTCGACGCCTCGAGCGGAATTCCCGCGGCGAAGCGCGACACGAGCCGCCCCTCCCTCCAGAGCCGGATTCCCGATACGGGGGCCCGAGCTCCGAGCCCCGTCTCCTTCCAGAGAACGAAAGCGAGATCGCCCAGGTCCTCTTCGTCCGCCCCGGAAAACCGGAAGGCGACGGCCGCGAGCCGGGCCGGAAGCTGCGCCGCCGCCGAGGCGGAGAGCTCGCGCACCGTCGGGCTGTGAACGAGCGCGGCCTCCCGCCGCCGCGACGACTCGACGGCGGCGCGGGACTCGCGCCAGAGCGACAGCGTTCCGAACAGGGCCGCCGCGCAGAGCGCCGCGGCCGAGACGCTCGTCAGGAGGCGCCGGGGGCCCCGGGCGGCCGCCAGGAGCGCCGAGAACGCGAGTCCGAAAGCGGCCGCCGCGGCGGGAGAGCTTCCGGGCCACACCACTCCGCATCCGAACGCCGCCGCCGCGAGGGTGATCGCGACGCCCCATCGCGGAACGCCTTCTCCCGCGAGGACGAGAAGCGAGGCCGCAAGGACCGCGAGACAAAAGCCGAACAGCGTCGCGGCATCGCGAAAATAGTCCGCCGGCTCCAGTCTGGGCGCGAGAGACGCGACAGAGACCGCGCCGGCCGTCGCCCAGAGAGCGGCAATCGCCGCGAGGATCTCCCGCGTTCCCGGCCGTTTCGGCGGCCGGGTGGCGCCCCAGAGGAGCAGCAGCAGCGAGCCCGCGAGGAAAGCGTACGAGGCCTCCCGCCGGCGCTCCTCCGGCGACCTCGCGGGCGCGGGCGCCGAAACGATCGTCGCCCAGGGACGCGGGCTCGCCGCGGGCCCCCACGGAATTCCTCCGGAGGGGTCCAGGCGATAGGAAACCCCGCGGCGGGGCTTCCACCACGACACGACGAGCCGCCCCGGGGCAGCCGCGTGCGGCACGGACACGGGGCGGTTCCGGAAGAACGTGACGGAGTCCGCCGACCACACGGCGCCCTCCGGCCTGACCGTCGGGAGAAAAGCCGGCGAGCGCCCCGCCCACGCGATCGGCGTTCCCCCGGGATCTTCGAGGAGCAGCGAAGCTCCGGCCGGAGCTCCGGAGAGAGCCCGGGCGGCGGCCGCGAAGAGAGCGACGCGGTCGAACGCGATGCCCCCGCCCTGGAGCTGGCGTTCGACCGATCCTTCGGCGAGGAACCTCGAGGCGCGCCGGTCGAGGTCGCTCCAGCCGGATTCGAGCCGTTCTCGCTCGAGCGTCGCGGCGGCGTTCGGCGGCGGGGCCGGCCGGGGACCGGCAGCGGGTTGAGGTGTCGCAAGAAAGAGAAGGGAGGCGAGGAGGAGCGTGCTCACTCTCGGCGCATCGGGAGATCCAGGCCGCGGGCCCGAGCCGTCTCGATCGCCTTCTCGTATCCGGCGTCCGCGTGCCGCATGACTCCCGTTCCCGGATCGTTCGTGAGAACGCGCCGCAGGCGAGACTCCGCTTCCGCGGTCCCGTCCGCGACGACGACGACTCCCGCGTGGATCGAATAACCGATTCCCACGCCTCCCCCGTGGTGAACCGAGACCCAGGTCGCCCCGGAGGCGGTATTGAGCAGCGCATTGAGAATCGGCCAGTCGGCGATCGCGTCCGAGCCGTCCCGCATCGCCTCGGTCTCGCGGTTCGGAGACGCGACGGAACCCGCGTCAAGGTGGTCGCGGCCGATCACGATCGGGGCCTTGACCCTTCCGGTCCGCACGAGCTCGTTGAACAGCACGCCGGCCCGGTCCCGTTCGCGGTACCCGAGCCAGCAAATTCGCGCCGGCAGACCCTGGAACGCGATCCGTTCCTGCGCGAGAGGGATCCACCGGTGGAGCGTCGCGTCGTTCGGGAAGAGCTCCAGGAGAGCGCGATCGGTCTCGCGAATGTCGTCCGGGTCGCCCGAAAGCGCGGCCCAGCGGAACGGCCCCTTCCCCTCGCAGAACAACGGGCGGATGTATTCCGGGACGAAGCCGGGAAAACCGAACGCGTTCTCGACGCCCGCCTTGCGCGCCTGGCCGCGGAGATTGTTGCCGTAATCGAACGTAACGGCTCCCCGCTCCTGCAGCGCGAGCATGGCCCGGACGTGAGCCGCCATCGAGGCATACGCGCGCCGGATGTACTCGGCGGGGTCGTCCCGCCGAAGGCGCAGAGCCTCGGCGTAGGGAATGCCGTGCGGCACGTAGCCGCCGAGCTCGTCGTGGGCGGAGGTCTGGTCCGTCAGAAGATCCGGAACGACGCCGCGGGCGAGCAGCCGCTCCAGGAGGTCGACCGCGTTGGCCGTCACGCCGATCGACACGGCTCGACGCGCGTCCCGCTCCGCGAGCGCGCGGTCGATCGCGGAGTCGAGGTCGTCGATCCTCTCGTCGAGGTACCGCGTGCGAAGTCGCTTGTCGGTCCTTTCTGTGTCCACCTCCGCGACGAGCGCGGTCGCCCCGTTCATGGCCGCCGCGAGGGGCTGAGCTCCGCCCATCCCGCCGAGACCGGCGGTCACGAACAACCGGCCCGAGAGGCTTCCCCCGAAGTGGCGCCGTCCGGCTTCCGCGAGCGTCTCGAAAGTGCCCTGAACGATGCCCTGCGATCCGATGTAGATCCACGAGCCGGCCGTCATCTGGCCGTACATCGTCAGGCCGAGCCCTTCGAGCCGGCGGAACTCGTCGCCGGTCGCCCACGCGGGCACGAGCATCGAATTGGAGATCAGCACTCGCGGCGCGTTCGGGTGCGTCTCGAACACTCCGACCGGCTTGCCGGACTGGACGAGAAGCGTCTCGTTGGCGTTCAACCGCTTGAGCGTCTCGACGATCCTGTCGAAGCACTCCCAGTTTCGCGCGGCCTTGCCCGAGCCGCCGTAGACGATCAACTCGTCGGGGTTCTCGGCGACCTCCGGGTCGAGATTGTTCTCGAGCATCCGAAGCGGCGCCTCGGTCAGCCACGACTTTGCCCGCAGCTGCGTGCCCCGGGCCGCGCGGATCGAGCTTCGCACCGTCGCCATCGCGGACATTCTAATCGAGCGCGGGGGCTATGCCGCCGGGACCGTCGGGGTTCTTTTCACCGCGCTCGGCGAATCGCCGATCCGGACGACGGCGCCCTCCGTCTCCCGTCGCGACAACCGCACCCGGAACGTGAATCCGTAGCGCCCGTCCCCTTTTCCCAGCGCGAAGAGGTCGGGGCGGAATTCCCGGGCTGTCGATTCCGCGACCTTTCGATCTCCGACCCAGAGGGAAATCGGCATCCGCACCTCCGGGAACAGAGGGGACCAGATCCAGCCCGCGACGCCGTGCTCCGAAACGTGGTCCACCCAGCCCTCGAGAGCGGCGGACCACGAAGGATCCTCGCGGAGCAGGGAGACGAGCTTCTCGGCGCGGGCGACCGAATCGGGGAGCCCGAGAGTCTCTCCCCGCGCGTCGAAGAGGCGATCAACGAGGTCCGCTCCCGTCGACCGGTCGAGCCAGGCCGCCGTGTCCGGGTCGAGAGGCGCGCGCGGCACCGACTTGCTCCACGCGATGTAATTCCGAATCATGAGGCCCACCCCGTGCGCGACCGGCGCCTGGCTGTTCGCGAGACAGCTGCCGCAGGCCCGGAGGGGGTACTGGCCGTTCAAAATCGCCCCTCGAACGGTTTCGAACGCGCTTCCGTTCCAGATCTGCTCCCCCGTCGACCGGCGAATGTCGCCCATCTGCGGAGAGTTGTCCATCATGTAACAGCACGTCTTCACCTGCCCTCCGCGCCGCAGGTAGAACGTCTTGAACGGTTCCATGCAATAGAACGCACGATCCGCCGCTCCCCGCGGGGGGCTGCCGACCGCGAGGCGGCGCCGGATCTCGCCGATCGAGTCGCGCTCGAGGTCGATCACTTCGATCCGGGCCTCGCCGTTGTCGCTGCGCGGAAGGACCGGAAGCGACTTCGCGATCACCTTGAAACTCTCCACGGGAGGCGGAGGAGCGGCTTCCGCGGACGCGCCGTCGGTGCCGTCTGCAGGGGAAGGGCCAGCTCCGCTTCGATCAGCGGGAGCAGCGCGAGCTCGACTCCTCGCGCGGCCGCCGCCGCGGAGGCTCGCTCGACCGCCGCGCGGGTCTCGGCGGTTCGGAAGTTCGCCGCGTGTCCCTTGAGCTGAGGCAGCGAGGTCTCGTGCTCCAGGAGCCGCGTGACTTCCACTCTCTCGACGCCGTGATCCGCCATCAGGCCGACGAAGCGGTCGAGATCTCGAATGTGGTGATCGAACGACAGGGAATTGATGACGACCCGCGGAAAAGCGCTGCCGGCCGCGCGCTTCGCGTCTCTCAGCCGGGCCATGCCCGAGAGGACGCGGTCGAAATCCCCGCCCTGGTAGACGTTCTCGTAGCTCTCCGCCGTCGCGCCGGAGAAGCTGACGGTGATCTTGAAGATCGAAAGCTCCACGAGCTGCGCGACGAGCTCTTCGGTCAGGTGCATGCCGTTCGTGAAGAAGTCGATCAGCACTTCGTAGTTCGCGACGTGCCGCAGGAACGACGGAAAACTCGGGTGGATCGTCGGTTCGCCGTAGCCGAACGCGTGCACGACGAGCGCATGCTCCAGCAGCGGCCCGAGAGCGAGCGTGGCCGGATCGGTTTCGAGGAACCCCGGGTCGACGTCCCAGATCGCCTGCTTGCGCGCCGGGTTGAACGCGGAGAACCGCGGGCACATGACGCAGCGCAGATCGCAGACGTTGCTGACTTCGAGGAAGATCTCGAGGGGATACCGCGGCCGCTCCCCTCCGAGCTCGAAACGCCGGAACGACTCGACCGCCTCGCGCTTGCTCTCGAAGAACCGGGCGGCGGGCCGCGGCGCTCGAACGCCCGAGAGGAGGGAAGAAAGATTCACGGTTCTATTCTAAGCGAGGGGCGGGTCCGGTCACCGTGCGCCGGGAGACCAGCCTCGGGATGAGCCGCGGTCTCTCGGCAGGACGCGAGCGGGGTTCTGCGCGGGCACGGCCGAAATCGACAGGATGTCGAGCTCAAGGATTTCGGCAGGCGTCCGCGCATAGAGCGCGCCGCTCGCCGAGGCCACGAGCTGCTGGACGGGCCCGTCGGGAAGGTCGGGAGCCGGGAGTCGTGTCCACGTGGCTCCCGCATCGCTTGAAAAGAAGAATTCCGCGACCGGCGAGGTCGTCGCGGCGTAGAGGCGTGCGGAAGAGCGCGGATCGACCGCCACGAGGGCCGGGGGGACGTTCGGGATAAGGCTCCAGTGTCCGCCGTGATCCGTGCTTCGCCACACTCCTTGCGGATCGGTCACGAAGACGGTCGAAGCAGGATCGTTGCCGACTGCGATCTCACTCACCGGCAATTCGTCCGGCATCGGGAGCGCTTGCCAGTTGTCGCCTGCGTCGTCGCTGCGCCAGAGGCCGGAAGAAAACACGCTCCCCGCCACGTAGAGACGAGACGGAACAAGAGGATCGACGGCAATCGCGCCGGACAGCAAGAAAACGCCGATCCCGTTCTCGATGAAATTCCAGGTGCTCCCGCCGTCGACCGACTTGTAGATCCCGGGGCCGAGGTGAAACTCATAACTGGTGCCATAGAGAATCCCGGAAGTTTTCGGGTCCGCGACGAGGTGGATCCAGGAGTCCGGTTTCCGCTCCGAGGATCCAGCTCGCGCCGCCATCCGTCGTCCGCATCACCGCGCCGCGAAGAGCATAGGGATTCGAAGGATCTTGTGTCGAGTCCAGTCAGAACATAGGCGGAATCTCGTTCGTTCGCGTCCGCGACGATCGCGAAAGCCGCGAAGTCGCCGGCGGGCGGTTGGGTCCAATTGAAGCCCGCGTCGTTCGAACGAAAGACACGGCTGTCTTCGGTGCCCAGCCAGAGCCGAGAGCCGTCGACGGGCGAGACTGCGAAAGCCGCGATCGGCACGCCGAACAGGTGCGCGTTCGACGCGCGCCATGAAACAGCCCGAATCGTCGCTCCGAAAAACGCCGGAGCTCACAAAGCCCGCGAACAGGGTATCGCCCGTGGAAAGAAAAGCCTTGATCGGATCCCGAGGCGGCCCGGTCGCGAGGAGCTGCCAGTGGGCCCCGAGATCGGTGGATCGATCAGACGGACGAAGTCTGAGTGTCGTTCTCATTGCCGGTCAGCCCGTTACAGGATCGAGCCATCCTGGTTGAATGCGATCGGCTCCAACTCCGACTCCGCCATCCGTCGTCGACCAGGTCTCGCCCCCATCGGTCGTCCGCCGTCCATCGGCGAACGCGATCGAAGGATTGCCTGGATCGATCACGATGTGAGCAGCGGGCGACCCGGAGATTGGTCGGCAGCCGGTGATCGCCTTCGTCGTCGCTTCGAAAGACCTGGGAGGCTGTGCTCGAAATAGAGTTCCGCAGGATCGGAAGGCGCAACGGCAAACCCGCCGATCTGGCCGGGTTGCGTCAGCCCCGTGTTCCGGGGTGACTAGGTCCGTCCCCCGTCGGTTGACTTGAGCACGCCGGGTCCCCCGGTCGAGCGGGAATAGATCGGGAGATACACCGTGCCGGAGGTCTTCGGGTCTGCGACGACGCCGTTCACGAACACATCTTCCGTGAAGATCGGCAATCCCGGGACGATGTCCCAGTGACCGCCGCCGTCCGTCGTCACAAGGACGACCGCAAATGCCGATGCATAGACTGTCAAGGGATCTTCGCGTCGACGGCGATCGATCCGATACCCTGAGGCGACCGCCGCAATTCCCCCGGAAGCGAGCTCCCAGTCCCGGCCGGCATCGGCCGAGCGGAAGACCCGGCCGGTCGCCGTGCCCGCGTAGACGATCTGCGGATTCGAAGGCGCCGCTGCAAGCGCCGTGACTTCACCGCCTTCGATACCCGACATTGTCCAGCGCGTCCGCCCGGCGTAAAGCACGCCGGCGGGAATCGTGAGGCAGAAAAGCGAAACTCGAAGAACTCTGTTCAAAATCGCCATGTCTCACCGTTGTACGGTCTGCCGACGAAATTCGTCGCGCGACAGGATCGCATTGGCGAGCTCGGACACGAGCGCCGGAGGTATTCACGTTAACACGGAACGGGTGAGCAGAGGCTATCTTGCGCCCCGGCCTCCGCTTACGACAGCTCTTCGAGCAGGTCCTCGAACCCCGTCTCGACGAGCTGGCGCCCCGCTTCCAGGTCGGGAGCGATGTACCGGTCGTCGGTCCACGTGCGAACCTTCCGCCGGATCGCCCGGCGGGCCGCTTCGATCGGAGCGGAGCTTCGCAGGGGCTTCAGGAAATCGAGCGCCTGGCACGCGGCGAGCAGCTCGATTCCGAGCACCCCCGCGACGTTGTCGGCGACGGCCGAGAGCTTGCGCGCCGCGATCGACGACATCGAGACGTGGTCTTCCTTCGCCGCTCCCGTCGGGATCGAATCGACCGACGCCGGGTGCGACAGCACCTTGCACTCGGACACGAGCGCCGCCGCCGTGACCTGCGCCATCATGAATCCCGACTGGACGCCCCCTTCCGGCGTGAGAAATCCGGGAAGGCCGGAGAGCGACGGGTTGACGAGCTTTTCCAGCCGCCTCTCCGAAATCGACGCGAGGTCCGTCAGGACGATCGCGGCGAGATCGAACGCGGCGGCGACCGGGGCGCCGTGAAAATTGCCGCCGGACAACACCTCGCCCGTTTTCGCGAACACCATCGGATTGTCGGTCGCGGAGTTCATCTCGATCGAGAGCGCCCGCACGGCGTACTCCAGCCCGTCTCGCACCGCTCCGTGGACCTGGGGCATGCAGCGCAGCGCGTAGTTGTCCTGGACGCGGCCGCAATCGCGGTGCGACTCGCGGATCGCGCTCCCCTTCATCAGGCCGCGAAGGTTCTTTCCCGAGTCGAGCGCCCCGGGGTGCGGCCGGGCCTTCAGGATCCGCGGATCGAACGCGACGTCGCTTCCCCGGGACGCGTCGAGCGACATCGCGCCGGCGAGGTCCGCGACCTTCGCGAATCGCCGGGCCCGGGCGAGCGCGAGGCCGCCCACCGCGCACGACATCTGCACGCCGTTGATCAGGGCGAGACCTTCCTTCGCCTCGAGCTCGATCGGCCGAAGGCGAGCGCGCCGAAGCGCCTCCCGGGCCGGCATTCGGCGGCCCCGGTGGAACGCCTCCCCCTCTCCCGTCAGGCCGAGCGCGAGATGCGCGAGCGGAGCCAGGTCTCCGGAAGCCCCGACGGAGCCCCGCGCGGGAACGGCGGGAAGAACGTCTTTCGCGAGGAGAGCGAGCAACGCTTCGACCGTCTCGACCCGGACGCCGGAGTAGCCGCGCGCGAGCGTGTTCGCCCGCAGCGCGATCATGCCCCGAACGGCCTCCGGCGGCAGCAGCTCGCCGACGCCCGCCGCATGACTGCGGACGAGATTCTTCTGGAGCTTCGAAAGGCTGTCCGGCGGAATGACGATATCGGAGAAGCGTCCGAAGCCGGTCGTGATGCCGTAGGAGACCTCTCCTTTTCGCGCGATGCGCTCGACGACCCGCCGCGAGGCGTTGATCCGCCGCCGCGCCGCGGGCGAAAGCGAAAGCGCGCAGGGCCCCGCCGCGACCGCGTCGAGGTCCGCGAGCGTGAAGCTTTCTCCGTCCAGACGGATCGATTTCATGAGGCGCGATCTTAACCCGCTCACGGGCCGCAAGGTGTTCCGGGAGGGAAGCGTAACTTTTCGAGCTGCGGAATCGACGGTCGATGGATCGGACGCGACTCGCGAGAAAAGTTGGCCGAGCGGCGGCCCCGGATCGATTCCACCGAGCAGGCCGCTGCGGCTTCCCGACGGAACACCTTGCGGCCCGTGAGCCTTGCTTTGCTCGACTTCGCCATGGAACTGGAGTATGTTGCGCCGCTTGTGTTGAAGGATCGAATACAAACTCTCGCGGTGCTCGGAGGCCAGTGGGGAGACGAGGGCAAGGGCAAGCTCGTCGACCTGCTCGCGGACCGGTTCGACGCGGTCGCGCGGTACCACGGAGGCCACAACGCGGGCCACACGGTGCGGTTCGGGGAACGGCATTTCGCGCTTCACTTGCTGCCGGCCGGGATCTTCCGCGGCAAGCAGGCCTGGATCGGGGACGGAGTCGTCGTCGACCCGGAAGCGCTCCTCTCCGAGATCGATTCGGTTCAATCCGCCGGCGTGGAGGTGGAGCGCCTCCTCAAGATCTCCGACCGCGCGCACGTGATCCTTTGCTATCACCGGCTTCTCGACGCAGCCCGCGAAGAGGCCGCCGGCCTGTCGAAGCTCGGCACGACGCTCCGGGGGATCGGCCCCGCTTACGAGACGCGGGCGGCCCGGTCCGGCATCCGGATGGGGTCGCTGCGGCATCTCGACACGCTCCTCCCGAAAATCCAGCGCCTCGCGCGCGAGCTGGGCTGCCTCGCGGAAGGCCTCGGCCTCTCGGCGAAGATCCCGTCGCCCGAGGAGGTCTTCGAGTCGCTTGCGGTGCAGGCGAAACGCCTCGTTCCTCTCGTGGCGGACACGGGAGCGATCGCCCGCGCTCACCTTCGCGCCGGGGGTTCCCTTCTCGCGGAAGGAGCGCACGGCGCGCTCCTCGACCAGAGCGCCGGAACGTATCCCTACGTCACGTCCTCCACTTGCACGAGCTCCGGGCTCGCCGCGGGGCTTCGCATTCCTCCGCGAGCGCTTTCCGATTCGCTCGTCGTCGTGAAGGCTTACACGACCCGGGTCGGCGCGGGCCCGCACCCGACGGAGCTTTCCGGAGAAGTCGGAGAGTACCTGCGCGAGCGGGGCAACGAGTTCGGGACCTCGACCGGCCGGCCGCGGCGCACGGGCTGGCTCGACACGGTCGTCGCGCGCACGGCCGTCGAGCTCTCGGGCGCGTCCTTCCTCGCGGTCACGAAGCTCGACGTTCTCGACCGGCTGCCGGAGCTCCCCGTCTGCGTCGCCTACACGCTCGGCGGGAAGAGGATCACGGAGTTTCCCGCCGACGTCGAGGACGTCGAAAAGCTCGAGCCCGTTTACGAGACGCTCCCCGGCTGGCAGAGCGAGACGGTCGGAATCACGAAGTTCGAAGATCTCCCGATCGCGGCCCGAGCGTACGTCTCGTTCCTCGAGCAACAGTGCGGGGCGACGGCCATCGCGGTTTCGACCGGGCCGCGCCGCGAAGAAACGATCCTTCACGCAAACGACGTGTTCTGGGATCGGCTGCCCGGCTCCTCCGAATAGACGCTCGCTC
This sequence comes from uncultured Acidobacteriota bacterium, assembly GCA_963773815.1. GTDB lineage: Bacteria > Acidobacteriota > Thermoanaerobaculia > UBA5066 > DATFVB01 > CAWEYG01. The sequence goes on from CAVZCI010000004.1 coordinate 24,268, forward strand.
GCGCGTGCGGTAAACTTCACGCCGCCCGAGTCGGTAGCTCAGCCGGTAGAGCAACGGCCTTTTAAGCCGTGGGTCGCGGGTTCGAGCCCCGCCCGACTCACCAAGCTCCCCATCCCGGAAGCCCGGCGCCCGCATTTCAGCTCGCCCGGATTCCACATTCCAGACACAAAAAAAGTGGGCGGGGTTGCCCCCGCCCACCGTACCGGACTGAGAAGAGAACCCTAGTTGTGGCCCAGTCCCACCGGCCACGGATAGAACGCGAAGGCTTGTTCTCGGAGCCCTGGAGATCCGTGAGCCCTCCGGGTGGCAGGTGCTCGGATCGAGCTGCGTGCCCGGGACGCTCGCGTTGACGAACGCGACACCCGAGGACATCTCGTAGTCGACCCACGCCTGGTCGAGATCCTTCGACGAGGAGACGTTGCTCTCCGCGCCGAGGAAGTTCAGGTACGCCCAACCGTTGACCGCGAGCGCGCCGATCTGATCGACTCCCGTGCGCTGCGTCTCGTAGGGGAAGTTCAACGACGTCCTCGGGCACGGAGACGGGCAGCCGTTGATCTGCTGCGTTCCTTCGTCGGAATCGAATACTGTCGCCAGAATCGCCGCTTCCTTCGCGGTGCAGGAATTCCCCGTCAGATCCGTCAGGTCGTCGGCCGAGGCGCGCCACACGCGCAGGTTCGAGCTCAGGCCGCCGCTGTTCAAGTAGCGGACGCCGTATCGAACGCCGAGCGGCTCGCGCTGATCGCCGCAGGTCACCGAAACGAAGGGGAACACGGCCGCCATGTAGTTGCCCTCGTCTCCGTTGTTGATCACGCCCGTGTCGGCGAAGTTGTAGCCCGACGTGTCTTCCCAGTAGCGGGCGTAGAACGTCCGAACCGGGGTCGTTTCCACGTCTTCGAAGGGCGGGCAGTTGAACGGCTCGAATCCGAACGGAATGAACGAGCTCGTCGGAACATTCGTGCTCGACCCGTAGAAGTTGTCCGCCGTGACGACCGTGTCGAGAGCGGCTTCGATCTGGACCGTGGAGGCTCCCAGAGTCGGGATGCCGCTGTTGGTCACGATGATGTAGTCGCCAAACAGGTTGTTCTCCCAGCCGGCCGCGTCCTGATCCCAGTACGCTCCCACCGACGGGTTCGAAAGGCTGCAGAAGTTCGCCATGTCGATCGTCACGTAGCCCGACAGGTTCCCGTTGCCCGCAACCGCGCTGCCCGTGATGTCGCCATCCGGCGCCGATCCGTCATCGCCGTCGCCGTCGCAGTCCCAGTTGGAGTCGTAGTCCAGAGCGTCGGCCAGGTCGGCCGCAAAGTCCGCCCCGAACGCCGGCGAGCTGTACTGCGTCGTCGCCTGGTTGTTGTCCTGGCCCGTCGTGTCGTTGGACGGCCGGAACCGCAGGAACGATCCATCCGTGTCCGGTCCGTCGGTGGAGTACGCCTGCGCCTTCGGGTTCCTCTGGCACACGTCCTTGCCCACATACGTTCCGTTGTCCGGCGTGCTCGGAAGCGTTCCCGTCAGCACGTCTTCCATCGACCAGCCGACGATGTCATAGCCCGTCAGCGCGATGTTGAAGTCCAGAAGCGGAACCGAACGACGGTTCCAGATCACCACGTGAGCCAGCGTGGCTGCGCTCGACGCGTTCACAACCGTGATCAGCGTGTCGGTTCGCGTGGCGCTCGTGTCCACCGATCCGTCGGCATTCAGATGCACCTGGAAATACGGCACCAGGAGCGTCGCGGCCGGGTGCTGATCGATCGTGCAGGTCACGGCCATCGCGCTGGAGGCCACTGCCACCACCGCCACGACCACCAGCAGATAGGTCAACGTCTTTTTCACTAAAATCTCCTCACTCAAATTTCACAAATTTCCAGAAAAATACTTCACCGACAACCGGTCTCTCACTGCGATGCCATCACCTCCCGGATCTTCGTTCCGTTGCGCCGGATTCTACCCCGGATCACCGCCGGTCGCCAGCCCCCCACCCCGGTTTCCCGGGCCTGACCTGTCCAGGCCGAAAACGGAAGCCCCCGGGAGTACAATACTCATGGACTCAATCGACCGATCCAAACGCATCCGCCCTTCGAAAGGAGTCAGTATGAGAACTGGAGCTCGTCTCGCCCTCATGGCCCTCGCCTTCGCGACATCGGCCGCTGCTTCTTTCGCGTCCGGGGCCGGCATCCCTCCCGCGCCGCGTTCCGCGGGAGGCGAGCGTCTTGCCGCGGCGGCTCCCTGCAGCTACGTCGACATCGGCCTCAACTCGTCGGTCAACGACGCTCTCACGACTTCCGATTGCGCCCTGTCGGGCACCTATGCCGACTACTACCGCTTCTTTGCGGCGGCCGGAACGACGGTTACCGCGACTTTGCGCGCGCCTGCTCTCGGAGACGTTCTGCTCTCGATCCTGGATTTCAACACGAACTCCGTTCTCGCCCACGACAACGAAGTGAGCAACGCGAGCGTTCAGCTGAAGATCCCCACCGACGCGTTCTATCTCGTCCGCGTCTGGAGCACCGACCCGCTCATCCCGACGGGCGCTTACAGGCTGCGGCTGGACGGCGTCAAGAACACGAACGGATGCTCTTCCGACCCGGACCCGGGGACTCTCTGCGTCGACGACGACCGATTCAGGGTTCAGGTCGCCTGGAACGCCGTTCATCAGGGCACGCAGGGCGAAGGCACCGCCATTTCGATGACCCCCGACACCGGCTCATTCTGGTTCTTCTCGAGCAACAACGTGGAGCTCGTCATCAAAGTCCTCGACGCCCGGACGATCAACGGGCACTTCTGGCTCTTCTACGGCGCGCTCACGAACGTCCAGTACACGATCACGGTGACCGACACTCAGACCGGCACTGTCAAAGAGTACTCGAGCGCCCAGGACACTCAGGCGAGCTTCTCGGACACTTCGACGTTCTAGGACTCGAGCGCTTCCGGCGCGGACGGATCGGCGGGCACGAAGATTTCTTCGTGCTAAAATCCCGCCTCCGCGCCGCGTCCCCATAGTCTAGCGGTTAGGACACCGCCCTTTCACGGCGGGGACACGGGTTCGATTCCCGTTGGGGACGCCACTTCAATTTCGCAATTTCGGAATTGCGCAATCGGAGAGTTTGCCTCACTCTCGATCGGCGACGATGAGGTCCTGAAAGGTCCCCCCCGTTTCCGGCTCCGACCAGTAGCCGCGGTGAATGGGATTCCGAATCGCGAGGCCCGCGTCGTGAAACCACCGCCGGATCTGTTCCTCTTCGTAAGCGACGGCCCACTCCGGCCTTTCCGGATCGGCCGTCCAGTAGCCGTCGCGCTGGTGGTCGATCCGAAAGGCGCCATCGGGTATCGGCCGCCGGGGAACCAGGAAGAACGTCGCGAGCAGGCGGCCTCCCGGAGCGAGAACCCGCCGGATCTCGGCCAGGTACCGGGGGATCGCGGAAGGAAGCATGTGCGTGAAAACGGACGTGAGAAAGACCAGGTCGAAAGTCTCGGAAGCGTACGGGAAAACGTACTGATCGGGCGGAATCCGCCCCGAGGGGTTGTACTCGCCGTTCTGGATGTCGGCGTGCTGGAAAGCGAAACTGCCGGAAACTTTCGCCCGATCGCCCACCGGCACCACCGGATCGACGGCCGCGCGACGTCCAGACCGTCGTACCTTCCCGGCGGGACGAGGAAGCGGGTCAGCGGCGCCGCCGTCCTCCCGACGCCGCAACCGATCTCCAGGACGCGATCCCGGGGGCGGATTCCCGCGTGGGCGGTCAGGAGCCCGAAGAGATGCTCCCCGACCTCCACGAAATCGCCGTCGCCCGGGCAGCCCGCCGCTTCCGGCGGGTCGAACGGATCCGGCCGAAAGATCGTGCGAAACCAGCGGCGCGCTCGAAGAGCCACGATGTAGGGAAATGCGCTGACTCGCGCGGGAACGTAGGGCCTGAGCGCTTTCTTGAGGCTCACCCCGGGAATACCCTGCGGCGCGGGAAGTCAGAGCGCATCGATCGTTCCGAATCATACTTGGGAATCGAAGCTCAAAAAGACGGCGCCCGGAGGATCGCTCCCCCGGGCGCCGGACGGATGGATTTCGCGGTTCTCGCTACCGGACGAGAGAACGAATCGCGAGCGCTCCCGCCAGGGAGGCCGCTCCCAGCATCGCAAGAATCGGAAGGGAGCTGCCGGTCTTCGGAAGCTCCTTCGGGGGAGGCGTATACGCCTCGAGCACGATTTCCTTCTTCTCCGGGGTCATTACCCGGACTTCGCTCTGGAGCGTCGGCTCGCCTGGACTCGGTGGTGTAGACCGTCTCGTGGGTCTTCTCCGCGAGAACGATCGCCTTCTCCTTGGGATAAACGAATTCGACGCCATAGTTGTACCCCGGATGCACCCAGGATTTGATCGCGGGGCCCATTCCCTCGGCGCGCTGGAAGTACACGAACTCGGTATTCTGCGGCGTCTCAACCCGGTAATTCGGCACCGCCAGCACCGTCGCGACGACGACCGCTTCGTCCGGCGTCGTGAATTGAACGATCGAGCGCGTTTCCTGGGTATTGACCACCTTGACGATGTAGTCGCCCGCGGGAAGAATGTCTCCCGGGATCTGCGTCGGCTCTGCGAGCGTCAAATTCGTTCGCCACGCCTTGTCGGCGCGAGCCTGAGAAGCGCACAGGAGGCCGGCTGCGGCGAGCAGCGCGAAGCGTCTCGAGACTCTCATGATGAACTCCTTTCCACTTACGGGATGTCGGGACTTTCTCCTGAACTCCGACATCCGCTTCTATGAATACACCCCGGGCGATCTTCTGTCTTGATCCAGACGCTTCATTTTGAGGAAAGGCGCCATCGAGGCGCTCCGCGCTCAGTGTCCCGGCGATCTCGCGGAAACGTTCCGGGACCTCGCGGCGTCAGAGCGGCTGCGATTCCTCGACCGGCTCTTCTGCGGGTTGAGCCAGACGCTGACGCATCCGCACTGGAGCAACAGGAGCACCGCGGCAAGTCGGCGGGGAGACAGGCGGAGAACGCCGAACCCGATCTCCATTACGGAGACTTTTTCTCGGGCTCGCGGCAGTCGTAAGCGGTGCCCAGGTCGTCGCCGAACGTCGAGGTCACGAGAACGGTGTCTCCCTTGAGCTTCGCCGCCTTGTTCCGGAGCTGGTTTTGCGCATCGCGGAAGCTGAAGTTGATCCACGACTGGACGGAGCCGAGCTCCTTGCATCCGTTGACTTCTTTCGACTCGTGGGTGAGGCGTATTTCACGAGCTTCGGGCCGAAGGCTCGTGCACCCGGCAGCCAGGCAGGCGCAGCCCGCGAGCATCCAGATTCTTCCGTTCTTCAACGCGCATCCTCCTTGGACTTGGGAACGCTTCTTGCAGGGGTCCACGGCCAGAAAGCCCACCAACAACCCGTGAGTGGGGGCGAGGACGAAAAGACGCAATCTTGAGCCATCGCCCCCACTCGCGCGGCCAGCTCGCTTTCAGTATAAGGCCTGGCGTCCCGAACCGGAAATAACTCCAGCACAATCACATTCGCCCGGACTTCGGGGCGGCCCTCTCCTGGAACCACTTCTTCGCCCCGATCAGGTGAAGGTGAGTTTTCGCGTCCTCGATCTCGACGCCCAACCGCAGGGATCCGTCCTCGACGAGAAAGGCGCCCTGCTTTTCGGCGCCGATGCGAACGAAGTCTCCCCGAATCCGGAAATTCCCGCCCGCCGCGTCGAAGTCCTCGATGCGCGAAAGCCCGGACCCGAAATCGACGCCGGACCGCGCCGAAAACCCCTCGAGAGCGACCAGTCCTCTCGTCCAGCGAGGAAGCCCCACCCCGAAAAGCGTGAACAGAGGCCGCGCATCGCGACACTTGCTTTCCGCTTTCGCGGTGAGGCGCAAGCCGTGGCCGCGGACCGAACGGAGGCGGCCGGACACGAGCCGAAAATCCCCCCACCAGTCCCGGCTTCTCTCGGACGGCGATCGAACGTTTCGAAGAGTTACGGAGCTGCCGGCCACTTCCCCGATGCCGAGCGCGGGGCGCCAGGGATTCATTCGCAGTTCCGCGGAGACGGCTCCCTGCAGCCGCTCCTTCGGATAGGCGGCCGAAACGTCTTTCGCGGCCAGCGCGATCCGGGCTTCGCCCTTTCCGTCGACGAGCCGGATCCGGCCGCTCATCGTTCCCTTGCCTCCCGAAAGCCGGGGCGAACCGTTGAGGAGGGGATCGAGAAAATCGAGCCCCGCGAGCTCGCCGCTCCAGTCGGCGCGGGCGCTGATCGAATCCCACACGGCCGAGCCGCGGACTCGGGTCGGGTCGTAGGCGGCGATACGGCACTCAAGACGGGCTCGAATCGGCGAAGCGGCCGGTTTGCCGAAGATCGAGAGCGTTCCGGCGCTCCAGGAGAGGGTTGCCGGACCGACGGCCGCCCGCCGTCTCGGCTGGAGGAACAACTCCCCCGCCAGGCTCGCGTTCCCCTCGTAGCGGTAAGAGTCGACCCACAATTCTCGAACGGGCGAAGCGGCGAGGCGGTCGATTCGGACACCCCAGAGATCTTCCGCTTTCTCTTCGGGCGGAGGCCGCGGCTGGCCGCGCAGCGGCACCCCGGCGAATCCTTCGATCGGCGGCAGGAACTTCACCCGCGAAAGCGAGGAGGGCCGGCCCGCGTCGATCCGTTGCCGCAGACGGAACGTCAGGCCTCGCGCCGCGACCGAAGTGGCGTGAAACTGCCTGTGGAGGAGATCCGGGAGAGAGACGCGAATCCGGCAGTCGTCGATACGAAATTCCCATTCGACGTTCGGATCGCGGCCCCGGAGCCTCAACCCGCGGACTCGGACGACGCCGGGCCAGGAGGAAGAAGCCTCGCCATATTCGAGGAGCAGCCTTTCCGGATGGCCGTTCACCCACGCCCGGAGCGTCCCGCCGCGAAGGATCCGCGTGGACCAGACCACCGCCCCGAGCCCGAGTGCGAGCAACAGCACGGCGACGCCCGCGATCGACAGGAGCGCGATTTTCAGCGTTCGAGAGGCGCGAGTCTTCACTCCGACTCTCCGAGCAAGCCGCGAGCCAGCCGTGTCGCGGTGGCACAACCCGTGCATCTGCCGATCGACAGGGACTCGAATGCGTCCCGAAAGAAGGAGAAGTGATGCGAAAGATTCTCATGGTTCCCGCGGCGGGCGCGATCGCCCTGGTCCTGCTCCTCGGTCTCGCGTCGTGCAAGACGACGACGTCGGCGGGGCGTCAGGTCGACGACGCCGGCATCAAAACGTCCGTGAAGGCGAAGCTCGCCGCCGACGTCCGTCTCTCGACGCTCACGAACGTCGACGTCAATTCGACGAACGGCGTCGTCACCCTCTCCGGGCAGGTTCACAACACGGACGAGAAGCGTCTCGCGGGAGAGGTGGCTCGCGGCGTCGACGGCGTCGTTCGGGTCAACAACGAGCTGCAAGTCAAGCAGTGAAGCCCGTCATCGGCCCGGCAGTCCCTGGCGTTTCTTCCAGAAATCCGCCCAGGGATTCGGGCCGGCGAGCCGGCGGTCGGCATTCCGAAGGTTGAAGGCCGACGGGTCCAGCTTCGGGTCGACTTCGCTCCAGTCGAGCGGCGTTGAAACGGGCGCCAGCGGCCGGCGCCTCACGGAATAGGGCGACACGATGGTCTGCCCGAACGCGTTGCGAAGCGCGTCCGCGAAAACGCGGCCGCGCCGTTTCGCCTTCGACATTTCGACCGTGACGAGCTGAGGCGCTTTCTCCGCGAGCATCGCGCCGACCGAGGCGGCGAAAGTGCGCACCTCGTCCTGCGTCGGCCCCCGCCGAAGCGGGACGAACACGTGGAGGCCGCGGCTTCCGGAGGTTTTCGGGTAGGAGACGAGGCCCAGCTCGTCGAGCATCGACCCGAGAATCCGACCCGCCTTCGCCGCGTCCGAGAACTTGCCGGACCCCGGGTCCAGGTCGAACGCGAGCCAATCGGGGCGCGCGAGCGCGTCCTTCCGGCAATTCATCGTGTGCACCGCGATGCAGCCGAGATTCACCATCGCGAGCAACGCCTTGCGGCTTCCGCCCAGGACGTAGTGAACCATCTTTCGCGTGCTCTCCGAGGGGATCGGCACCGTCGGGACGCCGGCCGGGAGCCCCCGGTCGAAGTTCTTCTGGAAAAAACAGGGGCCGTTCATCCCTTCCGGGCAGCGTTCCGCCGTCAGGGGCCGGCCCTTTAACCAGGGCAGGATCGACGGAGAGATCGCGTCGTAAAACTTCGCGACGTCGAGCTTCGAGATCTTCTCCTGCGGCCACCACAGCTTCCCGGGGTTGCGGATGACGACTCCCGCGAGAGTCGCCGCCTCACTCTTCACGCTCGCTCCATCGGCATTCGCGCGGTTTTTTGTCCTTCCGCAAGCCGAGGAAGACGGGCTGGCGGAGTTTCCCGTCGGCCGTCCACTCGGCGAACGCAAGCTGGGCGACGAGATTCGGCTTCACCCAGGTCGCGCCTTTTTCCCGGGGAGGATCGCGGAACGCGGACCGGCCGGTTCGCAGCGGGCGCATTTTCGCCGCCAGGTCGGCCAGGATCTTTTCGGAATAGCCCGTACCGACCTTTCCCGTGTACCGAAGGGTCTCCCCGTCGTACAGGCCGACGAGGAGCGCGCCGAAGTGAGCGCGGCTTCCTCCCGGAGCGGTATAGCCTCCGATCACGAACTCCGATTCCTTCCGGACCTTCACCTTCAGCCAGTCGCGCGAGCGAATGCCGGGTCGATAGATCGAGGCCTCGCGCTTCGCGATGATCCCTTCCCACCCGCGCCTGCGCGCCAGGTCGTAGGCTTTGAGCCCGTCGGCCGGCAGCCGGCGCGAGCGAATCACGGCGCCCTCGCCTTCCGGCACGATCGACTCCAGCGCGGCCCGACGTTCGGAGAGCGGTTTCGCGAGCAGGGACTGCCCGCCCCGCGCGAGGCAATCGAACGCCGCGAATACCGGGCGGATCGATTCGCCGAGCTCCCTCCGCTGCAGGAGCTGAAAACGCGAAACCCCTCTTCCGTCGAACGCCACGATCTCTCCGTCGAGCACGAAAGGAGCGCCCGGCAGTTTCCCGAGGGCGCCCGCAATTTCGGGAAATCCGCCCGTCAACAGCTTCTCGTTCCGGGAGAAGATTCGCACCGTCTTGTTCACGTACGCAAGGCCCCGGTAACCGTCGTATTTCTCTTCGTTGACCCATCCCTCCCGCGAGAAAGGTTCGTCGACGAGCGTCGCGAGCATGGGAATCATGTTCCCGATCTTATCGTTCGAAAGTCCTCCGGCAAGCCTCCCCTGGCACGACGATTGCGTTTCTCCGGGGAATGAGCCGGGTGCGCGAGCAACCACGCCGGGAAGAACCGCGCCAGACGCCGCGAGGGCCCCGGGCAGCGAAAGCGGCCGCGGGGCATCGTTTTTCCTCGTGGCTCGGGCGGCTTCCGCGAGCGCGGCGAATCGCCGGCGCGACCGTCGCGGTCATCGCGATTCTGGCGATCATCGCTTCCTTCCTCGTCGACGAACCGATGCGGCGGGCCATGGAGCGACGCATGAACGCGAGCCTCAAGGGCTACAGCGTCGTTCTTCCCGGGCTCCAATTCCATCCGATCGGCCTGTCGGTGACCCTGCGGGACCTGACGATCCGGCAGACGGCGCATCCCGAAACACCGGTCGCGCGGTTCCCGATCGTCCACGCGAGTGTCGAGTGGAAGCAGCTTCTCACGCTTCATCTCGTGGCGGACTTCGTATTGAAGAACCCCCGGCTGCACGTCGACCGAAGACAGCTCCGAACGGAGGCGCAGAGCCCCGTCCCGGTAAAAGACGAGGGCTGGCAGCAGGCCGTCGAGGCAATCTACCCCCTCAAGATCAACCTGCTTCGCGTGGAAAACGCGGAGCTCACGTACGTCGACGAGGATCCCGGCGTTTCGCTGCACGTCACCCGACTCAACATGCGGGCGGAAAACATTCGAAACATCCATTCCCGCGACCGCGTCTACCCGTCGCCTTTGCATGCCGACGGGATCGTCTTCGGCCGCGGGCATGCCGCTCTCGACGGCCACGCGGATTTCCTCGCGGAACCCTTTCCCGGCGTTCATGCGCTTTTTCATTTCGCGGATGTGCCGCTCGATCCCTTCCGCCCTCTCCTCGGCCGTTCGAACCTTCGCCTCCGCGGCGGTGTGCTGACGACACGGGGAGAGATCGAATACTCCCCGAAGATCGATTTCGTCGACGTGCGGGAGGCCGAAATCCGCGGCCTTCGGGCAGATTTCGTCCACTCCCCGGCGACGGCGGCCAGCGAACGGGAAAAGAAAGCGGCGGTCAGCCGGGCGGCGGCGAACGTGACGAACGCGCCCGGGACGTTTCTTCGGATCGCCCTTCTCCGGCTCGAAGACTCCGAGCTGGGGCTCGTCAACGAGGCGCACACGCCGTCCTACCGGGCGTACCTCTCCCATGTCGAGCTCGAAATCCGGAATCTTTCGAATCGTTTCAGCCAGGGCCCCGCTCATGCGCGGCTGACCGGCCGGTTTCTCGGAAGCGGTCAGACGCGCGCGACGGCGGCCTTCCGGACGGAGAACGCAGGGCCCGACCTGGACCTTCACGCTTCGATCGAGCACACGGACCTGACCCGAATGAACGACATTCTCCGCGCGTACGGAAAATTCGACGTGGCGGAAGGAGATTTTTCCTTCTACAGCGAGCTCCGCGTCAAACGCGGCGCGCTCTCCGGATACATGAAACCGCTCTTCGCGAACATCAGGGTCTATTCGCTGGAGCAGGACAGGAAAAAGAGCGTCGGAAAGAAAATCTATGAACGCATCCTCGCCGGCGTTGCGACGCTCCTGAAGAGCCACAAGGAGAAGGCCGTCGCAACCGAGGTCAAGCTCGCCGGCCGCCTCGACAACCCGAAGGAGAGCCTCCTGCAGATTCTCGGCAAAGCTCTGGAGAACGCGTTCCTGAAAGCGATTCTGCCCGGTTTCGATCGTGAGGTCGCGCGTCTGAAGCCGGGATAAAAAAAGGGCCCGACTCGCGTCAGGCCCCCCGCGCAACGTCGAAGGCGTGCTCGGCTACTTTTTGCTCTTCATCTTGCTCTTGAGGCCATAAGGCGAGACGGAAACGGACTTCTTGCCGTCCGCATCGGTCTTTTCCACGACCTTGACCCTCGATCCGACGGCGATCGTCGAGTCGACGTCGTAGGTCGTGTCCTTGTCGTCGAGGTCCCAGGACCGGCTCTTCTTGTTCGCGGTCGTGACGACGAGCTTCTTGCCCGATTCGAATTCCTTGACCATTCCCGTGGCCGTGTGGGACTTCATCTTCATCGTTCCCGACGGGCTCTTCGTCGTCGTCGTCGATTTCGACTCCGTCGACGTCGTCCCCGCGGCCGGGCTCGACTGCCGCGCGAAACCGACTCCCGCAACGAGAGAGACGGCCGAGATGAGAGATCCAATTTGCAGACGTTTCATCAAAATCCTCCTTACACTCTCGGGAAAAGCAGCTTTCATGCCAATTGCGCCACCGGCCCGGACTTTGGCCCTATCTTTGCACCGAGAGTTCTTCGAAGTTCACGAATGATGATGCGATCTCGGTCAACGAAGAGGCGGCTAGCGAAGGACGGCGTCGCCGGGCCCCCGTCGGACCGTCCGGGGAAGCTCGGGCTCGATGAGGCGGCCCTCGCCCGTTACCGCCGGGTCTTCGAAACCGCGCGCGAGGGAATTCTTCTCGTCGACGAGGAGTCCAGGGAGATCCTCGACGTCAATCCTTTCCTGCTCCGGCTCCTCGGCGCCCGGCGCGAGGACTTCGTCGGCCACTCCATCACCGACGTTCCCAAGATCGCCCTCCGAGATCCGGCGCCCGACGACTGGACGCTTCCCGGGCCGGAAGGGACTCTCGTCCGGCGGGAAGTGGAGATCTCTTCCAACGACGGGAAGTCGATCTGGCTTCACCGCGTCGTGAGCCGCGACCGTTCGACGGGAAGGTCGACGCTGCTGTGGAACCTGCGCGACATCACGGAAAGCAGGCTCCTGTCCGAGGAGCTCCTGCAGGCGCAGAAGCTCGAGAGCCTGGGCAGCCTCGCCGGCGGCATCGCGCACGACTTCAACAACATTCTGACGATCATCGCGAGCTACGTCGACAAGATCCGGCGATCCGGGACGGCCAACGGGGAGGACCCGTCCTCGGCTGAAGCGATCCAGGCGGCCGTGGACCGGGGAGCCGCCCTCGTGCGGCAGCTCCTCGCGTTCGGCCGAAGGGGTGAGAAAGAGCGTTTTCGGAGGGTTCCGGTCAACTCGATCGTCAACGACACGGTCACGATGATCCGGGGAACGTTTTCGAAACGAATCGCGATCCACCTCGATCTCGCCGAGGATCTTCCCGTGGTCGAAGGAAATCCAACCCAGCTGCAGCAGATGCTGATGAATCTCTGCATGAACGCCCGGGACGCGATCCGAGACCAGGGTGAGATCCGGATCGGGACGCGCCTCGCCCAGCGCCGCGCCTCCCCGATGTCCGCGCCTTCGGCCTTCGTCGCGCTCACGGTTTCCGACACCGGCAAGGGAATGAACGACGCGACCCGAACGCGCGTCTTCGAGCCGTTCTTCACGACGAAGCGGAACAGGGGCGGCTCGGGACTCGGGCTTTCCGTCGTCTACGGAGTCGTCACGAGCCACGGCGGCCACGTCGAGGTCGAATCGGAAGTCGGGAAGGGCACGACATTCGACGTTTTTCTTCCAATTTCCACGCTCCCCCTGCCGGAGGCGGAAGAAATACGGACGCGCGGCCGGTCCGCCCCGAAAGCGCCGTCCGAGAAGCCCCGGCCGGGCTCTCCGGAAACGGTCCTCCTCGTCGAGGACGAGCCCCTGCTCCTCGAGTCGCTCCGGGAGCTGATCGAATCCGAGGGGTACCGCGTGCTGACGGCCCGAAACGGCGTCGAGGCTTTGAAGCTCTACGAGCAGGACCGCGGGATATCGGTCGTCTTCTCGGATCTGGGAATGCCGGAGCTCGGCGGGTGGCCGACGTTCGTGCGACTCCGCAAAGCGAATCCGTCGGCGAAGATCATTCTCGTCAGCGGATTCGCGGACGAGTCGGACAGGGAAAGAATGGAAGCGGGCGGCGTGCAGGCGTTTCTGAACAAACCGTACAAGGCCGAACAGGTCCTGCAGACGATTCGCCAGGTGCTCGACTCCTAGGCGGCGCCCGCCTTCGCGGCCTTCCTCGGTTTCCCCTTCGTGCGCGCGACGCTCTTCTTGAGCGCGTCCATCAGGTCGACGACGTTGGTGTCCGCGCGCGAGATCGCGACCGTGTGCTTGCGCTTCGAGGAAAGCAGTTTCGTGAGCGTCTCCCGGTACTCGTCGGGGTGCTCCTGCGGGTCCCACTCCGTCGTGAGCTGATCGATCAGCAGTTTCGCCATCTTGATTTCCGCCGACTTCTTCGCGGACTCGGGCAGCTTGAGCTCCGCCGTGTCGCGCAGCTCCTCGAACGGGCGAATCACTTCGACGGCGAGCGCGTTCGAAGAGGGAATCAGCACGCCCAGCTGGGGACGGGTGCGAATGGTCATCCGCACGATTCCCACTTTCCTCTCCTCGAGGAGGGCGTCGCGCAGAACGGCGTAGGGCCTGTCGCCCCCTTTTTCGGGCGCGAGGTAGTACGGCTTCTCGAACGAGAGCGGGTTGATCGACGCGAGCTCGACGAATTCCAGAACCTCGATCGTGTGATCGTCGGAACCGCCTCCCGCTTCTTCCTGCATCTTCTCGAGCTCTTCCTTTTCGACGACAGCGAACTTGTTCTTCTCGACCTCGTAGCCCTTCACGATTTCGTCGTTGGAAACTTCGACGTCCTCGCGCGCGCAATATTTCTTGTACTCGATCGGCGACAGGTCTTTTCGGTGAAGAAGCCGGAACGACACGCGTTCGGACGCCTCCAGGGCCGCGTAGAGTCCGACGGGAACCGAGATCAAACCGAAGCTCAAGTGGCCTTTCCAGATCGTTCTCATGGCGTAAATCATAGTAGCCAGAAACGTGCCACGAAAAGGCCCCAACCTGTTGGGACGCCGTCCCGGGCAGGCACTATTAGTCCCGCTGTTCGAGCAAACGGACCAATTCCCGCTCGATCGGGTGGGGTGCGGCGCGCGCGCCGATTTTTTCCACCGACGCTACGGCCGCCCGAAGTGTGATTCCCCTTTCGAAGCAGGCGATGACCCGGGGCGATATGTAGGAATCGCGGCAGACGGCCGGAGTGTTGCCGAGCCGGCGTGCGGTCTCGGCAACCGCCGCCGCGACGGCGCGGCGACGCGCGGCCCGGGACTCCCCCTCGCCGGGGGGACGGCGCGCGAGCGTGTTCGCGCAGATCAGCGTCGCCGCCCACGTGCGGAAGTCTTTCGCGGAAAATCCGTCTCCCAGGATTTCGCGGATATACGCGTTGAGCTGCCGCCGCGTCGCGGCGGCCATCGACCCGTCGGGAGCGCGCCACTGGAAGAGCGGCCGGCCCGGAAGCTTCGCGCAGCCGCGAAGAACAGCGACGACCCCCCGGTCCTGGATCGCGACGCGCCGAGGCTTCCCGGATTTTCCCCGGAAGCGGAGCTCCGCGGACCCGCCGTGGAAAGAAACGTGCCTCTTGCGCAGCGTCGAGATTCCGTAGCTGTCGTTCTCCGCCGCATAAGCGCGGCTCCCGGGACGAAGGTATCGGGTCGCGAGGATTCGGACCATCGCCGCGAGAACTCTCTCTCGCGGCAGGCCCCGGCGCCGGAGGTCTTTCGCGACCCGCGCGCGGAGACCGGGAAACTCCGCGGCGAACCTTCGCACCCGCTCGGATTTCTTGCGTTCCCGCTTCGCAATCCAGCTCTCGTGATAGCGGTACTGCCAGCGGCCTGCGGAGTCTTTCCCGATCGCCTGAAGGGCGGCTGCCGGCTGCGGGTCCACGCGAACCTCGGTCCAGGCGGGCGGCAGATGGAGATGGTGGACGCGATCGCGGTCTTCGCGCGACACGGCCGAACCGTCGGCGTTCTCGAAACGAAACCCGGAAGATGCGGCGCCGTCGCGGCGAATCCCGATTTTCCCGAGACGCTCGATTCTCGTCATGTCGCGAGGTGTCCTTGCAGTTCATCTGCCAGAGCGCCCAACCCGGTCTGCTATTCTCGCCCCATCGAACCGGGCATCTCCCGGCGGGCGCCGCTCGCCGCCGCGCTACTCGTACTCCTGATCGCAGGAGCTGTACGCCTCGGCGGGCTCGGCCGATCGTCCTACTGGCTCGACGAGGTCTTCGAGTCGTTTTCCGTGCACGGATCCTGGAGTTTTCTCTTTTCCCAGCTGCGACAGGATGCCGTCCACCCCCCGCTCGACTACGTCGTCCTCCGGGCGATCGAGCCGCTCCGGCCTTCCGACGCCGAGCGCAGGATTCCGGCGGCCGTGTGGGGCATCGGCGCGGTCGCGGCGGCCGGATGGCTGCTTCGGCGGCGCGCGGGGCCCTGGCCGGCTGTCGCGGCCATGGGCTTCCTGGCGCTCTCCCCCGTCCACATCCGGTATTCGCAGGAGCTGCGGCCCTACTCGCTCGGAGTTTTTCTGATACTGGCTTCGCTTTGCGCCCTCGAGCTCTGGCTCGGGCGCCCGACCCGCCCGCGCGCCGCCCTCTTCTTCCTGCTCGCTCTCGGGACGGCGTACACGCTTTCGCTCGCCGCTGTTTCTCTCGCGGTCGCGGGCGCGGCCCTCGCGCTCGAGGACGCGAGCTCCCCGGCGGCGGACCGGCGCGAAGCCGCGCGCCGATTCTGGAAATGGAGCCCGGCGCTCGTTCTCGGCCTCGCCGCGGGCTACGCGCCGTGGATTCCCGTGTTCGCCCGCGGGGTGCGCTCCCTGTCATCGGGACGCGGAAGGGCCCTGACTTTTTCGCGCGCCGGCCACCTTTTCTCGGAGCTGACGCTTTCGTACAAGTACGAGGGCTTTTCCTTCGGCCCGCCCCGCCTCTACCAGGCGTCCGTCGGCCTGTTCCTGGCGCTCGTGGTCTTCGGCGCGGCCGCCGCGCTGAGGCGGCCCGGCCTCCGGTTTCTCCCCGGCTGGGCCGGAGCGGGACTGCTCGCGATCGAGCTGCTCCGCCATCGGTCCCCCGGGCATTTCGGCTCGCGCTACTTCCTGCCCGCGGCCGTCGCCCTTCCTCTGCTGGCGGGAGTCGGGATCGCGGACCTCCTGTCCCGGCGCCGGTGGCGGGCTCCCGCGGCCGCAGCTCTCGCGCTCCTGCTCGTCTATGAGGCCGCCTCGATCGGCCTCTACTATCGGGAAGGCCGGGCCGACTGGAGGCCGCTCGCGCGCTTCCTGACGCGCAGCCGTCTTCCGATCGTCACCGACAACGAGAATTCGAGAATGTGCCTCGCCTACTACCTTTGCGGCCCGGAATGGATCGCGCGCGGAAGAACCTGCAGTTTCGCGATCACGAGCGTGAACGGTCAAACGGCCCCGCTCGCTTCCCGGGCCGCGTCCGGCCGCCCCTTCTGGCTCGTCCTCTCCGGAATGCCGAGCGCGCGCGCTCCGCGGGAGTGGTCGCGCGAGTCTCGATCGATCGATTTTCCCGAAGCGGAGAGGGTGACCCTGAGAAGGATTGTTCCCGGTCAGCCTCCGGGCGAGCGGAAAGACGCCGCGGTCGCGGCGATTCCCTCCCGCAGAGGCACGTAGCCCGCGATTCCGAAGTCGGCCAGCAGCTTTCTTCCGTCGAGGACGCTTCGCCGCTGCTCGCCGGGCGCTGGGGCATCGTGCTCGATCGGCGCCCGGGATCCCGCCGCCGACCGGATCAGCTCGGCCAGCGCGTTGACGGAGGTTTCGACTCCCGTGCCGACGTTCCAGACTCCGCTCCGGCCGGCGTCGAGGACCCGGAGGTTCGCCTCCACGCAGTCGCCGACGAAGACGAAATCGCGCGTCTGCTCGCCGTCGCCGTGGATGATCGCCGGAAACCCCGCGAGCATCCGTTCCAGGAAAATCGCGACCGCTCCCGCCTCTCCTTTGCCGCTCTGTCCCGGGCCGTAGACGTTCGCGTAGCGCAGGACGACGGTTTCGAATCCGTGTTCGACGCGATAGAAGTGGAGGTACTTCTCGACCGCCAGCTTCGCGACGCCGTACGGAGAGAGCGGGTCGGTAGGATGGTCTTCCGCCGCCATCGCCCCGCGCGGCTCGCCGTAGATCGCCCCGCCCGTCGACGCGAAGATCACTTTTTTCACGGCGGCGCGGTGGGCCGACTCCAGGAGCCGGAGAGTCGAGATCACGTTCACCTGCGCGTCGAAGACCGGGTCCCGCACGGATTCGCGCAGATCGATGTGGGCCGCGTGATGGTTCACGACCCCGATGCGATGCTCGGCGAACACGGCCTCGAGATCGACCTCGTTCAAGTCGGCTTCGACGAGCGCGACCCCCGCGGGAACCCGCTTTCGCGAACCGGTCGAAAAGTTGTCGAGGACGACGACCCGGCGCCCCGCCTCCGCGTAGGCGCGGGCGACGTGGCTTCCGATGAAGCCCGCTCCCCCGGTCACCAGAATCCCCCGTTTTTCCTGCGCCAAGCGAGCTTTCCCCTCCCCCGCCCCGACTCTAGCATTTCCGGTTTCTTTTTGAGATGATCCGCGCCAGAACATGGAAATCTCAATTCGCGAAGATGGAAGGGTGAGCATCGTCTCTCTTTCGGGAGATCTGGTGATCGGCGAGTCCGAGGCTTCGTTCAAGCGCTCGGTGACTCGCCTCCTCGAAGAAGGCAAGGTCAACCTCCTCATCGACTGCGGGGCGCTCGGCCTCGTCGATTCCACGGGGCTCGGCGCACTCGTGCGGACGCTGACGAATTCGCAGAAAGAGGGCGGTCAGACCAAGCTGCTCGCGCCGGGAACGAATCTGAAGAAGCTCCTGGAGATGACCCAGCTCGACTCCGTCTTCGAGATTCATCAGGATCTGGAGGAAGCGGTCGCGAGCTTTTGAGCCCGCATCGAAGCCGGAAGTAACGAGCGATGTCGGACGAGCCGGATAACCCCCCGCCGACGCCCTCCGAGGGCGATTTTGCGGCCGCTCTCGCCGAATTGCTCGCGTGCGAAACGCTCGCGCACACGTCCGCCTGGGCGGCGCGCTGGCTCGCGGCCCTCGCCGGGGCCGACGCCGCGCTCGTCTGGACGCAGGACCCGATTCAGCCCGTTTTCGTCTGCACGGGGGCGACCGGCGAAGGGCTCGGGCGGATCCTGCAGCAGTCGGTTCCGCGCGGCGACGGCTTCGTCCGCCGGCTGATCCGGGACCGCGAGTCCTTCTCGCTGACATCGCCGGAAATCCTCGTTTCGGACGACCCGTGGCTCCCGCCCGGCGCCCGCAACTTCGGAAGCTGCCTCGCGCTTCCGCTGGAAGCCGACGAGGGGGTGATCGGCGTCGCCGCCGTCCTTTTCCGGAAAGAGGACGCGAACCTGAGCTCCGCCCACGAGAACCTCTCCACGTTCGTCCCCGATGCCGCTCAGGCGGTCGCGCGCAGCCTGAAGCAGGACAAGAAGACGTCCGGCATGCTCCACGCGATCGAGCGGCTGACGAACCTGTACGACCTCTCGAAGGCGTTCGGCTCCACGCTGGACTGGGACGAGCTCACGGCGATCATCGCGCGGAAGGCCGTGGACTTCGCGAACGCCGAAGCCGCGTCGCTCTGGGTCCTGCAGGGAGACGAAGGCGAAGTCTCCCTCGCCGCGACGGCGATCAACGAAAACTACGAGATCCCCCATCCGCCCGATTCCGTCGGAGCCTCCGTCGTCGGCGAAGCGATCGGAGCGCGGGAGGCGACGTTCGAGAACGAGCTCCCCGCCGAGCATTTCCTCCGGCAGGAAAGCGCGTTCCCCGTTTCGTCCGTTCTGACTCTCCCGCTCCTCGAAGACGAGGAGACGGTCGGAGTCATGATCATCGTCAATAAGCGAGGAAGGCGCCCCCGATTCGAGGAGGCGGACGCCCTTCTCCTGACCGATCTCGGCCACCAGGCCGTTCGGGCCCTGCACAACGCCCGGCGCTACGGGGCCGAACGCCGGGTCGAAGAGCTCGACGCCCTTCTCGCCGTCAGCCGGGAGATCACATCGACGCTCGACCTCGACCGCGTGATGAAGACCGTCGCGAACGCGAGCGCCGCGCTCGTCGATATCGACCGCTGCTCCGTGGCCGTCGTCCAGCGCGGGAAGCTCCGGCTCGGGGCCGTTTCCGGCGTCGACGAGATCAACCGGTCGGAGCCCTCGATCGCCCGAACGACGGAGCTCCTCGAATGGGCCTACCACGGCGGGAACGACGTGTCGGTGACCCAGCAGGCCGACGGCAAGATCGTCACCGACCGGGCCGAGACCGCCGAGAAGTTCCGCGTCTTCTTCGAGGCGAGCGGGATGCGGTCCTATCTCGCGATGATCCTCCAGGACGAGGAAGGCAAGCTCGGGACGATCGCGTTCGAAGGCGCCGAACCCCGCGTGTTCGACGAGGAAAGCCGCGACCTGCTTCAGATTCTCGTGAATCAGGCCACCGTCGCGATGCGCAACGCCCAGCTGTACCAGCAGGTCCCGCTCGCCGGCTTCTGGAAACCGTTGCTCGAAAAACAGCGGCAACTCGCCGCGATCCCGAAGTACAAGCTCCGCCGCCGGCTCGCGATCGCCGCGATCGTCCTCCTCGCGCTCGTCGTCCTTCCGTGGAACATCCGGCTCACCGGCACCGCGCGCGTGCTTCCCGGCCGACGCATGGCGCTCACAGCCGCCGTTCCGGGAACGATCGCGTCCGTCCTCCACCGCGAAGGCGATTTCGTCAAAGAGGGAGACGTCGTCGCGACGCTCGACGACGCCGACTACCAGGCTGCCGCCGCGCAGGCGCGCGCGGATTTCGACATCGCCCGCAACGAGGTCGCGCAGGACCAGTCGTCGGGAGACACTTCCGAGCTGGCGCGGGCTTCCGCGCGGCTGGAGGAAGCGCGGGCGCGCGCCTCGGTCGCGGACAGCAACCTGGCCCAGACGAGGATTCGGGCGCCCGCCGCGGGCGTTCTCATCACCCCGCACCTCGAAGAACGGGTCGGACAGATGCTGCAGAGCGGAACGGAGCTCTGCGTGCTCGCCGACACGAGATCCGCGGAAGTCGAGGTCGCGATCCGCGAGGTCGATTCGAGCCTCCTTCGCGAAGGCGAAGACGTCGCCGTCAAACTCAACTCCTATCCCTCCACGGTGTTTCGCGGGAAGATCGGAAGGGTTTCGCCCGTCGTCCGCGAAGAAGGCGAGGACCGGTTCATCCTCGCCGACGCGGTTCTCGACAACGGCGGCGGAATGATCCTCCCGGGGATGCTCGGAAACGCGAAGATCTCGACGGGCACGCGCCGGCTCGGCTACGCCGTGCTCCGCAAGCCCGCCCGGTGGTTCTGGGCGAAGCTCTGGCCCCTGATGCCGTGAGCATCAGCTCCCGCGCCACGCTCCTCTCCACGACTCGCAGCGGAGAGGTCACCGAAGCCCTCGCGCATCGTCTCGGCCCCACCCGCGAGCAGCCGGCCCTTCGAACCGACGTCGTCATCCGGCACCTCGTCCAGATGGGCGAATCGAAGTGGGTCGTCAAGAATCCCGATTCGCTGAAGATCTACACGTTCACCGACGCCGAGTGGGGGCTCGTCGAGCTCTTCGATGGAACGCGAACCCACTCGGAGATCCGCGACGCCTACGTGCAGGCGCACCCCGGCGACCGCATCGAGACATCCCTCGTGCTCGACTACGAGGAGAACCTCCAGAAAATGGACCTCCTCGCGCAATCGGGAAGCGAGCGGGGCCTCGCGCTGATGCAGCGTCTGAAAGACGCGCGCAAGCTCAAGGCGGAGGAAAAGGCGAACTCTTTCAACATCTTTCTCATGCTCTTCCCGATCGCGGATCCCAACGAGTTCCTGAACAAGACCGTCAAGTACGTGAGGTGGATCTGGAGCCCGGAGGTCGTTTCGGTCGGGCCTCGTGCTGTTCGGCCTGACCGCGGCCGTCTTCGTCCGCGACTTCTCGAAAATCTGGACCGAGACGCTTCGACTCTACGCGTTTCTCGACAAGCCGTTCATCGACGTCCTGCAGTTCTACCTGATCGTGACGTTCATCGCGATGTTCCACGAGCTGGGCCACGCCTACACGATGAAGATGTACGGCGGTGAGGTCCACAGCATCGGTTTCGCCCTGTTCTTCTTTCTTCCCGCCTATTTCACGGACACGATGGATTCGGAGCTCTTCGAGAGCAAATGGCACCGCCTGTGGGTGAACGTCGGCGGCATCTACATCGAGAGCTACATCTGCGTGGCGGCGACCGCCGTGTGGCTGGCGACATACCCCGACACGTTCATCCACGATTTCGCGTACAAGGGAATGCTGTACACGGGCATCTCGACCGTCTTCTTCAACATCAACCCGCTCACGCCGACCGACGGCTACCACGCGGTCGAGGACCTGCTCGAGATCCCCGAGCTGCGCCCGCAGTCGTTCCACTACATCGGCATGCTGATCCAGAAGCACGTCTTTCGGCTGCCAGTCGAGGTTCCGGTCCTCTCGAAGCGGAAGCGGCGGGTCTTTCTGATCTACGGTCCCCTCGCGATCGCGTACATGGGCTCCATCATGATCGCAATCAGCGCTCTTTTCGCCCACGTCATCGGCATGTTCGCCGGCGAATGGACGCCGCTGCTGACATTGCTCGTCGTCCTGCGAATGTTCCGAAAAAAGCTGCGGAAGTTCACCGACGTTCTCCGGATGTTCTACCTCGACAAGAAGGAGTACCTGATGTCCCGCAAGATCCAGAGGCGGCTGGCGGTGGCCGGCGCGATCCTCCTGCTCGCGCTGGTGATCCCCTGGCCGCACGAAACCTTCGAGGTGCCCGTCGTCCTGAAGCCGTTCCGCTCGGTTCGGGTGTCGGCGCCGGCGGACTCCACCGTCGAGGCCGTGAACGTGCGCGAAGGAGACCGCGTCGGGCCGGGGCACGCCCTCGCCCGCCTCTCCAGCCGCGCCGTCGAGAGCCGGATCCAGGAGCTGACCGCGCGACGAAGCGGTTTCGAAGGCCGCGCGAGCCTCGGGCGGGAAATCGCGTCGGCGGCCGACTCCACGGAGTTCGAGTCGCGAGCGGGCGCCGCGGCGTCCGCGCTGAAGGCCAGCGAAGCCCTTCGGGCCGCCCTTCTCGTGCGGGCTCCGGCCGGGGGAACGATCCTCACGCACCGGCCGCAGGATCTTCTCGGGTCATCCGTCGCGGTCGGGACGCCGTTGTTCACCATCGGGGACGTCCGGACCCTCCGAATCGAGATCCCGGTGACCGAACGGCTCTTGCGGTCCCTTCGAGTGGGAGAACCGGTCCTCGTGCACATTCCGGCCTTTCCGTTTCGGAGATTCCGGGCGAAGGTCTCTTCGATTTCGGCGGCCGCCGAGACGATGCCGGCGACGTCCCATGCGCCGGACGAGCCGCTTCGGATCGCCGAGCTGCCCGAACGGTTCGTCGCGGTCGCCTACCTCGACAACGGGAACGGCGCGCTCGCTTCCGGCATGACGGCGCAAGTGAAGCTCATCGGCCCGCGAAGGGCTTACCTCGTTCAGTGGTGGAACATCTTTTACCACTGGACCCGCCGCATCTTCTGGTAGAAAGAAAAACGCCCCGCTTTCGCGGGGCGTTCGATTCGGTAACCGTTCCGTTCAGATTCCGGGCTTTCCCGAGAGTCCCGGCTTCCCGGAGAGACCAGGCTTCCCGCTCAATCCCGGCTTGCCCGAAGACCAGGCTTGCCGCTGAGCCCCGGCTTGCCCGAAAGGCCAGGCTTGCCGCTGAGTCCCGGCTTGCCCGAAAGGCCAGGCTTGCCGCTGAGTCCCGGCTTGCCCGAGAGGCCGGGCTTACCGCTGAGTCCCGGCTTGCCCGAAAGGCCAGGCTTGCCGCTGAGTCCGGGTTTGCCCGAAAGGCCAGGCTTGCCGCTGAGCCCGGGTTTGCCCGAGAGGCCAGGCTTGCCGCTGAGCCCCGGCTTGCCCGAGAGACCAGGCTTACCGCTGAGCCCCGGCTTGCCCGAGAGACCAGGCTTACCGCTGAGCCCCGGCTTGCCCGAGAGACCAGGCTTACCGCTGAGCCCCGGCTTGCCGGAGAGACCAGGCTTGCCGCTGAGTCCCGGCTTGCCGGAGAGGCCAGGCTTGCCGCTGAGTCCCGGCTTGCCGGAGAGGCCGGGCTTTCCCCGACATTCCGGGCTTGCCGCTGAGGCCGGGCTTTCCAGACATCCCCTGCTTGCCCGCAGCGACGAGCTCGGCGCGGGGGCGTTGCCGATCTTTCCGACCCGGATTTCACCCATTTCTTTTCCCGTTCCGGCTTTGATCTTCGCGGCCTGCTGTTCCGTGAGTTTGATCCTGACATCGTTGGCCATGTTGTCCTCCCTTTCGCTTGCTCCTACTCTTTCGCAAGCTCCGGGCCATCTCGCCTCGACTCACCGGTCGCAGCGTCAAACGACGGCAAACGAGTCGTTTAACGGTCGAACCCGAAAGAGTCCGAGAGGAGGTCGGTCAATTTTTCACCCTCGGATTTTCACGAATCCGGCGACTTTTTCGCCGTCTCAGAGCTGATATTTCCGGCAGAGATACTTCAGCTGGCCCGGGTCGATGCCGAGAGCTTTCGCGGCGCGGGTCTTGACGCCCCCCGCGCGGGCGAGCGCCTGCGACACGAGACTTCGCTCGAAACGGGCGACGACCTCCGGCAGCGGCGTCGCCGGCGAGGGTTCGGCCGCCGGCCCGGCAGGACACGGCGCTCGAATCCGCCGGCGCCGTCCCGACGGACCCGGGCAGGTGCTCCGGCCGAATTTCGTCGTCCTCGACCATCAGCGTCAGCATCTCGACGAGATGCTCCATTTCCCGGACGTTTCCCGGCCATCGGTACCGGTCGAGCGTCTCCCGAACTTCCGGCGAAAACGTCTTCGGTTTCTTCCGGTAGTGGCGTCCGAACCGCTCCGCGAAAGAATCGAGAAGGACGAGGATGTCGCCGCCCCGGTCCCGAAGAGCGGGAATGGAGAGCGTGACCGTGTTCAAGCGGTAGAGCAGGTCTTCGCGGAACGTCCCCTCGCGAGCACGGCGCGACAGGTCTTCGTTCGTCGCGGCGAGCATCCGGATGTTCGCGGAGATCGTTCGGGAGCTTCCCACCCGCTCGAACTGTCGCGTTTCGAGAACGCGGAGCAGTTTCGCCTGAACGGCGGAGGACAGGGTCGCGACTTCGTCGAGAAACATGCGTGCCGTTCTGCGCGAGCTCGAATTTTCCGGGGCGCGCCGCGACCGCTCCCGTGAACGCCCCCTTCTCGTGCCCGAAGAGCTCGGACTCCGCGAGAGTTTCGGGCAGAGCGGAGCTGTTGACGGCGATGAAGGGCCCGGAGGCCCTCGAGCTCGCCGGTGGATCGCCTGGGCGACGAGCTCCTTGCCCGTGCCGCTTTCTCCGGTGATCAGGACGGTCGCGTCGGACGGAGCGACCTTCTCGATGGAACGGAAAAGAGCGCGCATCGGAGGGCTCGTCCCCACGAGGTTTCCCATGCTCTGCGCGCCGAGCAGGCCGTCCTTCAGGGCCCGGTTCTCTTCGAGAATCCGCTGCCGCTCGAGGGCGCGCCTGAGGATCAAGGACGAGCTCCGAGGGATCGACCGGCTTTCGGAAGAAGTCGTAGGCTCCGTGCTCGATCGCCTTCAGGGCGAAGCGGCGATCCTTCTCCCCGGTCATGACGATGACCGGGGTCCCCGGGGCCTTGCGGCGAATCGCGCGAAGCAGGTCGAGGCCTTCCTGGGGCTCGTTCGAGGGAGGGAGCCGAAGGTCGATCAGGAAGCAGTCGGGCGCGGAATCGACGAGCGCGATCCCGTCGATCGCGTTGCCGGCGTCGAGAACCTCGAACTTGCCCTTGAGCGCCCAGCGAAGCTGGTCCAGAAGGATCCGGTCGTCTTCCACGATCGCGAGCCGGCCGTCCGGCGTCAAGCGGGGGCTTCCTCCCGCTCCGCGCGAAGTCTCACGGTCACGAGAGTGCCGTGGCCGAGCCGGCTCTTCACGGAAACCGCGCCACGGTGAGAACGAATGATCTCGCGCGCCGTGTAGAGACCGAGCCCGATCCCGTAGCTCTTCGATGTCTGAAACGGGCGAAAGAGGCGAGTTCGAATGAATTCGCGGCTCATGCCGGGACCGTTGTCGGCAATGTCCACGGCGACCCACGGCGCGCCGCGGCGGTCCTCCGGGCGGCTCTCGACGGACACCACTCCTCCCGGCCCGGCAGCCTCCAGGGCGTTCTGAAGAATGCTCGCGAGGGCGTCGCTCAGGTAATGCGGGTCCGCCCAGACCGCGGGGAGCGGCTCCGCCGCGAATTCGACCCGCGGAACGAGCGCGCCGTCTCCCCGGTAGGAATCGCGGGATCGGACCCGGTTCGCCGCGGCGGCGAGCAGCTCGTTGACGTCGACGGGCACTTTGATCATCACGGCGTCCTTGTGCGCCGACCATCGCTCGACGACGGTATCGACCTTTTGCAGCGAGGATTGGAGCAACTCGACGACGCTGCGCTTGAAATCGGGATCGCCGTAGTGCTCTTCGAGGTTGGAGAGAAGCAGGTTCAGCCGGAACTCGAGGTTCTTCATGTCGTGAAGAAACACAGAGTCCATCGTCGAGCGCATTCGACGACGAGATCGGCGAGGGGCCATCAATCTCGCGTGGCGGTACGCCGCGGGTTGAAGTTGATCTTGACCGAGCTCCCGGGACGGAAGATCTTGTCGCGGTCGCGCGGCAGGGTCACGATGACCTGGAATGTCCCGCTCGCGGGGTCGATCACGGGCGCGAGAAAAGTGATCTTCCCCCTCGATCGAGCGCGCGCGAATTTCGACGAAACGACCGTCACCGGGTCGCCGACCTTCAGCCGGTCGAGCCAGCTCTCGTTCAGGTAGACGCGGGCGAACAGGGGCTCCAGCGCCGTTATCTTGAAGAGCGGTGTCGTGTCCGTGATCTGCACCTTCTGTCCGACACGAACCGTGCGGTCGACGATGACCCCGTCGAACGGCGCGCGAATCACCGAACGGTCGATGACGAGCTTCGCCTTCTCGAGGTCGACTTTCGCCTGTTCGAAGCGGGCGCGGCGCTGCTCGAGCTCTGCCTTGCTCGCGAGCTTCTGCCCGAAGAGCTCCTGGTAGCGCTTGAAGTCCGCGTCGGCAGCCGAAAACGCCGCTTCCGCGGCCCGGCGATCCAGCTCGAACTCTCTCTGGTCGAGCGTCGCGAGCGCCTGGCCCTTCCGGACCGACTGCCCCCTTTCCGCCTGGATGGAATCGATGATTCCCCCCATGCGGGTGCCGACTCCGATGTCACGCTCGACAAGCAGGTTCGCGTCGGCCGTGAGCCCTCCGGCGGGCTGGGATTCCGGGGCGGGCGTTCGCGGCGGAGCGGCGGAAACCGTCCGCATTCCCATTGCCAGGGCCGCACCGGTTCCGAGGATCCAGGGAATCGCTCGATTCATGCGTTCGACCTCTTGCGCCGAATTATACGTGAAGCGTCATTCCGCGCGGAGATCGCGCGTCATCAAAGCGTGGATCGCGTCCCTCGGCGCGATGCCTTCGTAGAGCACCTCCCGGACCGCGGCGGAAATCGGCATTTCGACCCTCGACGCGGCCGCCATCGCGACCGCCGCCACGCAAGCCCTCGTTCCCTCCGCGACTTCGGGGGTCCCGGCGATCGCGTCGGCCGGCGGAACGCCCCGGCCGATCTCTTCGCCGACCCGGCGGTTCCGGGACTGCGGTCCCGTGCAGGTGAGCATCAGGTCGCCGGCCCCCGCGAGGCCGAGCAGGGTCTTTTCCCGGCCGCCGCGCGCCAGAACGAGCCGGAGGATCTCCGCCAGGCCGCGGGTCATGAGGGCCGCGATCGTGTTGTGACCGAGGCCGAGACCGGACACGATCCCGCTCGCGATCGCGATCACATTCTTCAGGCCCCCGCAGAGCTCCACGCCGATCACGTCTTCGCTGCCGTACAGCCGGAACACGGGGGACGAGAGGGCCTGCTGCACGAACACCGCGGTTTCGGCCCGTTCCGAAGCCACGACCGCGGCCGTGGGGTCCCCCCGCATCACTTCGTCCGCGAACGTCGGGCCGGAAACGACGGCGATGCGGTCGGCGGACACCCTCTCCGCGAGGACGCGGGAGATCGTTCTTCCCGTCTCGATCTCGAAACCCTTGACGGCCGAAACCCAGATCGACTCCCGGCTCGCGTCGCGGAGCGCGTCCAGCGTTTCCCGCACGGCCGCGGACGGCACGGCCAGCACCGCCAGATCCGCGCCGCGGACGCACCCGGGATCGGACTCGACGGCGAGCTCTTCCGGAAGGTCGAAGCCGGCGAGTCGCCGGGGATGCCTCCGGTCTCTTCGGATCGAGGCCGCGGTTTCCGCGTCCCGAGTCCAGAGCACCGATTCGTGTCCCCGCCGCGCGGCCTGGGCGGCCAGGGCCGTTCCCCACGAGCCGGCGCCGAGGACGACGATCTTCACTTCGAGCCCAGCTTCCGCTCGGTTCCGGCGGCCAGACGCTTCAGATTCTCGAGGTGCTTGAAGAGCACGAGAAGGGCGACCGCGCACTCGGAGACGACGATCGGGTCGGGAACGCGAAACAGGAGAATCGACACGGGAGGCAGGGAGACGGTCGCGAGAATCGACCCCAGCGACACGTACCGGCTGACCGCGACGACGGCGAGGAAGATGCCCGCCGCGACGAGGGTCGGCGCCCAGGCCGCGGCGGCGAAAGCCCCGAGCGTGGTTGCGACGCCTTTGCCCCCGCGAAATCGAAAGAAGACGGGGAACACGTGGCCCAGGATCACCGCGAACGCGGCCCCCGCGACGTAGGCGGGATTCGCCGTCACGGCGCGCATGGCGAAAACGGCCGCCGCTCCCTTCGCGATGTCGAGAATCGCGACGACGATTCCCGCGGCCGCGCCGTGATTGCGCAGCACGTTCGTCGCGCCCGCGTTCCCCGAGCCCTCCTCGCGGATGTCCTTGTGGGCGATGAGGCGGACGACGACGATCGAAAACGAGACCGAGCCGAGAAGATACGACGCGAGGAGCAGCAGGTTCGCCATCAGGAGCCGCCGAGCCGGCTTCGCAGCATCTCGAGCGCCGCGGCGCAGGTCCACGCCCGAATCGTCTGCCGGTCGCCCGGAACGCGGAGCAGCTTCGTTTCGACCCCGGGATCGAACCCGGCGAGCGCGATCCACACCGTTCCGACCGGTTTCTCCGGGGTTCCGCCCTCCGGGCCGGCGATCCCCGTGGTCGCGAGTCCGTAATCCGAGCGGAACCGTTCTCTCGCTCCTTCGGCCATCTCGCGGGCCGTCTCTTCGGAGACGGCCCCGTGGGTCTCGAGAGTCGCCGGGGAAACGCCGAGCAGGTCGACCTTCGCTTCGTTCGAGTAAGACACGATCCCTCCGAGGAAATAGTCGCTCGACCCGGGAACCTCCGTCAGCCGCTCCGCGACGAGCCCGCCCGTGCACGATTCGGCCAGGGAAAGCGTCTTTCCCGCCCGGCGAAGACGCTCGCCCACGACCAGCTCGAGAGTTTCTCCATCCCGGCCGTAGATCCTGCCCGGAAGCGCGCCTTCGAAGTCGAGGCTCTGCGCGTCGAGAACACGCCGGGCCTCCGGCTCGGTTCCGGAGGCCGAGAGGTGCAGCTGCACCTCTCCCGGCGATCCGAGGATCGTGAACGCGTGATCGGGCCATCTGTCATAGACCGATTTCACGCGGTCTTCGATCGCCGATTCTCCCATCGCCGCGATCTTCAGCACGCGCCGATGGCGGGGTCCGGCGCCGAACCGCCGCGTGAGCTCCGGAAGGACCTCCTCTTCGAACATTCCGCGCATCTCCTTCGGGACGCCGGGAAGAAGCACGACCACGGAGCCGCCCTCTTCCAGCCACACGCCCGGGGCGGATCCCCGGGGATTCTTGAGGACGCGCGAGCCTTCGACCGCGTACGCCTGCTTTTCGTTGATCGCGGGCATCTCGATTCCCCGGCGCGCGAATCGGGCGCGAAGCGTTTCGAGCTGCTCCGGATCGAGCCGGAGGAGCCGAGCGAAATATTCGGCCACGGCTTCCTTCGTCAGGTCGTCCGCCGTCGGGCCCAGACCGCCCGTCGCGACGACGATGCCCGCTCGCGCGAGCGCGGTCGCCAGCTCCGCGTGGATCTCGCCGGGGTCGTCAACGACGCTCGCCTTCCGAACGACGGGTATCCCGATCGACTCGAGCTTCTCGGTGAGCCAGAGGGAATTCGTGTCGAGCCGCGTGGTCCCGAGGAGCTCGCTTCCGACGGCGATGATCGCGGCCTTCACGGAGCTCCCGCGGCCGCGGAAAGCTCGCTCCATTCCTCGAAGAGGTCCTCGAGCTTTCGCTTCGCCTCTTCCTTCTCTTTCCAGATTTTTGCCGCCGACAGCGCGTCGAGCCGGTCGCCTTCGTCGTACAGGATCGTCTCCCTCGAGGCGATCTCGGCCTCGAGCTCCGCGATCCGTTTCTCGAGTCGCTGGATCTTCTGCTCCTGCTTTCGCGCGGTGCGCGCCGGGTCTTCCGCGGGCTCGGCCGCGCGATCCCGCCGCCCGCCCTTCGGCGCCGGCTCCGCCCTCCGGGGTTCTGCTCCCGAGGCCGGCGCCGGGGCTGCCGGTTCGGGGATCTTCCGCGGCTCGGCGGGGAGCGCCGGAACGGGCCGCTCCCGGCGTTCGCGGCGCTCCGCCGCCGTCTCGGAATAATTTCCCGCGATTTTCCTCGCGAAACCGCGGTCAATGTCGAGAACTTCGGTTGCGAGACGGTCGACGAAAGTCCGGTCGTGCGACACGAAGAGAATGGATCCTGGAAATTGCTGCAGCGCCTGCTCCAGCGCTTCGCGCGAATCGAGGTCGAGATGATTCGTGGGCTCGTCGAGAAGCAGCAGATTGTGGTTCTGCTTCATCACGACCGCGAGCGTGAGTCGGCCCTTTTCCCCGCCCGAGAGGCCGGAGATCGGGGCGAACACTTCGTCCTCGCGAAAATCGAACAGCGCGAGGTAGGAGCGCACCTCGAGCTCCGTCTCGGTGCGGTGGAGGTCCCAGACCGCGTCGATGACGCGCTTCTTCGGGTCGAGGTCGCGAAGCTCCTGGTCGTAGTATCCGATCGAGACTTCGTAGCCCAGTTCGGACGCCCCGGCGAGGGGCTCGAGCCTTCCGGCGAGCGTTTTCAGCAGCGTCGATTTCCCGCTGCCGTTCTCGCCGAGGATCGCCATGCGCTCACCGCGGAGAAGCTCGAAGGAGATCCTGCGGACGACGGGCTTCCCGGGCTCGTAGCCGACGTCGAGATCCCGCGCGCGAAGAAAGCTCCGGCCGCCCTTCTTGTCCGGCTCGAACCGGAAGAGAACCTCGGTGGCATCCTCGACCGGGTTCTCGAGGCGGTCGATTTTCGCGAGCTGCGTTCGGCGGCCCCTCGCCTGCTTCGTCTTCTGGCCCGCAATGTTGCGGCGGATGAATTCTTCGGTCTTTTCGATGTGCTCCCGCTGTTTTTCGTACGCGCGAACGGCCGTCAGGAGGCGGCCAGCCTTCTGGCCCCGGTAAGCCTCGTAGTTTCCCGGGTACTCCGTCAGGCGGCCGAATTCGAGCTCCAGGATCTTCGTGCAGACCCGGTTCAGGAACCGGCGATCGTGCGACACCGCGAGGAAAGCCTTCTTGCTCTGCTGCAGATTCTCCTCGAGGAATTCCATTCCGCCGAAATCGAGGTGGTTCGTGGGCTCGTCGAGCAGCAGGACGTCGGGCTGGCCGAGAAGGGCCTTCGCGAGCATCGCCCGGTTCTTCTGGCCGCCGGACAGCTCCGCCATCGGCCGGCGAAGGTCGGCGCGCGAAAAGCCGAGCCCCGAAAGGATCCGCTCCACGTCCGCCTGCATCGCGTACCCGCCCTCGGTCTCGAACCGGTGCTGGAGCTTGTCGTACCGGTCCGCGATCGCGTGATACGCGGGCGAATCATGGTCGGCGCCCGCCTCGGCCAGCTCGTGCTCGATTCGCCGCATCTCCGCCTCGACGAACTGCAGGTGCCCGAATGCGCCCGCGGCGAACTCCTCGAGGGGCTCGCCGGGGTCCGAAGCGAGGCTCTGTTCCACGGAGCCGATCCGGATGTTCGTCGCGCGAACGACGCGGCCGGCGTCGGTTTCCTCGCTTCCGAGCACGAGCCGGAGCAGAGTCGTCTTGCCGGCGCCGTTGCGCCCGATCAATCCGACCTTCTCCCCGGGGTTGTGCTGCCAGGAGGCCCCCTGCAGCACCGCTTTGGGGCCGTAACTCTTGACGGCGTTTTCGAAACGATAGAGCACGAGGCGATTTTAGCTTACGGGGCCAGCGAGCGAGCTTTGCCAACGAGCGTCCCGCAATGTATCGTTTCCCCGACCGATGGCCGAAAAGAAAGACAAGCTCGCGGAGAACGCGCCCGGAAAGCACTACGTCGATACGCAATGCATCGACTGCGACGTGTGCCGCGTGACGGCTCCGGCGAACTTCCGCCGCGAAGAAGACAAGGGGTATTCCTACGTTTTCAAGCAGGCGGAGAACCCCGAAGAAGAGGCGGCCTGCCAGGAGGCGATGGACTCGTGCCCGGTGGAAGCGATCGGCAGCGACGGGTGAGAACGATTCCTCTTTTTCCGCTGCCGGGAGTCGTTCTCTTCCCGGGAACTCTCCTGCCGCTCCACATCTTCGAGCCGAGGTATCGCTCGCTCGTCGCGCACGCCCTGGAGACGGACCGGCTCATCGGAATGGCGATGATCTCGGCCTCCGTGCCGGAGCTCGTGCCCGGCCTTCCCGCGATCCACGAATTCGGAGGAGCGGGCAGGATCGTCGAGCACGAGGTCCTGGAGGACGGCCGATACAACATCATTCTCGAAGGGACCTTCCGCTTCCGGATCCTTCGCGAGGAACCGACGCACCCCTACCGGACGGCGACCGTCGAAGAGGCCCCGACCGAGCCGTTTCTCTCCGGGATCGAAGAGCAGGCGACCGTGACGGGCGTCCGCGAGCTTTTCACGGGCCTCCAGCCGCAGCTCGACCTGCCGCCCCTGCCGTCGGAGTCCCTCTCCGCGGAGAGGCTGTCGGGCGAGCTGGCGCTCCGGTTGCGGTGGCCTCCGGAGACCCTTCAGAAGATCCTCGAAGCCGGGTCGCTCCCGGAGAGGTTCGGCGCGATCGCGTCCCGGCTCGCGGAATGGAAGGAAATGGCGGACTTCCTGAAGCCCTACCGCGCCGAATCGGTCGATCCCCTTTCGAACTAGCGCGCGGAGTGCTCACCGCCGTGAGCGCGGAGCGCGTAATCCCGAGCGGAGCGAGGGATCTCCCGAATCTGGCACGCGGTTCGCTCTAATTCCCGCGGAGGAGCAAACGATGAAACGACTGAGAAGGGCCCTTTCCCTTGGGGCGATGATGTTTCTGGCGGCGACCGCGTTTTCGATTTCTCTGCGAGCCGAATCGCTGGACGAAGCCGCGATCCACGTGAAGGTCCGCGCCGTCCTGCTGGAGCACTTCGGCACCGACGCGCTCAGCATCGGAATTCAGGTCAGCGGCGGCAACGTCGTCCTGTCCGGCTCCGTGGAAAAGGGCAACACGCAGGAGCTCGCGCCGCAGGCCGCGAAGTCCGTCAAGGGAGTCGAGAAGGTCGACAACCAGATTCAGGTCGGCGCCACTTCCGTGTCGAAGGCGAAAACCTCCGCCGACCGCACGAAGACGAAACTGAAGAACGCGCTCCTGGAAGCGAAGGTCAAGGCGCGGCTGTTCGATCAGGTCGGGGGAAACGCAATGAAGATCGAGGTGGAGGCTTCCGGCGGCGTCGTCAGCCTGAAGGGCACGGTGCCGACCGCCGAAATCCGGAAGACCGCCCTCGACACGGCGAAGAAGACCGGCGGCGTCAGCCGCGTGCACAACTTTTTGACCGTCGGGTAGTCTCGCTCGGCCCGCTCGGGTCCAGCCCCAGCGCGGGTTTCCGGCAAGCGGGTCCTGTCGCGGGACTCGCTCCGCTTTTCCGCTCGCCGCGAGCCTGAGGACTTTGCTACACCTGCGTCGCGAGCGGCAAAAGGGAGTCTCGCCCCGCGCCACCCGCTCTTTCTGGTGCCGGCGCGTTGGCCCCGACCCTCACGGACCTTCGCTCAGGAATTGGGGCTACGACTCTCGGAGCGAGAACCGGGAGCGGCGCCGCGAGACCCGAGCAAGGCGGGCGCGCGCAGGACGTGACGCCCGAGGCGTACTGAGGCAAGTACGTCGCAGGGCGAGCGCGTCCGAGCACGTCCCGCATGGCGAAGGGTATCGTCGGCGCTCTATTTGCTGGCGGAGATGGCCCTGTCGTGCGCCCACGATTTGATGGCTTTGATCTGATCTTCCATCGTGACCGACAGCGGCACGGTCGCCGAGATCATTCGGTACAGATCCTGCTCCGTGATCGCGCGCTTGTCGGCGTAGGCATCGACGACCGCCGACACGACCGCCTGCTCGATCTCGGCTCCGTTCCATCCCTTCGTCGCCTTCGCGAGGAAGACGAGATCGAAGTGCGACGGGTCCTGCCGGTTGCGCGCAAGGTGGATCCCGAAGATCTGTTTTCTCTCCTCTTCGTTCGGGAGATCCACGAAGAACACCTGATCGAACCTGCCCTTCCGGATGATCTCGGCCGGAAGGAGCTGGATCCGGTTCGCCGTTGCGGCCACGAACACGAACGGGTCTTTCTCCTGCATCCAGGTGAGGAACCCGGCGAAGATCCGCGACATCGAGGAGTCTCCCTGCCCCGTCGAACCCACGCCCATCTCGATTTCGTCGATCCAGAGGACCGCGGGCGACGCGGCTTCGACGGTTTTCAGGGCTTTCAGGAACGTCATTTCCGCGTTGCCGGCCTGCCCGGAGAAAACGGTGTTCATGTCGAGACGGAACAGGGGCAGGTTCCACAGGGTCGAGATAACCTTGATTCCGAGGCTCTTACCGCAACCCGACATCCCCATCAGAAGAATTCCCTTCGGAATCGGAATGCCCGCCTCCAGCGCTTCCCGGCTGAAAAGGGACTTGCGGCGGATGAGCCAGTCCTTCAGGTTCTGGTAGCCGCCGAGGTCGTCGATCGTAAAACGAGGCGGGACGAACTCGAGGATGCCGTCCTTCTTCGACATCTGCTCCTTCTCGGCCAGCACCTCGTTCAGAGCGCTGTCGTCGAAAGCGGTGCGCGTCGCGAAGACCTTCTGCAGGAGGTGGCCGATCTCGTCCGCGGTGAGACCCTTGAGCGCGAGCGAGAGCTTCTTCGTGTCCGCGTCCGACATGGGAGTGTTCGAAGGACGCGCTTTGAGGGTCGCCTCGAGGATCTTTCCAATTTCCGCTTCGTCCGGCAGCTCGAAATCGATGTAGAAAATCTCTTTCTTCGCGTCCTCCGGGATCACGATCCTCGGCGACACGAGGAAAACGAAGCGCCCCTTGTCCTTGAGCGCCCGGTACGTGTCGCGCAGGCGCCGTGTGACCTCGGGACGTCCGTCCATCACCGCCGGAAAATCCTTCAGGAGATAGAAGCCCGGCCCCTTTCCGGCCATGATCGCCGAAAGCGCCTGCAGGGGGTCCCGCGTCTCGGGTACCGGACGGCCGTCTTCCTGCAGCCCGTCCACGATCGTCCAGACCCCGTAAGTGGAAGGCTGTTTGTAGAACGTCTTCGCGAGGTGCGCGACGACCCGCTCCACGCGGCCCTCCTCCCAGGTCTGAATGTAGAGGACGGGATGGCCGCCGACGAGCGCGCGCCGAATCTTCTCGATGCCCTTCATTTCCGCCTCATTCTAGCCGCACTTGCCCTCCGCACGCGGAGGAGAGTGCGCGCTCCGGGATAGAATCGCCGCCATGGCAAACGCCGAACACCTGAGGGCGTTGATGTCGCCCGACTGGGACGCCTGGCGCAGAACGAATCCTTCCGTGACTCCCGATTTCACGGGCGCCGACTTTTCGACCCAGGATCTGTCGGGAAAGGACCTTTCCCGGACGGACCTCTCGCGAGCGCAGTTCGAGGGGACGAAACTCGAACGCACGAATTTCACCCGGGCGACGTGCAAGGACACCGTCATGCAGCGCGTTCAGGCGGGCGGCGCGATTTTCGACAACGTGACGCTCGACTACCTGGACCTCTCGAACTGCAGCTTTCCCGGCGCCCGGTTCACGAACGTCAGCGCTCGCAACACGTCGTTTGCGGGCAGCGATTTCACCGGCGCCGAGCTCGAAGGCTGGCGCATCGAGGGAAGCGACATTTCCCGCGCGGTCTTTCGAAAGGCCACCCTCGTCGGCGCCAACCTGAGGGGAGCGAAGGTCGTCGGGACGAACTTCGAGGAAGCGAACCTGTCCGACGCGTCGCTCGAGACCGTCACGTGCCACCGCGGATCGTTCGCCGGCGCGAACCTCGAAAAATGCAACCTGCGACTCTCCGACCTGTCGGAATCGGATTTTCGGGGCGCGAAGCTCGCCGGGGCGATGCTCCGCCAGGCCACGATCTCCGGGGCCGACTTCGAAGGCGCGAATCTCGAGGGTGTCGACGCCGACCAGTGCGTCGCCACGTCCGCGAACTTCTCGCGAGCAAAGCTGGGCGGCTCCCGCTGGACGAAGGCCGACCTGCGCCGCGTCGGGCTCCTCGACGCGACGGGCGAGGCCGCGAGCTTCGTCGAAGCGAAGCTCCAGGATGTCGACTTTCGCACCCACAGGCTGACGCGGTGCAATTTCGCCGGAGCCGATTTCTCCCGCGCGATCCTGCGCCGGGCGAACCTGAAGGGCCACTCCTTCGCGTCCGCGAAGTTCATCGACACCGATGCCGCGGAGTGCGTCGCGGACGAAGTGAGCTTCTCCCGGGCGACGTTCTCGAAAGCGAGTTTTCGCCAGGCGAACCTCAAGCGGGCGGACTTCTCGAATTGCACGGCGGGCGACGCGAATTTTTCAGGCGCCTTGCTCATCGCGGCGTCGTTCCGGGGCGCGAACCTGGCGGAATCGGACTTTCGGTTCGCTCGCGCGATCGGCGCGGACTTCTCGGACGCGAGCCTCCGAGGGGCGGACTTTGGAAAGGCCGACCTCTCGGAGGCGAAGTTCAAAAAGGCGAAGATCTGGGGCGCGTCCGCGAAGAAAGCGAAGCTTCCCGGAAGCGTGAGCCTGCTGTTCGCGATCTCGTCGATGTTTTCCGGAGTCAAGGAAAAGCAGAAGTCCGTCGACGACGCGAAAGAACGCGAGCGGCAGAAACGGATCCAGACTCTGGAGCGCGAAGCGGAGCGCCGCCCCCCTCACCTCACGGGAAAATCGTAGAGACCTCACCCCGGCCTCACGGCCGCCCCTCTCCAGGTGGAGAGGGGCGAAGAGCGAGCCTCAGTACTTATCGAGGTATTTTTCCGTTTCCCACGGCTGCACGCGGGAAATGTATTCCGCCCATTCGGAGCGCTTGGCCTCCAGGAAATGCTCGAGGATGTGCTCTCCGAGCGCGGCCTTGATGACGTCGTCCCGCTCCAGGTTGTCGCAGGCTTCGGAGAGGTTCGCCGGCAGCTCGTCGATCTTCAGGCGGCGCTTCTCGCGCTGCGACATCTCGAAGATGTTGCGATCAACCGGCTCGCCCGGATCCATCCGCTGCTTGACGCCGTCGAGCCCCGCCGACAGCATCGCGGCGAACGCGAGATAGGGGTTGCACGACGGATCGGGCATGCGCACTTCGATGCGCGTTCCCATGCCGCGGCGCGCCGGGACGCGCACCATCGGCGAGCGGTTTCGCATCGACCAGGCGACGTTGACGGGAGCCTCGTACCCGGGAACGAGGCGCTTGTAGGAGTTGACGAGGGGGTTCGTGACGGCCACGAACGCGGTCGCGTGGCGCAGGATTCCGCCCGTGTAGTGAAGCGCGGTCTTTGAAAGCTCCCATTTCGCCTTCGAGTCGTAGAACGCGTTGCGTCCCTTCGAATCGAGAAACGACTGGTGCACGTGCATGCCCGAACCGTTCACGCCGAAAATCGGCTTCGGCATGAACGTCGCGTGAAGCCCGTGGTCGAGCGCGACTTTCTTGACGATGAAACGGAACGTCGAGACTCGGTCGGCGGTCGTGACGGCGTCCGCATACTTGAAGTCGATCTCGTGCTGGCCGGGCGCCACCTCGTGATGGGCCGCCTCGACCTCGAAGCCCATCTGCTCGAGGGCGACGACGATGTCGCGCCGGGCCTCTTCCCCGCGATCGACGGGAGTCAGGTCGAAGTACGCCCCTTCGTCGTGCGTGTCGACGACGGCGTTCCCGTCCGCGTCGCGGCGGAACAGGAAGAATTCCGCCTCGGGGCCGGTGACCATCGTGTAACCGAGCGCCGCGGCCTTGTCCATCTGCTTCTTCAGAGCGAGGCGCGGGCAGCCCGCGAAGGTCGACCCGTCCGGGTTGTAGACGTCGCAAATGAGGCGGCCGACCTTTTCGCCGTTGTGCGCCCAGGGGTAGATCGCGAACGTATTCAGGTCCGGAACCAGGTTCATGTCCGACTCTTCGATCCTCGTGAACCCTTCGATCGACGATCCGTCGAACTGGATCTCGCCGTCGAGAGCCTTCGGAAACTGAGAGCTCGGAATCTCGACGTTCTTGATGATCCCCAGGATGTCCGTGAACTGCAGCCGCATGAACCGGACGTTCTCCTGCTCGCACACGCGCAGGATCTCGCCTTTGTTCAGGCTCGGCCCCGAAGCGTCGAATTTCAGGACCTTGCCCCCCTTGCTTCCTCTCGCCATCTCGTCCTCCTTTTTCTGCATTGAAGGCACGATCTTACGGCCACATATGTAAAAGTCAACGTCCAAATGCATCAATTGGCGTCAAAATCATGCAGACTTGCACAGATTCCAGTGCAGTCGCTCGAAAAAGCGGGGCCGCGGGCCGGCCTTATGATGGGCGCATGTCGTTTCCCACCCGCTCCGACGCCGAAGCACTCCTGTTCGAGTTCACGAAGGCGGACGCGCTCCGCAGGCACGGCCGCGCGGTCGAAGAGGCGATGCGCGCCTATGCCGGATGGTTCGGGGAGACCGACGCCGCGCGGGTCGAAACGTGGGGAATCGTCGGCCTGCTCCACGATTTCGATTACGAGCAGAACCCGACCGAGGACACCCATCTCCATGTCGGCGGCGGCATTCTCCGCGACCGGGGCTTCCCGGAGGAAATCGTGGAGGCGATTTGCTCGCACGCGGACTACATGAAGATCCCGCGCGACACCCCGATCAAAAAGTCGATCTATGCGTGCGACGAGGCGGTCGGCTTCATCGGCGCGTGCGTCAAGGTCCGCCCGACGAAGAAGATCGCGGACCTGCCCGTCGAATCCGTCGTCAAGAAGCTCAAGGACAAGGCGTTCGCGCGATCGGTCGACCGCTCGTACGTCTACGGCGGAGCGGAGGCGGTCGGGAGGCCGCTCGAGGAGCACATCGCGTTCCTGATCGAAGCGCTCAAGCCGATCGCGGACGAAATAGGGCTATAGCTTACCCGGCGAACTCCACAATCACCTTCAGGGCGTCGCGCGCTTCCTTGACCTTCCGGAACGCCGCCGGCGCTTCGGCGATCGGGAACCGGTGCGTGATGAACTGGCGCCACGGGATCTCTCCCTCCGCGATCAGCCGCATCGCTTCCCGGGTGTCTTCCGGGCCGCACGAATAGGACGAAACGAGGTCGATCTCGCGGAAATAGAGGGCGTTCGGCTCCACGACGAGCTTCTTGCCCGGTTCCGCCATCGTGAAGAAGACGACGGTCGCGGCCGCTCCCGCGCAAAGAATCGCCTCTTCCATCGCCTGCGTCGTTCCCGGCCCGACGAAGACGAAGTCGACGCCCCGCCCGCCCGTGGAGAGCGTGATCATCGACGACATGGACCGGCGATTGACGTCGATCTGCTCCTCGGCGCCGAACTGCGACGCGGCCTCCAGCCTCTCCCGGATCTTGTCGGCTCCGAAGACGCGCGATGCGCCGAAACGGCGCGCGATCGCGACCGCCATCTGCCCCATGATTCCGAGGCCGATCACGAGAACCGACATGCCGGGCAGGAATCGTCCGCGCGAAAACGCTTTGATCACGGTCCCGAGCGGCTCCACGAGACAACCGGCCTCGATCGGAAGGCCCTCCGGGATCTTCAGGGTGTCGCGCGAAAGATTCGTTTCGGGGACGCGCACGAACTCGGCGAGGCCGCCGGGGTCGAGGCGCGTGTTCTTCCAGGTCTCGCAATGCACGTATCGGCCGCGGCGGCAGAAAACGCACGCGAGGCAGGGCGCGTGATGGTGAAAGAACACGCGGTCGCCGGCGGCCAGATGCGTGACGCCCGGGCCCACCTCGACGATGGTGCCGGCCGGCTCGTGTCCGAGCACGACGGGAGATTTCCGGCGCACGTACCAGTCGAGCGTGTCGGAGCTGCACACGCCGCAGGCGGCGACCTTGACGAGCGCCTCCCCCGGGCCGATCGGCGGGACGGCCGCCTCCTGGAGCGAGGCAACGCCCTTCTCGTCGGTCGCATAAACGATCACGGATTCACCACGAACTTTATGCCTTCTCCTTTGCGCATTCTGTCAAAAAACAGCGGAAGATTCGAAAGCGGACCCGACCCGGAGAACAGAGGCCTCGGATCGACCGCTCCGGAGACGAGCCAGTCCGCCGCTTTGCGGGCGTCTTCCGGGCGATAGTGAAACGATCCGGCCGCCGTCACCTCGCCGTAGTGCAGCTTCGCCGCCGGGAGCGCGACGCTCGTCCCCGGGGCGCAGCCGCCGAAAAACAGCGCCGTTCCGCCCGGCGCCGCTCGAGCGAAGGCGTCCGTCCAGGCCTCTGGGGTCCCCACGCACTCGACGACGGTCTTCGCGGGCGGCGGCTCCGCCGAGCCGAGCTCGAACACGCTCGCCCCGAGCCCACGCGCGATTTCGAGCCGCTCCCGGCCCTTCCCGATCACCGACACTCTCTTCGCGCCCTCCGCCCGCGCGGCGGCGACCCACAACAGGCCGATCGGACCGGCTCCCACGACGAGGAGATCGTCGAGCGCGCCCGATCCGAGCCGGGACATTCCCCGCACGACGCACGCGAGCGGATCCACGATCGCGGCCGATTCGTAAGGCAGCGCGCCCGGCTTTCGGAAAGTATTCTGGGCCGCGACGCGGACGGGAATCCGCACGAGCTCCGCGAACGCGCCCCAGGTCAATTCCCTGTTCGGCGAAGCGCACCGGTTCGAAGCTCCCGCGCGGCACTCGCCGCATTCGCCGCAGGGCCCCGAAATGCCGCCCATCACGGCGTCGCCGACCCGAAACGGCGCGCCGGCGCCCGCCTCCACGACGTCTCCCGAAAACTCGTGCCCCATCACGAGAGGGGGCGAGAACTTCTCGTGACCCCGGTCGAGGATCTTGCGGTCCGTCCCGCACGTCAGGGCGGCACGCACGCGCACGACGAGCTCCCCGGGCCCGGCCGTCGGGGCTTCGATTTCGCGGATCTCCATCTCGCCGAGAGCGGATTGCACGGCGGCACGCATGTTCCGTTTCACGAACCTTTCGTCTTCTCAATCGTACAATGCGGTCGGAGAGACTTGAATGAAAACCGCGGCGACCCTCCTCCTGGCCCTCGGGGCATCCCTCGCGGCGTGCGGCGCGGCCCGGGCGCAGCCGCCCTCGCAAGCGAACGTTCCGGCGGCGGATTCGCGCATGGACCCGGCTGCCGCGACGGCCGCGTATCTCGCCTCGGTCCCTCCCGCGCAGAAAGCCAGATCCGACGCGTATTTCGAGGGCGGGTACTGGCTTCTCCTCTGGGACTTTCTCGCCGGCGCTCTCCTCTCTCTCCTTCTCCTGAAGACACGGCTTTCGGCGCGCCTCCGCGACCTGGCGGAAGCCCTCGCGCGGCAGAAGGCCCTCCAGACGGGGATCTACTGGGCGCTGTATCTGCTTCTCTCGAGCGCCGTTCTTTTCCCGCTGACCGTCTACGAAGGGTATTTCCGGGAGCACCGATACGGTCTCGCGAACCAGACCTTCGGGCCCTGGATGGGAGACCAGCTCAAAGGCCTCGCCGTCGGCCTCGTGTTCGGAGGTCTCGCGGTCATGCTCCTCTACGGCGTCCTGCGGCGTGCGCCGAAGACGTGGTGGCTCTGGGGCTCGCTCACCGCGATGCTGTTGCTGGTCCTCGGAGAGGTCGTCGCGCCCATCTACATCGCTCCCCTCTTCAACACCTACAAGAAGCTCGAGGACGCGAAGGTCCGGGATCCCATCCTTTCGCTAGCCCGCGCGAACGGCATCACGGCCCGGGACGTCTACGAGGTGGACGCTTCGCGGCAGTCGAAGCGAGTCTCGGCCTTCGTCAACGGCTTCCTCGGAACCGAGAGGATTACTCTGAACGACAACCTTCTCAACCGCTGCACGCTCCCGGAGATCGAAGCCGTCATGGGCCACGAGATGGGACACTACGTGCTCCACCACGTCTACCAGGGGATTCTCTTTTTCGGCGTTCTGATCGTCGTCGGATTCGCGGTCGTTCGATGGGGGTTCGATCGGATCGTCGCCGCGAAGGGAAAAGCGTGGGGGGTGTCGGGCGCCGGCGACGTCGCGGGCCTGCCGCTTTTCGTCCTGCTGATCTCCGCCTACTTCTTTCTCCTCACCCCCGTCACGAACACGTACATCCGCACCCAGGAGGCCGAGGCCGACCTCTTCGGCCTGAACGCCGCGCGCCAGCCGGACGCCGAAGCAAGAGTCGACCTGATGCTCGGCGAATACCGAAAGCTCGACCCCGGAAAGCTCGAGGAATTCCTCTTCTTCGACCACCCGAGCGGCCGCAGCCGGATCCTCATGGCGATGCGGTGGAAGGCGGAGCAGGGAAAGTAAGCCCCGGCACGACGTTGCGAATGACGAGCGTCGATTCGAATCTGCGCTTCCAGACGATCAGGGACACTTCGCCGCTG
This sequence comes from uncultured Acidobacteriota bacterium, assembly GCA_963773815.1. Lineage (GTDB taxonomy): Bacteria > Acidobacteriota > Thermoanaerobaculia > UBA5066 > DATFVB01 > CAWEYG01. Next base: position 66,021 of record CAVZCI010000004.1, read on the forward strand.
GAATCCACGCGCGCCGGGTTCCCCTGTTCGTCGAGCGAGATCGTGAAGCTCAGGTTTCGCGTGAAGATCGGCGCATGGGCGAGCGTGAACGCGACCCGGCGGGGCCTTCCCTCGCCGTCGAACTCGGCCGTGCCCGCGATCGCCCCGTCGAGGCGGCGGCGCGGCCGGAACGCGACGGCGGGGCGCCCGTCCTTCGAAACCTCGCTCGCGAACGCGTATTCGGCGCGGTACTTCGGGTCGAACGGGGACGGGAATTCCCTCGATTTTCCGGCCCCCCGGGCCCGTTTCCCTTCGGCCTCGCGCTGATCTTCGCGCGCGCTCGCGAGATCGTCGCGGCCGTCCTTTCGGGAGGAGAGAATCTCGGTCCGGGAGACCCCGCCGCGGGATTCGACCCGGGCAGAACGCTCGATGTGTTCCTTCAGGCGGTCCGTCGCGCTCCACGTCTTCAGCTCGAACGCATACTCGTAGCTCCCGCTCTTCGCGACGCTCTCCCACCGTTGCTGGACGCGCCAGGCGGACTCGATGCGCGCCGCGAGCGCGGCGTCGCCGATCGCCGCGGCAATGGGGGCAGCGGGGCCGGGCGCGGCGAAGAAAAGGAAGGCCGAGAGAAAGGAAGCAACCACCGAAGAACCTCCCGGAAACGTCAACTCTTGCGCGCTGAAACGAATTCCGCGAGGTCACCCAGCGGACCGGCGCCGGATTCGAGCCCCCGCGCGAGCGAATGCGCCTCGAGGATCGTCTTCGCGAGAACCTCCTTCGATTCCTCGACGCCGAGCAGACCCGGAAAAGTCATCTTCCCATGGGCCTTGTCTTTCCCGGTCGCTTTCCCGAGCTCCTCCCGCGTCGACTCCACGTCGAGGAGGTCGTCCTTGATCTGAAACGCGAGGCCGAGGTTCTCGCCGTACCGATCCAGCAGCGCGAGCGTGTCCTCGCCCGCGAAGGACAGGATCCCCCCGAGCGCGAGCGAGGCGCGGATCAGCTTTCCCGTCTTGTTCGCGTGGATCCTCTCGAGCCGGGCGAGGGACCTCTCTCCCGCGGGGCGTTCGCGCTCCGCCTCGATGTCTTCGACCTGCCCCCCGATCATGCCCCGCGTGCCGATCGCCCCGGCGACGGCGTTGGCCGCCCGGATTTTCGCGGAGTCGAATCTCGCGTCCGCCGGGAAAAGAGTGAAGCAACGGAGCCCGTCGGTCAGCAGCGCGTCGCCCGCGAGAATCGCCGTCGCCTCGCCGAACTTCTTGTGGCAGGTCGGCACGCCGCGCCTCCATTCGTCGTCGTCGAGCGCCGGCAGATCGTCGTGAATGAGCGAGTAGGTGTGGATCATCTCCAGCCCGCAGGCGGCCGGAAGGACGGCCTCCAGGTCCCCTCCGCAGGCGCGGGCGGCGGCGAGCGCGAGGATCGGGCGGAGGCGTTTTCCCCCGGCGAGGACCGAGTGGCGCATCGCCGCGTGGAGGGTCCGCGGCCAGTCCGATTCGGACGGAAGCATTTCGGAAAGGGACGCGTCGATTCTCGGGCGCCAGTGGGCCAGAAATTCCGCGCTCAATCGGCGTCCTCTCCTTCCGCCTCGGCCCCGTCTCCCGCCGGAAAAGGCGCCGATGCATACCCGCCGTCCGCCTCCTTCAGAACGAGCTCGACGCGCCGCTCGACGTCGGAGAGCTTCTCGCGGCAGACCCGCGAAAGGCCGATTCCTTCCTCGAAGAGCGCGAGCGACGCGTCCAGGCCGAGGTCTTCCGATTCGAGCTTCTCGACGATCGCCTCGAGCCGCTCGAGCGATTTCTCGAAGCTCAACAGCGAATCCTTCTTCGGTTTCACGACTTTTCCTTTCCCCGGTCTTCGACGACCGTTGCGCGAAGATCTCCGTCCGCGAGGCGAACGCGCAGCGGCGTCCCCGGCGCGAGCCCCCGCGGGCTTCGCAGCGGCGAATCGGACCCTTCCCGATAAACGATCGCGTAACCTCGCCGCAGGACCGCGAGCGGATCGAGCGCGGCCGTCCTGTCCGAGGCGTTCGACAGCCGCGACCGCGACCGCTCCATTCGCGCCCGCATTCTCTCTTCGAGGCGCTCGGACGCGGACTCGACCCGGTCCCTTCGCCGCATGAGAACGTAGGGAAATCGCACGAGAGCTTCGGCGCGCCTCGCCTGGGAGACCCTCGCGCGCAGCTCCGAGGTGCGGCGCCTCGCGGTCTGGAAGAGCGATCGCCGCGCCTGCGCGAGCCGGCGAGAGATCTCCTCCTGGACCCCGATGACGAGCTCGGCCGCGGCCGACGGTGTCGGAGCGCGAAGATCGGCGACGTGGTCGCAGAGGGTCCAGTCCGTTTCGTGCCCGACCGCCGAAATCGTCGGGATCGCGGAGGCCGCGAGAGCGCGAACGAGCCGCTCGTCGTTGAACGCCGCGAGGTCTTCGGCCGAACCCCCTCCGCGCGCGACGATGATCACGTCGAATCGTGCGAGCCGGTTGAGGACCCGGATTCCTTCCGCGATCTCGGCCGCGGCCCCCTCTCCCTGAACGCGCGCCGGGAAGATCGTGATGTGGAGATTCGGGTGCCGGCGCTGGAGAACGGCGAGGATGTCGCGAACGGCGGCGCCATCCGGGGAGGTGACCATGCCGATCCTCTTCGGAAGAGCGGGGAGCGCGCGCTTCCGGGCCTCGTCGAACAGGCCCTCCCCGGCGAGCTTCTTGCGGAGCTGCTCGAACGCGATCGCGAGAGCTCCGGCGCCGATCGGCTTGACGTCGGAGACCTGGATCTGGAACTGGCCGCGCGCCGAATAGATCCCGAGCGTTCCGGTCGCGACGACCTGCATGCCTTCCTCGAGCCGGAACGGAAGGCGAACGGCGTCCGACCGCCAGAGCACGGCACTGATCTTTGCAGCCTCGTCCTTGAGCGCGAAGTAGATGTGGCCGCTCGGATAGGGCCGAACCTCGCAGGCTTCGCCCGCGACCGAGACGCGCCGCCAGCCGCCCGAGAGAGCCGTGTTGACCTCGGCGAGGAGCTGGCTCACCCGGTAGATCGGGCGGGGGAAGAGCGAATCAGCGGGGAACATCGGCCTCCGGGGCGTCGCGCCCGCGGAACGCGCGCGAGAAAGGAAAGGACATGACGATGAGAGTGGTCATCAGGACTTCGACGTCTCCAAAATTGTATTCGAACAGGCCGGCGACCGAGATGCCCGCGACCGCGAGAAAGGAGCCCGCCAGGAGCCCGCGCAGGCGGGGATCTCGCTCGGAACGCAGCCGCCGGAGACAGGCCACGAAGAAGCACGCGAGCAGGGCCAGGTAGGCCGCCGCCGCGAACAGGCCGGACTCCGCCGCGATCTGCAGGACGTTGTCGTGGAGATGCGGAACGCGGAAGCGGAGCGAGCTCGGCACACGGTACAACGGGTAGTACGGCTTGACGAGCGTGAGGCCGAGGCCGAAAACGGGATGATCCCGAATCATTCGAAGACCCGCGACCGCCATGTCGAGCCGGTCCCGGTTCGTCGGATCGGAGGGGTCGAACGTCGAGAGCATCCGCAGCCGGATGCCGGCGGGAGCAAGAAAGTAGACGAGAAGCGCGGCCGGCGCCGTCGTCCACGCCCAGCGGGGCCGGCGAATCGCGAGGAAGATCAGGCTCGCGGCGATGAATCCCACGTACGCATTTCGCGTGAACGTCAACAGGAGAGCGGCGCCGAGGCAGACCGTGACCGGCGGACGCCGCCGCCCGCACCGATCGGTCCTCCACGGTGCGGCCCAGGAACAGCAGGCAGACGACGAGGAGGAGCCCGGAGAGCGTCATGTAGTGCGACAGGGTCGCCTCGATCCGGTCCGAGAGCCGGTTCGCCCCGTGGACGTACTGCCACAGCGCCGATCGCGGCGAGGACGAGCGCCGCGAATCCGAGCACGTTGGCCACGGCGGCGAGGTCGTCGGGAGTTTCCAGGGTGTCGGCGAACAGCGGGAGGAGGAGCAGCGTGAAAATGCCTTTGAGCGCGACGAGACTCTTCCCGGGATGGATCGAGAACACGGCGGAAGCGACCAGGAGAAGCGCGAAAATCGCGAGAGCGAGGACGGCCGGGGAGCCGAACGCCTCGGCCGCCCGCGAACGTCCGCCGCGGCGCAGCTGGACGATCCACGTGACGCCCGCAAGCGCCAGAAGGATGTTCGCGACGGCGACGGCCGAGGTGGAGGCCGCAAACGCCAGGCACAGCACCAGCAATGCCCGGGAGAGAGGTTCTCGCCGCCCGAGAAGCGACGAAACGCTCAAATTACTTCCCGATGGAGGAAGCCGGCAGCGCCTCGTCGATCAGCATCACGGGAATGTCCGACACGATCGGGTACACGAGCGAGGCCTCCGGGGAAAAGAGCCCCACCTCCACGACCGGCTCCTCGTCGCGAAATTTCTCGCGATACCGGTCGACGAGCATCTTTCGAACGTCGGAAGGAAGCGAAACCTGCTCGAGCGGCCCCTTCGTCTTCGGGCAGACCAGGATCGCGAGCAACTCCGGGTCGACGGCCATGCGCGTTTCCTCCGCGGGGAAGTCTATCAGCGTCGGGACCGGCTCTGGGTTACGATCCGCGCGATGCGCGTTCTCCATCTGGTCGCCGGCGCGAAATGGACCGGACCCGCGGCCGTCGCCTTCGATCAGGTCCGCGCCCTGCGCGCGTCCGGAGTCGAAGCGGAAATCGGATTCACCGCGGAGAGCCCGCTCGCGCGGCGGTTCGATTCCACGGGATGGGCCCGGCCGATGCTTTCGCCGGGCGCCGGCCCGAGGGCGTTCCTTCGCGACGTCGGACGCGTCGCCGAAACCCTCGAGAGGGAGAGGTTCGATCTCCTCCATGTCCACGCCTCTCACGACCATCTCGTGGTCCTCGGGGCGGCTCCGCGACGCGGTTTCCCGATCATCCGCTCGTTTCACCATGCGCGCACGCTTCGCTCGGGTGCCGGGATGGGCTGGATGACGCGGCGCTCCGCCGGGCACGCGTTCTCCAACAGCGCGATCGCGGCGCGGTTCCGCGAGCGCTTCTCCTCCGCGGCGCCCTCCCGAGTCCTCTCTCCGGTCGTCGACCGCGATCGTTTCCTTCCCGGCGCGCGCGACGAGGCCCTGCTGCGCTCGTTCGGCGTTCCCGCGGGCTCGTTCGTCGTCGGCACGATCGGAAAGATCGCCCGGGGACGGGGGCAGGACGTCGCCGTTCGAATCCTCGCCCGGATCGGCGAGCCGTCGATCGTTCTCCTCCAGATCGGGAAGGGCGAATGGGAAGAGGAGATCCGCCGCCTCGCCGGCTCGCTCGGGGTCGGCGCGCGCACATTCGGGACCGGCTACCAGGAGGACCGGCTTCCGGACCTCTACCGGTCGATGGACGCGTTTCTCTTCACCGCGTCGGGCGCCGACCAGGGCCACCGCGCCGTTCTCGAAGCGATGGCGAGCGGATTGCCGGCCGTGTCGCTCGCGATCCCCGGCATCGAAGACGCGGGCCTTGCGGCCGGAGCGGGCCTCGTTTGCCGGACCGAAGAGGAGGCCGCGGCGGCGCTCGCGTTTCTCCACGGCCATCCCGAGCAGCGGGCGTCGATGGCGCGGCACGCGAGGGCGGCTTCCGAGAGGTTTTCGGCTCAGCCGTTCGCGACGGAGACCTCGGCTTTCTACGCCGAAGCGCTCGATTTCTGGAACAATCGAAAGCGGCGACGCGTTACCCTTCCATTGATGGAGAATTCATGAAGCTCTCGACTCTCGCCGCCGTCGGCGCGCTGCTCCTCGGCGGGGCGATCGTCTTCGCGGACAAGATCGCCCCGAAGAAGGAATCGCCGAAATCCAACGGCTGCGCGACCTGCCGCGAAACGAAACCGCTCGTCGACCCGGCGGACCTGGGCAACGAGGACGCGGAATCGCGCCCCGCCTACGCGGCGGCGAAGAAATACCCGGAAACGATCGACAGGATCCACTGCTACTGCGGATGCGAGGAGAGCCCGAACCTCCACCACAAATCCCTTCTCACCTGCTACACGTCGCTCCACGCGACGGGCTGCGAGGTCTGCCGCGGCGAAGCGGAGATGGCCGGCAAGATGAAGGCCGAGGGCTCGACCGACGACGAGGTCAAGAAGGTCGTCGAAACGTTCTACAAGAAATAATACCCGCCGTCGGCGAGTCGCGCGAGTCGATCCGAGGTGCTAACCTCCCCGCGTGACGGACGCCGCCAAGACCCTCGATTCGGCCCTACGCGAGCGCCGCCTGTTCGTCACCGGATTGCTCGCGGTCGCGGCGCTGTCGCTCGCGCTCAATTTCTATCGCCTGGGCGCGAGCAGCCTGAAGGACACGGACGAAGCAATCGAAGCGCTCACCTCGCGGGAAATGCTTCAGACCGGAGACTGGCTCACGCCGCATCTGAATGGCGTCCCTCGTTATACGAAGCCGCCGCTCTATTTCTGGCTCGCCGCGGGCGCGTTCCGCGTCATCGGACAAACGGAGCTCGCGCTGCGCTTCTGGTCGGCGGCCGCCGGAACGGGGACGGTGCTGCTGACGGCACTCCTCGGACGTCGTCTCTTCGGTGCAGGGGCAGGCCTGCTTGCGGCCCTGGCCCTCGCGACGTCCTGCGAGATTCCTCTACCACCACGGCGCCCGGCACGGCTGCCTGGATGCGATGACCACGTTCTGGATCGCGTTGGGCATGCTGTGCGTCGTCTCTCGCGGAGCGCACCCGCGGCTTCTATTGCTCGCGGGCCTCGCATTCGGGCTCGCCAGTTTGACAAAGAATTTCCTGGGTCTCCCGGCAGCCGGCCTCGTCGGAATCCATCTCTTCGCCACGCGCAGGACGAGCCCTCGAATTTCGCCCCGCCTGATCTGCGCCGCCGTGGCGACGCTTCTCGCGGTTTCCCTGACATGGCCGGCCGCGATGCTGATCGTGCACGGTCGGGCGTTTTCGGACGTCTTCCTCTTGCGAGAAAACCTGGGACGGTTCCGTCTGGGCGGCCACATCCCCCAGGCATGGAAGATTCCGCTGCCGTTGGCCGGCCGCGTCGGTGTTCTTGCGCGAACGCTCTTCGACGGCTTCTTCCCCTGGAGCCTCCTTGCGCCGCTGATGGTTCCGTGGGCCTTGCGGAGGCTGCCGGAGTGGACACACGATGACCGGGCCTTGACCGCAGGCTGGGTCGGCCTGTACGCGGCCGGGATGCTTGCCACCACCAATCCGTCCGCCTGGTACGGTTACCCTTTTTATCCCGCCGTCGCGATTCTGATTGGCGCCTTCGTCCAGGAGCTCCTTCCCGACGGGCGCCACGGCGCGCTTCTCACCGCCTTGGCCGGCGTCCTCGCGGCGGCGGCGATCTGCTTCCGGCCGCGATGGAACGGGGACGAGATCAGCTTCGGACATTACCGGGGCCTCAGTGTCGGGATCGCGACCGCGAGGACTTCCCTGTTCCTTGCCTTCGCAGCCGCGGCGGCGCTCGCCTGCGTGATCCTCCTGCGCCCCCGGGCGGGGCGCGCGATTCTCGTCTTTGGGCTCGCGGCCGTTTCCACCGCGTTCGGGATCGCGCCGCTTCGCGCGGCCCCGCAGGTCTCCTCTTCGAAGCTCCTGGCGAAACGCATCGAAGCGGTCGCTCCGGCGTACGGAGACGCAGTGACATTCTGGAACGTTCCCTTTCTGGCTCGCCGCGGCGTTTTCGGCGGCGTCCTGTGCGAGGCCCGCTGGTACCTCCTGGGAATTCACGGCGCCACGATCCTCAACCTCGCCGACGAAGCCGCTCTGCCGGAGTCGCTCGTCCGACCGCGGCAACCGACGCTCGTTTTGACGCAGGAAGGCGCTCTCGGCGGGCTTCCACCGCACCGGAGCGAAGGCGACACCCTGATCTGGAATGCCCGTGTCGCGCTCGCCGGAATTCGAGAGGACCGTGAGCACTGACGCCCGGGCTCCCGGGATCTCGATCGTTCTTCCGGCCTACAACGAGGAAGCCAATATCGAGCCGCTACTCGATGAGCTCGAGGGCGCGCTCGCCGTGGCGATGGCCGACGCGGAGATCCTCCTGGTCGACGACGGCTCGACGGACGCAACCGCGCGCCGGGCTCTGGCCTGGCGTAACCGCCGCCCCGGTGTCGCGCTTCGACTGCTCCGCCGGGGGAGCCGCGAGGGAAAATCCGCCGCCGCCATCACCGGCATCGATGCGGCACGGGGAGAGCGTATCGTCGTGATGGACGCAGACCTCCAGAGCGACCCTTCGGACATCCCGCTTCTGCTGGCGGCCCTGGCGAGGGCCGATGCGGCACTCGGCGTTCGAACCGCGCGAAACGACCCTTTCGTCAAGCGGCTCAGCTCACGCTTTGCGAACACCGTGAGGCGCGCGGTCTTGCACGATGGCGCGCACGATGGCGGGACGAGCCTCTGGGCGATCCGATCGGAAATGGCCCGGCGGATCGTCCGCTTCAACGGCATGCATCGATTCATCGCGGCGCTCGTTCGACGGGAAGGCGGATGCGTGGAGGAAGTCCCGATCCGCCACCGTCCTCGCATCCACGGACGCGCGAAGTACGGGCTCTTCAATCGCCTCCTCTCGCCCGCCGCCGACCTGGCGGGCCTGAGATGGCTTTCGCGGCGGCGTGTCCACTCCAAATGGGAGGAACTATGAGCGCGTGGATTGTCGTGGGGTTCGCCGGCCAGATCGCCTTTTTCCTTCGGTTCTTCGTCCAGTGGATCTCCTCCGAACGGAAGGGCGAAAGCCACATTCCGATGGTCTTCTGGTATTTCTCGCTCGCGGGGGCCGCGCTCCTTCTCGCCTATTCGATCGAGCGGAGAGATCCCGTTTTCATCGCGGGGCAGGCATTCGGGTTCTTCGTTTACATCCGAAACATCGTCCTCGTCCGCCGGCGTGCGGCAACGCCGTGACGTTCCGGGGCCATCCCCTTTTCGCGCCCGGCTGCGATTTGAATGGCACAAGGACCGCGTGGCCGATCGGGTCGAGACCATCGGGTATGAGCCTCCAGCGCCGCCTGACGACGAGTTCGCGCAGGCGCTCGGGGAAATGGTGGCGGCGGGGGGAATCGAACCTCCGACATGGCGCTTATGAGACGCCCGCTCTAACCATCTGAGCTACGCCGCCCGGACGCGGAATGTAGCACGAAACGCAATATCGGCGGGCCTGAAACACGGCCCGGCTCTTTTTTCTCCGTGCACCGTGTTACCGCGTGTGTGCGGAAAAGCCCTTGAAGAACCGCACGTAAGGTCAAACTGCGGTCAAACGGAAAACGGGACGCGCGGGAGAGTGTCAGGTGGGGCGGGTAAGGTCGGGGAACAGGTCGTCGAGCGTCACGTGGACAAAGTTACAGTTATCGCGAAAATCGCCCAGGTTGACCGCGTCATAGCCCGACAAGAGAATCTTCTTTTGCTTGTCGATGGCGTACTTCCCCAATATTCCTTGTGGATCTTGGCTTCCCAATAGTTCCAAGAACGGGAGGCATGGAGAAAACCGGGCTGCCTCGAAAGTCCTATCCTTTGAGAGCAGCAGGTCGTGGAGTTCCTTCGCCAATCGTCCGACGTCGTGATGAGTCCTGGTTTTGGCCGAGTCCTCCTCGAGGGAGTAGATCGCTTCCTTGAGCTGAAGCTCGATCGCATGCCGTGACAGAAAAATGAATGGGAAGACAGCGGCAACCTGTCTCTCATCCCTCGCGATCTGAGGTAGCGATTGCGCTTCACTGATCTTGTCCACGAGCATGGAGGCGACCTCGCGGAAGCTCATCATCACAGCGCGGCTTCGCTCTCCTTCGCTGGGGAAGGGGACAATCAGATCTTGTCCGGCGCCTCTTCGTTCGATACGAAGACTCCTTTTTCAAGAAAACGCTGGAGTTGCGCGTTGCCAACCACTTGAGGATCACGCAGAATCGCCGATGCGTGGCCCTTTGCGAGCGGCGTAACGCACAGATTGATAAGAATACCGAGAATCAAATCGGCCAGCGCCGCCCTCCAGCCGAGCCAGATCAGGGCAGTCAAGAGTGCGACGAACACGATGGCGTCGTCGTGACGACGTGCGAACGCGAGCACCGGGCCAAAAACGAACCGATCAAGCCCAGGTTCTGCCCATCTCAAATTCTTTGATCGCGCCAGGATGTAGTACCAGACGAATCTTAGATAGGCCGTCACGACTACTAGTAATAGCGCGACCCACCAAAACCACTTTGTAACGAATGAAAACACTAGTCTTCTCTGCCTTCGACCTTCTCCTGATTTTCGTACTCGATTCTACTCCTGCTCCACGGCGGGTCGGGCGACTCCGAGGCGACCTCGATCGTGACCACGCATTCGGGTTTCGCCGGTAGCCGCGACCGCTCCTCGCGCATCGCTCCAAGAGCCAGCTCGAATGAACTTCGGCGAACTTCGAGGGAAACCATTCCCCTGTCGCCACCAGGGCTTTGAGCGCCGGCTCGAGATCACGCGAAAGGACGAATCTCCGGAATGCGAGCCGTCGAAGGTTGCCGTGACCGAACAGCCCGCGACCTGGTTGCGGCGCGCAATGACATAGTCCGCGAAGTAGCCCTTCCCCGCCCGGAAGTCAGCGAGCGCGTCGCGCACCGGATCCGCGTCCCCGATCTCGACCTCGGCGGCCGAAAGCAACCCCTCCCAAACGTCGGCGATCCGATCCTTCGGCACCCGATACGCGCTCCGGAGGACCCACACGTCTCACAGAAACGACCGGATCGACCCGCAACAACTCCCCGCTCGCGACTGCGCGCGCCACGAGCTCCCGGGCGGCTCTCGCCTGGCGTGCATCATCTTCGACAAGAAGCCGGATCAGGACATTGGTGTCGAGACCGATCACGAGGAGGACTTGCCGTGCGCGCGAGGATCGCCCGCTCCATTTCCGCGAGAGAAACCGGGCGGCGGCCAGGGCGCTTCAACGAGCCGTAGAGCTCGGTGATCGAGCGGGTCTTCGCCCTCACGACGACCTCGCCCGAAGCGCTCGCGCTGAATTCGATGCGATCCCCCGGCTCAATGCAAGACGTCGCACGGATGCTTTTGGGCACCGTGATCTGGCCTTTGCTCGTCAGTTTCGCGCTCGACATGGAAGAGATCTACCACGAGCTCCTTACCTCAAGTAAGGATTCTAGCTCACTATTCCGATCTCCGCCCCGCAATACAGGCATTTCGAAACGGTGTCGCTGATCCTCGCGCGGCCGCAAGCCGGGCATTTCGCGGCCGGCGGCCTTTTTTTCGCATCGCGCATCGCGATCGCGGCGGCCGCGGCGAACGGTAGCCGGTCCGACGCGGGCCGGGCGCTCCGCGAGATCGCGTACACCGACAACCACAGCAGCGCGAGCACGACGAAGATCGCGAAGACCCACAGAATCGACGCGGGGCTCGACTTCGCGGGATCCGAGAGGCCCGCGATGAGCTTCCCCGCTTCCCGAAACGCGATGACGAGGAACGGAACAGAGACGATAGCCGCCGCGACGTAGCCTTTCTTCACGCCCTCACGCTTTCACGCCCTCACGCCCCGCGCAAATCGCGCAATCGAGCATTCGCGAAATCGAGCAATCTCTCTCCGCCCTCTTTCACAAATCGCGCAATCGAGCATTCGCGAAATCGAGCAATCTCTTGTCACTTCTTCCCGGCGTACCCGCCGGGTCGGCCATCAACTCGTTGTTCTCGACGAAAACCGGGTACTCGGCGAACAGCGCCCACAGGTGCAGGACGACCGCGAGAAGGCTCGCGCCGAGATGGGTCCAGTGGGCCGCGAAACGCGTGCTGGGAGGGGCCGTGTGCACCCAGCCCCCGACGACGAACACGAAGATCGCCGCGAGCATCGAGAACGTCGCGGGCGGCGACGTGCGGGCCTTGAACCGGCGCAACGCCCGCAGCACGGGCAGTTTCTTCGCTTCCGGAAAGCCCTCGACCTCGTCCTTCACGAGCCTCCCGGTCCCGATGAAATAGAAGATCACCATGGACTGGGAAAAGAGGGAGAGCATCACCGCGGGAATCGAATACAGCACGTGCCGCGTCACGAGCACCCGGACCATCGGATCATGGACGCCGTGGGCCGCGAGCACGAAGCCGAAATACGACGACACGAGGAAACCGGCCGCCGCGGCGCCGGTCACGAGAAGAAGCGCGATCGCCATCGGCCCGAAAGAATAACCCACCCTGCTACAATCGAGCCAACCCGGAGGCGCGATGCCCGAGATCGAGACTCTGTACGACATCTTCGAGATTGCCGCGCGGTCCGACCGAAAGGATCTTCTCTTCGCGCGCGACGGCGACAAATGGAAGCCGATCGCGTCGCGCGATTTCTCCTTCACGGTCCGCGCGCTCTCCCTGGGCCTGAACGCGCTGGGAATGCAGCCGGGAGACCGGGTCGCGATCCTCTCGGAGAACCGTCCGGAATGGGCGATCACCGATTACGCGATCGTCTGCGGGGGCGCCCTGACCGTTCCGGTCTACCCCACGCTTCCGGCAGAACCGATCGTTCAGATCCTGAACGATTCCGGCTCGCGGATTGCCGTCGCCTCGACGTCGGAACAGCTGGAAAAGCTGCGGTCGATCCGGGAGCAGTGTCCCTCGCTGGAGTACGTTCTCACGATCGACCCCGAACCGCCGGCCGAGCCCGGCTACGACAGATGGCTCCGCGCGGTCGACCGCGGGCGAGGAAATCTCGAGATGGGCTCGACCGTGTTCGAGGCGCGCGCGAAACGAATCCGCGCGGCGGATCCCGCGACGATCATCTACACCTCCGGGACGACCGGCGAACCGAAGGGCGCCGTCCTGACGCACGGGAACTTCGTTTCCAACGTGATCGCCTGCTGCGAAGTCGTTCCGTTCCCCAGCGATACGGTGCGCGCTCTCTTTCCTGCCCCTGTCGCACGTCTTCGAGAGGATGATCGACTACGCGTACCTGTACAAGGGATGCCGGATCGCCTACCTCGACGACGTCAACAGGGTGCGCGACGCCCTCGCCGTCGTGGAGCCGGGAGTCTTCGGAGCGGTCCCGCGCGTGTACGAAAAAATCTACGCGGCCGTCCGGGAAAACGCGGCGAAGTCCGCTCTCACGCGCACGATTTTCTCCTGGGCGTCCGGGAAGGGCCGCGAGCGCCTCCGCCGCCTCGAAAAGGGCGAGAGCGATCCGACGTCGCTCGGGATCCGGATCGCCGACCGGCTCGTCTTCTCGAAGCTCCGCGCGCGCCTCGGGTCGCGCTTCCAGTTCGCGATTTCCGGCGGCGCCCCCCTCTCGCAGGAGCTCGCGGAATTCTTCTGGGGAGCGGGAGTCACGATCTACGAGGGCTACGGTTTGACCGAGACGTCTCCGGTGATCGCGGTCAACGGGCCCGGCCGCTGGAGACTCGGGACTGTCGGAAAACCGGTGCCCGGCGTCGAGGTGAAAATCGCGGAGGACGGGGAGATCCTCACGCGCGGGCCGCACGTCATGAAGGGATACTACGGCAAGCCGGAAGAGACGGCGAAGGTGATCGACGCGGACGGATGGTTCGCGACCGGCGACATCGGCGAGCTCGATCCGGAGGGGTTTCTCCGGATCACCGACCGCAAGAAGGAGCTCATCGTGCTCTCCGGCGGAAAGAAAGCCGCTCCCCAGCCGATCGAAAACGCGCTGAAGCAGTCGGAATGGATCTCCCTTCCGATCGTCATCGGAAACCGGCGAAAATTTCTCTCCGCCCTGATCGTGCCGAATTTCGGCAAGACCGCCGCCTCTCCCGGCGACGCCGACGCCCTCGGCCGCGACGCCGCGCTGCGCGCCGGAATCCAGCACGAGATCGACCGATACAACTCCGGGAAACCCCACCACGAGCAGATTCGCACGTTCGCCCTTCTGCCGCGCGAGCTGACGATCGAGGCGGGCGAAATCACGCCGACCCTCAAGATCAAGCGCAAGGTCATCGACGAACGGTACAAGGCCCTGATCGACCGGATGCTACAAGGAGAAAGCGCATGTCGCCTAGTGGCACTCGCGTCGTTCTCGTCGACGGCGTGCGCAACGCCCTACTGCCGCGCGCGACACCGATCTCCGCGACGTTTCCGCGGCGGACCTGGGCCGGGCCGCGCTCGTGGAACTGTTCGCCCGGACCGGTTTCGACCCCGTGCGTCTGGACGAGGTGATTTTCGGAAACATCGCTGACTCCCGCGGATTCGGCGAACATCGCGAGGGTGATCGCGCTGCGGTCGGGCGTTCCTCGTTCGGTGCCCGCCTTCACGGTCGGCAGGAATTGCGGCTCCGGCGCGGAGTCGATCGCGGACGCCTTCCTGCGGATCCAGGCGGGATTCAACGACGCGGTCGCGGCGGGCGGAGTGGAATCGATGTCGCAGATCCCGCTGCTCTTTTCGGAGAGAGCGAAGCGGAAGTTCTTCGCCCTGTTCGGCGCGAAGAGCGCGGGCGCCCGGCTCGGGGCGCTCCTTCGGTTTCGCCCGTCCGATTTCCGGCCGATCGTCGGCCTCGAGCTGGGCCTGACCGACCCCGTCTGCGATCTCAACATGGGACAAACGGCCGAGATCCTCGCGAAGGAATTCCACATCACGCGCGAGGAGCAGGACGCCTTCGCGCTGCGCTCGCACCAGCGCGCCGCCGCGGCGCGCGCGAAGCTCGCCGAAGAGATCGTCCCCGTGCCGCTACCGCCGGATTACGGCCGCCTCGCCGCTCAGGACAACGGCATCCGCGAAAATCAGACGATGGAAGCGCTCGCGAAGCTGAAGCCCTACTTCGACCGGAAATTCGGAACGGTCACGGCGGGCAACTCCTCCCAGATCACCGACGGCGGAGCCGCGACGCTCGTGATGTCCGAAGAGGCGGCGCGCGGGCTCGGGCTGAAGCCGCTCGGGCGCGTCCTGTCCTTCGGGTTCGCCGGCACCGATCCCGCCCGGATGGGCCTCGGTCCGGTCGTCGCGACTCCCCTCGCCCTGAAGCGCGCGGGCGTCGCCTGGAAGGACATCGGCCTCCTCGAGATCAACGAGGCGTTCGCCGCGCAGGTGCTCGCCTGCGCGAAGGCGTGGAGCTCCGCCGACTGGGCGAAGAAGAACGGGCTCGACGGCGCGATCGGCGAATTCGATTTCGACCGGACGAACGTCAACGGCGGCGCGATCGCGCTGGGCCATCCCGTCGGGTCGAGCGGAACGCGACTCGTGCTCACGCTGCTCAAGGAAATGCGGCGGCGAAACGTCGCGCTCGGGGTCGCGACGATGTGCATCGGGGGCGGCCAGGGCGGCGCGGTCGTCGTCGAAGCGATCTGAGCGGCGATCGCCGGCCGAGGCGCGACCCGGCCTATTGCGCGCGGATCATTTCCCGGAACGACCGCGAGAGGGCGCCGTCTTCCGTGACGGCCCAGACGTCGTAGCGATAGTACCGGCCGGGGACGGCCGTGGAATCGACGAACGAATACAGCGACTGCTGCTGGGGCCCGTTCGAGGAAGGGAGCCACTCCGGCGCGGACGTCCGGATCCTACCGGAATCGTCCACTTCCGCGCGAAAGATCGCCCATCCGCCGATGTCGCTCTGGCGAGCGGTGCCCCATTCGAGCAAGACGCCCGCGCCGGGCTCGGCGACGGCGCGCGCCGAAAGGCCCGAAACCGGGAAATTCGCGAGCGCGGAAATCGAGACCGGCGCCGCCAGCGCGGAAGCCGCGCGGCCGCCTCCCGCGACGATCCAGTCGATCCGCGCGACGCCCGACAGGGGCAGGCTCTTCGCCTCTCCGGGCGCGAAACGCACGACGTCGCTCGGAAGGGAGTCTTCGTAATGGAGGACGGCGAACCCCGGCGCGGCGTCGCCGGGCCAGGAGACGTTCAGGCCGGCCGAACCTCCGGCGGCGGCGTCAACGTCGGAGCTGAAGAATCTCCACGAGAGCGCGCCGGGACTGGACGCGTCGAGAGCGCCCGCCTCGCGGTCGCGATCGGTCAGCCTGGCGAGATCGCCATAAACTTCCGTCCGGCTGTAGTCGCGCTCGAGCGACCGCCGGAACGCGTCCCATGGCGACTCGTGAGTGGCCTCCGCGAACGCTTCCGCGAACGCGAGCAGAGTGCTTTCGCCGGAAGCGACGCGGCGGGTCCAGACGGAGGAGACGAAGCCCGGGCCCGCCCCGGCCGCCATTTCGTCGATCCAGGTCGCGGCGAAGATCTCCCCTTCACTCCGCTCGAGGCTGTTGACCGGCGAAGATCCCGCCTCGCGGATCTCCTGCAGGTCCGAATCGAGGAGCTCTCCGGAAATCGACAGGGCGCGCGCGGCCGCGAACACGAGCGCGTCGTCGGCGCCGGGAGCCAGCCGCCGAAGCACGAAGGACGCTACGTCGCGGACCGCCTCGGCGCCGATCTCGGCGTCGGTCTGTCCCGCGACGTTCAACGCGATCACCGGGTCCCTGTCGGCGCCGCCTTCTCCGGCGAGGCTGAACACCTCCGAGAACGGGGCCTCGGCGGAGGAGACGACCAGCAGCCGGATCGGTTCGGCCGCCGAGAACGGAACGTCCCACGAATCGAGCGAGCCGCGCAGGCTCGCCTCGATTGCCGGCGCGATCGACGCGAGCGCCTCCCCGCCGACGCCGGGGGCGCGGAGGCGGAGCTTGCCCCCCCAGAGCGAGAGGTCGCCCGGCTCCGCGGAGTCGAGAAATCGCAGATCCGGATGATGGAGATTGATCGCGAGGGGAGATCGAAGGAGCTCGCGTCGCTGCCAGGCGGAAGCCTGGAGAGGCGAGGGCGCGGCCGCCGCCGTCATCAGCAAGATCGCCGCGGCAGGCAAACGTCTGAGACTACGGACCATGCGCAACGATAGCCTTTCTCGCAATCCTGGTCATCCGCTGTTCTGTTTACGGAACACGCCGTCCCGGCGTTTCATTCCGCGGGGAGGTTCAGGCGGGCTGGGAGTTCTCGTGGACCTCGACGATGATCACCGTGATGTTGTCGAGACCGCCCTTTTCGTTCGCTTTCCCGATCAACTCCCGGCACGCGGCTTCCGGATCGCCCTCCGCGACGAGCACCTGTCCGACTTCCTCGTCGGAGAGCATCGTCGTCAGCCCGTCGGAACAGAACAGGTACTGATCGCCGGGCTGCAGGTCGAGCTCCTGGAGCTCCGGCATGACGGTCGGACCGCCGCCGAGAGCGCGGGTGACGACGTTCTTCAGGGGGTGCGATTTCGCCTCCTCCTCGGTGAGAATTCCCGTCACGATCTGCTCGTGGACCCACGAATGGTCGTCGGTCAGCCGGCGCAGCTCGCGACCCCGGAGGCGGTAGGCGCGGCTGTCTCCGACGTGCGCGAGCGACATGCCCGAACCGTTCAGGATCGCGCCGACGAGAGTCGTGCCCATGCCCTTCAGGGCCGGCTGCTTCGCGACCGCGGAAATCACCCGTTCGTTGGCCTTTTCGACGGCGACCGCGAGCCGATTGCTGTTGAAGCGCCACTGGTGGTTGTACTGGAAAGGCCAGGTGCTCTCGAACTTCTGGCTCGTGTCGCTGATGAACTCTTCGATCGTGTCGACGGCGATCTTCGCGGCGACCTCGCCCGCGGCGTGGCCGCCCATTCCGTCCGCGACGACGAACAGTCCTTCGCCGAGGTCGATCACGAAGGAATCTTCGTTGTGCTTTCGCTTCCGGCCGATATCGGTCAAACCGAATGCGCGAAACGTCATCGTCATGCGAAATTCACTGTTGCGGAGCCCGATGGTTCCGCGCGTCTTCCAGGCCTCGCCGGATCTCCGGCGAGTCGGGCATCCACCTCAATGCCTCAAGGTAACACTTTTCCGCGCGAGTCCAAAGCCCCGCCTGGCGAAAAATCGTTCCGGCGTCCCGGAGGAAGCCCGCGTTGTGGGGGTCGATCCGGATCGATTTCTCGATCGCGGCGATCGCGTGGCGAAGCCGGTTCGGCGATCGCGCGGCGGAAAGCGCGTAGTGGTGCTGGATCACGGCGTTTTCCGCGTCGTGATGGAGAGCGAGCTCGAAATTCGAGAACGCCGAGTCGAGCCTCCCTTCCCGGTATTCCTCCACGCCCTTGGCCAGATACGCCTGGGCGATCGCCCTGGGGTCGGACTCGGAGACGACCTTGTTGTCGAGATCGAAATCCAGCGCGGCCCGCCGCGCCGGGCTCATCAGAACGTTGTAGGCGGCCGTGAGCGATTGAAACTCCGCCTCGGCGCGCGATTTCTCACCCGGCAGACTCCGGTCGGGATGGCGTTCGCGCGCGAGGTCGCGAAATCGCTTTCGGATTTCCTCCGTCGTCGCGCTCCGCGGGACGCCGAGCACCTCGTACTGATTGACCGTCTCTGCCATTCTTCGGTTTCTTTCGACAATTATCCGGCAATTCCGATGGATTGCGCAAGACCCTCGAAGGAGGGCGTTTAAGCTCGCCGGATGAGATAGATCTTCCGAGCCGTGATTCGGACGGGCTCCGGGAGATTCTTGTCGTTCATCACGAGCCGGAGGTCCCGCATTCGCAGGAATTTCACGAGCGCCATGCTGATCTCGTTCGGAACGATCGGATTGTTCACGAGCCTCAGCACGACGCCATATTTACGCATCCACTCGGGCTTGAGCATCATCAGGCGAAAGACGCCCGGGTCGACGTTGCGCATCGCCGCGAAGGCCTCCAGCTCGACATCGGTGAGATAAGGGCACTTGAGAACCGACTCCCAGACCGATTTGTTCACGTCGGTGATCAGGATCCGCCTCTCCTCCCGCGTTCCCTTGAGCGCGGTGTCGATCTTCTCCGACGCGTTCATGTAGGCGATTCGCTGGTTGATCGCCATCCGGCGCTCTTGCGCTTCCTCCGTGTCCTCGCTGTCCTCGGCGCCTTCCGCCCCCTCCTCTTCGGGCTTCCCGGGCGAGACCTCGGAATCGGCCGCGCCCGCGGCGTCCGCCGATTCGGCCTCGGGCGCCGGCGCCGCCGCGGCGGAGTCGCGCCGCCGGGACTCTTTGTCGAAGAACTCCTCGCGGATCTCCCGCAACAGCCTGCGGCAATCGGACGGAAGGGCGCGGTTCGCTTCCGCGGCGTCGATGATCGCCGGGTTCGCGAGGAGCCTCTTCTGGTTCACGACGAGCGCCTCCAGCACGGGCGCCGAAGCCTCGCGCGCGAGACGGATGAGCACGGCATCGGGCGTGGCCCGGTGCCGCACGAGACGCTCGAGCACCGAAGGGTCGTCGGTCGAGGTCGCGAGCACCTCGATTTCGCCTCCCGAAAGCTCGCCGAAGTCCAGAAAACTCAGCCACTCCTCCGGGGGAACACGGGCGATCGAGGCGGCGGCCTCCCCCGCGATTTCCGCGTCCGTGTCGTTGCGGCAATTCAGCAGAATTCGAAGCCGCTCCTCGATTCCGAGCGGAAGAAGGGCCTTCGCGCCGAACAGTCGAAGGACGCGGTCGGCGGAACCGTCGAGAAGAGACGCGATCGTGAAATCGCGATCCGGCGAGCCGGGCGCGCCTGCCAGGCTAACTCCGGCGGGTGACGAGCTCGTCCAGGTGGGCGGCGTCGATGCGAAGATCGCGGACGACCTGCCCCGCTCCGCCGAGCGGCGGCAGCACCCGGCCGTTGACGGCCACGGTCACGGCCCGCGCGTTCCCCAGCGTGAGACGGAAGTCGCTTTGAGCTTCGAACAGTCCGGTCTTCGCCCTTCTTCAACATCCCCGAGAAGAGCAGCCTCTCGTCGCCGAAGAGCTCGATCCAGCAGTCTTCCTGAAACTTCAGCGACAGGGCGAGAGGAGCGCTCGGAGCGCCGCCGGGGACGCCCGGAGCGGGAGCGGCCGCGGCCTTCGGGATCTCTCGAATGAAGGGAGAAGCGGCGACGGGCGGCAGAACGGTTTTCGTCGAGGCGGGGCGAACGCGATGCGCCGCGCGCCAGGCGACGCCGGCCAGGACGATTCCGACGCCGAGGACCGCCGCCGCGACCGGAAGGATCGCGACGGACCGCGGGCGGGAGACCGACGCTTCGGTCTTCGTCTCGAGGCGCGAGGACACCGCCGCCGTGTCGGACAGGTACGCATTCACCATTTCGTCGGGATCGAGGCCGAGGTATCCGGCGTAGGCTCGGATGAATCCCCGCGTGAAAACGGGCGCCGGCAGATGCGCGAAATCGCTCCGCTCGAGCGCTTCGAGATGCCGTTTCGAGATTTTCGTCGCGCTCGCGATGCTTTCCAGGGACACTTCGCGCACCAGGCGGTTGCGCCGCAATTCTTCGCCGAACCCCACCTCGTCCGAATCGGCCATTTAGGTTCCGTACATGCTAGACCACTCGGATGCAGGTGTCACGCCCACGCCCCTCGACCCTCTCCAACAGCGCCTGGCGGGCACGGAACAGGAACGAAACCGGCCGGCGCGTTTCCCGGCAGATCTCGCGAAGGTCCGCGAGCGGGATGGAGGGAAAAAGCCCGGCCGCGTCGTCCTCGGGCGTGAAGGGGTTGCGGGCGATCGCGGCCCGGACGGCGACGCGGACGCTCCACACCGGCGCGGAGAGAAGAGAAACGAGCAGGTTCGGATCGCGGGACATGCCCGCGATGAAAACGACGTCCGATTCGACGGTCAGCCGGTTTCGGAGGAGCGCGCGCAGGACCGCGGCGTCGGTGTCGCGGCGGAGCGCCGCGATCACGCCGCGCCCGGAAAGCTGCGGCGACGGCGCATCGCTCGGCGACCGCGAGCCCGGGGGCCCGGCGGAGGATCTCCTGGTCGGCGGCCCTCCGGATCGCCGGATGGGCTCGCGCCTCGGAGGAAATCCAGGCGAGGTCCCGCCAGTAGAGCGTCGAAACGAGAGCAAGCGCGTCCGCGCGGGGAGTCTTCGGGTGCGCGGCGAGGACGCGCCGAACGGCGTGGAGCCTGCGGGCGTCGCGGTCTCCCAGCAACTCGCGGATCCGTTCCGGGGAAACGTCCATCCCGCCGAGCAGCCGGAGCAGATCCCTCTCGGTCGCCTCAGGCATGAGACGCGGGGATCCGGTGCGCGATCGCGCGGGCAATCCGGGAAGCGTGGTGGCGGCTGTTCTCGATGAAGATGCGGCCCGTCTCCGTGCCCGTGAGGATCGCGCCCGCGAGGTAAAGGCCGGGCACGTTCGACTCGAGCGTCTCCGGGTCGTATGCGGGGACTCTCTGCTCCCCCTCCAGCCGGACGCCGCATCTCTCCAGGAGAGCAAAATCCGGCTCGTAGCCGATCAGGGCGAAGACGGCGTCGGCGGGGATCTTCATCGTGGATTGCGCGGGCCGCCCGCGTGCAAATGCTCTTCGACCCTCGGCCGGACCCCTCCCCGGCTCGGTTCCCTCGCATCCCCTCCCCGCATGCGGGGAGGCGGCCGAGGGTCGAGTAAGTGTCAGCGCCTGCCCGGCGGACCGCCGCCCGGACTACGACGAAGTCGGAGCCGATCTCGGCTGATCGAGGCTCTGGAAGAACGCCCGGATCGACCCCTCGCGGATGCGATTCTCGATATCCGGCTTGACCCAGTACTTCACGCGATCCGAGATTTCGCCCGCGCGCGCGACGAGCGTCACGCGGGCGCCGTGGCGGTAGAGGTCCAGCGCGGCCTCCGCGGCGCCGTTTTTCGCGCCCACGACGACGATGTCGCGGCCGTGGTACGGGTAAGCGGACACGTACCGAGAGTGCACGTGCGGGAGATCGCAGCCGGGAACGTCGAGCTTCTTCGGGTTGTGGAAGAACCCGGTCGCGATCACGACCGCGGACGCCGCCGACGAAACCGTCTCGCCGCGCCGACGCGCGAAGACGCTAAAGTTCCCGTCGCTCGATCTTTCGATCCTTTCGATCTCGGTTTCCGCCTCGACCTTCACGCCGAACTTCTCGGCGACCCCGCGGTAGTACGCGAGCGTCTCGAGGCGCGTCGGGTGCGCGTGCGGCGTCGCGAAAGGGATTCCGGCGATGTCGAGCAGGTCGCGCGTGGAAAACCAGACCATTTCCTCCGGGAAGCGGTAGATCGAATCGAGGATCCCGCCCTTGTCGTAGCAAATCGCCTCGCGGCCAACGCGCTGCAGCTCGATCGCGCACGCGATTCCGGTCGGCCCGGCGCCGACGATCGCGACGGGAGGGAGGGGGGATGGCATCGGGGGATTTTAAGGCATCTGCTCAACCGGGCGTTGCCGGATTCAATCGCGAAACCAGGAAAGGCGTAGGATCTCTCGAACCTAGAAAACTAGAGGAAATAGATCGTGCTAATTTTGGAGCTCGCCGCCGCGTATCTATTGCTCATGATACTCGTGATGGCTTTTGCCGTCGCACGGGGACGAGCGGAAGCCGGTAAGGTCGCGATTCGAGAATCCGAAGAGAATCGCAAAAGGTCGGCAGCACTTGACCTCCGTGCGGAGGAGCTGACCAACAGCGAACGCGAAAGGTTAGCGGCATTTGACCTCCGTGTGGGCGAACTGGAACACCGCGAACAGGCAGCCACAGATCGAGATACGGCTTTCGAGGCCGGGTTGCTGCCCGGCCGCCGCTGGTTAGCGGAGGCGTTCGCGGCTATCGGGGCAGAGCGAGATAAGTCCAAAGAGGAGTATCTGCGTAACAAGCGTCGACCGGCTCCGAAGGCGGCCGGTCTCTTAGCGGAACTATCTGCGGAAAGGCGGGTTCTAAAATCCCGAAACAGTTTTCTTGAGTACCAGCTGAAGAGCTACGAAGAGTATTTCCCTGTTCTGGAGGAATATCGCGAGCTGATTCTCGACGAACGGGTACCACTCCAATCTGGAGATGGGTCGGAAAACGAAGCCGCGCTTGAGGAAGCAGACCCCGTCCTTCACTACCTCTCTCGAACCGAATACGATCAATTGCCGAGCGCTGAACGAAGCCAACGAGCCTTGGAGAGATATGTTCAGCGCCCGAAATCCGATTGGGAGATCGGGCGCGCTTATGAGCGATATCTCGGGTATCTCCGCGAGTCTTCTGGCTGGCGAGTGGTTTTTCATGGGGCGCTGATGGGGTATGCAGATTTCGGCCGAGACCTAATTTGTACCCAGGGCCTAAACGTCGAGATCGTTCAGGCCAAGTGTTGGAGCCAGCGAAAAGAAATCCACGAAAAACACATTTTTCAGCTTTTTGGAACGTGCATCTTGTTCGGCCTTGACAATCCGTTTTTCACTGTGGTGCCGGTCCTGGCGGTGACTACTAACCTGTCGCTAGCGGCGGAACGGGTCGCGAAGGCGCTTAAGATTCGCGTCGAACGGATACCACTTACGCTCTCGTACCCCATGATCAAGTGCAATATCAATCCGTCAACAAGGGAACGGATCTATCATCTTCCATTCGATCAACAGTATGACCGGGCGGTCATCGGGGCCATTCCAGGCGAATGCTATGTCGGCACCGCGGATGAGGCCGAGGCGAAAGGGTTTCGGCGAGCTTTTCGTCACCGATCCTCGGAAACCTAACCCGGATCGATCCCCTACCGTGGCGTGGACGCTTGCGACGGGAAGGCGTTGGGCATCGAGAGATTTTCCTCTGAACGGGTGTCCCCGATTCGCGCGGCCTGCGATAGGAAGACCGGGGGTCAGAATCTGGACAAACTGAAAGGGGAACCGGTGAAGAGCTTTTCCGCCGGACTCACGCTGACCGCTGCCTTTGTGGGTGCAGTCGGGTGCAATACCTACGTTCCGCCGGTCCGGAGCGCCCCGGCCCAGGCGGGGTTTCAGGTGAGCGCTCAACCGGAGAGAGTTTGGAAGGACCTGATCCGATATTTTGGGGAGCACAACGTCCCAATCGAAAATATGGACCACAGCAGCTTCTTCATGAAGACCAGCCCGATCCTGGTTCAGAACGTGGTCGGAGGAATTCGCGTCAGCAAGCTACCCCTCAAGAACGAGTGGTGCGACTGCGGGGAGATCAGCGACCCGAATTATTGGAGCTCGTCGACCGAGATTCTCGTTTCCTTCAACGTGATTCTCGAACCGCAAGGCGATGGAACGCTAGTTCGACTAAACGTTTTTTACGGCGGAGGCTTTGGCGCGAAGACGAATCTCCGTGGAGGCGGAAACGACGTCCAGGTCGCCCTCCAGTGCGTGTCGACCGGCAAATTGGAGGCGCAGATGAAGGCCTACCTTCAGGCGCAATCGCAATGAAGGACCCTTGGTGCCACCCACGGCTTCGAGGCAAGGCCTTCATCCTCCTGCTCGCAACTGTTGCATTGATGCCTCGCTGCACGTCGCTCGCGCCCGGGGCTGAAGAAGTGAAGATTACGACCGATGCGAAAGACGTTCAGGGCTGCAAGATTCTCGGGCAGGTCTCCGCGAACGGCCCCTCTCAACGTCCCCGACGATTGGAAGAACCAGCTAAAGAACGCGACTCTGGCTGCCGGTGGAAACGTAGTATTCAGAACGGGGCCGCTCGCGTTTACTCGTCATGTCGACGGCATGGCGTACCGCTGTGCGCAGTCGAGGCAATGACGATTCCCCGGTTAGGGTCGGGCCGGTGAGAAACGCGCGACAACCCAGGTAGCTCCCCGGGAACGCTGCCATTGACCGCTGTCTTATCCGGCTTGGCAAAAGCTTCCGTTTTTCTTGGTTTGATTTCCGCTGCAATAGCGCTCGAGGAAGGTTTTTCGCCTTCCGCACGGTGCACTTCTTTCGGAAGTTGGGGAGTCTTGGCGAATCGCCATGCCGATTCTTGCGATCCCGATCGTGTTTTGGGTAATCGCCCCGGTGTCGCGCTGGATACGACTCTGGCTCCGCCGCCCGCGGGGAGCATGGCCCGACGTGGCATTCGCCATTCTTGTGCTCGTCGCCGCAATTTCGTTTTCTTCTCCAGGCTTTGCCGGGCTAAACGCTCGCCAGTACAATTTCCATCGCTGGGGTCTCCGCCGGAGCTCTCCTCATCACTCGAGTAGCGTTCGCGTCACGGCGGCACGGACCGCCGAAAGCAGGCCTGTCCGTCTTGGATAGAGTCCTCGGAGACGCGGGCCTCGCACCTTTGCAAGATTTTTCCTCGGACGTTTTGGCTCGTGGACCCCTTGTCGATGCAATCGAAGAATTGGTCGTACGACCTCGACCCGTATCGATGAATTTTGGAATTGAGGGAAGCTGGGGAAGCGGGAAGACGAGCATCCTCAACGAACTTCAGCGACGGCTGAAGCGACTTGGCATATCAACCGTCCGTTTCGATGCCTGGCACTATCGCCAACCCGAGCGGATCTTGGGAGCGTACTTTCGTGCGATCGAGAAGGTTATCGGCATCAGCAGCGGGACAGGATCCAAAGAGACCCTCCGGCGACTTCGCGCAGCCCTTGCCCCGGCAGTGGAACGCCGTTTCGGGGAGGCGCTCGGGCGACTTCATTGCCAGGAGCGAACTCGACTTGGAAGCCGCAGAGCAACTCTCAGAGAGAACCTCGCTAGCCTGACAGACCCTATCGTCGTGATGAATGACGATCTTGATCACATCGAACACGACGAACTTCAAGGGGTCCTTCGCGCGATTCGCCTCTTGAGCGAGCTCCCAAACCTGACCCACGTTCTCGCTTATGATCATTCGCAAATCGCGCGAATTCTCTTTCCCGGCGACGGCTCCGGGGCTTCTCGCGCGCGACTACCTCGCAAAGCTCGTCGGGACCGAATTGCCAATACCGCCGCTTGCAAAAGAGCTTGCGCGTAGGCGGTGACGAACCGCGGCTTCGACTCGCCGCTCTCCACAAACCAGATCCTACGCCGGCGCGGGTCAGATTGCTTCGCTTCGCTCGCAATGACGGACAACCAACTGCGAGCGCAAGATCCTCCCGTGCATGACCTTCGTCTTTAGCCTTCCCTCTCCACCGGGAGAGGGGGGACCGCCGCAGCGGTGGGTTGAGGTGGGGCGGGATCCTCCCCTCACCCGCGCTTCGCTTGCCCTCTCCCGCCGGGCGAGGGAGGAGTCAAATCCTTTTTCCCACCGCAGGGGCAATGATCCTCAGCTGATCCATCAGCCTCGTGAACTGCTCCGGCAGCAGCGACTGCGGGCCGTCGCACAGCGCGTTGTCCGGGTCCGGATGCACTTCGATGATCAGGCCGTGCGCTCCCGCGGCCGCGGCCGCGAGCGCCATCGGCGCGACCTGCTCCCGGTGCCCCGTGCCGTGCGACGGGTCGGCGACGACAGGCAGGTGCGAGAGCTTCGAGATGACGGGGATCGCGGAGATGTCCAGCGTGTTGCGCGTGTAGCGCTCGAACGTGCGGATGCCCCGCTCGCAAAGGATGACGTCACGGTTGCCGCCCGCCATGATGTATTCGGCCGACAGGAGCCACTCTTCGATCGTGGCCGAGAGGCCGCGTTTCAGGAGAACGGGCTTCCGGATCTTCCCGAGCTCCTTGAGAAACGTGAAGTTCTGCATGTTCCGCGCGCCGACCTGCAGGAGATCGACGTATTCCAGCGCGTCCTCGATCTGCGAGGAGTCCATGACCTCCGAGACGGTCGCGAGCCCGAATTCGTCGGCGACTTCCCTCTGGATCTTCCAGCCTTCGACGCCCATCCCCTGGTAAGAGTAGGGGGATGTCCGCGGCTTGTAGGCGCCCCCGCGCAGGATCTTCGCGCCCGCCCGGGCGACGGCTTTCGCGCTCTCGTACACCTGTTCGCGCGTCTCGATCGTGCAGGGCCCCGCCATCACGACGACCTCGTCGCCTCCGACGGGCACGCCGCGGACGGAAACGACGCTGTCGCGCGGCTGAAACGTGCGCCCGGCGAGCTTGTACGGCTCGCTGATCCTCACGACCTCGAACACTCCCGCCATGTCCTCGAAGAACCGCGGGTCGCTGTTCTTCACGTGCCCGACCGCGCCGAGCACGGTCCTCTCCGCGCCCGTCGAGCGGTGGACGTCGAAACCCTTTTCGACGAGCCGCGCGATCACGGCGTCGACCTCGGCCTCGCCCGCGTTCGGCTGCATGACGATCAACATGGGCACCTCACTCCCCTTCCCGTCCCTCTTCTTTCGCCTGGCGCTCGATCCGCCGCGACTCGTCGATAATGCGTTCGTAGAGGCGGCGGATCCCTTCGGCGGAGAGCGGCCCGCGGTTCTCGGCCTCGACGTTTCGGAGGACTTCGCGCTCCCGCTCCGGCGAATAGACGGGCAGCGCGACGGCCTTCTTCGCCTGGCCGATCTCGACCGCGTATTTCGCGCGCTGGTTCAAGAGCTTCACGAGCACGCGGTCGAGCTCGTCGATCGCGGCCCTCAGGCGCTTCAGCTCGTTGTCATTCATCGCGGTGTTCGCACGCACGCGGCCGCCATTTCTCGGGCGAATCGCCCCGCGGCTGCGACGGCATGGCGCCCGCTCGACTCCACGAGCCGGACGAGAGCCGATCCGACGACGACGCCGTCCGCGAGCGCGGCCACGCGAGCCGCGTCGGCGGCCGTCGAAATGCCGAATCCGACGGCGACCGGCAGTTTCGGGGAGCAGTGGCGCGCGCGCCGCACCGTCTTCGCGAGATCCTTCGCGAGGGACTTCTTTTCTCCCGTCGTCCCCGTCCGCGAGATGACGTAGAGAAAACCCCGAGAAAGGCGCGCGGCTTTCCGCATCCGCTCTTCGGGAGACGTCGGCGAGACGAGGAAGATCGGGTCGAGGCCCGAGGCCGCGATCGCCGGCAGGAAATCGCCGGCCTCTTCCGCCGGAACGTCGGTCAGGAGGACGCCGTCGAAACCCGCGCCGGCCGCCCGGCGCATCGCCTGCGCGAACCCCGGCGAGAAGAGCGGGTTGACGTACGAGAAGAGCACGAGCGCGAGACCGGTCGAGCGCCGGATCTCGGCCGCGCATTCGAGGACGCCCGCGAGCGTCGTTCCTCCCGCCAGCGCGCGGCCGGCGGCCCGCTGGAGCGTTGGCCCGTCCGCGATCGGGTCGGAGAAGGGAACGCCGAGCTCGAGCACGTCCGCGCCCGACCGGTCGAGCTCCCGGGCGAGCGCGACCGTCGTCGACAGATCGGGATCGCCTGCGGTCAGGTAAGGGATGAAGCACGCTCGGCCATCCCGCCGCGCGGCATCGAACTTCCCGGCGAGGCGCGAACGCGTCACGGATTCTCCAGGCGCCCGACCTCGGCGAGGTCTTTGTCGCCGCGGCCCGAGAGATTGACGATCAGCAGATCCGACTTCCGAAACCGGGGGGCGAGCGCCGCGGCGAACGCGACCGCGTGGGCGGATTCGAGGGCGGGCACGATCCCCTCGCTCCGCGTCAACAGCGCGAACGCCCGGAGCGCGTCCCGGTCGCCGACAGCCGCGTATTCAACGCGTCCCTCGTCGCGAAGCCGCGCGTGCTGCGGCCCGATCGCCGGATAGTCGAGACCGGCGGACACGGAATGCGTCGGCGCGATCTGTCCGTCCGAGTCCTCGAGCACGTACGTGCGCGTGCCGTGAAGGATGCCGACGCGCCCTCCCCGAAAGCGGGCGGCGTGGTCGCCGAGGGCCCGCCCGCGGCCCCCCGCCTCCACGCCGTAGAGCCGGACCCGGTCCCGCAGGAACGCCTGGAAGATACCGATCGCGTTGGACCCGCCGCCGACGCACGCAACGACCGCCGCGGGCAGCTTGCCGAATTTTTTCAGGCATTGCCGGCGCGCCTCCACGCCGATCACCCGGTGGAAGAACGCGACCATCGTCGGATAGGGGTGCGGGCCGAGCGCGGAGCCGAGCAGGTAGTGCGTCGTGCGCACGTTCTCGCTCCAGTCGCGCATCGCTTCGTTGATCGCGTCTTTCAAAGTCCGGGAGCCGGCATCGACCGCGCGCACTTCGGCGCCGAGCCGTCTCATTCGCTCGACGTTGACCGCCTGCCGCCGGACGTCCTCGACGCCCATGTACACGACGCATTCCAGCCCGAGGAGCGCGCCGACCGTCGCCGAGGCGACGCCGTGCTGACCCGCGCCCGTCTCGGCGACGATCCGCTTCTTGCCCATCCGCTTCGCGAGCAGAGCCTGGCCGAGCGCGTTGTTGATCTTGTGCGCGCCGGTGTGGAGCAGGTCCTCCCGTTTCAGGAGGATCGTCGCGCCTCCGGCGCCGGCGGAAAGGTTCCGGGCCGCGAACAGCGGCGTCGGCCGGCCCGCGTAATCCCGGAGGAGACCATCGAGCTCCGCCCGGAACTTCCGGTCGCGCCGCGCCTTCTCGAACGCGTCGCGCAGCGCGCCGAGCGGCTCCATGAGCGTCTCGGGAGCGAACGTTCCGCCGTAGGGGCCAAAATAGCCCGGCCGCGCGCGCTTCACGCCTGCCTCGCCGCGAGAAAGAAGGCCTCGAGCTTCGCCCGGTCCTTGACGCCGGGTGCCGATTCGACTCCGGACGCGACGTCGACGACTTCGGGCCGCCCGCGAACGATCGCCTCCCGGACGTTGTCGGCTCGCAGGCCGCCCGCCAGCCACATCGGCACGGGGAAGGTCATTCGTTCGATCAGGCCCCAGTCGAAAGGGTTCCCGGTGCCGCCCGGCCTGCCGGGATCGGCCGTGTCGAGCAGAATCGCGCGGCACCGGCCGAGGAGCGGGGCCTCGGGCAATTCGACGGCCGCGCCGCCGACCCGCGAAACGGCGACGACGGGCAGGCCGTGGTCCAGGTCCGCAGGCCGAAGAGCGCGATGGATCTGAAGAAGGTCGAGCCGCAGGGCGTCGATCGCCCGGCGAATCTCTCCGGCCGGCTCGTCGACGAACACGCCGACGCGCTTCGCGGCCCCCGATTCCCGCGCGAGCTCGTCCGCGAACCTCAGATCGGCTCGCCTCGGGCTGAGCGGCGAGCAATTGAAGCCGACATGGCTCGCGCCGAGCTCCGCCGCGAGCGCGACGTCCCCGGGCCGCGTCAGCCCGCAGATCTTGACGCCCGTCACAGATCGCCCCGCAGGCCGCGGAGGACGACTTCGGGCTCGTCGGAACGCAGCAGCGTCTCGCCGACGAGGAACGCGCCGTAACCGGCGGCCGCGAGCGTTTCGACGTCCAGGCGCGTCCGGATTCCGCTCTCGGCAACTCGAACGGTTGGAGAAGGTATTCCCGCGGCGAGGAAGACGAGGTCTTCGAGACGAACGGAAAAATCCTTCAAGTCCCGCGCGTTGACGCCGACGATGCTCGCCCCGGCGGCGATCGCTCTCTCAATCTCGTTTCCCGAATGCGTTTCCACGAGAGCCGCCATTCCGCGGCCCTCCGCGCCCTCCCGCAGCCGCCGCAGCGCCGATTCGTCGAGAATCGAGGCGATCAGCAGCACGGCGTCGGCGCCGTGCGAGACGGCGAAGTCCAGCTGGCCCTCCTCGACGACGAAATCCTTCATCAACACGGGC
The DNA here is from genome assembly GCA_963773815.1 of uncultured Acidobacteriota bacterium. GTDB lineage: Bacteria > Acidobacteriota > Thermoanaerobaculia > UBA5066 > DATFVB01 > CAWEYG01. Next base: position 96,104 of record CAVZCI010000004.1, read on the forward strand.
AGGCCGGAGATCCTCTTCGCCCTCGCGATCCAGTCCGGATCGCCGCCGAAATACTCCCGTTCCGTGACGACCGAGATCGCGGCCGCGTGGCCACGGCGGTAAGCGAGCGCAAGGGTTTCGACCTTTCCGCCGCAATCCCTGACGATCTCGCCGGCCGACGGGGACTTCGCCTTGATTTCGGCGATGATCCGGGCTCCCGGCTGCCGCAGAGACGCGAGGAACCGCTCCCCCTGCGGCGAAGGTCCGACCTTCGGCGCGGGCGAATACGCCCCTTCCCGAACGCGGCGCCGCGTCGCGGAGACGATCGCATCGAGCACGCCGGCGCTCATGCCGCGCTCCGCCGCGCCGCCTCGAGGACGGCGCCCGCGCGGCCGCCGTCGATCGACTGGCTCGCAAGGTCGTAGCCCTCGTGCAGCGTCGCGGCCGCGCCCGCAACCCAGAGGCCCGCCGCGGAATTCAGGAGAACGGTCTCCCGCACGGGGCCGCGCTCGCCTTCGAGCAGGCGAAGGAGCGCCGCGGCGTTCTCGCTCGCGTCGCCTCCCGCGAGCTCTTCGCGGTCGACGGCGCGCTGCGCGAGCACGCCGGGATCGAATCTCCAGGGGTCGACGCGCGGCCCGCGGATCTCGAAGCCGATCGCGGGAACGCCCGGGGTCAGCTCGTCGAGGCCATTCTCGGAATGGAAAATGATCGTCCGCTCGCTTTCGAGCAGCGCCATCGCCCTGGCCAGGAGGTGCGCGACCTCGAACCTTCCGACGCCGATCAACTGCCGGGAGGGGCGCGCCGGATTCGCGAGAGGGCCGATCAGGTTGAAGATCGTGCGAACGCCGAGCTGGCGGCGGACGCCGGCGGCTTCTTTCATCGCGGGATGGAACGCGGGAGCGAAGAGGAACGCGAATCCCCGGTCCTCGAGATCTCTCGCGACTCTCCTCGGGTGTCGTTTCCAGGGGAACGCCGAGCGCCTCGAGAACGTCCGCCGAGCCGCAGCTGCGACGACACGGCGCGGTTGCCGTGCTTCGCAACGGCGACGCCCGCGCCGGCACAGACGAGCGCCGCCGCCGTCGAGACGTTGAACGTCGCCGCGCCGTCGCCGCCGGTGCCGCAAGTGTCCACGAGCGGCGACCGGCGCGACGCCACCGGCGTCATCTTTTCCCGCAGAGCGGAAACCGCCCCCGCGACTTCCTCCGGCGTTTCGCCCCGCGCCGCGAGCCCCAGCAGCAGCGCGCCTTTCTGCGCGTCCGTCGCCCGGCCCTCCATCAGGTCGAGGAAAGCCCCCTTCGCCGTCTCCCCGCTCAAAGGCCGGCGTTCCGCGATCCGCTGGAGCGCGTCCCGGAGGCTCAATCGCAAGCTCCCGCGCAGGAAGTTCGCGACGACTTCGGCCCTTCGATCGAGAGAATCGACTCGGGGTGGAACTGGACGCCGAAGACCGGCAGCGACGCATGGCGAATTCCCATCACGAGCCCGTCCTCGGACGCGCGGTCGTCACCTCGAGCTCCGCCGGAAGCGTCCGCTCCGCGACCGCGAGAGAATGGTAGCGCGTCGCCTCGAACGGATTCGAGAGGCCGGCGAAGATGCCGAGCCCGGCGTGCGAGATCCGCGAGGTCTTTCCGTGCACGGGCCGCGCGGCGCGCGAGACCGTTGCCCCGTGCGCGACTGCGATCGCCTGGTGGCCGAGGCAGACGCCGAGCAGCGGCATCCACGCCGGCGGCTCGCGGACGTCTCGATCTCTGCCCCGCCTCTTCGGGCCGGCCCGGCCCCGGCGAGATCACGATCCTCCGCGGCTTTCGGGCGAGCGCCTCGGCGGCGTCGAACTCGTCGTTGCGGACAACGCGAACGTCGGGCTCGAGGATCGCGATCGCCTGCACGAGGTTGAACGTGAACGAGTCGTAGTTGTCGACCATCAGGATCATCGGCCGCAAGCCTCCCGGGCGGCCCGGAACAGAGCGCCGGACTTGATCTCCGTCTCCCGCGCCTCCCGCTCCGGCACGGAGTCCGCGACGATTCCGGCGGCCGCCTGGATTCGCGCCTCCCCGTCCTCCACGGCCATCGTCCGGATCGCGATCGCCGAGTCGAGATCGCCGGAGGCGTCCAGATACCCGATCGCGCCCCCGTAGATCCCCCGGCGGCTCGTCTCGAGCTCGTCGATGAGCTCCATCGCCCGGATCTTCGGCGCGCCGGTCAGCGTTCCCGCGGGAAACGAGGCCGCGAGCGCTTCGAGAGCGGTCACGCCCGGCTTCAGGCGCCCGGTGACGGAGGAGACGAGGTGCTGCACGTGCGAATACTTTTCGACCTGGAAGAATTCGGGCACCGAAACGCTCCCGCTTTCGCACACCCGGCCGAGATCGTTTCGCGCGAGATCGACGAGCATGATGTGCTCCGCTTTCTCCTTCGGGTCCGAGAGAAAACGCTCTTCGAGCTCCCGGTCTTCCGTCGGAGTCGCGCCGCGGGGATACGTTCCCGCGATCGGCCGGGTCTCGATCCGCCCGGCCCGGATGCGGACGAGCATCTCCGGCGACGCTCCGAGAATATCGGCTTCGCGAGTGCGCAGGAAGAACTGGTAAGGCGAGGGGTTCACCCTCCGCAGGGCGCGGTAGACCTCGAAAGGATCGGTCTCGAGCCGGCCGGACCACCGCCGGGAGATCTGGATCTGGTAGATGTCGCCCGCGGAAATCCGCTCCTTCGCGAGCGCGACGGACGCGAGGAACCCTTCCCGGGAGGTTCGCTCCGCGAAGTCCGGAGGCGCCGGGACGGTGCCGCCTTCCGGCGGGGCGGGCCCCTCGACGATCCTCTCGAGGGCATCGAGCCTCGATTCCGCCACCGCGCCTTCCTCCGACTCTTCGGCCAGCGACTGGAGCACCATGATCCCCTTCGCGTGGTCGAACGCGATCGTGGAATCGAACACGAGGAACAGGGCGTCCGGCATTCGGGAAACGCGGGGGTGGCGGGAGGGAATTCGCTCGAACATGCGAACCGCGTCGTACGAGAGATAACCAACCGCGCCCCCCGAGAACGGCGGCTGTCCTTCTTCCCGGCGAAAGCCGGGCCGCACGACGCTCCGGGTGACGATGCCGAGGGGATCTCGGTCGTCGAATGCCGGCCGGTCCGCGCCCTCCCCCTCGACGGTGACCTCCCGGTCCCGGAACGCGATTCGCGCCTTCGGCGCCGTGCCGAGGAACGAGTATCGGGCGACGTTTCGCCCTCCCTCGACGCTCTCGAGGAGAAAGGATTCCGCGCCCGAGGCGAGCAGCTTTCGCATGACGGCGACGGGCGTCGTCGTGTCCGCGAGCAGCGTCCGCGTGACGACGCGCGTCACCGTGCCCTCCGCAGGAGGGCGTCGATCTCCTCGTACGAAACCCGATCCGCGCCGAAGAGCGTCGCCTGTCCGACGGCCTGACGCGCGAGCATCTCCCGCCCGTCGGCCGTGTCGCAGCCGCACTCCCGCGCCTCGCGGACGAACGGCGTCTCTCCCGAGAGCCGGTAGACGAAATCGATCACGGCCGGTTTCCGCGCGAGCAGCGACCGGGGAAAGGGGATCGGGTCGTCCTCGAGCGTCCCGAGGGGGGTCGCGTTGACGAGCATGTCCGCTTCCATGCGGGAAAGATCGCCCACGGCGATCGCGTTCGCGCCGAATCGGTCCGCGACCGGTTTGACCCTCCGCAAGTCGCGACCGGCCAGGAATACGGCGCACCCGGCCTGTCCGGCCGCGTAGGCCGCGGCCCGCGCCGCCCCGCCGTTGCCGAGCACGACGACGGTGCGCCCCGCGAGACGGCGGCCGGAGAGGACCTCGAGCACCGCTTCCGCGTCGGTGTTCCGAGCGAGGTAACGCGGCGCGTCCCCGGGCGCGTCGAGCCGGACGAGCGTGTTCGCGGCTCCCGTCCGCGCGACGGCGTCGTCCTCGTCGATCGCTTCCACGATCGACTCGAACGCCGACTTGAACGGGCTCGTGACCGACAACCCCGCGGGAAGGAGATCGACCGACGCGAGAGCTTCGAGATCGCGCCGCAGGACGCCCCCGCCCGGAGCTCCGTCCGACGCCGACAGGGGAAGGTAGAGAAAAGGAAGGCCGCGCCGGCCGAAGAGCGCGTTGTGGATGAGCGGCGAGAGCGACCCCGAAACATCGGCGCCGTAGATCCCGAAGATTCGCGACGGCGGATCCGGACGGCCGACGCCGTAGACGCTCGAGGAGGTCGGCGACGGTTACCTGCCCCTCCGCCGTCGGAGCTCCGACGCTGCCGTAAGTCAGCGCGGACCCGAATCGGGCGCCGGCGATCCGGGTGAACGCGCCGCGCGTCCCGGTCGCGAAGCAGGAGAACGGCCGCGAGCCGGAGTGGCGTTTCAAGGCGGCGAGACAGGCCGCGCCGTCGGAAATCGACCTCGCGTTCGTCCGCACGAGCTTGACTGCCGCGACGTCCGCCGAAAGGTAGCGGGACACCTCCGTGTCCGGCCAGCCGCCCTCGCCGGCCGCATGCCGCGAGCCGATGACGCGCCGGCGGTCCGGAAGGAAGCTGCGATCGTCCAGCGTCGAGCTCTCCAGCTCGACGTCGACGGCGGCCCCGGCGTCGTAGGCCGATTGGACGGATCGGCGATACTCGTCGAGGGTACCGCCGAACTTCCCCCCTTCGCGCTCGCTGCGGTAAGTCACGATCGCGCAGCGCGGGTCGAGCTCCAGCAGCGCCCTCGAGGAGATGCGGCCGGCCGCGAGATCCAGCCGGTACTCGATCGCGTTCGCCCCCTCGGGAACGAGCGAAACGAGCCGTTTCGCGTCGGCGAAATCCGCCGGAGCGACCGACGCGATGACGGCGGGACGGGGAAGGTGCCGTTCCAAAATTCGAAACCCCCGGATCGGCCGGGGGTCTCGATTCAATCCGCTTTCTCGATCGCCCCGCCCGAATTTCTCCGGCAGGGCGAGATTCGCCCTACCGAGTTGCCTCGTTATACCAATACCAGCTGGGCGAAAGGCCGAACTTCATCGAACGGGAACTCTAGTGGAGCCTTCGTCGCCCTGTCAAGGAGCTTCCGCGCCCGCAGCCTGCTACAATCGCCCGGAAAGCCGGAGGTCAGGATGCCGAAATTCGTGATTGAACGAGTGATCCCGGGGGCCGGAAAGATGTCGCCCTCGGAGCTGCAGGCCGCGGCCCAGAAATCGCTCGCGACCCTGAAAGAGCTGGGGCCCAACATCCAGTGGCTGCAGAGTTTCGTGACCGACGACCGGCTCTACTGCGTCTACCTCGCGCCGGACGAGGACCTCATCAAGCAGCACGCCGCGAAATCGGGCTTTCCGGCCAGCCGGATTTCTCTCGTCCGCAGCCTCATCGATCCGACGACGGCGGAATAGCGAGGGCTTCCTCGACGGCGTCGTCGATCGACATCGACGCGCCCTCGCGCCAGGCCCCCTCGGCTTCGGATTCGCTCAGGGCGGCCTTCGCGCCCGAAAGCGCGGCCTCGAAGTCGGGCCGCTCCACCTGCGGCCGGCGGAAGCCGCTGCTGTTCCGGAACGATTCGACCGCGGCGGCCAGACGAACGGCCCCCTCGGAGCGCCCCTCGGCCACAGCCAGAGCGCACGCGTCGTCGGCGAGGCGCGCAAGGCTCCTTCGAAGGCCCTCCCGTCTCGCGACGAGAAGACCGCGGCGCAAGTGCTCGCGGGCGGCCGCGAAATCGCCGTCCCCTCCCGCGATCCGGCTCAGATCGCTGAGGCAATTCGAGACGCCGACGAAGTCTCCCGTCTTCTCGAACAGCGAGAGGCTGTGCGCCAGGAGCTCTTTCGCCTCGCCGCGGTTCCCGCGGTCGCTCTCCATTCGCGCGAGGTGGCTCATCGTCCAGGCGAGCCCGTCGAAATCCGTGAGGTCCGTGAACGCCTGCAGACAATGCTCGAAGAGCGCGCGCGCCCGTTCCTCGTTTCCACCGGCGCGAAGCGTGTCGGCGAGGTTCATCCTCGTGCGCTCGGCGGCGAGGCGATCGCCGATCTCCTCGAGAATCGAAATCGCTTCCTCGAACAGAGGAGCCGCCGTCGCGTACTCGCCGCGACCGAAAGCGCCGACGGCCAGGTCGTTCAAGGCTGCGACCCACCCGCGGCGGTCGCCGACCTCGCGGAAGATCTCGAGGCTCTCCTGGGCGCGAACGGTTCCGGCGGTCATGTCGCCCTGCGCGAAAGAAAGGATCGCCGTCGCGAGCAGCGCTCTCGCCCGCTCGCGCGTCCGGACCTGCGCGCCCGGCACGGCGAGCAGGCCCTCCAGCTGCGCGCGTCCCTCGGAGAAGTATTCCTGCCTTTCCCAGTAGCGAAGCAATGCCGCCCCGAGACGCAGCGCCCAGATCGGCTCGTTGCCGAGAGTCAGCCAATCGACGGCCGCCCGCAGGTTCGCCTCTTCTTGCTTCAGGCGCGTGTACCAGACCGGCCCCTCGGGCCCGATCAGCTTCGCGTCGGCCTCTTCGGCGAGAACGAGGAAATACGCGGCATGGCAGCGGCGGATCGACTCATCCTCCGCGCTCTTCGTCAACTGCTCCGACCCGTACTCGCGAATCGTCTCGAGTTGGGCGAACCGCGGCTCCTCTTCTTCCCCTTCGATTCGGAGGACGAGGCTCTTGTCCCGGAGCGACGCAATGCCCTCGAGGATGTCGGCATCCAGGTCCTCGCGCGCGTTGCACACGGCTTCGACCCCTTCGAGCGTGAAACCGCCCCGAAAGACCGCGATGCGCCGAAAGAGCGTCTTTTCCGGATCGTCGAGCAGATCGTGGCTCCAGTCGATCGCCGCTCTCAGCGTCTGAAGGCGGCCCGGCGAGTCCCGCGGACCCCCCGTCAGGAGATCGAGCCGTTTTTCCAGCCGTCCGAGCAGGGTGCGGGGAGTGAACAATTTGACGCGGGCCGCGGCGAGCTCCAGGGCGAGGGGAACGCCCTCCAGGCGGCGGCAGATTTCTGCGATCTCGGACGCGTTGTCGGACGTCAGCGAAAAATTCGGAGCGACGGCGCGCGCCCTCTGGAGAAAGAGCTCGACCGAGGCGATGGCCTCGAGAGCCGCCGGAGTGGCGCGGCCCCCCTCTCGCGGGATCTCGAGCGGCGGAACCGGGAATTCCTGCTCGCCGTAGAGGCGAAGCACCGAGCGGCTCGTCGCGAGAATCTTGACCCCGGGCGCAGCGTCGAGAAGAGGCGGAAGCGCGCCGGCCTCCGAGACGAGATGCTCGAAGTTGTCCAGAACGAGGAGCGTCGCGCCCCCGGACCGGCCGGCCAGGTGTTCCCGGAGGGACTCGTCGAGCGGCCGGCCCGGCTGCTCGACGACCCCGAGCGATTTCGCTATGGCCGAAATCAGCAGCGAAGGATTGGAGACGGTCGCGAGAGAGACGAACTCCACCCCGCCCGGGAAATCGGACGCGAGCTCGTAGGCGACCTGGCGAGCGAGACGCGTCTTTCCGATTCCCGCCGGACCCGTCAGGGTCAGGAGACGAACGTCCCTTCTTTCAAGAAGGGCCCGAAGCCCCTCGAGCTCGCGGGTCCTCCCGTAGGTCGGGCTCGCCGGCGAAGCCACGGATTTCGACGGCGACGCCGTGGGCCGGAACGCGTCGAGAAGGTCCCGGGCGAGGTCCTTCGTCGAGTGGTACCGCGCTTCCCTGTCCTTCGCCAGGCAGCGGCGAACGATTCTCTCGAACCGGGCCGGCAGCCCGCTGCGATGCTCGCCCAGCGCCGGAGGCTCGTGGTCCATCACCGCGGAGAGAGTCAGCACCGCCGTCGAACGCTTGAAGGGCGAGATCCCCGTCAGGAGCTCGTAGAGGATCGATCCGAGCGCGAACTGGTCCGACCGGAAATCGACTCTCTCTCCGCGCGCCTGTTCGGGAGACATGTAGGGAAGCGTCCCGAGGATGACCCCCTGGCTGGTCGTCTCCCGGTCGGTCGTCAACATTTGCGACAGGTCGTCTCCGTCGTTCGCCGAAACTTTCGCAAGACCGAAATCGGCGATCTTCGCCGCCCCCGATTTCGAGATCGAGAACGTTTTCCGGTTTCAGGTCCCGATGGACGATTCCCTTCTCGTGGGCTTCGCGAAAGCCCGACGGCGATCTGGTGCGCGAGATCGACGACTCTTTTCGACGGCAGACCGGCTTGCCGATGAGGGACCGGAGGTCGCCGCCCTCGACGAGCTCGGTCACGAGGAAACAGACCTCGGCCTCCTGCCCGACGTCGAAGACCGTCACGATGTGGGGACTGGACAGGGCGGAGGCCGCGCGAGCCTCGCGCTCGAATCGCTGCCGGCGCTCGGGATCCCGGCCGAACTCTTCCGGCAACACCTTCACGGCCACCTCGCGTCCGAGGCGGACGTCCCTCGCCCGGTACACTTCTCCCATCCCTCCGGCGCCGAGCGGAGCGACGATCTCGTAGGGACCCAGGCGAGCACCGGGCGTCAAACTCATTCGCGATCCGCCTCCGTCTGTATTCTAGCCGTGCTAAATTCCTCTTTCGCATGAAACGAGAAGAGCTCCAAGGACTCCAGGCGCCGCTCAAAGCGCGCTACCGGGAGGATCCCGACGGCGCCCTCGTGACGCTCCGAGCCGAGGGCGCCCTCGGCGAGAACGTTTCGTGCAGTGTCGCGACGGGCCGCGCGCTCGTCGAAGCGGGCCTGCATCCGGCGACCGGGGGAACGGGCCTGCAGGCCTGCTCCGGAGACATGCTCCTCCAGGCGCTCGTCGCGTGCGCCGGCGTGACGCTTTCGGCGGTCGCGACGTCCCTCGGTCTGCCGCTCCGAGGCGGAAAGCTCACGGCGGAAGGCGACCTCGACTTCCGGGGCACTCTCGGCGTGTCGAAAGACGCCCCCGTCGGCTTCCGCGAGATCCGCCTCTTCGTCGAGCTGGACACCGACGCGACCCCGGATCAGCGCCGCAAGCTTCTGGAACTGACGGAGCGCTACTGCGTCGTGTATCAAACCCTCAGCCAGAGCCCCGCGATCCGGATCGTCCCGGCCGGCGAGCCATGAGCATCCAGGCCCGGATCCGCGGGTCGGGAGTCTTCGTACCCGACGGCGTGGTCACGAACGAGCGCATGTCCCGCCTGATGGACACGACGGATGAATGGATCCAGCAGCGGACGGGGATCCGAGAGCGCCACTACGCGCGGAAAGGGACCTCTTCGGCGGACCTGGGCCACGAGGCGGCGAAACGGGCCCTCGAATCCGCAGGGCTGGCGGCTTCCGACGTCGACCTGATCGTCTTCGCGACGATGACTCCGGCTCACTACTTTCCTGGTAACGGCGGGATCGTCGCCGCGAAGCTCGGGCTCTCGAGCACGCCCGCGCTCGACATCCGCATGCAATGCGCCGGTTTCCTCTCGGGGCTCCAGGTCAGCGACGCGTTCATCCGCTCGGGAACGTATCGCCGGGTTCTTCTGATCGGCGCCGAATGCCACGCCGCGTTCTACCCCTGGAGCGACGCCGAGTGGCGGATCATGTTCGGAGAGACGGAAGAGTCTCCTTCCGCCGAAACGTACGCGTTCGGGACCTCGATCCGCGACCGCGCCGTGATCTTCGGCGACGCGGCGGGCGCCTTTCTCCTCGAGGCGAACGACTCCGGGAACGGCCGTGGATTCCTCGGTTTCGAGATGCGCACGGACGGTCACCACTGGGACAAGCTCTTCGTCCCGTCGCTCGGCTCCGCCTCGTTTCCCTACGTGACGAAGGACGCGCTCGACGCCCACCTCGAGATGCCGGTCGTGGAAGGCCGGCAGGTCTTCAAGCTCGCAACGACCGCGATGCCCGCGATCGTTCGCGAGATCACCGCAAAGCACGGCTTTTCGCGTCGAAGACCTGTCGCTTCTCCTGATGCACCAGGCCAACCTGCGCATCAACGAGGCCGTCCAGAAAGCTCTCGGGCTTTCGGACGATCGCGTCTTCAACAACATCCAGAAGTACGGCAACACGACGGCCGCGACGCTGCCGCTCGTCTTCCACGAGGCGAAGGAGGCTGGCAGAGTGAAAGCCGGGGACCTCGTCTGCTTCACCGCGCTCGGCGCCGGCCTTCACTGGGGCGCCGGACTCGTTCGAATCTGATCCGGAGCTATGCCGTCAGCCAGGACGGAGGCACGAGATCACACGCGTTCAAGTTTCCCGGCAGAAACCACCCTTTCGGGGCGACCACCACTTTGGCCGGGTTTTCGTTCAGCCAGGCGGCCCACCAGCTGAACGAGCTGTTGGCAATGACATTGTGCTGGCAATGGCTCATCAGGCGCATATCCTCATGGCCATTCTTTGTCCCTTCCATATAGATCGGTGTCGTGGTCAAACACGAGATTCCGTTTGCACCATTCCAGGTCGTCGGAAAAGACAAATAACGTCGGCGCTTCTCCTCGCTTCAGGATCGGCTGAAGGGCCCTCCGGTAATAATCCAGGCCTATGACGCCGTAAACCTTCCGGGAGCCCGGGTGCTGAAACGTAATCCCCCCGGCGGACATGAATAGATACCGAAAACGAAGCGTTGATCGCCTCCAAAAAGGCGCGGCCCGCGTCGCTCAACGCGTCATGAAAACCAAACTCTTCCAAAAGTTGATCCCGGATCGAAGCAAAATATCGTTCTGTCTGCCAGTAACCCATCAGGTAGGACCTGTTCGGCAGGGCCAGCACGGCGGGGTCATAGTTGTACTGGCGCTCCCTGTAGATCTTCCAGGCTCTCCCGGCGACCCGGTCTCTCAGGGAATGCCATCTCCCTCGCTTTCCCCGCGAATCCGCCCGGTGATCTTCTGCGGGCCGCCGGCTTCGAGCAAGCATGCGTGCCTTGAGGGCGTCGAAACTGTCAAGCTCGTACCGGCGCGGCGTCTCGCCTTCCGGCGGGTTCTCGAACCACACCGTGTCCAGCGCGACGGACGTTCGGAGATCGCGCGCCAGGCGTCGAGCGACGGCATACTGGAACATCTGATTCCCGAGGCCGCCCATCAATCGCACGCCGATCAACCGGTTCCTCCGGTCATTTCAACCCCAGAACCAGGTAGAGGTCCGAAAGCTCGCGCGTGATGTTGTAGGCGTACGCGCGGGCGTCGGGGGTCATCACGACGATCGGGATCCTCGCCACGCCGGCGCCGTCGGCGGGCATGAGACGGAACAGGGGCGTCCGCTTGCCGGAATTCCAGATCGAGGCGAAAGACCCGCGCGGGCAGCTCGTTTCGCTTGAAGACGTAGAGGGACCGGCCGTCGGGCGTCCATCGGATCACGACGTCGTCCGGCTCGAATCCCGGCACGGTCTTGAAAGCGAGACTTCCATCGGTCGGATAGAGCCGCAGAGAAACGTCGTCCAGACCGCCGCTCTGAGTATCGATCCATTTCCCGTCGGGCGAGATCGGCACCTCGCCGAAGTAGCTGTCCCATCCGTCCGGCGCGATTCGCGTCGGACTCCGCCCGTCGAGGCCGATCGAGGTGATCCCGGGCGCGTTGCGTCGCGGGAACCACGCCGGTGACGAGAAGACGCTTGCCGTCGGGAAAAAACCACCATTGATCGCACGGGTACGGAAGCCGGATCGTCCGGGTCTGCCCGGCGCCGGTCGGCACGACGAGGACGCGTTCGCGGGACTCCCGCGGCCTCGCCGTCACCCATTTTCCGTCGGCCGAAAGCGCGTTCGCGACGCCCTCGCCGAGGCGAACGGCGGGCGAGCCGTCCGTGCTTCGGAGATAGAAAGCTCCCCCGGGCCCCGCGCCGACGCCCGTCTCGTTGAGAAGCAGCGTTCGGCCGTCGTCCGAGATCGCCGCCGCCTGCGAGCCGTCGAGCCACGCGAGGTCCTGCTCCGCCGCGTCGCCCGGGCCCTTGAACATCACGCTCAGCTGCGGGTGCCCGATCGTGGCGAGCACGGCGCCGTCGCGGGAGATGTCCCGCAGGATCATCGCCCCCGCGTGGCGAAGCAGAAGGCGCTTTTTCCCCGTGAGGTTGACGGCCCACAGACTGCTCGAACCGACTCCGTCGTCCTGGGAGTACCAGATCTCCTTGCCGCCGGGCGACCACGAGACGCCGGTCACGGCTGCGTCCGCAAGGAGGCGGCTTTTCCCGCTTCGATCGACGAGCCGGATCGCCGTCGGGAGCCCGAGAAACCCTCCTTCGGCCAGCGCGAGGCTGCGGCCGTCGGGCGAGATCCGGAACCCGATGACGGGTCCGGAGGGATCTTCATAAAGCTTTTTCCCCGGCGGAAGCTCGATTTCCCACCGCACCGCCGCCGAAAGCCCGAAACGAAGGACGGCGAGAGAGGCGCCGTCCGGCGACCAGTCGGCGTCCTGAACGTTGTCCATGACCTCGCGCGGGACTCCGCCGCCGAAGGGCACGCGGCCCAGGGTGCCGTGAAGGAAACCGCTCCACAGCTTCGAACGGAGCTGGATCGCGAGCTCTTCGTTCGGCGAGACGGCGAGCAATTTCGCATCGGAAATCTCGAGCGACCGCGATTCCGGGCTCGAAGGACGGACCGAGTAGATTCCGCTCGGCCTGCCGCCCCATCGGGCCGAGTAAACGATGCTCCGGCCGTCCGGCGTGAAACGGGCGCCGGTCACGACTCCGCGGCGGAAGGTGAGCTGCTGGAGAGCCGGAATCGGGGGCGCTGCTCTCTGCCGCGCGAGGAAGGCGCCAAGAAGGCCGGCCGCGACGATCGCAGCCGCCGCGAGAAGCGGGGCGAGGCGTCTTCGGTTCGTGCGCGCCGCGGGCGCCGGCGAGACCGGGGCCGATGCGGACAGATGTTGACTCAGGCTCGCGAGGTCGCGCGCGAGGTCCCGGGTCGAGGCGAATCGCTCCTGAGGATCCTTCGCCAGGCAGCGCTCGATCAGCCACGCGACGGGCGCCGCGACTCCCGGCGCGATCTCCGCGACGGGCGCCGGCTCTTCGCGGATGATCGCGGAGAGGGTCTCCGGCGCGCTGCCCCTCTTGAACGCCTGCTTCCCGGTCAGCATCTCGTACAGGATCGAACCGAAGGAAAACTGATCCGACCGGAAATCGACCGCCCCTCCGCGAGCTTGCTCCGGCGACATGTAGCTGACCGTCCCCATGACGACGCCGGCCGTCGTTTGATGTCCGTCGGACGTCGGCAGCTCCGAAACGCCAGCTTCCGACGACTCCGTCAGTTTCGCAAGCCCGAAGTCCGCGATCTTGGCCAATCCGGATTTCGTGATCAGAACGTTCTCCGGCTTCAGGTCCCGGTGGACGATCCCCTTCTCGTGGGCCGCGGCGAGGCCGAGCGCGATCTGCTCGGCCAGCTCGAGGGCCTTTTTCATCGCGAGCCCGCCGGACTGCAGGCGATGCCTGCAGGTCCGAGCCCTCGACGAGCTCGCTCACGAAGAAATGCGTTTCTCCCTCGCGGCCGACGTCGTACACCGCGACGATGTGAGGATCGGAGAGGGCCGATGCCGCGCGCGCCTCCCGCTCGAAACGCGTGAGACGGTCGGGATCCCGCGCGAAAGTCTCGGGCAGGACTTTGACCGCGACTTCGCGGCCGAGTCGGGTGTCGCGAGCCTGTAGACCTCTCCCATTCCTCCCGCGCCGAGCGGCGAAATAATCTCGTAGGGCCCGAGCCGGGCTCCGGCGGAGAGGGTCATAGATCTGTCATCGCGAGCCCGCGAAGCGGGCGCGGCGATATGATCCAACGTCAAATTGCTTCGTCGCGATGCTCCTCGCAATGACAGCCAGCCTCAGGCCTTCTTCCAGCGCGTCCCCTGCGGAGTGTCCTCGAGGAGGATTCCGCGCCCGGCAAGCTCGTCGCGGATCGCGTCGGACCGCGCGAAATCGCGCTTTCTCCGGGCCTCGAGCCGTTCGGCGAGAAGGCGCTCGATCTCGGCCGGCAGCAGTTCCTCGCCCGACGGCAGAATTCCGAGCACCGAGTCCGAACGCCGCAGCGCGGCGCGGCAGAGCGCCGCGCCGGCGGCGTCGAGCGCGTTCCCGTCGGCCGCGAGATTGACGTCCCGAAGAAAATCGAACAGCGAGGCGAGCGCCCTCGCCGTGTTGAGGTCGTCGGCGAGCCCCTCGTCAAAGTCCTTTTCGAATCGCGCGGCCCGGGTCGCCGCGTCGAAGGGCTCCGCCGAAAGCGGTCCCGCGGCTCGCTCCGTGTCGCCGAGGCGGCGATCCAGCGCGCGGATCCTCTCGACGGCGGTTCCGGCCCCCGCAAGCGCCTCGAACGTGAAGTTGAGCTTCTTGCGGTAGGGCACGGAGAGGAACAGGTAGCGAAGGGCGGAAGGATCATTCCGTTTCGCGAGAACGTCGCGGAGGAGATAGAAGTTGCCCTTCGACTTGGACATCTTCTCGCCGTCCACGATGAGGTGCTCGGCATGGAGCCAGACGTTCACGAACGGTTCGCCCGTCGCCCCCTCGCTCTGCGCGATTTCGTTCTCGTGGTGCGGAAAGATGTTGTCGACGGCGCCCGTGTGAACGTCGAAGTGCGCGCCGAGGTATTTCATCGACATCGCGGAACACTCCAGGTGCCAGCCCGGCCGGCCGCGGCCGAACGGCGAATCCCAGGCCGGCTCCCCTTCCTTCGCGGCCTTCCAGAGCGCGAAATCCTTCGGGTCGTCCTTTTCATACTCGTCGTCGGCGACGCGGGACCCCTGCCGGGCCCGGGAAAGGTCGATCCCCGAGAGGCGGCCGTAGGCGGGGAACGTCGAGATCTTGAACCACAGCGAGCCGTCGCTCTCGTACGTGTGGCCGCGATCCCGGAGCTTCTCCGCGACCGCGATCATTTCCGGGATGTGGTCCGTCGCCCGCGGATAGAACTCGGCCCGTTCGATCCCGAGCGTCTCGAGATCCCGGAAGAACGATTCGGCGTGCTTTTCGGTGAAAGCCCGGAGGTCCATCCGCGCCTCCGACGCGCCGCGAATCGTCTTGTCGTCGACGTCGGTCAGGTTCATCACCTGCGTCACGCGAAGCCCGAACCTCTTCAGCGTCCGTCGCAGGACGTCCTCCCAGAGGAAGGTCCGGAGATTCCCGATGTGAACGTCGTTGTAGATCGTCGGCCCGCACGTGTACATTCGAACGTGACCTGGCTCGATCGGAACGAGCGGCTCGAGCTTGCGCCCGAGCGTGTTGAAGACCTCGAGTGTCGGCATCTCCCGGAAGTCTACCCTGTGCTATTCTGAATTCAATGAAGGCGCGGCGCCGCATCCTCGTCGTGGATCACGACAATTCGGAGCAGGAACTCGTCTCCTCGATCGTCGCGGGGCTCTCGGCCGATCTGGTCTGGTGCGGATCGGGCGCCGAGGGACGCCGGCTCGCGGCGGAGCGTCAGTTCGACGCGATCATCGTCGACATCCTCATGCCGGACAATTCCGGCTACGAGCTCTGCGGAGCTCTCAAGGCGGACCCGACGACGGCCGAGATCCCGATTCTGTTCGTCGACGGCCCGGCACCGCGCCGAAGACGTTCTCGAAGGATTCGCGTCGCTCGCGTTCGACTTTCTCGTGCGCCCCTTCCGGCCGCGCGAGCTTCGCGCCCGCCTCCGCAACGCGCTGCGGACGCGGTCGCTCCTCGAGGAGCTGCGGGTCCGCGTGCGATTCTACGAGCGCTGCCTCCGCATCTCGCGGTCGCTCTCCCAGCAGGAAGACCTCGCCTCGCTCGCGCCGCGGATCGCCGAGCTGATGGCCGACATCGCGGAGGCCTACGAAGCGGACGGCGTTTCGATCTCCCTCCAGGGCCGGCCGATCTATTCCTGGGGCGACCTCGACGCGCCGGTCGCGGTCGAGATCCCCCGGGCCGGCGACTCGATTTTCCGGCTCCACCGGGAAGCTCCCTGCGACCCGGACGAATCCTCGCGGCTCGTCGAGCTCAGCGAGCTGCTCCTCGCCGGGATCCGGCGCGCCGCGCCCGCGGAGGGCGCGGGCCGCCTCGTCACCGCCTGAATCGGCGCGCGATCTTGCGCCGCACGAGCTCCCCTTTCAGGCCGCGAAGCCGGTCGACGAAAAGGCGGGAATCCAGATGATCGCTTTCGTGGAGCAGCGCCCGCGCGAACAGCGACTCCCCTTCGATCTTCCTTCGCGTCCCGTTCGCGTCCGCCGCCTCGACGACCACCTTTGCCGGGCGCGTCAACGGTTCGGAGAGGCCGGGGATCGACAGGCATCCTTCGTCCTCCCGAATTTCCCCCTCGGCCGAGAGCAGCACCGGATTGACGAGAACGACGACGGCGGAAGGCTCCGCCCCGATCGACAGATCGACGATCGCGACCCGGAGGTTGACGCCGATCTGGGGCGCGGCCAACCCGAGCCCCGGCGCCGCGTGGCAGGTCTCGACGAGATCGCGGACGAGCGCCTGCAGGTCGGCGCCGAAATCCACGACCTCTTCGTTCCTCCCGTGCAGGCGGGGGTCGCCGTACTTGACGATCTCGCGAATCACGGCCGGGGCAGCTTCACGACGGCCGGCGGCGCCGGGTGAGGATCGATTCGATCGTCTTCTGCGCGCGCAGGCGGTGGAAATCGGAAAGCGCCTGATCGATTCCCGGAAATCGGGACCGCAGCAGCGCGAGGTGCTCCCGGTCGAGCTCGAGGACGCCGACGGCGGAGTCCGCGCGAACGGTGGCCGTCCGGGGCCGGGACGTGAGAAGCGAGACCTCCCCGAAGAAGTCGCCGGCGCCGAGCGTCGCGAGCGAAATCTCCCGTCCCTCTTCGTCCCGGGTGTGCACGGCCGCGCTTCCCTCGGTGATCAGGAACAGCGAGTCGCCGGGATCGCCTTCCCGGACGATCTCGTCGCCGGCCGCGAATTTCCTGGGCCGCATGCTTTGAAGCACTTCCGGCAGCTGCTCGGCCGGAATCCCCTGGAAAAGCGGGCTTTCCGGCAGCACGGAGCCCGCGGCCGCGGCCGGGCGTCCGGGCAGCGTCGATTCGCGCGCCTCTCCGATCCGCTGCGCGAGCCGGCGATGGAGGTCCCGCAGCTCCGGCTTCCAGAGCACGATTTTTTGATAGACCGACACCGCCCTCGCGATCTGCCCGTCGCGCAGGTCCGCCCGAACGAGGTCTTCGAAGAGAGAAAGGGCCTCCGGATCGCGCCCGGCGAGCCTTGCTTCTTCGGCCGAGCGCTCGAGAGCCGCCCGGCTCGGACCTTCCTGTTCGGCCATCCCCGGATCTTAGCAGGCCGCCGTCCCTGTCCTCCTCGATCCGCGGTTGTCACGAATTCAGGACGCGAGCCAATCCTAATCGACAGAAAACAAAGGGTAAACTCTGGCATTGATCTCGCTTTTCCGAGAGAACGGACGCTTCGGCGTCCAGGGAGACCAACATGAGCCGAAATATCTTTTCCTCCGCAGCTTCCGCAACGTTCACGCTCGTCGCGCTGGGCCTTTTGCCGGTCCCCGCGCGCGCCCAACGAAACGGCTATTCCCATCTGACCGCGATCGAAGGTTCCGCTTCCGTGATCTCCGAGGCGAACGGAGAGGTGGACGCGAGGGTCAACCTGCCGCTCGCCGAAGGCGATCAGGTGGCGACCGACGCCGGCGGCCGGGCGGAAATCGAGCTCGCCGACGGCAACCGTTTCCAGGTCGCCGGCGAGTCGCGCGTTCGCCTGGACGCGGTCGCGGGACAGGAGGGATCCTCGGCTGAGGAATCTTCGATCAACGTCCTGGAAGGCTCCGTGGCGGCCGAATCCCTGACGGGGGGCGACTCGGCGCTTCGGATCGACACTCCGGACGCGTCGGTCTATCTTCCCGCGCAGTCGCAGGCCCGAGTCAACATCGAGGCCGCGCGCGGCACTTCGGTCGTCGTTCGGAGGGGCTCCGCCGAGATCCGAACGCGCGCCGGCTCGACGACGGTGGACCAGGGCAGCTACCTCCTGATCCGCGGGGGCGAGCAGGCGGAGGTCGAACGGGGCTCGTTCTCGCGCGACCGCTTCGACATCTGGGTCGCGGACAGGACCGATTCGACGCTCGAGGCCTACAACTCCGCTTCCGCCCAATACGTGGAGGGCAGCGATTACGACGAAGACGTCGCCGTGCTCGACGACTACGGCCAGTGGGACTATTCCCCCACCTACCAGCAGGACGTCTGGCGGCCCACGGTCTCCGCGGACTGGTCGCCCTACAGCTCGGGATACTGGTATTACACGCCGATCGGAGCTTCCTGGGTGTCGTATGAACCGTGGGGCTGGTTTCCCCACCACTACGGAAACTGGTTCTTCGACGCCGCCTTCAACTCCTGGTGCTGGTCCCCGGCATATCAGTACTCGCCCGCCTGGGTCTACTGGGGCTACAGCGGCTCGTACGTGGGGTGGTGCCCGGCCGGCTACTACCGGGGATCTTCCGGGAGACGGTGGGGCCGCGGCAATCTCGCGATCAATGGCGTCTTCGACCCCGCCCGCATCGACATCGGCCGGGGATGGCGTTTCCTGGGGGTCGACAAATTCGGCCAGCCGTTCGACCGGCGCTCGATTCTTTCCGGGCGGTCGGTCGCCGGACGGCTCGGCACGAGTCTCGCGGTCACTTCTCAACCCGCCGTCGTGCCGATTTCCGGAAGGGCCGGGATGGCGCCCGCGTTGCTCCGGTCCTACGCTCGCTCGGCGCCCCAGGCCATTTCGCGCCAGACGACGGCGACCCGATCCGCGGAGCTGACGCCCTTCCTCGCAAGGGAAAAGACGTTGCCCCCGGCGACGATTCGGGCGCTGACCCAGGAGAACACCGCCCGCCTCGACTCGTCGAATCGGTCGCTGACCGGGCCGCGCGCCGCGAGGCTTTCCGGGATCGGAAGCCCGCGTTCGGTTTCGCCCCGTTCGATCCCGGGTCGGCAGGAAGCCTGGAGAACGCCGCAGGGAGTCAATCGCGCGTTCGAGACAAACACCCGGGCGGTTCCTTCCGCCCCGCGGAATCTCGCGGCTCGCTCCGACTGGCGAGAACGCCCGTCCTCGCGCGCAGTCCCGCCGGGACCGCGCGCCAAGACTTCCTCCAACGAGAGCTGGCGCGGCCGCTACGACGCCCCCCCGGCCCAGCGAGT
Source organism: uncultured Acidobacteriota bacterium (assembly GCA_963773815.1). Lineage (GTDB taxonomy): Bacteria > Acidobacteriota > Thermoanaerobaculia > UBA5066 > DATFVB01 > CAWEYG01. The sequence continues at coordinate 114,991 of CAVZCI010000004.1, forward strand.
GATCGAGGGAATCGACCGTGGAAGGCGCGTCGAAACGGCCCCGCGGGAATTCCCGCAGCGGTACGACAACTCGCCTCGCCGATTCGAGGCGCCTCCGCCGCAGCGCTACGAGTCTCCGCGGAGGCTCGAGGCCCCGCCGCGAAATTTCGAGCCTGCGCCCCGTCAACGCTACGAGGCGCCGCCTCCGCAGCGGTTCGCGGCTCCTCGCGCTACGAGGCTCCAGCCCCGCGGCGGTACGAGGCTCCGGCTCCGCGGTCCTCACCGCCGCCCCCGAGAATGGAACAGCGCTCGGCGCCCCCGCCGCCGAGAGTCGCGCCGCGTTCAACTCCTTCGAGGAGGGACGACCGGCCGCATCGTTGACGGATGAGGCTCAGGGCACCGTGACGACGACCTTTCCGGTCGTCGCGCGGGACGCGAGAGCCCGGTGAGCGTCCGGAAGGCGGTCGAATCCGAACGTTGGTCCGAGGATCGGGCGAATTCGGCCCTAGCTCCAGCTCTCGAAGATTTCTCCCGCCGCCCTTCTCAGCGCCGAATTCTGCGAAGGCAGGAGCGAGAGATTGAACCCGATCAGGCTCCGGCACGATTGAACGAACGAATAGGGAACGAGGCCGCCCATCGACGCGAGCCCGGCGAGCGCCCGCAGCCGGGACAATCCGCGCGGCGATGAAGCGGCCGCGAATCCGTAGAGCACGTAGCGCCCGCCCGGACCGAGCCTCCGCCAGAGCCGGCGAAAGATCCTCCCTCCGATCGCGTCCGCGACGACGTCGCATCCTCCCCCGAACGCCGCGTCGAGCCGGCTGCCGGCGGCGGAGTAGAGACCGGCGTCCTCCGCGCCAAGCTCTTTGCAGAGCTCGAGCTTCGCGTTCGAGCCGGCAAGGGCGAGGACCCGGGCCTGCCTCGCGCGAAGGAGCTGGAGCAGGGCCGTCCCGACTCCTCCCGCGGCGGCCGTCACGACGACCCGCTCTCCCGGCTCGATGCGGGCTTCGGACGCGATATGGTGCGCGGTCAGGAACGCCACCGGAATCGCAGCCGCCTCCACGAAGTCGGCGCCGGCCGGAATCGGGAACACGCTCGACACGGGACAGACCGCTTTCTCGGCGTGCCCGCCGAAGATCGGGATCGCGACGACGGATTGGCCGGCTCGGAGCCCGCAATCCTCGGTCCCGGGGCCGAGCGCGTCGACGGTGCCGGAGACTTCCATCCCCGGAATGAACGGCGGGCTCGGCGTGCGCGGATAGACGCCCGCGCGAACGAAGAGGTCGGCGAAATTGAGCCCGATCGCGCGAACAGCCACTCGCGCCTCTCCGCGGCCCGGCTCCGGATCCGGGCGGGACCGAAGCGAGAGTCGTTCCGGACCGCCGTACGCGTCGACGATCCAGGCCCTCGAAACCGCCACTCCCGCGTCCGAAGCGATCCGCGCATCGTCAGGCTTTTGATGCATTTGACCCGATCGCGTTTGAGTATACTGCCGGACGATGGGCAACGCCTTCCGCCTGGCCCTCGACGATTCTCTGGCCGTCGTCACGTTCGATTTTCCCGACGAGAAGGTCAACAAGTTCTCCACGCCCGTGATGGAAGAGCTGAGCGGCCTGACCGACAGGCTCTCCGCCGCGAACGGAATCGCGGCTCTCCTTTTCGTCTCGGCGAAGAAGGACATCTTCATCGCCGGCGCCGACGTTCGCGAGATCGAGAGCATCGGCTCGCCCGAGGAAGGAAGGATGAAGTCCGCCGTCGGCCAGCAGATCTTCGACCGATGGTCCCGCCTCCCCTTCCCGACCGTCGCCGCGATCGGCGGCGCGTGTCTCGGCGGCGGCACCGAGCTCGCGCTCGCGTGCGATTACCGCGTCGTGTCGGACTCCCCGAAGGCGGTGATCGGCCTGCCGGAAGTCAACCTCGGAATCCTTCCCGGATGGGGCGGGACCCAGCGCCTTCCCCGACTCGTCGGCGTCGCCGCGGCGCTCGACATGATCCTGACCGGCAAAGCGCTCGACGGGAAGCGCGCGGCGCGAATCGGGCTCGCCGATGCCGTCGTGCCGGAGCCGATCTTCGCCGAGTGGGCGGAAAAGTTCGCGCGATCGAAGTTTCAAACTCGCAAGCCGAAGGGCCGGCGGCTCCGGCCGTCGGCCCTTCAGCTCGTTCTCGAGGGAAACCCGCTCGGGCGAACGCTCGTGTTCCGAAAAGCGCGCGGGGCGGTCCTCGCGCGGACGCGCGGCCACTACCCGGCGCCGCTCGAGGCCCTCGCCGCCGTCGAAGAGGGATACCCGCGAAAGATCGCGGAGGCGCTCGCGATCGAAAACGCGCATCTCGGCAAACTGATCGGAACGCCGATCCAGAAAAATCTGATGCGGATCTTCTTCTGGACCGAAGAGATCAAGAAGGAGACCGGGACCCTCGATCCCGCCGTCTCGCCGCGGGCGGTGACTCGCGTCGGGATTCTCGGCGCGGGCGTGATGGGAGGCGGCATCGCTCAGCTCGCCGCCGACAAGGGCATTCCCGCCCGGATGAAAGACATCGCGCCGGAGCCTCTCGCGCACGGCTTCCAGGCGGCCGCGGCGGTCTGGAAGGATCGGATGAAGCGACGGCGCCTGACGCCCTCGCAGTTCAAGGGAAAGATGGACCTTCTCTCGGGAGGCCTGGATGACTCGGGTTTCGCCGCCGCGGAGGTGACGATCGAGGCGGTCGTCGAAAAACTCTCCGTCAAGCAGGCGGTTCTCCGGGAGTGGGAGCAAGCTGTCGGCGACGACCCGATCTTCGCTTCGAACACGTCGACGATTCCGATCACGCGAATCGCGAGCGCGGCCTCCCGGCCGGGGCGCGTCGTCGGGATGCATTTCTTCAACCCCGTGCACAAGATGCCGCTCGTGGAAGTGATCCGCGGGGACCGCTCTTCGGAGGAGGCCGTCGCGACGATTTTCGACCTCGCCCGGCGTCTCGGCAAGACCCCGGTCGTCGTGCGCGACGCTCCCGGGTTTCTCGTGAACCGGGTTCTCGCGCCGTATCTCTCCGAATCCGTGCGGCTCCTCCAGGACGGCTGCCGGATCGAAGACGTCGATTCCTCGATGGTCGATTTCGGAATGCCGGTCGGGCCCCTCGCGCTGCTCGACGACGTCGGGATCGACGTCGCGATCAAGGCCGGGCACACACTCGCGGAGGCGTTTCCGAAACGCCTTCCCGTGGCCGACAACTTCGAGAGCCTCGCGAACGCGAAGCGCCTCGGGCGCAAGACCGGGCGCGGCTTCTACCTCTACAAGGGGTCGACGCGCACCGGACCGGACCGATCCGCTTACGGCCTCCTGAACCTTCGGCCGCCGGGCGCGTCGCCCCTCCCGCCGGAGGTTCTGCTGGCCCGGCTGCTCATGCCGATGGTCAACGAAGCGGCGTTTTGTCTCGAAGAGGGAATCGTCCCCTCCGCGGCGAAGCTCGACCTCGCGATGATTTTCGGAACCGGGTTCCCCCCTTTTCGCGGGGGCCTGCTTCGCTACGCCGACGATCTCGGAATCGGCCGCGTCGTCAACCGCCTCGAGGACCTCGAAGAACGGCTCGGCCCGCGGTTCGAGCCGTCGCCGCTTCTCGTCCGAATGGCGAACGACAAGAACAAGTTCTATCCCGACGCCTGAAGGGAGGCCCGGATGCCGCGAAAAACTCCGACCCGCCCCGGCACGTTCCTGAAGTCGCTGTTCGCCGGCGACATCGACGAAAGCGTCCTGTTCCCCTACCCGTCGATCGCGCCGGAGGAGCGCGAGACGGTCTCGACGTTCATCGATTCGTTCCGCCAGTTCGCCGCCGCGAACATCGATCCGGCGCGAATCGAGCGCGAGCACAAGGTCGGGGACGACGTGATCCGCGGGATCTCCGAGCTCGGGTTGATGGGAATGTCGATTCCCGAAGAGTACGGGGGATACGGCTTCTCCGCCTCGGCTTACTGCCGGGTGATGGAGGAGGTCGGCGTCGCGGACGCCTCTCTCGCGATCGTCGTCGGAGCGCACCAGTCCATCGGATGCAAGGGTCTCATGCTGTTCGGCACGGAGGAGCAGAAAGGGAAGTGGCTGCCCCGGCTCGCCGCGGGCGAGCTCATCGCCGCGTTCGCGCTCACCGAACCGGAGGCCGGTTCCGACGCGGCCGCGCAGAAGACTACGGCCGTCTACGACGCCGAAAAGAAGGAGTTCGTGCTCAACGGAACGAAGCAGTGGATCTCGAACGGGGGCTTCGCCTCTTTCTTCACGGTCTTCGCGCGCGACGAGAACCTTGAGGCGACCGAGGCGCATCGAAAGATCACCGCATTCGCCGTGACTTCGGACCTCCCGGGCCTGACTCGCGGCAAGGAAGAGAACAAGCTCGGCCTCAAGGGATCCTCCACGTGTCAGATCCACCTCGAGAACCTTCGCGTACCGGAGGCCAACGTGCTCGGCGCGCGCGGGCAGGGGTTCAAGATCGCCGTCGAAGTGCTCAACACGGGCCGCACGTCTCTCGCGGCCGGGTGCGTGGGCGGGTCGAAGGCGATGCTGCGCGCGGCCGCGCTCCACGCGACGCAGCGAAAGCAATTTCAAAAGCCGATCGCGCAGTTCGAGATGATCCGGGGCAAGTTCGCGCGGATGGTCGTCGACACCTACGCGCTCGAATCGATGGTCTACTTCACGACGGGGCTCATCGACTCGGGCGTCGAGGACTATTCACTCGAGGGCGCCTGCTGCAAGGTCTTCGGGACGGAGATCGTCTGGCGAAACATCAACGACGCGCTCCAGATCGCCGGCGGCAACGGCTTCATGGAGGAATACCCTTACGAGAAGGCCCTGCGCGATTCCCGGATCAACATGATCTTCGAAGGGACGAACGAGATCCTCCGCATGCTGATCGCCCTGTCCGGCGTGCGAGACGTCGGCGAGTACATGAAGGGTGTCGGAGAAGCTCTCAAAGCGCCGCTCACCTCGCTCGGGATCCTCTCGAGCTTCGCCGGCACGCGGATCAAGCGGGTCGTCAAGCCCGGCCAGCTCGACGGCGTCGCCCCGGAGCTCGCGGGGGAGGGAGAGATGCTCGTCCGGTATTCGGCCGCGCTCGCGAACGCCGTCGAGACGCTCCTGCGAAAATACGGCAAGCGCGTTGTCGACAAGCAGTACCACCAGGAACGCCTCGCGAGCGCAGCGATCGAGCTTTTCGCCGGCTTCGCGACGCTGTCGAGAGTGACGGCCGAGATCGGGAGAAAAGGAGCGGAAAAGGCTGCCGAAGAGATCCGGCTCGCGAAGGTGTTCGTTCGCGAATCCCGGCACCGCATCGTGGGGAATCTCAAGGAAATGGACCACGACCGGGACGCCGACCTGACGGCGATTTCGGACGCCGCCTACGCGGCGCCCGGATACGCCTATAGTTTCTGGGAATGAGCTCCGTCCGCACGCCCGCGAGGCCCGGGAGCCGAAAGGTCGCGCTCGTGACGGGAAGCGCCGTTCGCGTCGGAAGGGCGATCGCGCTCGAGCTCGCGACGGCGGGCTACGACCTCGTCCTCCACTATCGCTCCTCGTCCGCCTCCGCCGAGCAGCTCGCGCGCGAGGTCCGCGCGCTCGGAGCGCGCGCCGCGGAGATGAAAGCGAACCTCGCGAAGTCGAGCGAGGCCCCCCGGCTGGTCGACCGGACTCTCCGCGCGATGGGGCGCCTCGACGTTCTCGTCGGCTCCGCGGCGAATTTCCTCCGCGTTCCTTTTTCGAAGACGACGGCGCTCGTCTGGGACGAGGCCATGAACGTCAACGCGCGCTCGAACTTTCTGCTCGCGCGGGCGGCGGAGGCGGAGCTGCGAAAGCGAAAAGGGAGGATCGTGCTCCTCTCCGACCTCGCCGCGCACCGCGTCTGGAAGGACTATTCGGCGCACGCGATCTCGAAGGCGGCCGTGGAGATGGTCGTCCGCGTCCTCGCGCGTCAGCTGGCGCCCGAAGTCTCCGTGAACGGGATCGCGCCCGGAACGATCCTGCCCCCGGAGTCGATGACGAAAGCCGAGACCGAGAAGATCGTCTCCCAGATTCCGCTGCAGCGCCTCGGAACGCCGGAGGAAGTCGCCCAGACCGTGCGTTTTCTCTGCGAAGGCCCCGCATTCCTCACCGGCCAGGTGCTCATCCTCGACGGCGGCCGGTCGCTCTACTGAGCCCGGGCGACTTCCCATCCCACCGAAAGGCGTTCGGCCTCTTAGACCTTGGACGCCATGGCCTCGCCATAGGAGTCGTAGTATTCCCGATGCTCATAGACTTTACCGTCCCTGAAATAGAACGCCATGGCCCAGTGACCGGAATACGGCCTGCCCGTTTTCCTGGATTTCGCATCCCAGTAACCCAGCGCCACGACCTTATTGCCTTCCGCAACGAACTCCCTCGGTTCGAATTTGGGAAACTCCTTGTTCTCGTTGATGAGCTTGAAAAATTCCGCTACCTCTTTTTTCCCGTTGTAGACGCGCGCGTAAGGAAGAATCTCCGTCGGCCCCGGGCACGTCCATTGGATGTCATCGGTCAGCAAATCGAGTATGGCCGGGACGTTCCCTTCGCCAAAATACTGGTAAACCGCCTGGGCAATTTGTGTGTTCGTCATGACTGGGCCCCTTTCAATTATCGAGTAAATTTTCGGTGATTCTAGCACCCGCGCGATACGCCTGCGGCGTATCGAATTCTGACTCTGAATTATGCGTCTGGGATTGCAAAAAGCGGGTTCTCGACGAGGATGCCGGCCAGGACCTGACCGTGGGTAAAATCCTCTGAGAGGACCTTCCCGGCGCCTGCCCTGCTCGCCGCGGCGAGGATCAGGGCATCCCAGAACGTGAGCCGATAGCGCTCTTCGATCCGGGAGGCCGTGAGGATCTCGTCCGGACCGATGAGCTGATAATGCCACGCTTGAAAATCTTCGATGATCTCGCGAGCTTTCGCCCGCGGCAGCGGGCGCCGGAGTTTCTTCGTAACGTTGACGTAGAACTCCTGAAGAACTTGAGAGCTCACCACGCCCGAACGTTCCGACCACAGCGCACCGATGACGTCGGCGGCCAGGCGATGCCGCTCGCCGGCGTCCCGGTCGTGGGCGTAGATGAGGATATTCGTGTCAACGAAGATTTTGTCGGTCATGCAGCTCGTCCCGGGAGGCCGTGATCCTGCCGCCCAGATGAAAGCCCCGCTTCACGCGCGCAACGGCGCGGCGCCGCGCCTTCTCATAGGCGTCCTCGCGGGCCGCCATCTCTTCGATCGTCATCGTCAGCATGGCGCTCACGGACGTTCTCCTTTCGGCGGCGAGGTCTTTGGCCTTATTCAGCGTGTCCTGGTCAAGCCGAAGCGTGATGTTCTGCTTCTTGCCCATGTGTCCATGGTAGCACGTGACTCACGTGCAAAGGGACGGCCCGGGGAACGCGTCAGGGCTCGCCGAACTCCTCGACTTCTCCCCGCAGCCGCGCGGCGAATTGCCGCATCAGCGCGAGCCGGGGAATCGCGAGCTCGCGCCCGCGTTCCGTGCGAAAGTCGTCGCGCGCCTCGTTCTCGATCGCGCCCGCCAGCTCCCGAAAGTCCATCCGGTCGCGGGCGCCTTCCGCGACGAGGCGGGCGATTCCGTAAGCGCCGAGATCTTCCAGCCGCGCGGCATCGTGAACGACCTGCTCTTCGCCCGTCCGGGGATCTTCGCGAAAGCGGGAAAGGGAGCGCAGCAGCCGCCGGAATTCCTCCGCCGGAACGCCGACCGAGGCGAGGAACAGCTCCGTTCGCGTGCCGTGCCCGAATTTCCCGACCCACTTGTCCTGCCCGGAAAACGCGGCCAGCAGGAAGAGCCGGTCGCCGTCGAGATCGGACCGGCCGCCCGCGATCGCCGAGCACGCCCGCACGACCCTTTCGACGTCGCCGAAATTCGTGACGCCGTCCAGGCCGACCGACAGCGGCTTGACGTAGTCGAGGACCTGCTTGCGGCGGGACTCGTCCATCCCGGTCAGCGGCGAAACTTTTCCTGGAGCTGGCGGGCGCGATTCTGCGCTTCGAAGTTCGCGTGGACCTCCGGCGTTGCCTGCCAGCCGGCATATTCGCGGTTCGCGTACTCGGCCCATTCGTCCATCTTCGAAACGAACGCCTCGATCTCTGCTTCGGTGACGCGCTCGACCGAGATCTCTTTCCCGTTCCATCGAAGCTCCCGGGCTGTCGTCGTCTGAGTTCCGAACGGAGCCTCGAGGAGGAACTGAATCCACTCTTCCGGAGGTTTCGGCACGGGGCGCCAGGTCGCGACGAAGCTCGTCGCGAACGGGGAACCGGAGGATCGAGAGTCTCCGGGAACGGCGGATACCGACGGCGAGATGAACGGGGGCCCGACGCGAATCGCGAGGGCGGGAGGCTCTTCCGAGGAAACTCCGCTTTCCCCGGCATCCCGCGAAACCGGCGAATCCGGCGAATCGCGGTGGCGGACGAAAAAACCCGTTTCGCCGTCGAACAGGCGGTCGAGCTCGAGAGCTCGCGCGATTCTCGCCAGCCAGTCGCCGATCGAAGCCATTTCCCCGATCTTATCAAGCGTCGGCTGCGCCTCCGGTCGGCCACCCCTCTCCAAATTGGAGAGGGGCCGGGGGTGAGGTCGGTCGCGCGACGCGTGACCGGTGCGGTTTTTCAGGCGGCCTGCTAAACTGCATCCCGTTTTGAAGTCCCGAATTCTCGCCGCCGCCGCCGCTCTCGCCGCCGCCCTCGCGGTTTCCTCCTGCGGGGGAAAATCCGCCGGCGTCGGCCTCCTGACGCCCGGGCCGATCACGGATCGCGGCTGGAACGCCGCCGCGTACGAGGGCCTGATCGAGATCCGCGACCAGCTTCGGGTCCCGGTCGCGCACGTCCAGGTCAAGACGCCGTCGGAGTTCGAGGAGCAATTCCGGGATTTCGCCTCCCACGGCGCGTGGCTCGTCTTCGGCCATGGATTCGAATTCCAGGACGCCGCCGCGAGCGCCGCCCGGGCTTTCCCGAAAACCGTTTTCATCACGACGTCGGGCTCGCGAATCGGGCCGAATCTCTCTCCCATGGTGTTCGAGCTGGAGCAGGCCACCTACCTGTGCGGCCTCGTCGCGGGAAAGATGACGCGAACGGGCGTCGTCGGGGCGGTCGGCGGCACCGAGATTCCGTCGGTCGCCTCCACGATCCTCGCGTTCGAGGGAGGCGTGAAGGCCGCGAATCCCACGGCGCGCGTGAAAGTCGTTTACACGGGCTCTTTCGACGACGTGGCCGCGGGGAGGCAGGCGGCCCTCGCCCTGGCCGACCAGGGCTGCGACTTCCTGATCCACAACGCCGACGCGGCGGGCGCCGGCGTCTTTCAGGCGGCGCGCGAGCGAAAGATCTTCGCGTTCGGAACGAACAAGGACCAGAACGCGATCGCGCCCGAGACCGTCCTCGCATCGGCGGTGATCGACATTCCGAAGGCGTTCGTCGAGGTCGCCCGCGAGGTGCGCGGCGGTTCGTTCCGGCCGCGATCGATCCGCTTCGGCCTCCGCGACGGCGTGATTTCGTTCGTGTGGAACCCCGGCCTCGCCGCCCGCGTGCCGAAGGACGTGAGCGCTCTCGTCGAAGAGACGAAGGGAAAGATCGCGGCCGGCCAGCTCGTCGTTCCCCGGGGAAACTTCTGACCTTTTCGATCGAACGACTCTCGGTTCGTTTCGGAGAGACCGCCGCCCTCACGGATGTCTCTCTTGAATTCCGGCGCGGAGAGGTCCACGCCCTTCTCGGCGAGAACGGGGCCGGAAAGTCGACGCTCGGCAACGTGCTCGGGGGAATTCTCGCCCCCGACTCCGGACGCGTCCGCGTCGACGGCCGCATCGGGCACGTCCACCAGCACTTCGCCCTCCCGCCGGGCCTGACTTCCGCCGAATGCCTCGCGCTCGAGGAGCCGGGCCTCCGCCTCGCGACCCCGGCGCGCCTCGAAGCCCGCTTTCGCGAGATCGAGGCCCGCGTCGGGCTCGACCTCGGGCGGCCGGACGCCGAAGCGGCCCGCCTGCCGGTCGGAGCGCGTCAGCGCCTGGAGTTCGCCCGTGCCCGCGCGCGCGATCCCGACCTCCTGATCCTCGACGAGCCGACGGCCGTGCTCGCTCCGCCGGAGGTCGATCGCTTCATGGGATCCGTGCGGGAGACGGCGGCCAGAGGCGCCGCGGTCGTTTTCATCACCCACAAGCTCGCCGAGGTGTTCGGGTTCTGCGACCGGGTGTCGGTTTTGCGCCGGGGACGGCTCGTCTCCAGCCGGGCCGGCCTCCGAAGCGACTCCCGCGTCGCTCGCCGCCGAGTTCCTCGAAGGGGACGCGCCTCCCCGCTCTTCGCCGCGGCAGCCGGGTTCCGACGTGCTCCGCCTCGACGGGTTTCGAGACCTCGGCTCGGAACCGCAAGCGCCGCTCCGGGTGCGCGAAGGGGAAATCGTCGCGCTCGCGGGCGTGGACGGCAACGGACAGGAGGAAGTAACCCGAGCGGTTGCGGGGCGCGGCGGCGCGGCTCCGTTCTCCGCGACGCTCTTCGGTCGGCCCGTTTCGGCGAGAGACTTTCGGCGGCAAAAAACTTCCGTCATCCCCGGAGACCGGCGGCGCGAGGGGCTGATCCTCGATTTCACGGTCGAGGAAAACCTGAGGCTCGCCGAGCCCATCCCCTCGCGGGATCCGGAACGAAGCCGCGCCCTGATCGGGCGATTCGGGATCGAGCCGCCGGCGCCGGACGCGCCCGCCCGGTCGCTGTCGGGCGGAAACCAGCAGAAAGTCGTGCTCGCGCGGGAGCTCTCGCGGGAACCCCGGTTTCTCCTCGCCGTCTCGCCGACACGCGGGCTGGATCTCGCGAGCACCCGAATGACGCGCGCCGCGATTCGCATCGCGGCCGGCTCCGGGGCGGCCGTCCTGCTCGTGACTTCCGATCTGGACGAAGCCCGGGAGCTCGCGGACCGGATGTTCGTCCTGTACCGCGGACGGCTCGAAGGGCCCTTTTCGCCCGACGCGCCTTCCGAAGCCGTGGGCCGGGCGATGGCGGGCCTTCGTCGCGACGGCGAGACGGCCCCGCAGGCGGGCCTTCCGTGATCGCCGACGCGGTGCTCAAGGGCGCGCCGATCCTGTTCTGCGCGCTTTCGTTTCTGCTCGCGAGGGACGCCGGCGTCCTCAACATCGGGGCCGAGGGGCAATTCCTGGCCGGCGCTCTCGCGGCCGCGGTCGCCTGCACGCGATTTTCGGCGGCTGCTCCTCTTGCGATCCTCGCGGGAGCGGCCGGAGGCGCCGCGTGGGCGGCGATCGCCTCCTGGCTGGCCGAAAAGCGCGGGGTGCTGGACGTTCTCGCGACGATCCTGCTGAATTTCATCGCCGCGGGAGCGGTCTCGATCGCGGTCCACGGTTTTCTCCAGGAAAGAGGGCGGACGTTTCCCCAGAGCGACCCGGTTCCCGACTCCTCGAGGCTCCCGATTCTCTGGGCCGGCACGCGCCTCCATGCGGGCATCGCGCTCGCGGCGCTGCTCTGCGCGGCCCTCGCGATCTTCCGCCTCCACACCCGGAACGGCTTTCGCCTGCGCGCGACCGGCGCGAACCCCGCCGCCGCCGAGGCCGCCGGAATTCCGGTGCGCAGAGTCCGGGTCGCCGCATTCGTCGCCGCCGGAGCGATCGCGGGGATCGGAGGCGCCGCCGAGCTTCTCGGCGTCACCGGAAGGCTGTTCGATTCGTTCTCCTCCGGATACGGCTTCATCGGCCTCGCGGCCGCGGTCGTCGGAGGACTCTCGCCGGGCGGCGCCGCGGCGGCCTCTCTCGCCTTCGGGTTCCTGCAGGGCGCGGCGACGCTCGTCCAGCGCCGACTCGGAGTCTCGGCCGTCTCCGCGATGGCCGCGGAAGCCCTGCTGCTGCTCGCCGTCCTCGGCCTTCCGCGCTGGAGGCGGAGTCTGCGCCCCGGAGTCCCGTCGTGAGCGATTCCCTCCTGCTCGCCGTTCTCGCGTCGGGAGCGACGGCCGCGACGCCGCTCCTTCTCGCCTCGTCCGGCGAAACTCTCGGAGAAAAGGGGGGAATGATCAACATCGGAATCGAGGGCGAAATGCTCCTCGGCGCGTTCGCCGCGTTCGCCGTCTCGCGCGCGACCGGTTCCCCCACCGCGGGGCTCACTGCCGCGGCCGCCGCCGGAGCTCTCGCGTCTGCGATCTTCGCGGTCGCGTCGATCCGCTGGAAAGGAGATCAGATCGTCACGGGCACGGCCGTCAATCTTCTCGCGCTCGGCGCGACCGGCCTCCTGCTTCGGGCTCTCCCGGAGCGTTGGTTGCTCCGTCCGCCGGTGCTCCTCGCCCCGCGGATCGGTCCGCTGACGGGGCTCGACCTCGCCGCGCTCGCGGTTCCGTTCGCCGCGTTCGCCTATTCTCTTTCGAACCTCCTGGGGTCTGCGCCTCCGGGCGGTCGGCGAATCGCTCGGCGACTCCGCGGCGCTCAAGATCCCGGCCGCGTCCTACCGAACCGGCGCGGCGCTCGCCGGCGGGTTGCTGTGCGGCCTCGCCGGCGCGTCGCTCGCGCTCGAGCTCTCGGATTCCTTCGTGGAAGGAATGTCGGCCGGCCGCGGCTTCCTCGCGCTCGCGCTCGTCGCGTTCGGACGCTGGAACCCGATCGCGGTCGCGGGAGCGGCCCTGCTCTTCGGAATTCTCCAGGCGATCCAGTACCAGATCCAGGCCGCGGGATTCCTCCATCTCCCCTCGCAGGCGCTGCTGCTGCTCCCCTACGTCCTGTCGATCGTCGCGCTCGCCGGCTTCTCCGGGAAACGCCTCGCGCCCGCGGACCTCGGGAAGGCGGAGTAGAAGAACGAATCTCGCCGGACGGAGCGGCCTCGTGGCGGAACGCGGGGCACAGGTGTCTCCCGAGAGGAGCGTAGATTTTTTCGCCGGTATCCGCCGGAATCCAACAAGACGTGGAATCGCGAAAAAATCCGCCCGAGGAGCGCGCGGAAATTGATGCCACCGACGTCCGCGCTGCGTCTCCTGGAGGGAGACACCGAAGACCCGCGTGAAGCTCTGGCTGCTCCAACCGGCAAGCGAACCTCCGCTTACTCGGAAACCGCTTCGGGCCGGAGCTCCTGGTCGCGGTACTGCAGCCGGTAGAGCTTCGCATACAGCCCGTCGCGCTCGAGCAGCTCCGCGTGGGTCCCGCTCTCCCGGACCTCGCCCTTGTGCAGGACAACGATCCGCGACGCCTGGCGGATCGTCGAGAGCCGGTGCGCGATCACGAGCGAGGTCCGGCTCTTCAGCAGGCGCGAAAGGCCTTCGCGGATCTCCAGCTCCGTTTCCGTGTCGATGTTCGCCGTCGCCTCGTCGAGGACGAGGAATTCCGGATCGAAAGCGAACGCCCGCGCGATCGAGATCAGCTGCTTCTGCCCGGCCGACAGGCCCCCGCCCCTCTCCTGCAGCACCGTGTCGTACCCTTTCGGGAGCTTCTCGATGAAGCCCGCGGCGCGCGCCTCGAGGGCGGCGGACCGGATCCGATCGTCGGAGATCGCGCGGTTCCCGAGACGGATGTTCTCCGCGATCGAGCTCGTGAACAGGAACGGGTCCTGGAGGACGATCGCGAAGCGGCCCCGCAGGTCGTCGAGGGCGAAACGGCGAACATCGATCCCGTCGACGCGGACGACGCCCTCCTGCGCGTCGTAGAACCGGAGGAACAGCGACGCGATCGTCGTCTTTCCGGCCCCCGTGTGTCCGACGAGGGCGACGCGCTCCCCGGGCTCGACCCGAAACGAAACGTTCCTCAGGACTTCCTCGCCGCGCTTGTAGTGGAACGTGACGTTCTCGAGGGCCAGGCTGCCGATTCTTCCGGGCGCGTCCGCGACGCCGGGCGTCACGATCTCGGGCTCCATGTCCAGAAGCCGGAAGATCCGCTCGGAGGACGCCATGGCCGACTGCAACGTGTTGTATTTGTCGGAGAGGTCCGCGATCGGGCGGAAAAAACGCTGCGCGTACTGGATGAACGCGACGAGAACGCCGAGGGAGAGCGCTCCCCGGATCACCTCGGAACCCCCGTACCAGACGATCAGCGCGAGGCCGAGCGCGGACAGGAACTCGACGCCCGGATAGAACACGGAGTAATAGAAGATCGCGCGAACGTAGGCGACGCGGTGCGCGTCGTTGATGCCGGAGAAATCGCGTCGGGCTCGCTCCTCGCGGTTGAACAGCTGCACGACCGGCATTCCCGTGATGTGCTCCTGCAGGAACGCGTTGATCCGCGCGATCCGGACCCGGATGTCGCGGTAGGTCTCGCGGGCCCGTTTTCGAAACCAGGCGGTCAGGGCCACGATCAGCGGAATCGTCAGGAACGTCACCCACGCGAGCGGCGGGTTGAGCAGAAAGAGCGCGACGACGATCCCCGCGAGCGAGAAGACGTCTCCCACCATGGACACGATCCCCGAAGTGAACAGCTCGTTGAGCGCGTCGACGTCGGTCGTCAATCGCGTCATGAGCCGGCCCACCGGATTCCGATCGAGGTAGGCGACGTCCGCGCGCTGCAGTTTCTCGAAGATTTCCGCGCGCAGGTCGAACATGATGCGCTGCCCCATCCAGTTGACGATCCAGACCTGCGCGTAGATGAGGAAAAACGACAGCAGGAGCGACAGCAGGAACGCGCCCGCGAACAGATCGAGGCCGGCCCTCCCGGTGACGTTCAAATGGAAGCGGGTCGCGAGCGCCAGCACGATTCTCCCGAGCGTCGAGGTCCGCGAGCCCGGCTTCGGGGCGATCGCGAAATCCAATGCCGCGGCGGTGATCGCCGGACCGAGCAGCTGGAAGAAAGAGCCGAACAGAATCAAGACGGTACCGGCGATCAGGCTCCCCCGGTAAGGCCGAACGTAATGGAGCAGCCGCCGCGCGAGTCGCGCGTCGTACGCCTTCCCGAGGACCTCTTCTTCGTGGTGGGCGGCTTCGCTCACGCGCTTTCGACCTCTTCCTCCAGCCGCTGGCGCTCCCACATCCGGGCATAGAGCCCGCCGCGCGCGACGAGATCCCGGTGCGAGCCCCGCTCCGCGATTCGGCCTTCTTCGAGAACGACGATTTCGTCGGCGTCCCGCAGGGACGAGAGGCGGTGCGCGATCAGCAGGGTCGTCCTCTTCGAGACGACGTCCCGCAGGCGGTTCTGGATCTTCGCTTCCGTCTCCGAATCGACGGCCGAGAGCGAGTCGTCGAGGATGAGGATCTTCGGCGCCCGAAGAATCGCGCGCGCGATCGCCGCCCTCTGCTTCTGTCCCCCGGAAAGGGTGATCCCCCGCTCGCCGATCTGCGTGTTCCACCGCTCCGGGAAACCCGCGATGTCCGGAGTCAGGCCCGCGATGTCTCCCGCGCGCTCGACCGCCTCGGTTTCGGCGTCGGGGGCCCCGTAGGCGAGATTTCCCGCGATCGTCTCCGAAAACAGGAACGTGTCCTGCGTGACCATCCCGATCTCGCGGCGGAGGTCGGCGAGCGGGATCCGGTGGACTTCGAGACCGTCGAAGAACAGGGTCCCCGGCGGCGGGTCGAGGAGCCGGGGAATGAGCGAGACGAGAGTCGTCTTGCCGGCGCCGGTCCGGCCGACGATTCCCACAAACGACCCCGCGCGGATCTTCAGGTCGATGTCGGAGAGGATTCGGGCGCCGCCGGACGAGTACGACAATCCGCGAAACTCGATTTCCCCCCTCGGAGAGAAGCCGGTCGCCAGGGGCGGGACGTCCCGGATCGAGGGCTCCGTGTCGCGGATCTCGCGCATGCGGTTCCAGGAGGCCGCGCCGCGCTGCAGGAGGTTGACGACCCAGCCGAGCGCGATCATCGGCCAGACCATCTCGACCAGGTAGAGGTTGAACTCGACGAACTTGCCGACCGTGATTTTCCCCGCCAGCACGAGCCCGCCTCCCCTCCAGAGCACGAGCACGAACGAAAGGCCCACGAGCGTCTGCAGCAGGGGGTAGAAGAGCGCCGACACCTTGATGATCTTCCGGTTTCTCTGCATGTACTCGTGGTTCGCCGCCCGAAACAGCGCGATTTCCGAGCCTTCGCGCGTGAACGCCCGCACGACCCGCGCGCCCGCGAAATTCTCCTGGGCCCGGGCCGACATCTCGGAAAAGTACTCCTGGACCTTTTCAAACAACACGTGGATCTTCTGCCCGACGATCTTCGTGGACGCCGCCGTCAGCGGAAGGGTCGCGAGCGCGAGCAAGGTCAGCGTCCAGTCGACGCGCACCATCAACGCGATCGCGATCGACGCCGTGACGATCGTGTTCAACGACTGCATCAGCCCCGGCCCGAGCATCATCCGCACGGCTGTGAGGTCGTTGACGGCCCGCGACATGAGATCTCCCGTGCGATGCCCCCGATAAAAGTCGAGCGGGAGCTTCGTCAGGTGGTCGAAGAAGTCGTTGCGGATGTCGAACTCCATGTCGCGCGAAATGCCGATCAGGATGCGGCGCTGGAAGAAAAGGAAGGTCCCGGAAACGGCAGAGATCAGGAGAATGAGCGCGCCGAATCGAAACACCGCCGCGCTCGAAACCCCGCGCTTGAGGTCGTCGATCGCCCGCCCGACGACGGAGGGGGCGATCAGCGAGATGCCGGTCGAGAGGAGAACGCAGGCCGTTCCGGTCGCGATTTGCCCGCGGTAGGGGCGAAAAAACGAGAAAAAAACGCTCCGGTCCTTCACCCCTCGAGTTTAACCGAAAGGCCGAAGACGTTATGCCGTCAGTCCGGCGATCGCGGCGCACCGGGACGGAATCGGCGCAGGCGATCCTGGCGCCGTTCGCGCCTTTCCAGGAGCATCGCTGTCTGCTCGGGCGTCAGCACCTGGCGGATCTCGAGGAACATCATCGCCCGGGCCTTCTCGAGCCTCGAGCGCGCGATCTCCGTCTCGTCGATCGATTTCGCGGCTTCCTCCGTCTTCACGGCCGGGCGTTCCATCAGGGAGTTCTGAACGAGGCGCTTCTTCTCCAGATCCGCCCGGAGATCGATGAGCTGCGGGCGAACGCGCAGGAAAATCCTCTCGATCTGATCGACCTGCGCGTCGGTGAGGCGAAGAAGCCGCACCGCGCGGGGGTTCTTCCACCATTTGCCGTCCGGCATGCCGTCGACCGGGCCCGCGGCGGCGAGCGCCGCGGCGATCAGGAGAGCGGGAATCGCAAGAAATCGCTTCACGAAGTTCCTCCCGGCACCGGCGGCAGGGGCGCCAGCGACCTCCAGCTCGTCTCGTCCTCGGACGAAACGAGGCGCGAGACGTCGCGCAACAGCTCGTCGTCCGCGCGATCCGCCGCGCTCATCGCGGTCACGGTCACGCGCGCCGCCGGAGCCGCCGGCGCGGTTCGGCTTCCGGCGCGCGTGCCGAGCCAGAACGCCGCCAGCAGGCACGCGGCCGCCGACAGGCCGGCGACCCAGCGGCGTCCCCGCCTCCGGCTGCGCGGGATCCCGATCGCCCGGACCCGGTCCATCACGCGCGTTTCGAAATCGGGCGGCGGGTTCTCGCCGCCCGCGGCCAGCCCCTCGGCGGCGGCTCGCCACTCCGTGAACTGGCGCGCGCACGCCGGACAGACGGACAGGTGAGCGGGCAGCGGCCCCGGTTCGCCCGCGGGAGGCAACGCGAGGAGGAAATAGTCTTCGGCGCGCAGGTGCTCTTCGCGCGGACTTCGTTCGGTCATGGATTTCTCCTCATGTCGCGAAGCTTCTCGCGGACTTTGTTCGCGGCTCGAAACAGGTGGGATTTGACGGTTCCCGAATCCAGCCCGAGAAGGTTCGCGATCTCGGGTATCGATTTCTCCTCCATGTGCTTCAGCACGAAGACCGCCTGCTGCCGGGGTGAGAGATGGGAGACGGCTTCCCGGACCCTCGCCTGGATCTGCTTCGCATGGAGCAGGCGCTCCGGCGAAGGATCGGGCGAAGGAGCACGATCTTCCGGGTCGTCGCCCTCGGGGTCGGGCGCGGCGGCCTGGTGGAAGTAGACGACGAGGCGCTTCCTCTTGAGGCGGTCGCGGCACCCGTTGATCGCGATTCTCGTGATCCAGGTCTCGAACGTGCTGCCGCCCCGAAAGTCGCCGAGCGCCTGGTACGCTTTCAGGAAGGACTCCTGCGCGACGCATTCCGCCTCGCCCGGGTCCCGGAGGAAGCGGAGCGCCATTCCGTAGACCCTTTTCTGGTACGCGCGGACGAAGTATCCGAACGCGTCGGCGTCCCCGGCCAGGACGCGCTCCAGGACGCGGTTTTCGTCGACCGGTTCGGCTGCGGCGGGCGTGACGATCTTCAATGCCCTCACGTCCGTTGGACGAACGGGCCGGGCCGGGGTTTACGGGCGTCCATCAAAGATCCCGGACGAGCTCCCGCCGCTTCTGCTCGTACTCTTCCGGAGTGATGAGGCCCTGGTTCTTCAGCTCCGCGAGCTTTGCGAGGCGATCCGAGGCCGGGGGCGAGTGCGGCGAGGCGCCGGCCGGCGCCGCCGGAGCCGCCGGCGAACCGGCCGAGAGGCCGCCCGTCCCGACGTGCGTCCAGATGGCCGTCCGGAGCGCTTCGGGGTTCGAGATCGTCGGGAAGAGGATCTGTCCCCCCTCCGAAGCGGTTTCGATCCCGAGGTCTCCGTAGCCGAGCAGCCGTCCCCAGAACGACTGGTCCACGGTGATGTCCTGCACGCGCGCGAGCGGGCACTGCCGTGTTTCGTGGGAGAAGAATCCGAGCTTGTGGATGATCCGGCGGTCGGTCACGACGAACTCGTCGGCCGCCGCGCGGATCGACCTCGCGAGCAGGAAGACGAGCGCGAATACGAGAACGGCCGCGGCCGCCCATTTCAGGACGCCGACCGCCGCCGGATCGACGCCTTTCTGCGCCATCCAGAGATCGATTCCCGACAGCACGATCGAAAGAAGCAGCAGGAGAATCGCCTTGCCGAAGAAGATCCAGTGGTAACGCGCCCGATAGAGGATGCGTTCCCCGGGGGCGAGCTGCTTTTCCGCGTACGTCACGGGCCGATTGTACGACTTTCGACTCGCGATACATTACGGGCATGGCCAGACAGCCCCTCGTCTTTCTGATCACCGGTTGTTCCTCGGGCATCGGCCGCGCGATCGCCGAAGCCGCGGCGGGCGCGGGAAATCGCGTTTTCGCGACCGCGAGGAGACCGGAATCGCTCGGGGAGCTCTCCGGCGTCGAGGCGCTTGCGCTCGACGTCACGGACCCGGCTTCGATCCGGAACGCGACCGAAGAAACCCTTTCCCGAGCCGGTCGAATCGACGTGCTCGTCAACAACGCGGGGTACGGCCAGATGGGCACCGTCGAAGACCTGCCGGTCTCGAAGTGGCGGGAAGAGTTCGACGTGAACGTGTTCGGAACGGTTGAGATGACGCAGTCCGTGCTTCCCGTGATGCGCCG
Source organism: uncultured Acidobacteriota bacterium (assembly GCA_963773815.1). Classification (GTDB taxonomy): domain Bacteria; phylum Acidobacteriota; class Thermoanaerobaculia; order UBA5066; family DATFVB01; genus CAWEYG01. The sequence continues at coordinate 134,293 of CAVZCI010000004.1, forward strand.
GCAACGAGCCGGGACCGTCGTGATGATCGGCTCGATCGGGGGGCGGATTTCTTATCCGTTCGGCGGCGCGTATTGCGCTTCGAAATTCGCGCTCGAGGCGATTTCCGACGCCCTTCGACTGGAGGTCCGCCCGTTCGGCATCCGCGTCGTCCTCGTCGAACCGGGCCCGATTCACACCCGCTTCGCGGAAACCGCGGAGAACCGCGCCGAGCCGTTCGCCGCCGATCCCCGCTCCCCCTACCATTCGGCGTACGCGAACGCCTTCGAGCTGTTCCGCAAGGAGACCACGGGCGGAGCGCTTCCGCCGGAGGCGGTCGCCCGCGTCGTGCTGCGTGCCGTCCGCAGCGGAAGCCCGCCCGCCCGCATCCTCGTGACGGCGCCCGCGAAGATCGGCGCGCTCGCGAAGCGCCTGCTTCCGGACCGCCTGATGGATTTCGGCATGCGCCAGAAGTTCCGCTGAAGAGAAAACGCGTGGCCCCTCGACCCGGCCCCCGGTTCCTCCTCGCCTCCGCTCTCTCGGCGTCGCTCTTCGCGGCGGGTCTCGCGAGCAGCGGGCCGTCCTCTCCCGTCCGCCCGGACGCGCCGGCGGGCGTCTTTTCGGCTCCGCGCGCGAGGGATCTCCTTCGATCGGTGCTCGGCGCCGAGACCGCGCACCCCGAGGGCAGCGCGGAAAACGCGCTTCGTCGAGTCCCGCATCGTCGCGGCGCTCGCCGGAATGGGATACTCGCCTTCGATTCAGGAAGATTTCGTCTGCGGGAGCTACGGCACCTGCGGGACGGTGCGAAACGTGCTGGCCCGCCTTCCCGGGCGGGACCTCGCGCGCCGGGAGGGGCGGCAGGAGCGGGGAGCCGTTCTGCTCGCGGCGCACTACGATTCCGTCGAAGCCGGCCCCGGCGCGTCGGACGACGGGCTCGGCGTCGCGTGCGTGCTCGAAATCGCGCGAATCCTCCGATCGGAGCCTCCCCGCGCGAGGCCCGTCGTTTTTCTCTTCGACGACGGCGAGGAACAGGGCCTCCTCGGAGCCGAGGCCTTCGCGGCGAAACACCCCTGGGCCCGGGACGTCTCCGCCGTCGTGAACCTCGAAGCGAGGGGAACGTCCGGCGCGAGCCTTCTGTTCGAGACGAGCCGCGACAACCGCGCGTTGATCGAAGCGGCGCGCGCGATTCCGCATCCGGTCTCGAGCTCCGTCTTTCCGACGATTTACCGAATGCTTCCGAACGACACGGACCTCACGGTCTTCCGACGGCAGGGAATGGCCGGAGTGAACTTCGCCTGCATCGGCAGTGTCGCGCAGTACCACACGCCGCGGGACGATCTCGCTCACGCGAGCCTCGCGACGCTGCAGCACCAGGGCGAAAACGCGCTCGCCATGGTGAAATCGCTGGAATCGGCTGGAATCGCTGGATTCGCTTTCCGCGGGCAGCGCGCGCCCCCGGTCGAAGGGCGACGAGGTCTTTTTCGACGTTCTCGGCGAAGGGATTGTGGGCTGGCCCGAAGCCTGGACGCTGCCGATCGCCGCCGCGGCGATCCTCCTGCTCGCCGTCGGCCTGACTCTCCAGGTTCGAAGGAAAGCTCTCCTCGTTTCCGAAGCGTTGACGGCCCTCGCGCTGTTCGGCGGCATGATCGTGGTTCCCGCGTTCGCGGCCTTCGCCGCGGGCGCGGTGCTGAAGAGCGCGGGAATCCTGCCTTCCTCCTGGACGGCGCATCCGGCGGCGCCGCTCGCCGGCTTCTGGCTCCTCGCGCTGGCGGCGACCGGGTCGGTCGCGCTTTCGGCGGCGCGGCGGGTCCGGCCCGCGGGCCTCTCCGCCGGAATCTGGACCGGGTGGGCCCTGCTCGGGCTCGCCGCGGCGGCGGCGCTCCCGGGAACGAGCTTTCTGTTTCTCGTTCCGCTGATCGCGGCGGCCGGAATTCCCTCCGCGCTCGATCCGGAAAAGTGGGCGGCCCTGATCGCTCCCCCGGTCGCGGCGCTTCTCTGGCTGCCGATGGCATGGCGCCTGTGGGAGGCGCTCGGCTTCGGCGGGATCGCGCTGATCGCGGCGGTCGTCGCGATCCCGGCGACGACGCTCGTCCCTTTCGCGGCCCGCCTCGGCGCGCGGTCCCGGAAAATTCTTCTTCTCGCGCTCGGCGCGGGAAGCGCGGCGCTGCTCCTCGCCTCGATCGGGCTCGCTCCCTACACCGCCGACTCGCCCGAAAGGCTCACGATCTTCTGGCACCAGGACGCGGATTCGGGCCGCGCGGAATGGATCCTCGACGGCTCGCCCGTGCCGCCCGGGCTCTCGGCCGCCGGGAGGTTCGGCCGCGCTCCCGGATTTCCTTTTCCCTGGTCGCCGCTGCGAGCGCTCGAGGCTTCCGCGCCGCCCGAGGTCGTCGCGGGGCCGGAATTCCGGCTCGAGGAAAGGACGGAAGCGAACGGAAGGGTGAAATTTCGCGGAAGGATCGTTTCGCCCCGCGGCGCGCGTTTCGCGCGAATCTCGTTCCCGCCGGCCGTCAGCGTCGAACGCCTCTCGATCGGCGGCGTCCCCGTTCCGCCCCTTTCCGCGCGCGCGCTGTCCCGGAGCAACGGTTGGAGCAGCTACTCCTGCGTCACGCTCCCGGCGGCCGGGGTGGAGATCGAAGGCGAAGTGTCCGGCGGCTCCCCGACCTTCATCCTCCTGGACCGCACGGCCGGGATCCCGGCGTCGGGCTCGGAGCTTCTCGCGGCGCGTCCGCCGACCGCGGTCCCGAGCCAGACCGGCGACGCGAGCATCGTGACCCGGCGCATCCGCCTCTGAGTCAGCCCGGCTTCTCTCCCGCTTCTCCGCGGAAGGAAACGCCGTGCGCCTCCGGTCCGAGCCCGATCACGAGCGCGCCGACGAGGAGGACCGCGCAGGCGAGGAATCCCATCGCCTGCGCGTAGCTGAAATGCTCCGCGAGCACGGCTTCGGCGTACGTGATCGTCGAAGCCACGAGCACGCCGACCTGGTACGCAAACCCCGGGAAGAATCCCCGAAGCCCGGCCGGCGAGAGCTCGTTGATGTGCGCGGGGATGACGCCCCACGCTCCCTGCACCATGAACTGCATGCAAAACGCGCCGGCCGGCGATCAGCCACAGGCTCGGAGCGGCGATCCACAACGGAATCGAGAACGACGGCCGCGAGCACCGAGGCGACCATCGCGCGCCTCCGGCCCCACCGGTCCGAAAGGTGGCCGACGATCGACCCTCCGAAGATCGCGCCGACCATCGAGATCACCGTCACGATCGCCGTCGTGTGCGGGCTCAGGCCGCGCTGCTTCTGCAGATACGTGGGATAGAGGTCCTGCGTTCCGTGCGAAATGAAGTTCATCATCGCCATGAGCAGGACGAGGTAAAAGAACAGCTTCGCGTTGCGGGCGATCGAGCGCCCGTAGTCGTCCAGTCGGTTCCTCGATCTCTCCAGGCCTCCGGTTCTTTCACCTTCGCCCGGATGAAGAGCGAGAGCAGCGCCGGCGCGCCCCCGAGAAAAAAGAGCGCCCGCCATCCGAATCGCGGAAACACGAATCCAGTAGGCGATCGCCGCGAGGAGAAAACCGCAGGCGTAGCCTTCCTGGAGAAGCCCCGAGAGAAATCCCCGCCAGCGCGCCGGAACCGATTCCATCGCGAGCGAAGCTCCCACGCCCCACTCGCCGCCCATGCCGATCCCGTAGAGCAGTCGGAGAACGAGAAAGACCGTGTAAGTCGGCGCGAATCCGGAAAGCACCTCGATGATCGAATAGAACAGAACGTCCAGCATGAGAGGAATCCGCCGCCCGTACCGGTCGGCCATCAGGCCGAAGAGGAGCGCGCCGACGGGGCGCATGGCAAGGCTCGCCGTCAGGGTGAGCGCGATCGCGGGAACGGATTTTCCGAACTCGCGGGCGACGGGAACGAGCACGAACGTCAACACGAAGAAGTCGAACGCGTCCAGCGTCCAGCCGAGAAAACCGGCGATCAGCGCGTTTCGAGCGTCGGCGTTCGGAGATCGATTTTTCACCGCGGAAGAGAGAGTAATGCGCGCTCGCGCGGCCGCAAACTCCTAATCCCAAGATACTGCTAGTGGTAGCGCCGTCACCAACGCGGCACGCTCCTTGCACCATCCGGTTCGCATGGGGCGAGCAAGTTTCTTCCGCACCCTCCGCCACGTAACCCTGAAATCGAATGTCGGGCGAAACGGAAGAGTGATCCTCCGCGCCGTTCTCGCCGCGGCGGCCGCCGCCCTGCTTCCGTCAACCGCGATCGCAAGCACGAACGCCTGGTCGAGCCTCGGGCCGGAAGGCGCGCTCGTCAGCGCTCTCGCGATCGATCCTGCCTCGCCCTCGACGGTTTACGAAGGAACCTACGGAGGCGGCCTTTTCAAGAGCACCGATTCGGGCCAGTCGTGGTCCCAGCTCGACACGGGCTCGAACGGCGCCGTCGTCAACGGGCTCGCGGCCGACTCGCACGCGCCCGGCACGTTCTACGCGGCGACCGGCGACGGAATTCTCAAGACCTCCAACGGCGGGCGGTCGTGGGCCCTCGCCAACAGCGGAGCTCTCCGACACCGTCGTGCTCGCGATCGCCGCGGACCCGGGCCGGGCCGGAACGATCTATGCGGGAACTCAGGCCGGAGGAATCTTCAAGTCGGCCGACGGCGGCAGTTCGTGGGTTTCAGCGGGACACGAGCTCGCGGGAGTCCCGATCTACTCGATCGCCGTCAACCCGGCCGCGGCTTCCCTCGTGTACGCCGGAACGGCGGGACGGGGAATCTACGCGAGCCGGGATGCGGGGCTCTCCTGGGCGCCGGCCGGCGACGGACCCGGCAACGCCTACGTGTTCGACATCGTCATCGATCGCCGGTCTCCGTCCACGGTCTACGCGGGGACATACGCGTCGGGCGCGTACGAGAGCGTCGACGGCGGCGCGCACTGGACGGCCCTCGTCCTCGAGCCGGCGAGCTCGAGAGTCTTCTCGATCGCGTGCGACCCGGCTTCTGAAACGATCTACGTCGGCACGCTCGATTCCGGCGTGCTGAAAAGCGGCGACGGCGGCGCGACCTGGGCCCGGGCGGGCGGCGGCGCGGGAAACGCGACGGTCTTCGCGATCCTCCTCGACCCTTCCGCGCCGGCGACGGTCTACGCGGGATCCAGCATCGGCACGCTGAAGAGCGTGGACGCCGGAGTCTCGTGGCGGCAGGAAAACGACGGCGTTCGCGGAACAGTCGTCAATTCGCTGATCGTCGGCGGCGGGACGCCGACGATCTACGCCGGGACCGGAGGCGGCGGGGTCATGCGCAGCGACGACGCGGGCGCGACGTGGTCGCCCGCGCAGGCGGGCTCGCGCAACTCGACGGTGTACGGTCTCGCGATCGAACCGGCGCCGTCCCCGGTCGTCTACGCCGGGACGAACGAGGGAATCTTCAAATCGACCGACCGCGGCTCGACCTGGACCTCGACGAGCTCCGGCATCGTGACGAACAACGTCTACGCCGTCGCCGTCGACCCTGGCCAGCCTTCGCGCGTTTACGCGGGCACGCTCATGGGCGGCCTCTTCCAGAGCACCGACGGCGGCTCCACCTGGCAGCCGCTCGACCTCGGAGTCGCGAACGCGACCGTCTTCTCGATCGCGATCGACCCGCTGAATCCGGCCCTCGTTTTCGCGGCGACCACGAGCGGAGTCTTCCGCTCCTTCGACGCCGGCGCGACCTGGGCGGCCGCGACATCGGGCCTTCCCGCGGGGACGGTCTATTCGATCGCGATGGACGCGGCGGACCCCTCGATCCTGTATGCGGGAACCGACAGCGGGGCCTTTCGGACATCGGACGGCGGCGCGACCTGGCATCCGGCCGGCAGCGGCATCGGAAATGCGGCCGTCTACACGGTCGCCGTCGATCACAACGCGCCCGGCGTCGTCTTCGCCGGCACAGCGGGCTCGGGAGTCTTCCGCTCGGACGACGGCGGGACGACCTGGAAATCAATGAACTCCGGGCTCACGAACTCGACGGTCTTCGCCCTCGCGTCGGGCATCGCGCCCGGGTCCCAGATCTACGCGGGAACCTACGGCGGCGGCGTCTTCGCCTATCGTCCCGCGGCGCCGTCTTCGCGATCGATCGCGGCGATGACCTCTCCCGCTCCCGCTCCGATCCACAAGTCGCCCCGTCACCCGTAGGCCGGCCCCGCGCCTCGAAGCCTTTCGAAGAATCCTCTCCGAACACCGGGTGAAAAACGCTACGATCACCGCGGAGGAGTCCTATGCCCGCTTCCTTTGTTCCCGGCCGAACCGAACCCCGCCTCGTCGACCTGTCTCATCCGGACGACGATCTCCTGATCCGCGCCGGGCGAGCCGATCTGGAGGAAATCGTTCGATCCGGCGATCTCGAGGCGCTGTCGCGAATCGAGGGCACTTTCGCCGCGGCCGCGCGCGACGGCGTGACGATCCGCCTCGCCCGGACCCTGGGAAGACCGCTTCGCTATTTCGTGGCGAAACGGGAGACCGGGCCCTACCTCGTCGTCGCCGACCGCATCGACGCGATCGCCGACTATTGCCGCCGGGAAGGAATCGAATGGCAGTTTCATCCTTCCTACACCCGGCTCGTTCCGGCGCACTACCTCACGGAGCTCGACCAGGTCGGGTGCCCCGATCCGAATCCGCGTTACCGCCGGTTCTTCTCCCCCGCGGCCGCGACCGGCAGCGCCGACGTGGAGACGCTCGCGTCCGGCTACTTCGAAGCGCTGAGAAATTCGATCGCCAGCGCCGTCGAGGCCCTTCCGGACGACGCTCCCCTCGGCGTCGCGTTTTCCGGCGGCGCCGACTCGACCGCCGTGGCGGCCGTGCTGGGGCGAAGTCCTGAAAGCCCGCAACGAGACGCACCGCATCCGGCTCTACACGCTTTCCGTCGACGACGGGGAGGATCGATCGGCCGCGGAGGCCGCCGCCGACGCGCTCGGCATGCGCGACCGATGGTCGGCGATCGAAGCTTCTCCCGACTCTCTCGACCTGTCGCGCGCGGTCGCCTGCGTCGAGGACTATCGGCCCCTGGACGTTCAGTGCGCTGCGGTCGAACGAGCCTTCCTGGGCAGGCTCCGGGAAATCGAGCCCGAGCTGGTCTTTCTCTTCGACGGCGACGGAGGAGACGAAAACTGGAAGTCGTATCCGCCGGAGGACTCCGACGTGACGATCCAGAGCGTGCTGAACAACCCTCTCCTCTATCACGAGGGCTGGGGCGTCGATTCGATCAAGCACTCCCTGACGTATTCGGGGGGCCTTTCGCGCGGCATCGTCCGGGGCTTCGCGCCGGCGCGGGAGTTCGGGTTCCGGCTCGTCTCGCCGCACGCCTCGCGGCCGGCGATCGCGGCGGCTCTGGCCGCTCCCCTTCGCGACCTCGTGGGGCAGGACACGCAACTCCTGCTGTCTCTCAAGGGGAAGATCGTTCGCGCGGGCCTTCGCGACCTCGGCCGCGACTCGCCGCTCGCTCCGAAGCGGAGGTTCCAGCAGGGGGCAACCTCGGCCTCCGTTTTTGAGCGAAGACTCGCGGCGACGCGCGCGGAACTGCGGGGAATGCACGAGGCCCGGTTCGCCGGTTTCGCCGAACGGGACGGCGACGCCGGGCGCGCCGGCTCGCGCGCGATCGCCGCCGGGGAGGACGTCTCCTCGAACGCATGAACGCCCTCGACCCCGCCGTTCGGGCCCTGCGGGCGGAAAAGGACCCCCGCCCCGCGGCGGCAAAAGTCGAGGTCGAGATTTTTCCCGACGGCGTTCCTCGCGAAATCGCGACCGCGTTCCTTCGGAACGGCGAGTGCCCTCTCGCCTGTGTCTACTGCGCGCTGTACCGCCAGACGGACGACCGGCCCGCGACGGGCCGCGAAATCGCGGCCCAGATCGATTCCGTACGCCGGCAGTATCCCCGGGCTTCCGGCCTCAAGCTCTACAACGCCTCTTCGTTCTTCGAGCCCCGCTCGATCGACCAGAGCGAGGCGAGCCTGCGCGAGGTCGCGGCCGCGCTGTCCGGCCTCGATCTCGTCGTCGTCGAAGCCCGATCCGAGAACGCTTCACGCGCGGTCCGCTTCGGGCCGCACCTCACCGGGCGCCTCGAAGTTGCGATCGGGCTGGAAACCGCCGACGACGGGCTCCTCCGGCTCCTCAACAAGCCGACGAGCGCCGCGAGCTTCCGCCGGGCCGCGGCCGCGCTCGCGGCCGGCGACGTTCTGTTGAGGACGTTCGTTCTCGCGGGACCTCCCTTTGTCGGCGAGGCCGGCGCGCGGAGAGATGCGCTCGCGACGTTCGAGGAGGCGCGCCGCGCGGGAGGCCGCGTCGTCTCGGTCCTTCCCGTCGTCTCCGAGCACGAGCCCATGGAGGCCCTGCGCCGCGCCGGTCTTTTTTCCGAAATCTCGCTCGACGAATACTTTGAGACCCTCTGCGATTGCGCCGCGGCGGCGCAAGACGGGAGCGGCCCGGCGCCCGTCCTCCTGGCGGAAGCCGAAGCGCTCGGCCGGCTTCCCGGCTGCCCGAAATGCCGGGCCGAAAAGACGCGCCGCCTCGCGGCCCTCAACGCGACGGGGAGAATCGCGAGATTTCCGTGTCCCGGCCACCGCCCTGTCGCCGCGCCCCCCGTGCGCCGGCCGCGGGTGGAGGAAATCGCGCTCGCGCTGGAACGCGCGCGGAGATGACGGGCGCGTTCGATCTTGCGGTCGTCGGCTCCGGATTCGCGGGCACTCTCCTCGCGGCTGCCGCCCGGAAGCTCGGCCGCACCGTCGTGTTGCTGGAGAAAGGAACGCATCCCCGATTCGCGATCGGCGAATCCTCCTCGCCGCTCGCGAACGTGCTGCTCGAACAATTCGCGGAAGAATTCGACCTTCCGGAACTTCGGCCCCTCGCGAAATGGGGGACCTGGCGGCGCGAGAGGCCGGAAATCGCCTGCGGCCTGAAACGGGGATTCACGTTTTTCCGCCACGAAACGGGCGTGCCGTTCGAAACGGCCGCCGACCGGGGCGGGCAGCTCTTCGTCGCGGCGAGCCCGAGGGACGAGGTCGCCGACACGCACTGGTACCGCGCCGACGTCGACGAGCTCCTCCTGCGCCATGCCCGCGCGGCCGGCGCGGCCTACATCGACCGCGTGGAGCTTCGCGCCTTCGCCGAGACGGGCCGCGGAGTGGAGATCGAGGGAACGCGACTCGGCGAGCCGGTCGCGATCCGCGCGAAATTCGCGGTCGACGCCTCCGGACCCCGAGGATTCCTGGCGGGCGCCCTCGATCTCGACGGCGGCGGCTTTCCGGGCTTTCCCGCGACCCAGGGGCTCTTCACGCACTTCGACGGCGTCGCGCGCCTCGACGAAACCCCTCCCCTCGATTTCGAAGGCGCGCCGTATCCGGCCGACGACGCCGCCCTCCACCACGTCTTCGACGGCGGCTGGATCTGGGTCCTTCGATTCTCGAACGGAATCGTGAGCGCCGGTTGCGCGGTCACCGACGCTCTCGCGAAGGAAATCGATCTGCGCTCGGGCGGCGAGGCCTGGTCTCGCCTGCTCTCCCGCTTTCCGGCCGTCCGCGCGCAGTTCTCCGGCGCGAGGCCGCTGCTCCCGTGGGTGCATTCGCCCCGCCTTTCCTTCCGGGTTCGCCGGGCATCGGGGACGAAGTGGGCGCTCCTGCCGTCGGCGGCGGCTTTCGTCGATCCGCTCCTCTCGACCGGAATTCCGCTGACGCTGCTCGGCATCGAGAGATTCGCGCGCGCGATCCGGGAAGACTGGGGCTCGTCCCGTTTCGCGGTCCGAGATCGAGGAAGAGTCGCGGCGAAGCCTGGACGAAGCGGATGCCGCCGCCGACCTCGTCGCGGCGCTCTACGCGAACTTCGGCGACTTCCCCGTCTTCTCGGCGCTGACGATGCTCTACTTCGCCGCGGCGAGCTTCTCCGAGAGCGCCCGACGGCTCGGACGGCCCGCGCTCGCGCCGTCCTTCCTGCTCCAGAGCGAGCCCCGGTTCGGGCCGGCGCTTCGGAATATCTGCGCGGAGGCTCGCCGGCCCGACGTCTCGCCGGTCTCCCGAGCGCCGCCTCGAGCTGATCGAGTCGATCCGCCGCGCGATCGAGCCGTTCAACGTCGCCGGGCTCTGCGATCCGGCGCGCCGGAACTGGTACCCCGTCGTCGCGGAGGACCTGCTTCGATCCGCCTCGAAGCTCGGCGCGACGCGCGAAGAAGCGGCCGCGATGCTCGAGAGAACCGGGTTTTCCCGGCCGGTTGAAGGCGCCGGGAAAACGATTCGGGGAATGACGGGAGACGAACCGCGGTTGTAACTTCTGCTAAAAACGTTACGGAGTGCTCAAATCGCTTGATGGATATTTCTTGAAAACTTGAGAGGTTCCAATGAAGAAAGTTTACATAATTCATTCCCGGGGGGCACACCCGGAAGATTTTTGGTATCCAGCGGTTGAGAAGGCTTTCCGGCAAGCGGGTTTCGCAGTCAATGTTCCCCAGATGCCAGATCCAGACAACCCCAGAAAGGCGGAGTGGCTCAAAGCTCTCGAAGCATTTGAAGCAGGACATTGACGAAAATACCTTTCTTATTGGTCACAGCGTCGGCTGTCAGGCTGTTCTAAGAATCATCGATTCCCTCCCCGAAGGAGCGAAAGCCGGGGGCGTCGTGTTGGTTGCCGGGTGGGTGAGTGTGCCGGCGTGGGAAGGAAGGACTGACGAACAAAAGGCCATCCTGAACGACTGGATGAACCCGCCGCTTGATCTGCAAGAGGTTGCGAGGCACGCCAAACATTTTGCAGCCATATTTTCGGATGATGATGAGTTTGTGCCAAAAGAGAACTGGCGTGCCTGTGAAGAACAACTGCATGCGAAAGTGATCGTCAAGCACAACGCCGGCCACTTTGAAGCAAAAGACGACTCCCAATTGCCGGAGGTGATCGATGCGGTTATGGAAATGGCGAATGACTGACAGGATAGGGTCCGCGCGAGGCGCGCGTGCGTATACTGCCGAGGTGGGGAAAAAGATGAGCCGAAAGTCGATTCTTGCCGCGCTGGGGCTTCTCGGCGCAGTCACGCTGCTGGGAGGCGCGGCCGCACGGGACAGGGCGGAATCCATCCCGAGCGGGGCGCTCGACGAATACGCCCAGCTCGTCTCGACCGCCCAGGAATGGTCGATCAACGATGCGGCCGCCGACCGGCTCGTCTACGGCTCGATCCAGGGAATGATCTCCACGCTCGATCCCCACACGACGTTCTTCGAGCCGGGCGCCTTCAGCTCGCTCGAGGAGCGGCAGCGCGGGTCCTACTTCGGCGTCGGAATTTCGATGCAGCGGCGGGACGGACGGATCACGATCATGGAAGTGAAACCGGGGACGCCGGCCGGCAAAGCCGGACTGCAGGCCGGAGACGTCATCACGGAAATCGAAGGGCAGGCGCCCGACGCGTCGTGGGACACCGCCGAAGTCTCGTCGCGGGTGCGCGGGCCGAAGGGATCGACCGTTCGGCTGACGGTCCGGCGGCCGGGCGTCGCCGAACCGATTCACGTCGCGCTCGTCCGGGGCGAGATCCCGTCCAGCTCGGTGCGTCATGCATTCCTCGTCGGCGGAGGCGTCGGCTACATCCAGCTCGCGGAGTTCACCCGAACCTCCGCCGACGACACGCTGAAGGCCGTCCGGCAATTGAAGAGCGAAGGCATGAAGAGCCTCCTGCTCGACCTGCGCGGCAACCCCGGAGGAGCTCTCGAGCCCGCGCTCGAGATTTCCGACATGTTCCTGCGCAAGGGGCAGAAGATCGTTTCGACGCGCGGCCGTATGGCGGCGTCCAACGAGGACTACCTCGCCGAGGGCAACGTTGAGCACGTCGACGTCCCGCTCGTGATCCTCGTCAACCGCGGGTCGGCCTCCGCGTCGGAAATCGTGGCGGGCGCGATGCAGGACCACGACCGGGCCTGGATCGTGGGCACGACTTCGTGGGGAAAGGGCCTCGTCCAGGGGGTCTTCCCGCTTTCCTACGGCGCGGGCCTCGCGCTCACGACGGCGAGGTACCTCACCCCCTCGGGACGCTGGATCCAGCGGGACTATTCGGATCGGGCGGCGTACCTCTTCCCCGACTCTCACCCGCCGCCGGCCGGGCCCGCTCCCGCGGGAACGAAGACCTTTTCGACCGACGCGGGCCGCCCGGTGAAGAGCGAGGGCGGCATCACGCCGGACGAAGTCATCGCGCCGGAATCGATCTCGGATTTCGAGCGGCGGCTGCAGGCGCAGGGGGCCTTTTTCACGTTCGCGGTCGACTACGTCGCCGCCCATCCTTCCGTCGGCCGCGAATTCGCCGCCGACGACTCGGTTCGAGGAGTTCTTCCGGTCTCTGGAACGCCAGAAGGTCGAGACCGCGGCCGCCGCCCGCGAAGACTACCGGCGGGACGCAGACCGCGCCCGCATCGATTCGGACGTCGCGTCCGAGGTCCTCACGCTCCGGTACGGGCCCGATGAAGGGTGGAAACGGACGTTGCGGGACGACGTTCAGGCGCAGAAAGCGCTGCAGGCGTTCCCCGAGGCCGTTCGAATCGCCCATCTTCCGAGGCGGGCCTCGCCGCCGGAAACGGCGGATCTCTCGCGAAAAGCTTCCTGACGCCGGCCCGCATCCGGCGCGCGACGCGGGGTTTCCGCAGCTGCTACGGCTCGCGGACGAGCTGGAAGATCTGGTAGAGGTGATGGGCCTCGTGCACGAGGAAGAACTCGAGCCACTGCGAGAGGGGAAGCGGGCCGAACTTTCCGTGCTCGCCGACCCGAGCCAGGTCCAGGTCCGTGAGCGGCCGAAGCTCGTCGATCATCCTCGAGCGGAGCAAACGCGCCCGCTCGAAGATCTCCGGCGCCCGCAGGGCGCTCCACGTCGGCCAGTCGGCGTCGGCCTCAGCGCGATACGGGGAAAGCGCCGGCACGTCTTCCGCGAGGATCGTGTCGATCCGGACGCGATATACCTCGTGCATTCGACCGATGTGCGCCAGGTGCAGCCGGGCCGGCCACTTTCCGGAAGCCGGAACGCGGTCGAGTCTCGGAAGGTCGAGGTCGCCGGCGACCGTCGCCCATGCCCCGAACTGTGCCGCGAGGCGGGAGGCGAACCGCCCGGACAGCTTGTCGCCGAGATCGAGCGCCATCGCGTCAGTACGAAGCCGTCCCGGCCGAAGACGGCCGGAAGAAGCTCGTCGCGTTCCAGCGAGGCCGCGCCGGCTCGTTTGCGATCTCGAGAGCGAACGCGCGGACGATCCGGTTGTAGGCGGCCGCGCACGCGAAGTCGATCGGCTGGGAAGTGTCGTCGGACGGCGAGTGGTAATGCTCGCGGATCCATTTCTCTTCGGCCGCCGCTTCCGGGGAGCCGGGCGTCGTTCCGACCTCGAAATCGATCGAGGGAACTCCCCGGCGGATGAAGCTGTACTGGTCGCTCCGGATGAAGTAGTTCCTCTCCGGGAACGGATCCGGCTGAACGCCCACACCGGCGGACTTCGCGATCGCGGCGAGGCGAGGGCCGAGATCCGACTCGTCCAGGCCTTCCACGGTCAGCAGGCGAAGCGGAAAAATCGGAAGAAACATGTCGATATTGACGTCGGCGACGATCGAGCCGGTGGGAACGGTCGGATGCGCCGCGAAGAACTCCGAGCCGAGGAGGCCGGCCTCCTCGCCCGTCACGGCGAGGAAGATCACGGAGCGCTTCGGGCGCTGCCCCGCGTCCCGAAGGGCTTCGGCTGTTTCGAGCAGCGTCGCGACGCCCGACGCGTTGTCCATCGCGCCGTTGTAGATCCGGTCGCCGGCGACCGGCTCGCCGATCCCGAGGTGGTCGAGATGGGCCGTGAGCAGGACGTATTCGCCGCGGAGGGCGGGATCCGAGCCGCGCACGACGCCGACGACGTTGTCGGACTGGACGCTCCAGCGGTCGACCCGGATTTTCGCCCGAAGCGATTTCCCGAGCAGAAATCCGGCCAGGCGCTCGTCGCGGCGCGCCGCGTCGACGACCTCGGCGAACGTGTGGCCGGAGCCCGCGAAAAGCTTTTCCGCGGACGCCGGGTTGAAGCCGATCGAAATCTTTTCGCCCGGTGAGGCTCCGAGCTCCGGGTCCGCGAGGCTCATCGAGGGCATCCGGCGCGCGGACGCCAGTTTTTCCCAGGCGCGCTCCAGGTGGAGCGGGATCCGGATTTCCCCGACCGCGCCCGCGCTCCGGAGCGCGGCCCACCGCTGCCTCTGGGACTGGGCGTCCGCCGCGAGGGGTCCGGGAACGGCTTTCGGCGCTCCCGTCAGGTAAACGGCGATCTTTCCCCGCAGATCCAGGCCGGCCAGGTCGTCCTCGTGCGCGCGCGGAATCGTGAGCCCGTGGCCGACGAACACGAGGGGGGCCTCGATCTCTTCCGCCGGGTCCGCGCGCAGGCCGAACACGAAGTCGCGCCCCGGCACGAGCGGATCGACGCTCGCGCCGCTCACGAGAGCGGCGCTCGACTCTTCCTCGCGAATCCTTCTCGCGTCGAACCGAACCGGCTGAAAGTACCCGTTCGTTCCGAGCGGCTCGGCGCCGGCCTTGCGCAGCCGATCCGCGACGTATCGCGAAGCCTTCTTGTAGCCCTCGCTTCCGGTCCCGCGTCCCTCGAGACGGTCGTTCGCGAGGAAGAGAACGTGCGACCACCAGCGCTGGGCATCCGGAGGGACCGCCGAAGCCGCGTAGGAAAGGACGGTAGCCGCGAGGAGCGCACCGCCGATCAGCGCGTGCCGAAACCTCGCCTTTTCGATTCTGCTCTTCATTCCCGCGCGGCCAGACTATCGCCGCGGCTCGCGTCTCGTCAATCGCGAGACAGGAAGCGTCGTAGGATGTCCGCATGAAGATCGCGACCTGGAACGTCAACGGCATCCGCGCGCGCGAGGCGCAGGTCGCAGAATGGGTCGCGCGCGACCGGCCGGACGTGATCTGCCTCCAGGAGATCAAGGCGCCGCCCGACAAAATCCCGCTCCTCCTCTGCGAGATCGACGGGTACTGGTGCTACTGGCACGGCGAGCGCGCCTATTCGGGGGTGGGACTCCATTTCCGCAAAGAGGTTTTCCCGGAAAGGCCGCTCTTCGCGCACCCGGCTTTCGATCACGAGACCCGCATCGTCACGGGGCGCACCGGAAACGTCGTCGTCGCATCCGCCTACGTGCCGAACGGCGGAAAGGACTTCCCGGCGAAGCTGCGGTTCCTCGAGGCGCTCGAGAGCTTCGTCCGCGAGACGCATGCCGCGGGCCTCGACCTCGTCCTGTGCGGCGACCTGAACGTCGCGCGATCCGACCGGGACGTTCATCCGAAGGAGCGCCGCCCGGTCATCGGCCAGCTGCCCGAGGAGCGAGCGCTGCTCGAAGGCATCCTTTCCGCCGGGCTCGTCGACGTGGGCCGCGCCCTCGACCCCGACAACGAAGAGCTGTTCACCTGGTGGGCGCCGTGGAGGAACATGCGCCAGCGCAACATCGGCTGGCGAATCGACTACATTCTCGCCTCCGCCCCGCTCGCCTCGCGGGCGAGCGCCTGCCGCGTCCTCGCGGATTTCGGAACGAGCGACCACGCGGCCGTCGTCGCGGAGTTCGGCCCGGCCGCCCCGTGAGCCGGCGCGTCCTCTACCTCCACGGCTTCGCTTCTTCCCCCCGCGGCCGAAAGGTCCAGGCCCTGACCGACCTCTTCGCGGCCGAGAACGTCCGGATCGACGCTCCCGACCTGAACCTCCCGTCGTTCGAGAGGCTGGATTTCGAGAGCATGGTCGCCGAAACCCTGCGAGCGGCCGCGAGGGAGCGGGTCGACGTCCTGGCGGGAAGCTCCCTCGGCGCGCTCGTCGCCCTCGAGGCGTCCCGCCGGGGTGTCGCCGCCCCTCTCGTGTTGATCGCGCCGGCGCTCGGCTTCGGGCGGAGATGGGTCGAGAAGCTTCCGCCCGGCGATCCCGTGCTCTTCTTTCACTACGGCGAGAACCGGAAAATGCCCGTCCACCGCGCCTTTTTCGAGCGGATGGCGCGGCGTCCGCCCGAGAGCGAGCCTCCGGCCGCGCGCGTCTCTGTTCTCATGGGCCGGCTCGACGAGAGCGTTCCTTACGAGGTCGCCGAGGGCGTCTGGCGGGAATGGCAGGCGACGGGACGTCTCGCCGAGGGATCGCAATGGACCGAGATCCCCGAAGGGGACCATGGCCTGACCGGAACCATCGGCGAAATCGCGAAGCGGATTCGCATCGCGGCGGGGTAGAATTCCCGAAGAACTCAAGAGGTGACATTGAAACCGGCCGCGCGATCTTTCCGTGCGATCCTGATGCTGCCCGCGTTCCTTGCGGCGGGCGCCTGCGCCCGCGTCTCGCCGCCGACCTCGATCCAGATCTCCGTGCCCCACATGGTCGTCGATCTCGATCCCCACGCCCACAACCAGCTCGCGTCCTTTGCGATCGTGTCCCAGTTCTACGACACGCTCGTGACGACCGACGCCAACATGCAGATCCAGCCGTGCCTCGCGAGCCGGTGGGAAAACCCCGATCCCTCCACGTGGATCTTTCATCTCCGGCCGAACGTCATTTTCCACAGCGGCAAGCGGTTCTCCGCCGAGGACGTGGTTTTCTCCCTCGACCGCCTGTTGAAGAGCACCGGTCTCGAAATGACCGGCTATCTGTTGTACATCGACGATGTCCGCGAGCTCGACCCGCTGACGATCCGGATTCGAACGACGAAGCCGCTCGCGATCCTCCTCAACAAGCTGCGGTTCATCTCGATTCTTCCGAAAGGCGCGCTCGAATCGGAGATCCCGGTGCACCCGGACGGAACCGGCCCGTACCGCGTCACGCAATGGAAGAAGGGCAAGGTTCTCCTTCTGCGGCGATTCGAGCGCTACTGGGGAAAGAAAGCGGCGCTCTCGCGCGTCACGTTTCTGCTCGACCGCGGGCCCGAGGCGGCCCTTTCCGACGCGATGAGCGGAAAGTCCCAGCTGGTCCAGGCCAACACCAAGAAACTCGAGCTCTCGCTGCGCGACCTTCCCCGGTTTCGAACGCTCCACCGATCCAGCATCTTCACGAAATACCTCGGCTACGACCTCGGACGCGACGTCTCCCCGCGATGCCCGATCCGCCCGAACCCGTTTCGAAACCCGCTCGTCCGCGAGGCGATGAACGTCGCAATCGACCGGAACGCGCTCGTGGCAATGCTTCCCTACAACGCCGTTCCGGCCTCGCAGCTCGTGCCCCCCTTCATCTTCGGATTCGACCCGAAGATCCGGACGCCCCGGGTCGACCGCGCCCGGGCTCGGGATCTGCTGCGGCAGGCCAGATTGCCCGACGGGTTTCCGGCGACGATGCAGACCCGGAAGCTGCTCGCCGACGCGGCGCGCCTCGTGTGCGACCAGCTGAAAACCGTGGGGATCCGGCTCGACCTCGAGGTCCTGTCCGACCCCGACTACTTCGCCCGCATGGACGCGCGCGACACGACGATCCACATCTCCCGGTTCGGGTGTCTCACGGGCGACGTCAGCGACATCCTGGACAACGTTCTCCACTCCCTCGATCCGGCGAGGCACTTCGGCATCCACAACTACGTGGGCTATTCGTCTCCCGCCGTCGACAGCGAGATCGAAGCGAGCGCGGAAAAACAATCCGTCAATGCCCGGCGCGACGCCCTGCAGCAGATCGAGGATCGCTTGATGAGCGACCTCGTGTGGATTCCCCTCTTCGTGGATCAGGACGACTACGCCGTCGACCGGCGTTTCGCCTGGCAGCCGCGAAACGACGGCATCATCCTCGCGAGCGAGATCGCGCCGGTTCCCTGAAAATCACCGCGCCGGCCGGACGTCGAACGCGCGGACCCGCCGGTCGGGCCGCGGAAACCATTTCAGATCCCGGCGCGCGGCATAGAGATCGAACCTCAGGACCACGGGGAGCAGCGGAAGGTCTTCCCGGATGAGCTCCTGGGCCGAGGTCAGGAGCTCGAGGCGGGCCGCCGGATCGAGCGTGCGATCCGAGATCTCGATGAGCCGGTCGAGCTTCTCGTTCGCATACCCGAAATGGTTGGAGCGGCCGAACCCGTTCTGACGCGAGTGGAGGAGCGCGTCGAGGATGTCGGAGATGTCGCCCGTACCGGCTCCCCAGCTGAAGATCGCGAGGGGATCCCCCTCCCGTTCCCATCGCTCGTTGAAGCGGGCAAACGGCAGGGGAACGAGGCGGACCCGGATGCCCACTTCTCGCAGCTGCCGGGCGATCTCCGCCGCGGCGCCCTGGAGGTAATCGGGGAGAATCGCGGTCGCTTCGAGCCCGTTCGGGTAGCCCGCTTCCGAAAGCAGCCGGACCGCCGCGACCGCGTCCCGCTCGACCCGCCGGAGCTTGTTCGAATAACCGAAGACCGTCGAGGGCACGAGCTGATCGAGCGGAGCCGCGAGGCCCTGCAGGCCACGCGCGGCGACCTTCGGCCGGTCGATCGCGAGCGCGACGGCTCGGCGGAGACGGATGTCCGCGAAAGGGCTGCCGCGCCCGGTCGAAAAGCCGATCAGAATCTCGGAGACTCCCTGGCGCCGAAGGACCCGCATCTTCTTCTGCGTCTGGGCCCAGCTCCAGAATTCTTCGGGAAACCGAGCGATCAGGTCCGCGACGCCGTCCGGGATCGCGTGCGCGCGCGCCGCGTTGTCGGCGAGGGGAAGGATCGTCACTTTGGAAAAGAACGGCCGCGGCCCCCAGTACCGGTCGAATCTCTTGCCCACGATCGGAGAGCCCGGTTTTCCGGAGACGAATTCGTAAGGGCCGGTGCCGACGGGCCGCTCGATCGCGCCCGGGCCGGTGCCCCGCGGCACGATGTCGATGAAAACGAGCTCGTTCAGGAGGACGGGCGTCGGATCGCGCGTCACGAACACGATCGTCGCGTCGTCCTCGACCCGGATCTCGCGAATGGACTGAACGTAGTGGTTGACCTGGGACCCCGGCGCGGATTGCGCCCTTCGAATCGTCGCGAGAACGTCCGCGGCGCCGAAGGGACGCCCGTCGTGAAAGACGACGCCCCGGCGCAGATGGAATCGCCAGACGGTGTCCGAAAGATTCTCCCATCGAGTCGCGAGCTCCGGAACGATCTGGAGTTCGGGTCCGAACGTCACGAGCTTGTTGTAGAAGTGATCGAGAGTCGAATACGTGCGCTCGTCGTTCTGAAGGTGGGGATCGAGGATCGCCGCGGACGCGAGCTGGCCGATCACGAGGCTGTCGGAGCGAGTCTCCCCTCCCCGGCGGCAGGAGGACACCGCCACCACAATCGCCAGGATCGCCGCGGAGCGAACCTTCCGTTTCACGTGAGCTCGGCTTTCTCCGAGGATTCTACACCCGGGGCGGGGCGCGAAACGCGATGCTATACTTCCTTCACCAGAGCGGCACGATGAAACGATTCGGAGCGAGGAGCGCCACGCGCGCCCTGTGGCTGGGGTGCTTGGCCCTCCTTCCGGCCTGCGCGCCCCGCGGGGCAAAGTCCACCCTCACCGTCGTTCAGGGCTCGGACATCCTGACGCTCGACCCGAACAGCAAGTTCGAAGTCGTCAGCGACACGGTTTCGATGAACCTCTTCGACTCGCTGCTGCGATTCGATCAACACATGACTCTTCAGCCCAGCCTCGCTGTCCGCTGGGAAAATCCGAACGAAAAGACGTGGAGGATCCATCTTCGGCCCGGCGTGAAATTCCACGACGGCTCGCCGCTCACGGCCGACGACGTCGTCTTCACTTTTCGGCGAGTCCTCCAGAACCCGCAGTCGGAGATTTTCCCCTTCCTGATCGGGATTCGCGCCGTCACGGCGACCGGACCTTTGACCGTGGAGATTCAGACGGAGCAGCCGACTCCTCTTCTCACGCGCCTTTCCTTCATCTACATCCTCCCGAAGAGAAAGATGCAGGAACAGGGTGAGGCCGAGTTCCTTCGGCACCCGATCGGCACGGGTCCCTACCGCTTCGTGAGCTGGCGGCCCGGCGACGCGATCGAAATGGCGGCATTCCCCGATTACTGGGGCGGCCGGGCCGCCGTCGGGCGGGTGAGATTTCGCACCGTGTCGACCGCGGAGGATCGCTGGCGGGTCGCCGCGTCCGTGCATCCCCTGATTCTTCTCGAAGGCCCTCGCCAGGGCTGGGAGGAGCACCAGGGAGATCGGCGCATCCGCTTGATCGCCCGTCCGAGCCTGTCCGTGTCCTACATCGGCATGAACGTCACGCCCCGCCCGAACAACCCGCTCTCGGATCTCCGCGTCCGAAAGGCGATCCGCCTGTCGCTCGACCTCAAGGAGATCCTGGGCCGTGGCGCGGCGAATCACGGCTTCGTGGCGACGCAATACGTTCCTCCCGACGTCATCGGATTCAATCCGTCGCTGGCGGTGCCCGCGCGCGACGTGGCCGCCGCGCGAAAGCTCCTCGCGGAAGCCGGGCACCCCGGCGGGCTCGACCTGACCCTCGACGAACGGTCGGACTCCCAGAGTCCCGTCGTCGGGGAAATCGTCAACGAGCTCGGAGACGCCGGCATCCGGTTGAAGGTTCGGGGCTGGGACAAAGCGGAGTTTCTCGAGCGGATCGACAAAGGCCTTTCCGACCTCCACATCACGGGATGGATCTGTTCGTCGGGAGACTCGGCCGAGCTCTTCGAATCGTCTCTCCACACCCGCGAGGCGAACGGCCTCGGGCGCGACAACGGGACGGGCTATACCAATACTGCGCTGGACCGCGTGATCGAGCAGATTCTGACGACGATCGATTCCGGCGCCCGGATCGAGCTGGAGAAGCGCGCGATGGCGATGGCGATCGACGATCTCCCGATGATTCCTCTCTTCATCCAGGAAGATCGCTACGTGCTCAGCCCGGAGGTCTCGTGGGAGCCGCGGGCGGACGGGGAAATCTGGGTCCCCGACGTGGACCTCCGGTGAAGACATGAAGACGCGATCGCTGAAGCGCCGCTTCGAGCTCGTCCTCGCCGGGGTGACGGGAGCTCTTCTGGTTCTCGTCGCGGCGACGATGGTGTTCGTGCGGTATCGGGACCAGAAGAAGCTCCTGGAAAACAACGCCCTCATGTTCTCCCAGACCACGGACGATCAGATCTGCCAGGAGTACCGCGTCTACTACCATTCGGGCTCCTACAAGTTTCGCGAAATCGTCCGCCGGACGATGGCCTGGAACGAGGACGTTCACCGCATCCTGATCCTCTCGGTATCCGGGGAAGTCCTCTACGATTCCTTCGAGAGCCTCGACTACAACCTTCAGCCCGAGCACCCCGTTCGCCGCCTGGTCGACGGCCGCCTGCTGAACGCCTCGGCCGAGCTCAGCTCGAGGGTGTTCCACGCGAGCGACTCCCACCTCGGGCGAATCCTGCTGATCGTCTCGCCCTACGTGGAAGAATGGGGACGCCACCAGTATTCCGTCCTGTACGTGTTCACGTATCGCTCGCTGTTCCGGACGATGAACGCGATGGTCCTTCCTTTGGGCGGCCTCCTCCTGGGCTCGCTCCTCGTCATGGCCATCGTCGCGCGCCGGCTCGCGACGCGCGTCGCGAGGCCCATCGAAGAGCTCACGCGCGGAGTGCGCTCTTTCGACGAAGGCCGCTACCAGGAGATCCGTCTCGCCGCGGCCTCCTTCGAGATCGACGAGCTCGCCGAGACGTTCAACCGCATGGCGAAACGTCTCGAAGAACACGTCCAGAAGCTCGAGCACGCGAACGAGGAGCTGAAGACTCTCGACCGGCTCAAGACGGATTTGCTCGCCAACGTCAGCCACGAGCTCCGCACTCCCCTCTCCGCGATCCGCGGATACGTCGAGTTCATGGGTGACGGCAATCTCGGCCCGGTCAGCGCGGAACAGGCGCGGGCCCTGTCGATCTGCCTCCGAAACATCGACCGGCTCAACCGGAACATCAACATGCTGCTCGATTTTTCGCGCATGGAGCTCGGCCGCGTGGCGATCAACGCCGCCCCGTTCCGGATCGAGCTCCTGATCCGCCAGATCGTGACTTCTCTCGAGACGGAAGTGAGGAAGAAGAAAGTCACGTTCCACGTCCGCGTCTCGGACGACCTTCCGCCGGTTCTCGGAGACCGGGAACGCTTGACGCAGGTCGTCGAGAATCTCGTCGTCAACGCGATCAAGTTCACCCCTCCCGGAGGGGACGTCTGGGTCGAAGCTTCGTTCTCCCGCGCCAGGCGCGAAGTGGAGGTGACGGTCGCCGACAACGGAATCGGCATCGAGGAAGAGGACCGTGACCGCGTCTTCACGAAGTTCTACCAGGTGGAGGCCGGCGCCGCGAGGCGCTTCGGAGGAGTCGGGCTCGGTCTCGCGATCGTCAAATCCATCCTCGACGCGCACAACATTCCGATCTCCATCGAGGCGCGGCCGGGAGGAGGAACGCGGTTCCGATTCGCGCTGCCGGTTTCGGCGGGCCGCATTTCCGAAGCCGCGATCGCGACCACCGCGCCGGCGCCCGCCCGCGCCGCGACGATCCTCGCGATCGATGACGACCCCGACTTCCTGTCCTACCTGACGGATTCGCTCGAATCCGAGGGGCGGACCGTCGCGGTCGCGACGACGGCCGCGCAGGGAATCGAGATGGCGCGCGCGAAGCCTCCGGAGCTGATCCTCCTCGACGTCTACCTGCCGGACCGAAACGGGTTCGAAGTCTTGAAGACGCTGAAAGACGATCCCCGCACGCAGCACATCCCGACTCTCCTCGTGTCCGTCGTCAACGAGAAGGCGGAAGGCTTCCGGCTCGGGGCGGAGAACTACCTGCTGAAGCCGGTCGAAGGAGGAGTGCTCGTCGAGGCCGTCGCGACGGCTCTCGCGCGGAGCGAATCGCTTCGCCGGCCGTCCACGATCCTGGTCGTCGACGACGAACCCGACGTGACCGGCTATCTTTCCGACGCGCTGACGAGCCAGGGTTACCGGGCGACGGTCGCGTCCTCCGGCGAGGAGGCGCTCTCGTCCCTCGAAATCGAGACGCCCGACCTGATCCTGCTCGACCTCATGATGCCGGGAATGACCGGGTGGGAGGTCCTTCGCCGCCTGCGCGATTCCTCGTTCGCGAAGATCCCGGTGATCGTGCTGTCCGCCCGCGACACGCCCGCCGACGTCGCGAAAGGCGTGCAGTTCGGCGTCCGAAGCCATCTGGGCAAGACCGCGGGGCTCGAGCGGCTGCTCTCCGAAATTCGAAACGTCGTCCGGCCGCTTTCCGCGGCCGCGGAGGCGAACCCATGACCGAAACCCCGGCGAAGACAATCGATCCTCATCGTGGACGACGAAGACGACGTGCTCGATCTCCTCACGGTCGTGTTCGAAAAGGAAGGTTTCCAGACGCTCGTCGCGGGCGACGGGAAGACCGCGCTCACGCTCGCGTACGACCGGACCCCGGATCTCATCCTGCTCGACGTCATGATGCCGGAAATGGACGGCTGGCAGGTCCTGAAAGCGCTGCGCGCCGACGAGCGCACGGCCCGGATTCCCGTCGCGATGGTTTCCGCCCGAACCGAAGGGCGAGACAAGATCATCGGTCTCCAGGAAGGGGCCGTGTCGTACGTCGAAAAGCCCTTCTCTCCGGCGGAAATCGTGGCCGAAGTGCGGGCGATTCTCGGGAAGACGGCATGAACACGGAATCTCCGACCGCCGCGGAACGCGAGCGCGAAGAGGACGCCCGGCGGCTTCGCGCCGAATGGCTCCAGTTCCGCGCGCGGCTGCACGACCCCGATTCGGGGCTGCCGACCCTCGCCGGCGTCGTCGACGACCTTCGGCGCCAGCTGGAGGAAGGCTCGCCGGTCGGAATCTTCACGCTGTCGCTCCATGTCGAGCAGCAGCTCGAGGAATCGTGGGGCTGGCAGGCCTACGACCGGCTCGTCGTGGAATTCATCCGGGCCCTCCGGGCCGACCGGGGAGGAGGCCGCGTGCCGGACGGTATCCTCTGCCTGCCCGCGGTTCGATCCGACGAGGTCTTCCTGTTCGTCCGTCTGGATTCGGAGCCCGGCGGGCCGCTCGACGCCGACCTCGGGGCGCGAGCCCGCCTTCTCGACGCCTACGTGAGAGATTTTCTCTCTCAACGGCTGCCCAGCTCGGAGCGCTTTCGCAACTACGTCGGCAGCTCCGTGATCCTGTCGGATCCGAAAGTGCGCGTGGAGCGGCTCATCTACCGCGGCATCCGCGAGGCCCGCGGCCAGGGGGACGACCGGAGCGCCCGGGCGGAGGTCCGCGGCACGGAAGTGCTCCGTTCGATCATCGCCGAAGGGCGGATCTATCCCGTGTTCCAACCGATCTTCGACCTCTCGTCGCGAGACGTCGTCGCCTTCGAAGCGCTTTCCTGGGGGCCGCAGGGCAGCGGTTTCGAAGACGGCGAGTCGCTCTTTTCGTTCGCCGAGCTTGCGGACCTGCTCCTTCCGCTGGAGCGGGTCTGCCGGCGCCGGATCCTCGAGGAAGCGGGGCCGATCCGGGGGCGACAGCTTCTCTTCATCAACCTGTCCCCCGCCGCCGCGTCCGACCGCGAGTTCCTGGACGGCGCCTTCGAAGTGCTCGTGCGGGGAATGCACTTCGAGCCCTCCCGGATCGTGCTGGAGATCACGGAACGCACGTACGCGCTTCACCACGACATTTTCAAGCACGTCATTGCCGAGCTGCGGCGCGAAGGCTTCCGGATCGCCGTCGACGACATGGGCACGGGCTACGCGTCGTTCTCCTCGCTCGCCGAGATCGAGCCCGATTACCTGAAGTTCGACAGCGTCTTCGTCCACGAGATTCACCGCCACAAAATCAAGCGGGATCTCCTCGACGCGATGCTCTCCTTCGCGCGGAAAAGGGACACGGAAGTCATCGCCGAGGGCATCGAGACGGCCGAAGAGCTCGCGACGCTCATCGAGCTCGGCGTTCCGCTCGGCCAGGGATATCTCCTCGCCCGGCCGAAGCCGATCGCGGAAGCCCTGACGTTTGTGGACAAGAAGTAACGCCCCTCCCCCGGGACGGGGCGTGGGGGCACTCCCCTTGACATTCGACAGGAGCGGTGGCAAACTCCTGTAGACGATCTAGGAGGGGAGCCGCCATGAAACCCCGACCCGAGCCGAAATCCGACCTCCTGCAGGGAACGCTCGACCTTCTGATCCTTCGCACGCTCTCCCTCGGCGCGATGCACGGATGGGGGATCTCCCAGCGGATCCAGCAGATTTCCCGCGACGTCCTCCAGGTCAACCAGGGCTCGCTTTACCCCGCGCTCGCGCGGCTGGAAGTCGCGGGGTGGATCCAGGCCGAGTGGGGCGTCTCCGAGAACAACCGCCAGGCGAAGTTCTACACGCTGACCCGGGCCGGGCGAAGCCAGCTCGAGCGGGAGACGGAGAACTGGCATCGTCTCTCGGAGGCCGTCGGCCGCGTGCTGCGGCTCGCCGGAGAGGAGAGCGTGTCATGAGCATCTTTCGACGCCTTCGTTCCCGGATTCTGAGCATTGCCCGGCGCGAAAAGCTCCGCGGCGAGCTCGACGCGGAGATCCGTTTCCATCTCGACATGCGCACCGCCCAGCTCGTCGAGTCGGGAATTCCCCCGGAGGAAGCCCGCCGCCGGGCGCTCGTCGAGTTCGGGGGCGTCGAGAAAACGAAGGAAGAAAGCGTCGACTCCCGCGGGTTCCCGCGGCTCGAATCGTTCGCGCAGGATCTGCGCTACGGATGGCGCATGGTGCGCAAGAGCCCGGGCTCCGCCGCCGTCGCGATCGCGACGCTGGGGCTCGGCATCGGCGTCAACTCGGCGTTCTTCTCGGCCGTCAACGCGATTCTCCTCCGGCCGCTTCCGTTCGCGCACGAGGGGCGCCTGCTCGTGCTGCGCCAGCCCGCGCCCGGAGCCGGCGTGGACGACGCCCAGTTCTCTCCTCCCGAGGTCCGCGACCTCGCCGCCCAGAGCCGCACGCTCGAGACGATCGCCGAATACCACAACATGGAATTCACTCTCCTCGGACACGGAGACCCGATCCG
The DNA here is from genome assembly GCA_963773815.1 of uncultured Acidobacteriota bacterium. Classification (GTDB taxonomy): domain Bacteria; phylum Acidobacteriota; class Thermoanaerobaculia; order UBA5066; family DATFVB01; genus CAWEYG01. The sequence goes on from CAVZCI010000004.1 coordinate 160,184, forward strand.
CGTCCGCACCGGCGTGGTCTCGGCGTCGTTCTTCGATCTCCTCGGCGTCCATCCCGCTCTCGGCCGCACGTTCCGGCCCGGCGAAGACGGCCACGGCGCGGCGCCGGTGCTCGTCCTCTCGCACGACTTCTGGCAGAACAACCTGGGCGGCGACCCGAACATCGTCGGGAAATCCTTCGAGATGAACGACAAGCCCCACCTCGTCGTGGGCGTCCTTCCGGCCGTCCCGCAGTACCCCGATGAGAACGACGTCTACATGCCGGTTTCCGCCTGCCCGTTCCGCGCCGGCAAGCAGTGGGACGCGAGCCGCGGCGGCCGGGGACTGACGGTCTTCGCGAAGGCTCGCGCCCCGCGCGACGCCCGAGAGCGCTCGCCGCGAGCTGTCGCTGATCGCCGCGCGACTGAAAAGCCAGTATCCCGCCGACTACCCCGCCGGCGCGCGCTCGACCATGGACGCCCGGCCGCTCCGCGACGAGCTCACGAGAAACGCCCGCCTGACGTTCGTCGCTCTCCTCGCGACGGCCGGATTCGTGCTCCTCATCGCCTGCGCGAACGTCGCGAACCTCACGCTCGCCCGGCTGTCGCGGCGGAGGAGGGAGCTCGCGGTCCGGGCGGCGATCGGCGCGGGACGCGGGAGGATCCTGCGCCAGCTCGTGACCGAGTGCACGATGATCGCGCTTGCCGGGGGCGTCCTCGGGATCGGGATCGCGGCGCTTTCGCGCCACTTCCTCGTTTCTTTCGCCTCGCGGTTCACGCCCCGCGCGGCGGAGATCTCGATCGACGGAAGAGTCCTCCTCTTCACGCTCCTCGTGTCGCTCGCGACCGGGATCGCTTTCGGCGCGATCCCGGCGCTTCGCGGGACCCGCAATCTCGCGGGGGCGCTGAAGGAATCCGACGAGGGTCGCACGGCCGCTGGCGGCCGGCGGGGCAATGGACTGCTCGTCGTCCCGCAGGTCGCCGTTTCTCTCGTCCTTCTGGTTGCCGCGGGCCTTCTCGTCAAGAGTCTGGTCCGCCTGTCCCACGTCGATCCGGGGTTCGCGCCCGAAAACGTGCTGACGGCGCGGATTTCGCTCGACTGGTCCCGCTACACGACGCCGGAGAAATCCCGCGCCGTCTACGACCGCCTTCTCGAGAAGGTCGCCGGCTTCCCGGGCGTTCGGGGAGTCGCGATCGCCTCGGCGTTCCCGCTGTCGGGCGGGACCCCGTGGAACTCGTCGCTCGACATCGAAGGGCGGCCGTCGCCGGCCGGCGCCGCTCCGCCGCAGGTCTATCCGCAGATCGTGAGCCCGCGGTTCTTCCCGGTCGTCGGCATACCTCTCCTGCGCGGCCGGAGCTTCACGGAGCAGGAAGTTCCCGCCGCGTCCGGCGCCACGCAGGCTGCGCCGGCGGGCCTGGTTGCGATCGTCAACGCGGCGTTCGCGCGGAGGTTCTTCGGTTCCGAGGGCGGCGCCGTCGGTCACCGGATCAGCATCGGCGGCACGCCCGTGCAGTGGAGGGAGATCGTCGGCATCGTCGGCGACGTCAAGCAGTTCGGCCTCGACAAACCGGCCGGCGAAGAGGTCTACCTGCCGTACGTCCAGGGCGGCGGCAGCACGATGCGGGTGCTGATCCGCGCGGGCTCCGACCCCGAGCGGCTTTCGCGCCAGCTCGGCTCCGCCGTTCATGAGCTCGACCGCACGGCTCCCGTGAGCGACGTGCACACGCTCGAGCGGCTCAAGAAGAGCTCGCTCGACTCGCCGCGCCTGACGACGACGCTCTTTTCGGGATTCGCTCTGCTCGCGCTCGCGATCGCCGCAGCCGGAATCGGCGCCGTAACGGCGTTCTCGGTCGGCCAGCGAACGCGGGAGATCGGGATTCGAATGGCGCTCGGCGCGTCCAAAAGCGACGTTCTGCGAATGGTTTTCCGCCAGGCGATGCGGCCGGTTCTCCTCGGGCTCGCGATCGGGCTCGTCGGAGCTTTCGCGTTCGCCCGGGTCCTCGAAGCGTTGTTGTTCTCGGTCGCGCCGACGGACCCCATCACGTTCGTGGCGGTTTCCGCGACGCTCATCGCGACGGCGGCGATCGCGTGCCTGCTTCCCGGGCGGCGCGCGACCCGGGTCGATCCCATGGTCGCGCTGCGGTCGAACTAGGGAACCGCCTCGAGACGCGGCGAGACCGATGCGAGACGAGCGCCCGTAGTCCGAGGCACCCGAGGCGTACTGAGTCAAGTACGTCGCAGGGTGCCGAGTGGCGAGGACGTTCGTCGCAGCGAGGGTATCGTCCGCGTCAGCTAGTGGAAGTCGTGCGATGGAATCCGGTCCACGTCGCGCAAACTCCAGAACCGCTCCGCCTTCACCGAGAGCGTCCCGTCCTGTTTCTGGAGGATTCCTTCGACGACGAGTCCCGGCGAGCCGACGATCAACGCGCGCTGAAGGCGGAACAGGTCGGGCCGCACGATCGCCTGGGCCATTCCGGTCTCGTCCTCGAGCGTCAGAAAAACGAACCCCTTCGCCGTGCCCGGGCGCTGGCGCACGATGACGGCCCCCGCCGCGCGGACGCGGGCGCCGTCGGGCAGCTCGCGCAGCCGTGCGGCGGTTTCCACCGACCTCGCCGCGAGGCGCGGGCGAACGTGCTCGATCAGGTGGGGCCCGGTCGTCATCTCGGTCGAGCCGTAATCCGCCGAGGTCTGTTCCGCCGCCGACATTTCCGGCAGAGGAGATTCGCCGGCGAGCTCCAGGGAGTCGAGCAGCGGCCCCGCCGGGCGCGCGACCCGCGCCGCCTGCCAGAGAGCCTCCCGGCGCGTCAGACCGAAACCGGCGAGAGCGCCCGCAAAAGCGAGGCGTTCGAGCTCGCCCGAACGGGGACGCGACCCGCCGCTCGAAATCCTCGAGGCTCCCGAACGGGCTCTTCGCCTGCTCCCGCTCGATCCCATCGCCTGTTTCCTTTCGAAGCCCCTTGACGAAACGCAGCCCGAGCCGAACGCCGCCCGCCTCCCCCGCTTTCTCCCACCGGCACTTCCAGCCCGACTTCGCGACGTCGATCGGAAAGATTTCCGCGCCGTGGCGCTGCGCGTCCTTGACGAGGGTCGCCGGGTGGTAGAACCCCATCGGCCAGGCGTTCAGGAGCGACGCGCAGAACGCGGCCGGGTGATGGGCGCGCAGGTACGCGCTCGCGTACGCGATCAGCGCGAAGGAGGCCGCGTGCGATTCGGGAAAGCCATACAGCGCGAACGACGTGATCGCCTTGACGATCCGGTCGCGCGCCCCGGCGTCGATGCCGCGCGCTTCCATCCCGGCGCGGAGGCGCTTCTCGATCGACGACATCCTCTCGACCGACCGCTTGAACCCCATCGCGCGGCGCAGCTCCTCCGCCTCGCCGCCCGTGAAGCCCGCCGCGACCATCGCGATCCGCAGGAGCTGCTCCTGGAAGAGCGGGACGCCGAGCGTGCGCTCGAGGATCGGCTCGAGACACGGGTGCGGGTATTCGACGGGAGCGAGCCCCCGGTGGCGGTCGAAAAAGGGGCGGATCATGCCGCCGACGATCGGCCCCGGGCGGATGATCGCGACCTGGACGACGATGTCGTAGAAACGCTTCGGCGCGTGCCGCGGAAGAGAGGCCATCTGCGCGCGGCTCTCGAGCTGAAAAACGCCGACCGTGTCCGCCTCGTTCAGCATTTTGTAGACGGCGGGATCGTTTTGCGGAAGATGCGCGAGGTCCACTTCGATTCCTTCGTTCTCCCGCACCATCGGAATCGCTTCTTCGAGCGCCGCGAGCATCCCGAGGCCCAGCAGGTCGACCTTCACGATCCCGAGATCCGCGCAGTCGTCCTTGTCCCACTGAACCACGACTCGCCCCGGCATGGAGCACGGCTCGAGCGGCACGACCTCGTCGAGCCGTCCCGCCGCGACGACCATTCCGCCGGAATGCTGCCCGAGGTGCCGCGGCAGGTTCTGGATCGCGCACCAGAGGCGCAGGAAAAGGCGCGAACGCTCTTCGGAGGGATCGAAGCCGGCGGCCGCGAGCTCGCCCGGCAGCTCCCGCAGCGGCTCCTGGATCTCGCCGAAGCTCCACCCCGCGAGCTGCTTCGAAAGCCGTTCCTGCTGCTCGGGAGAAAACCCCAGCGCCTTGCTCACCTCGCGCGCGGCCGAGCGGTCGCGGTACGTGATGACGTTGGCGGTCATCGCGGCGCCGCGGGGCCCGTACGTCCGGTAGACGTGCTGAATGACGCTCTCCCGCTCGTCGCCGGAAGGGAGGTCGAGGTCGATGTCGGGCCATTCGCCCCGCTCTTCCGAGAGAAAGCGCTCGAAGAGGAGGTCCATCTTCACGGG
>CAVZCI010000005.1:0-44342 GCA_963773815.1 uncultured Acidobacteriota bacterium
ATCGAAGTTTGCCGTGCACGGAGACGAGCGAAAGTACTCCGCGGGCGAGCTCGCGGATCACGCGGAACGGGGCGGTCCGGAACCGTCGCCCGCGGCGGTTCTGCGCCCGGTCCTCCAATCGTGGCTCTTCCCGGTCGCGGCCGAGATCCTCGGCCCCGCCGAGCTCGCCTACCATGCCCAATCGGCGCCGCTCTTTCCGATTTTCGGCCTCGCCCTGCCCGTGCTGCTTCCCCGGCCCCACCTGCTCCCCCGGGGCGCCCGGGAACGGCGCGCGCAGGAGGCTCTCGAGATACCGGACGCGGAGATCTTCCGGGCGCGGGACGCCGCGCGGGGCGAAGCGACCCCCGCGGGCCGCCGGCTGACCGATCTCGACCGGCGGATCGCCGCCGAGCTCTCGGCGCTGGCCCCGGACATCGGCTCCGTCGACCCGACGCTCTCGCCCGTGCTCGCCGGCGCCGCCGAGAAGATCTCGCACCAGATCGCGCGTCTGCGGGAGAAAGTCGAGAAGGCCGCCGAGAGGCGCGACGAGGAGAAGAACCGCCGCCTCGAGGCGATCGAGCGCGCGCTGACTCCCGGCGGAGCTCCCGCGGACCGCGTCTATTCCCCGCTCACGTACCTGCTGAGGTTCGGCGAAGCGTTCGTGCCCGGAATCCTCGCCGCCGCCGAATGCCGGCTCGACGGCGCTTCTTTCGTGGACTTCTCATGAAGGTCGACGTTCTCGCGATCGCCGCGCACCCGGACGACGTCGAACTGTGCTGCGCCGGAACGCTCGCCAGGCTTCGCCTCCGGGGAAAGAGCTTCGGGATTCTCGACCTGACGCGGGGAGAGATGGGAACTCGCGGAACGGCCGAGGTCCGCGACCGCGAGGCCCGGCGCGCGGCCGAGATTCTCGGCGCCGCCGCCCGGGAGAACCTGGATTTCGGCGACGGCGCGTTGCGGACCGGCCGCGACGAGGAAGATCTGCTGATCGACGCGATCCGGCGCTTTCGGCCCCGGATCATCCTGACCTCCTACTTCGAAGACCGCCACCCGGACCACGCCCGGTGCGGGCGGCTCGTCGCCGACGCGGCGTTCTACGCGGGGCTGCGAAAGCGAGAGACCGCGCATCCGGCCCACCGGCCGCAGCAGGTCCTGTTCTTTTCAACGATGCACTACCACGCGCCCACGTTCGTCGTCGACGTCAGCGAAACGCACGCGCTGAAAATGGAAGCGATCCGCGCTTTCGCCTCGCAATTCCACAACCCCGATTCCGCCGAGCCGGAGACGATGCTCACGGCGGAGAAGTTCCTGAAGGAAATCGAGGCGCGCGCGCGTCACTACGGCCAGATGACGGGGGTCGAGTTCGGAGAAGGGTTCATCTCCCGCCGGCCTCCCCGGATCGCCGATGTCCTCGAGGCTTTCGCGGGGTACGAGCCGGGGTTCGAATGAGGATCGGGATCGCGTGCTACCCGACTTTCGGCGGCAGCGGCGTCGTCGCGACCGAGCTCGGCCTCGCGCTCGCCTCGCGGGGGCACCAGATCCACATCCTTTCCTACGACCGTCCATCGAGGCTGCCCGACTTCACGCCGGGCGTGACGTACCACCAGGTTTCGGCGCCCAGCTATCCCCTGTTCGTTTCGCCTCCCTATACGCTCGCCCTCGCGACGAAAATGGCCGACGTCGCCGAGCACGCGCCCCTCGACCTTCTGCACGTCCACTACGCGCTGCCGCACGCGATCTCCGCGATCCTCGCGCGGCAGATGCGGGAGCCCTCGCGGCTCGCGGTCGTCACGACGCTGCACGGAACCGACATCACCCTCGTCGGGCAGGACCAGTCGTACCTCCCGATCACCCGTTTCGCAATCGAGAAAAGCGACGCCGCAACGGCGGTGTCGGGGTACCTGCGCGACGTCACGATCGCCCAGTTCGGAATTCGCCGGCCGATCGACGTCGTGCCGAACTTCGTCGACGGCGAGCGCTACCGGCCGGATGCGGCGTCGGCCTGGGCCCGCGGGTTCAAGCGAAACGGCGAAGCGCTCCTCGTTCACATCTCGAATTTTCGTCCCGTCAAGCGCCTCGGGGACGTCATCGAGATCTTCGACCGCGTGCAGAAGAGAATTCCCGCGCGGCTGCTCCTCGTCGGCGACGGGCCCGACCGCGCCCTCGCGGAGCGCCTGTGCCGGGAGAAAGGGATCTGCGAGCTCGTTCATTTCCTCGGGAACCTGACGGCCGTCGAGACCCTTCTGCCCGTGTGCGACATCCTGCTGCTCACCTCCGACCGCGAGTCGTTCGGCCTCTCGGCCCTCGAGGCCATGGCCTGCGGCGTGCCCGTCGTCGGGACGGACGCCGGAGGCCTGCCCGAAGTGGTCGAAAACGGGATCTGCGGGTTCCTTCGCCCGATCGGGGACGTGGACGGCATGGCCGAGGACGCCCTCGCCCTGCTCGCCGATCCGGACCGGCGGGCCGGGTTTTCGCGCGCCGCCCGAAAGCGCGCCGTCGAGGTGTTCCCCGAGGACCGCGCCGTCGCCCGGTACCTCGAGGTTTACAAGCGCGCGCTCGAAATGCCTTGAGCGGCGGCGACATCGGCGACTCGCGCCGGGTTCCCGCCCGACCCGGCGAAAGCGAGGTCCGCGAAAAAGCCTCGAAGTTTCTCGGACGCGCGATCCGGGTTCGATCCGACGGAGAGGCCCGGGAATTCGTCGCCGCGCTCGAGAAGACCTTTCACGACGCGACGCACGTCTGCTTCGCCTGGGTGATCGGAAGCCGGAGCCGCGCGGCCGATTCCGGCGAGCCGTCGGGGACCGCGGGAAAGCCGATCCTCGGGGCGATCCGGTCCGCGGGCCTGGACGAGGCGTGCGTCGCCGTCGTGCGCTACTTCGGGGGCACGAAGCTCGGAACCGCCGGGCTCGTCCGCTGCTACCGCGAAGCCGCGCGGCTCGCGCTCGAGCAGGCCGGAGGGGAAGAGATCTTCGACGCGGAGATTCTCGATCTGAGCGTTCCCTACGAACGGGTCTCGGCGGTGAAGGGCCTGATCGACCCGCCGCACGTCGTTCTCGTCGAGGAGGGCTATTCCGACATCGCGCGCTTCCGCATCCAGGTTCGCAAGAGCCGAGTGGAGGAGCTCAAACGGATTCTAAGAGAGAAGAAACTGAACTTCGATTCGGGGGCGATTTCTCCCTCTCCCGGCGGGCAGCCTTCAGAAACCGCGTAAACGCGGGAGGGACGGGGTGAGGGAGCCCTGCGAGTTCCCCTCACCCGCCCCGCCTTCGGCGGTCCGGCCTCTCCCGCGGGGAGAGGCGATCACGATCGCCCCTGTTTCCCGAACCTCGCCTTCCACGCGCGTTTCTGCATCGCCTCGATCGCGACGGCGGAAAGCCCGAGCTCGGTCCGCGCGCGGCGGTACTCCTCGACCGTCGTCGTTCCGAAAATCGAAGGGTCATCGGCGGAAAGGCAGACGGAGACTCCCGCGTCGAGCAGGCGCGGAAGAGGGTGGCTCTTCCAGCTCGCGGCGACGCCCGTCGCGAGGTTCGAGCTCGGCGCCACGCACAGCGTCACCCCGCTGCGCGCGAGCCGGGCGAGCAGCCTCGCGTCTTCGGCCGCGCGCACCCCGTGGTCGATCCGCTGCGGAGAAAGCTCGTCGAGCGCCTGCTCGACCGATTCCGGCCCCGCCCATTCGCCCGCGTGGATCGTCGTCGAGAGGCCGAGCCGCCGGGCGCGCTCGTAGACTTTTCGAAACCGCGCGGCGGGGACGGAGGATTCGTCGCCCCCGATTCCGAATCCGACGATGCGCGCGAGCCGCGTCTTCTCATAAACGTCGAGCACCCGCTCCGCCGCGTCGCTACCCCACTGGCGAACGGAATCGAGGAGCAGGAAGAGCCGCGAGCCGGTCTCCTTTTCCACCCGGCCCAGGGCCCCGTCGATCCTCTCCAGCACGGCGAAGCGATCCAGACCGAACCGGGTCCAGATCTCGGGCGACACGTAGATCTCCGCGTGCTTCAACTCGCGCGCGAGCTCGCGGCCGACGGCGTCCGCCGCCTCGGCATAATCCTCGGGCGACTGGAACACTCGGCAGCAATCGGCGAAGAGCCGCAGAAACGAGCCCGCCTCGCGCGACCGGGCGAGCGCCGTCTCGAACATGCCGCCGGCGCCGAACGCATGGCCGTTCTTGCGGGCGATCCGAACGAGCGCCTCCCGCGGCACGCTCCCTTCGAAGTGAAGGTGAAGATCGGCTAGCATCTTCGGAATGGGACGGCTCCGCGCGCTCTCGCTCGCTCTCGACGCCGCGATCTTCGCGTGCGTCGTCGACGCGCCGGCCCTGGTCGCGATGGGCCTCGCCTTCCTTTTCTTTCCCGACGCTCCACTCGTCGAGATCGGCGCTTTCGCCTGCATTGTCTTTCTCCTCGTTTTTCTCGCTCGCGACACGCGGGGAGGATTCTCCCGCAAGTGGCTCGGAATCAGAATCGAGGACGACCGGGGCCGTCCGCCCGGCTGGGCGCGCTCCTTCCTTCGAAACCTGCCGCTCCTGGTACCCGGCTGGAACGTCTGGGAGGCGGTTTCGGTGCTTCGCCACGGAGACCGGCCGCGGCCGATCGACCGGCTCCTGGGCCTTCGGTTCCGGGAGATGCCGTGAACTTTTCGCCTCGAATCTCGTTTCTTGAAGCGAGGGACAGATGAGAACCCGCTTTGCTCGAAGACTTCTCGTGGCCGTCTGCGTGTCGCTCGCCGCGACGGCTGCGCTATCCGCCGCAACAGAAACATTCGAAAAGGCTTACTCGCTCGAGGGCGTTTCCCGGGTGCGCCTCGAGAACGTGAATGGCGGAATCAGCGTCCGCAGTTGGGACCGGAACTACATCCGGGTCACCGCGACGAAGACCGGCTCTCCGACCTCGCTCTCGCACACCCTCATCCGCGTGACCCAGCCGGGCGGGGAGATCCACATCGAGACGATTTCGACGCGGAAGCACCACATCTTCTTCTTTCTATTCTCTTCGGAACGCATCGCGCGCGTCGATTACGAGCTTCTTCTGCCGGCGGCGACGCCCATCAAAGTGGAAACCGTCAACGGCCCCCTCTCGATCGGCGCCCGCACCGGAGAGATCCGGGCGGAGACCGTCAACGGCGGGATCGACATACGCGGAGTCGACGCCGAGGTGAGCGCGGAGACGGTCAACGGCAGGATTTTTCTCTCGCAGCAGAGCTCCCGCGAGACGAAGCTCGAGACCGTGAACGGCTCGATCGAAGCGGAATTCCCCTCCGACGCCTCGCTCCGATACAACCTCGAGACGATCAACGGCGCGATGGAAGTGGGCGAAAGGCAGAGTCACGCCCATGCGCTCGGGATCAAAAACTTCGAAGGCGAGATCAACGGCGGCCGGTTCCTGTTCAAGGCATCCACGATCAACGGCTCGATCCGCGTCCATCTCGAGGGCGGCGCTTCACCCCGCGAGACCGCGCCCCGGAAAGACTGAAGCGACCTCTCCTTTCTCCCGGGCATCCGATGTAGATTAGTCCCACGAGGAGGCCCGAATGAAAGTGGGATTCTGGCGGCCGGCCATCGGCGCGGCGATTTCGTTTTTCCTTCTTTTCGGCGGAGGCCTCGCGTGGTCGCAAGAGCCGGCGGACGACCTGGTCTTCGAAGGAGGGCTCGTCGTGGACGGCACCGGGGGCCCCGGTTTTCGAGGCGACGTCGCAATCCGCGAAGGGCGCATCTCGGCTGTCGGAGCGCTCCCCGACTCCCGGAAAGCGCGCGCGAAACGGCGCATCGACGCCCGGGCCCTCGTCGTCACGCCCGGCTTCATCGACCTCCTCGGCCAGTCGGAATACAACGTTCTCGTCGATCCTCGAGCCGCCTCCAAAATCACGCAGGGAATCACGACGGAGGTGACAGGCGAAGGACAGTCGATCGCGCCGCGTGACGGAAAAACTGATCGCCGAGGGCGAAGACGTCTGGAAACACTACGGCGTCCGCCCCGACTGGACGACGCTCTCCGGCTACTTCGACGCGTTCCGCCGGAAAGGCGCCGCGATCAACCTCGGGACGTTCGTCGGTCTGGGAACCGTCCGCCAGATCGTGATCGGCACGGAGGACCGGCGCGCGACGCCCGCCGAGCTCGACAGGATGGAAGCCCTCGTCGATCAGGCGATGAGAGACGGCGCGCTCGGAGTCTCGACGTCGCTCCAGTACGTGCCCGACATGTTCAACTCGACCGAAGAAATCGTCGCGATGGCGAAGGTCGCGGCGAAGTACGGCGGCGTCTATTTCACTCACCAGCGATCGGAAGGGAACCGACATCGACGCTTCCATGGACGAAGTCTTCCGGATCGCGCGGGAGGCGAACATTCCCGCCGACATCTGGCATTTCAAGACGGCCTACAAGCGCAACTGGGGGAAGATGCCCCATCTCCTGGCTCGTTTGAGGGAGGCGCGCGCGCAGGGACTCGACGTCGCGGCGAACCAGTACCCGTGGACCGCGGCCGAGAACGGCCTCGACGCCTGTCTCCCGCCGTGGATGCGCGAGGGAGGCCGCGACAGGGAGCTCGCGCGGCTGAAGGACCCGGCGCTGCGAAAACGCGCTCACGACGAGATGCTCGAGGACTCCGACCAGTGGGAGAACCAGTACCTCGGCTCCGGCGGCCCGTCGCGCGTCCTCGTGACGACGGTCATCGACGCGGGCCTCAAGAAATACGAGGGAAAAACGATCGAACAGATCGCCGCTGCGGAAAAGAAGGACCCCGTCGACGCGCTCATGGATCTCGTTCTTGCCGACAAGGCGAACTCCTACTGCATCACGTTCATCGCGAGCGAGGACGACGTGAAGGCCGCGATCCAGGACCCGTGGGTCGCGTTCTGCACCGATTCCGGCGCGGAGGCCGAGGACGGCATCTTCTCGCAGGAAAAATCGCACCCGCGCGGGTGGGCCTCCACCGCTCGCATTCTTTCGAAGTACGTGCGCGACGAGAAGGCCTTGCCGCTCGAGACGGCCGTCGCGAAGATGACCTCGCGCTCGGCCGCGAGGGCTCATCTGTGGGATCGCGGGATCCTTCGGCCGGGAATGGCCGCCGACGTCGTCGCCGTGGACCTCGCGAAAGTCGCCGTGAACTCGACGTTCGTCGACCCGGTGCACTATTCGTCGGGCTTTCCTTACGTCGCGGTCAACGGCGCGCTCGTCGTCGACGGCGGGAAGATCACCGAGGCGAGGCCGGGCCGGATCCTTCTCGGGCCGGGCGCCGGGAGCCCGTCGAAGCATTGAGAAAACCGGGATAGAATCCGCTCGCGACCCCATGACACTGGCAGCCGGAACGAAGCTCGGTCCCTACGAGATCCTCTCGCCGCTCGGCGCCGGGGGGATGGGCGAAGTCTACCGGGCGAGCGACACGCGCCTCGACCGCGACGTCGCCGTCAAGGTCCTGCCGGAGCAGCTCTCCTCGAACCCGGAGCTCCGCCAGCGGTTCGAGCGCGAGGCGAAGGCGATTTCGCGCTCTACCCATCCCCACATCTGCACGCTCTACGACGTCGGCAATCAGGACGGCGTCGAGTACCTCGTCATGGAGCTGATCGAAGGGGAGTCGCTCGCCGCAGCGGCTCGAGAACGGGGCGCTGCCGCCCGATGCAGGTGATCCGCTACGGCATCGAGATCGCCGACGCGCTCGAGACGGCGCACCGGGCCGGGATCGTCCACCGGGACCTGAAGCCCGGCAACATCATGCTGACAAAGTCGGGCGTGAAGCTGCTCGATTTCGGCCTCGCGAAGCATCGCGCCGCGGCCGTGCAGACCGAGATCTCCGAGCCTCCTCGATGCCGACCGAGTCTCCCCGTCGCACCCGCTGACCGAGCAGGGGACGATCATGGGAACGTTCCAGTACATGGCGCCCGAGCAGCTGGAAGGGAAGGAGGCCGACGCGCGCACGGACATCTTCGCGTTCGGCTGCGTGCTCTACGAGATGGCGACGGGGCAGGAAGGCCTTTTCCGGAAAGTCCCGCGCGTCGCTGATCGGCGCGATCCTGAAAGACGAGCCCGCCCCGATCTCCTCGATCCAGCCGATGACGCCGCCGGCCCTCGACCGCGCTCGTGCAGACGTGCCTCGCAAAGGAGCCGGAGGACCGGTTCCAGACGGCGCACGACGTCAAGCTCCAGCTCCAGTGGATCGCGGAGGGAGGCTCGCAGGCGGGCGCGCCCGCCGTCGTCGTCTCGCGAAGGAAGACGCGCGAGAAGCTCGCGTGGGGACTGTCGGGATTCTTCCTGCTCGCGGCCGCGCTGCTCGGCATCGGGTACGCGCGGAGGGCGCCCGCGGCCGGCAAGCGCCGTCCGTTTCCAGCTCGTCCTGCCCGACGCGCTCTCGGTCGTCGAAGCGCCGCGAATCTCCCCCGACGGCAAGCTCCTCGCCTTCTCGGCGCGAAACGCCGAGGGAAAGTCGCAGCTCTGGCTGCGGCCCCTCGAGGCGCTCGATCCCCGCCCGGTGCCCGGCACTGACGGCGCCTCGTTCCGGCCGATCTGGTCGCCCGACAGCCGGCACATCGCTTTCGTCGCCGACGGAAAGTTGAAGAAAGTCGACATCGCGGGGGCGCCGCCGCAGACGATCTGCGACGCGTCGACCGGCGCGGACGGCTCATGGGGGAAGGACGGCACGATCCTCTTCGACGGCCAGGCGTCGGACCCGATCCGCCGCGTCTCGGCCGCCGGCGGCAACCCCCAGACGGCGGTGAAGGGGAAGGGGTCGGCAAGCGTCGGATGGCCCGACTTCCTTCCCGACGGAAAGCATTTCCTCTACTTCGAATTCGGGGGCGGAACGGGGCAGGGACGGATGATGGCGGCGAGTCTCGACCCGAAGGAAAAGCCGAGGAAGATCCTCGACTCCGATTCCCTCGCTCAGTATGCGCCGCCCGGCCACATCCTCTACGTCAAGGAGGGAACGCTCGTCGCGCAGGCGTTCGACGCCTCGGCGTTGAAGCTCACGGGAGAACCCGTCCCCGTCGCCGAGCAGATGGGCGCGACGGGCAACGGCCTCGCGGATTTCTCGGTTTCCGACAACGGCGCCCTCGTCTACCGCGGAGGAGTCACAAACGACGACCGGCTCGTGTGGTTCGACCGGTCGGGCAAGGAGCTCTCGGAAGCCGACAAGCCGGGGGGATACGGCTCGAGCGCGCTCTCCCCCGACGGATCGCGGCTCGCGATGGATCTCGCGGACACCCGCTCGGACAAACGCGACATCTGGATTCGCGACCTCGCCCGGGGAGTCACGTCGAGGTTCACGTTCGATCCCGCGAACGAGAGCTCGCCCGGTCTGGTCGCCCGACGGCAGCCATCTCGTCTTTTCCTCGGACCGGAAGGGCCCTCCGAGCCTCTACGAGAAGGATGCGTCGGGGACGGGCGCCGAGAAAGAGCTCTGGTCGTGCGGCGAAACGCTGATCGCCCAGGAATGGTCGCGCGACGGCAAATTCATCGCCGTGAACCGGCTGTCGGCGAAGAGCTCCTGGGATATCTGGATGCTCCCGACCGACGGCGCGGGCAAAGCCTTTTCCCTTCATCCAGGGAGCGTTCACGGAGGTGCTCCCCTCGTTCTCGCCCGACGGCCGCTATGTGGCATACATGTCGAACGAATCGGGCCGCTTCGAGATCTACGTCCAACAGTTTCCCGGACCGGGCGGCAAGTGGCAGGTCTCGGCCGCAGGGGGATCGGAGCCGCACTGGAGCGCGGATGGAAAGACTCTCTACTTCCGAAGCCTCGACTCGAAGATGATGGCGGCAACGGTCGACGCGGCCGCGACGTTCACCGCGGGCGTTCCGCAGCCGCTCTTCGATGCCCGCTTCCAGCCGGGGCAGCGCCGCAACAGCTTCCTCGTGACGCGCGACGGGCAGAAATTCCTCCTTCTTTCTCCTCTCGGCAAGGAACGCATCGCGCCGATCACCGTCGTTCTCCACTGGCCCGCGACGCTCCACGAGTGAAAAGCGCTCCGGATAGAATCCGGGGAACGGACCGAATTTTCTCAGGAGGACCGCGCATGCGGAGACTTTCGATCGCTCTCGTGATGTTCACGGCAATCGCGGCGGCGCAGAAAACCGTCGTCGCGGAAGGACCCGAACGATCTTCGGCGCGCTCGCAGGTCGTTCAGGAGCTCATCCACCTGCTCGACGCTCGTTCGGACCTGCGATCGGCTCTCGCGGACGCCGTTCGCCGCGCCGGTCTCGCCCGATTGCCGGATCTCGACGGCTTCCTCGCCTACACCGACGAGCTCGCGACGTGGATCCCGGTCGAGCGCGAGCTGGCCCCGAGGGGTCTCGCCTTCTACTACGTGATCGATCAGGCTCCGAACGACTTACTGAATCAGGACCCGAAGTTCAACGAGTGGCTGGGACACTTCGCGCGTGCGATGGGACACTTTCTCGACACGCCGGCTTCGGTTGCCGGCGTCGGAACCTTTGCTTCTCAGCCGCGCTACCACGTTGGCGACTACATCGAGGGTCCGAGCGGCTGGCTGACGTTCAACCAGTTCTTCGCCCGCGAGGTCCGACCCGGCAAGCGGCCTGTGGCGGCGCCGTGCGATGATCGCGTGATCGTGTCGCCGGCCGACGCGGTCTTCCTCGGCCAGTGGCCGATCGCCGCGGATTCGACGATCACGGTCAAGGGAGTGAAGTGGTCGATCGCCGAATTGCTCTCGGGGAGCCCGTACGCGAAGGCGTTCGAGAACGGCACCTACACGCACTCTTTCCTCAATATCGACGATTACCACCGCTATCACCTGCCCGTCGGCGGCGTCGTCAAAGAGGTTCGAAACATCCACGGCCGGTACTCGCTCGACGTCGTTCGCAACGAGGCCGGCGAACTGGACGTCCGCGCGGGCGACGCCTTTCAGTTCAACCAGGAGCGAGGTCTCCTCGTCATCGACTCGCCGGTCGTCGGCCTTGTCGCGGTCCTGCCGGTCGGCATGGCCGTGATCTCGTCGGTCAACCTGACGCCCAACGTCGGAGCCGATCTTCGGAAAGGCGACGAGTTCGGATATTTCCTGTTCGGGGGATCCGACATCGTCATGGTCTTCCAGAACCCGAACGTGCGCCTGGACGCGAAGGTCGGAACGAAGTACTTCCAGGGGCAGAAAGTCGGTTCGCTCGAGTGAGCGCGGGCGAGAAGCCTCGATGACGCTCGCGACCGGCGTCAGGCTCGGCCCCTACGAAATCCTCTCGCCGCTCGGCGCGGGCGGCATGGGAGAGGTGTACCGCGCGAAGGACTCGGGCTCGGCCGCGACGTCGCGATCAAGGTGCTGCCCGAAGCGTTCGCCTCGGACCCGGAGCGCTGGCGCGCTTCGAGCGCGAGGCGCGAGTCCTCGCCGCGCTCAACCATCCCACATCGCCTCGATCTACGGCATGGAGGAATCGACCCCCGTGAAGGCTCTCGTGCTCGAGCTCGTCGAAGGGCAGACACTGCAGGCCCGAATCGAAGCGGGCCCGATTCCGGTCGAGGAGGCGGTTGCGATCGGGATACAGATCGCGGAGGCAGTGGAAGCGGCGCACGAGAAGGGCATCGTCCACCGCGACCTGAAGCCCGCGAACGTGAAGATCACCCGGACGGCAAGGTCAAGGTGCTGGACTTCGGCCTCGCGAAGGCGTCGACGGTGACGAGCGCGTCGTCTCCCGAACATCGCCGCATTCGCCGACGATGACGCACCGGCGACCCAGCGCGGGCATGATCCTGGGCACGGCGGCGTACATGAGCCCGGAGCAGGCGCGCGGCAAGACCGGTCGACAAGCGCGCCGACATCTGGGCTTCGGCGTGGTCCTCTACGAGATGCTCGAGCGGCAAGAGACTGTTCGCCGGAGAGACCGTCTCCGACACCCTCGCCGCCGTGCTCCGCCACGAGATCTCCTTCGGCGATCTGCCGCCGCAACCTCCGCCGACGGTTCGCGCCTTGCTCGCCCGCTGCCTCGAACGCGACCGAAAAACCGCCTTCGCGACATCGGCGAGGCGCGAATCGCGCTCGAACGAGCGCCGACCGAACCGAAAGACGCGGAAACGAAGCCCGAGCGGCCGGCTGCCCGGCGCGGCTCGCTGGCCGGATGGACGGCCGCCGCGGCGCTTGCGATCCTGGCCGCATTCCTGGCCTGGAAATCGCTCTCGACTCCCGCGATGTCACGCGCGCCCGTGACCGCGTTCGCCGTCACACTTCCCGAAGGAGTCGGCATTCCCCGATCGGATCCGCCGGTTCTGACGCTTTCCCGGGACGGGAGAACGCTCGTCTTCGCCGCAGACGACGGTCGGGGCCAGCGGCTCTATCGCCGGTCGATGGGACGCGTGGAAATCACTCCGATCGAAGGCACCGAAGGAGCGGACGATCCGGTGATTTCCCCCGATGGAAAGCTCGTCGCGTTCGTCGCCGGGCAGAAGCTGAAGACCGTTCCGATCGCCGGCGGAACGCCCACGGTGCTTTGCGATTCGCCCGCCGACCGGGGAATCGCCTGGTCCCCCGACGGCCGCATCTTCTTCTCGCCGAGCTTCGACACGGGTCTCATGCAGATCCCCGCGGCCGGAGGCACGCCGGCCGCCTTGACGAAGCCGAATCTCAAAAGGGACGAGCGGTCTCACCGCTGGCCCGACGTTCTTCCGGACGGCAAAGCCGTCCTCTTCACGGTCGGAGAGATGGGAAGCCCGGGCAACTACGACGGATCGCCTATCGCAGCCGTCGATCTCGCGACGGGCCGCGAGAAGATCCTCCTGAAAAGCGGCCCGGATGGCGCGCTTCGTCCCGCCCGATCACCTCGTCTTCCAGAGAGAGATCAAGCTCTATTCCGTGCGTTTCGATCCCGAGACGCTGTCGGTTCTCTCGGCTCCCGCGTTCGTCTTCGAGGGAGTCGGCGGCGAGGTGAGCAGCGGCGCCGGGTATTTCTCGACGGCCGACGACGGCACTCTGAGCTACGCGCCGGCCAGCACGCTCGTCGCCGATTCGCAAATCGTCCTCGTCTCCCGCTCGGGATCGGCGACGCCTCTGCCGCTCCCCGTTCGGTCGTACCATTACCCGCGATTCTCCCCGGATGGAAAGCGGATCGCCTTCTCGGCCGGATCCGGACCGAGCGCCTCCTTTCTGGGCACCAACGACGACGTCTGGACGTACGACCTCTCTTCGAAAAGTCTCAACCGCTCACGTTCGAGGGCCACGACGTCCATCCCGTGTGGTCGCCCGACGAAAGTGGATCGCCTACACGTCGGCCGGCGGACCGATGCTCGGCGTCCAGCGCAAGCCCTCCGCCGGAAACGGCTCCGCGGAGCTCATCTGGAGACAGAGCGACCCCCGAATCGTGAATTGCTGGACCTCGGACGGACTCAACCTCGTCGTCACGAGCATGGGCCACGCGATCGGCCTGTGGCTCGTTCCGGTATCCGGGGCGGGCAAGCCGAGCCTCCTTCTCTCTGATCCCGAGGGGAGCGAGAGCTGGGCCGGAAGACTTTCTCCCGATGGTCATACATCGCTTACACCTCGTTCGCATCGGGCAACATCGTGGTCTTTCGTTTAGACTCTCCCCCGGGTGCGGGCAAATGGCAGGTCTCGCCCGACAACGGCATGATGCCCATCTGGAGGAACGACGGCCGCGAGCTCTTCTATGTTCAGGACGACCGCATGATGGCCGTCGACGTCCGCCCCGGGGCGGCGTCTTCGATGCATCTCGCCGCGCGTTCTTTTCTCCGGCTCGTACGACACGCGGACGGCCCCGGTCGAGAACTTCGACGTTTCGCCGGACGGGCAGACCTTCCTGATGATTCGGCGCACGGGGGCCGCCCGATTGGCCTCGCAAGTCGACGTCTTGCTTCACTTCGGCGATTCGCTCCGGGTACCCGTCGCTGCAGGCAGCCGATGACGCTGAACGCCGGCACCCGCCTCGGTCCCTACGAGATTTTGTCGCCGCTCGGCGCAGGCGGGATGGGCGAGGTCTATCGGGCGAAGGACACGAAGCTCCACCGCGACGTCGCGATCAAGGTGCTGCCCGAATCGCTCGCGAAGGATCCGGACGCTCTGGCCCGATTCGAGCGCGAGGCGCACGCCGTCGCGGCGCTGAACCACCCGAACATCCTCTCGATTTTCGATTTCGGGACGCACGGCGAGACGGCCTACGCCGTCATGGAGCTGCTCGAAGGAGAGACGCTGCGCGAAATTCTCTCCGAGGGCGCTCCACCCCTGCGCCGCGCCGTCGAATGGGCCCGACAGATCGCCGCGGGCCTGGCCGCGGCGCACGGGAAAGGGATCGTCCACCGGGATCTCAAGCCGGACAACGTTTTCGTCACGAACGACGGCCGCGTGAAGATCCTCGACTTCGGGCTCGCGAAGCCGACCGCGAAGGAGCGTGTCACCGATCAAACGCACTCCCCGACCGTCTCCGCCTATACGGAGCCGGGCACGGTGATGGGAACGGTCGGCTACATGTCGCCGGAGCAGGTGAAAGGGCGGGACGTGGACGCCCGCTCGGACATCTTCGCGTTCGGCGCGGTTCTCTACGAAATGCTCACGGGAAAGCGAGCCTTTCAGCGCGAGACCGCCGCCGAAACGATGACGGCCATCCTTCGGGAAGATCCGCCCGAGCCGTCCGCCGCGGAGAGAAGCATTCCGCCGGCGCTGGATCGAATCTTGCGGCACTGCCTCGAAAAGAAACCGGAACAGCGTTTCCAGTCGGCGAGCGACATCGCGTTCGCGCTCGAAGACGCAACCGGGACCTCGTCCGGAGCGACGGCCGCGCGAGCGAGCGCCGCGCGGTCCCGCCGCGGGCTTGCCGTGGCCGTTGCCGGCGCGGCCGCCGGCCTGATCGTCGGAGCCGTCCTGACCCTGCGGCTGAGCCGCGAACCCGCCGCCGAGCCGATCCGGGTCCATCCGATCACTTTCTCGGGGCACGACAGCGATCCTTCCGCATCGCCCGACGGCAAGCTCGTTGCTTTCACTTCCTGGCGAGACGGCAAGTCCCGCATCTGGATCAAGCAGCTCGCAGGAGGCGGCGAGGCGCCGCTCAGCTCGGGCCCGGACCGCCGCGCCCGCTTCTCTCCGGACGGCTTGTCGGTGCCTGTTCCTGCGCGATCTGGGATCGACACAGGCGGTCTATCGGGTCGGCCTCGTCGGAGGGGAGCCTCGCAAGCTCGTCGACGACGTCGTCGAAGCGGACTGGTTTCCGGACGGGCGGAGCATCGCCTATTTCCGGCTCCGCGAAAGAGACCGTCTCGTTTCCGAGTTCGGGAGGTTCGACGTCGAAACCGGAAAGGACACGCCCCTCGCGACCGTGAAAGACCTCGAAGTCTTCTCGGCGCGATTGTCTCCCGACGGCCGGACGATCGCGTTCGCCGCGGGAAATCGGAACCGGAACGCGACCACCTGGAGACTTCTCCAGTTGGACACGTCGACGGGAAAGTTCACTCCTCTCGGGCCGGACCGGCCGCGAAATGCGCTCGGGGGACTCGCGTGGGCGGGCGCGGGGCGAGATCTCTTCTTCATCGAAACCGCGAGCATCATGGGCGACACATCCGGCGCGGGCAGCCGAATTTTGCGGCTGGACCGCCGCCGCAACGAAGTCCGGCCGGTGCTCTGGGCGGATGGGCTGGCAGCGATCAACGCCTCTACGGGCGAGGTGTCCCGCTGCGATGTCCTCTCCGCCGGCCGCCTCGTGACGGCCGAACGGATTCGGCGACAGAACCTCCGCGAAAGCGGCGCTCGGCCGCTCCGGCGCGGCGTTTCCCTCGCGGGTCGTCACGGACGGGAGCTCGATTGACCGGCAGCCGACGTATTCGCGCGACGGCCGGCGGATCCTGTTTTCGTCGAACCGCAGCGGGAACCTCGACCTCTGGATGATCGATCTCTCGACGGGGGCGCTCCGGCAGGTGACCGACGACACCGCGCAGGACTGGGATCCGGCGTTCACCCCCGACGGCAACCACATCCTCTGGGATTCCGACCGGACCGGGCATCTCGAAGTCTGGATCGCGAACATCGACGGGAGCGGCGCGAGGCAGGTGACGAACGACGGAGTCGACGCCGAGAACCCCACCGAGACGGCCGACGGAAAGTGGGTCGTCTACTGGAGCGGCAACTCCGCCCGGCGCGGCGTCTGGAAGGTCCGTCCCGACGGGTCCGGCGCCGTTCGGGTTCTCGAGACGGACGCCGTCGGCACGGACGTCTCTCCCGACGGGCGCTACGTGCTCTACGACGAACAGGACCGCGTCAACCTTCGGAACATCGTGCATTTTCTCGACGTCGACACGGGACGGGTTCTCCCGTTCACGATCCCGGTTCGGTACTCGCTCGGATCGCCGGGCATCATCTGGGGCCGCGCTCGCTGGTCGCCCGACGGCCGTTCGATCTACTTCATCGGGGTAAACGGCGACGGACTCTCCGGAGTTTTCGCCCAGGATTTCGCGCCCGGCCGGGACACGACCGGGTCGCGTCGCCCGGTCGCGGGATTTTCCTCCGAATACGTCACCGAATCTCTCGGCATCTCGCCGGACGGCTCCCGCCTCGTCATCTCGACCGGCGAAGAGTTCGCGTCGGTCATCGTCGCCGAAAATGTCCCCGGAGCGGAGCCGCCGATTCCGAAAGTCGCCGTAGGAACGAGCTCCCGTTCCGGCGCGATATGATCGCCTCCGAAATTCGATGACGCTTTCCGCCGGAACGAAGCTCGGGCCCGTACGATCCGCCGTCGCCCGCACTTGCGGGCTATGGCGCGACAAGGATCCTGTCATGACGCTCCAGGTCGGCGTCAGACTCGGCCCCTACGAAATCCTCGTCCCCTCTCGGCGCCGGGGGTATGGGCGAGGTCTACCGGGCCCGCGACACGCGGCTCGGGCGGGAGGTCGCCGTCAAAGTTCTCCCGGAGAATCTCGCGAGCGATCCGGAAGCCCGATCGCGCTTCGAGCGGGAAGCGCAGGCGGTCGCGGCGCTGTCGCATCCGAACATCCTCGCGATCCACGATTTCGGCGTCGAGAACGGCGTCGCCTATTCCGTCACGGAGCTCCTCGAGGGGGAGACTCTGCGTGTCGAGGCTCTCGGCCTCAGCGCTCCATTCGCGCAAGGCGATCGACTTCGGCCTCCAGATCGCTCGCGGCCTCGCGGCCGCGCACGAGCGCGGGATCGTGCACCGGGACCTGAAGCCCGAGAACATCTTCCTGACGAAAGACGGCCACGTGAAGATCCTCGACTTCGGGCTCGCGAGGATGACGGCCTTCTCCGGGTTCGGCGCGGCAACGAACGCCCCGACGGTCGAAGCCGTCGCGACGGCGCCGGGGACTGTCATGGGGACCGTCGGCTACATGTCGCCGGAGCAGGTCCGGGGGCGGGAAGCCGACCACCGGACCGATATCTTCTCGTTCGGCGCGGTCCTTTACGAGATGCTGTCGGGCCGCCGCGCGTTTCGCGGCGACAGCGCGGCCGACACGATGACTGAAATCCTAAAGGAAGAGCCTCCGGATCTCTCCGCGACGAACCAGGCCGTTCCGGCCGCGCTCGAAAGGCTCGTCCGCCACTGCCTGGAAAAGAATCCCGAAGACCGGTTCCAGTCGGCCCGCGATCTCGCTTACGACCTCGAGGCGGTGTCCGGCCTCTCGGTCTCCGACTCGCGCGCCGCAAGAGCGCGCGCCGGCTTTCCCCGCCTGCCGAAGGTCGCCCTCCCGGCCGCCGCCGCGGCAGTCGTCGCCGCTCTCGCGATCGGCTGGCTCGCCGCGAAACGCCTCGGCCCCAGGGGCGGCGCGGAAAACGCGAATTTCCGGCAGCTGACGTTCCGGCGCGGCTTCGTCGGCTCGGCGCGGTTCGCCCCGGACGGCCAGTCCGTCGTCTTCTCCGCCGAGTGGGACGGGCAGCCCGCCGAAGTTTTCCTGAAACGGCCCGACTCGCCCGACGCGCTCTCGCTGCAGATTCCGCCCGCGGAAGTTCTCGCGGTTTCGCGGTCCGGCCAGGCCGCGATCTCCCTCGATTGCAAACAGGTCCACAACGGGGCGTGCGCCGGAACGCTCGCGATCGTGCCGCTCTCCGGGGGCGCTCCCCGCCCTGTGCAGGACGCCGTCCAGTGGGCCGACTGGGCCCCCGACGGAAGCGCCATGGCGACCGTTCGGGACGCGGGAGGAAAAGCGAAGCTCGAGTATCCGCCCGGAAAGGTCCTCTACGAGACCGCCGGCCATCTGAGCTGGCCGCGGTTCTCCCCGGACGGAAAAACAATCGCGTTCTTCGATCATCCGTTCCCGATCGACGATCGCGGCGCCGTCGCCGATCATCGATCTTTCCGGACATCGGAGGAAAATTTCGAAGGACTACGAAAGCGTCCAGGGCCTCGCCTGGTCGGCCGACGGACGCGAGATCTGGTACACGGCCGCCGAATCGGGCGTGGGTCGCTCGCTCTACGCCATCACGCCTTCGGGGGCGGAAAGGATCCTTTCGAAGGTTCCCGGCACCCTCACGCTGCGCGACGTTTCGAAGAGCGGTCTCGCTCTCCTGACCCATGACAACGTTCGAAAGGGGATCATGGGACTTGGCCCCGGTCAGACGAAGGAGAGGGAGCTCTCGTGGCTCGAATGGTCCCTTCCGTACGACCTTTCCCGCGACGGCACGACGCTTCTGTTCAACGAGCAGGGGCAGGCGACCGGAGACAACTATGCCGTCTGCATTCGAAAGACGGACGGCTCGCCGGTCGTCCGGCTCGGCGACGGGATTCCCCGGAAGCTCTCCCCCGACGGCAAGTGGGTGATCGCGAATCTCCCGAAGCCGGGCGCGCCGCTGATGCTCCTCCCGACGGGGACCGGCCAACCCCGCGACCTGCCGACGGGAAATCTCGCCCAGTTCGGAAACGTCGCCTGGCTTCCCGACAGCCGCCGCTTCGTTTTCGCCGCGAACGAGCCCGGTCCAGCGAGACGCGTTTTTCTCCAGGACATCGACGGGGGCGCGCCTCGTGCCGTGTCTCCCAGGGGAATCGCGATCCCCGGGTTCGGACTTTCCGCCGACGGAAAGTTCCTTTACATCCCCGGGGCCGACGGCAAGCCGCTCGCGTACCCGATCGATGGCGGACCTCCCGTTCCCGCGTTCCCGCACCTCGACTTCGCGAAGCTCGCGGACCTTCAGGCGATCGGCGGCAGCGGCGACGGCCGCTTCGTCTTTTTCCGCGATCAGGGCAAGATCCCCGTCTCTCTCTTCCGGGTCGACGTCGCGACGGGAAAGAAGGAGCTCATGCGCGAGCTGAGCCCCGGCGATCCGGCCGGATTGCAGGGAATCGGCCAGATCCATCTCTCGGCCGACGGGCGGTACTACGCCTATGGCTACACGCGCGCGCTGTCCGACCTCTACGCCGTGGACGATTTGAAATGACGCAACGCGTCATCCCCGCGGAAGCGGGGATCGCCCGGGGAATGGACTCCTGCTTTCGCGGGGGTGATAGGTTCTTGAGATGACATTACCCGCCGGAACCCGGCTCGGCCCGTTCGAGATCCTCGCGCCCATCGGTGCGGGCGGAATGGGAGAAGTGTACCGGGCGCGCGACAGCCGGCTCGGCCGGGAAGTCGCCGTGAAGGTGTTGCCCGTCGAGTTCTCCGCCGACGCGGAGCGCCGAAGGCGTTTCGAGCAGGAGGCCCGCTCCGCTTCGGCGTTGAACCACCCGAACATCGTCACGATCCACGAGATCGGATCGACGGACTCCACGATTTACATCGCGATGGAGCTCCTCGAAGGGAGGACTCTCCGAGAGGTGCTGCACGGAAACGCTCTTCCCACGAAAAAGCTCCTCGACCTCGCCTGCCAGATCTCCGACGGCCTCGCCCGGGCGCACGCCGCCGGAATCGTTCACCGCGATCTGAAGCCGGAGAACGTGATGGTCTCGCGCGAGGGAACGGCCAAAATTCTCGACTTCGGCCTCGCGAAGCTCGTGAAAACCTCCGAAGGGGAAGCCTCGGACCTCCCGACCCGGACGCAGGGCACCCAGGCGGGCGCGGTCATGGGAACGGCCGGCTACATGTCGCCCGAACAGGCGAGCGGGAAACCCGTGGACTTCCGGACCGACCAGTTTTCGCTGGGGTCGATCTTCTACGAGATGGCGACGGGGAAGCGGGCGTTCCACCGCTCGACGAACGCCGAAACGTTGACCGCGATCATCCGCGAAGAAGTCGAGCCGGTCGCCCAGATCAATCCTTCCGTTCCGGCGCCGTTTCGATGGATCGTCGAGCGCTGCCTGCAAAAGGACCCCGAGGAGCGTTACGCCTCGACGCGGGATCTCGCGCGGGACGTGCGGGATGCGCGCGACCATCTCTCGGAATCCGCGATTTCCGGAGCCGTCTCGGGGAGAGTCGCTACGTCTTCGGCGAAGCCCGCGCGGCGTCCGGCGCGCGCGGTCGTAGCCGTCGCCGCAATCGCGGGCGCGCTCCTCCTGGGAATGTTCCTCGAGAAGAAAATCAGCCGCTCCGCTCCCCCCTCGTACCAGCAGATCACGTTCGGAAGCGGCACGATCCGCTCGGCCCGGTTCGCCCCGGACGGGCAAACCCTCGTCTACAGCGCCTCCTGGAACGGCGGTCCCCTGAAGATCTTCTTGAAACATCCGAGCAGCCCCGACTCGCTGCCGCTCGAATTGCCGACGGCCAACCTTCTTTCGATTTCTCCCTCGGGCGAAATGGCAATCGCTCTCGACTGCCAGTCGAACCATCCCGGGGTCTGCGCCGGAAAGCTCGCGCGAGCGGCCCTGACTGGCGGGGCGCCGCGCGACGTCGCCGACGGCATCCAGGAGGCCGACTGGGCCCCGGACGGAAAAAGCCTGCTCGTCGTGCGCGACGTCGACGGAAAGTCGCAGCTCGAGTACCCGATGGACAAGGTTCTCTATCGGACCTCCGGGCACATCAGCTACGCGCGTCTTTCTCCGAAGGGAGATCGGATCGCGTTCATGGACCATCCCTTTCCGCTCGACGACGCCGGAACCGTCGCCGTCGTGGACATGAACGGGAACAAGAAGACGTTGACCGGGAAATGGGCCAGCGAAGGGGGCCTCGCGTGGTCGGCGTCGGGCGACGAGATCTGGTTCACGGCCACCGAGGCGGGCGCGAATCGCTCCCTCTACGGAGTGACGCTGACCGGCCGGATGCGCGTCGTCGCCCGCGTGCCCGGAGGACTGAAGCTCCACGACATCGCGCGCAACGGCCGCGTGCTGCTGACCCGGGAAAGCCCGCGCGTCGGCATACTCGGGATGCTCCAGGGCGACACGCGGGAAAGCGACATGTCGTTTCTCGACTATTCCTTCGCGGCCGACATGGGCGTCGACTCGCACACGCTTCTTTTCGACGAGGAGGGAGAGGCCGGCGGGGCGAACTACACGGTCTATCTTCGCAAGTCGGATCGCTCCCCGGTCGTGCGGCTGGGCGAAGGCAACGCGCTCTCCCTCTCCCCCGACGGCAAGTGGGCCCTGTCCATCATGCCGGTCCCGAATTCTCCCTTCCGCCTGCTCGCGACGGGAACGGGAGAGCCGAAGCTCCTTTCGATCGGCAGCATCAACCCCGAACAGGCGGCGACATGGTTCCCCGACAGCCGGCAGATCCTCTTTGCCGGAAGCGAGGCCGGCCACGGACTTCGCCTCTACCGGCTCGGAATCGACGGCGGGAGCCCCCATGCAATCACGCCCGAGGGGATCACCGTGGGGCTCCCCGGATTCGCAGTCTCCCCGGACGGAAAGTTCGTCGCCGCCGTCGCCGCGGATCACAAAGCGATGCTCTTTCCCGTCGATGGCGGCACTCCCCGTCCGATCCCCGGCGTCGCCGACGGGGAGTTTCCTCTTCGTTTTTCGCCGGACGGGCGCTCGATCTTCGCGTGGAAACGGGGCGAGATCCCGGCCCGCGTCCAGCGCGTCGACATCGAATCCGGACATCGCGAGATCTGGAAAGAGCTCCTTCCCGTCGATCCGTCGGGCGTCGAACGAATCTCGAACGTCGTCGTCAGCGCGGATGGAAAAGGCTACGCCTACTGTTACGCGCGACTGCTGTCCGATCTCTTCGTTGTCGAAGGATTGAAATAATTTTGAATTTTGAATGATGAATTTTGAATTGAAGGGCATCGCCTGAGCCTGGCTCCGGGGACTCGACTCGGACCCTACGAAATCCTCGCGCCCATCGGCGCCGGAGGCATGGGCGAGGTCTATCGCGCCCGGGACTCGCGGCTCGGCCGCGACGTCGCCGTCAAGGTGCTCTCGAGCGACGCCGCAGCGAGCCCGGAACGAAGGTCCCGGTTCGAAAAAGAGGCGCGCGCCGCTTCGGCGTTGAACCACCCGAACATCGTCTCGATTTTCGACATCGGCGAAGCGGACGGCACGACCTACATCGCGATGGAGCTCGTCGACGGCGCGACTCTGCGGGACTCGCTCCCGGCGAGCCCGCTTCCGGCGAAGAAGAACCTCGACATCGCCTGCCAGATCGCCGACGGTCTCGCGAAGGCGCACGCGGCCGGAATCGTCCACCGGGACTTGAAGCCGGAAAACGTGATGCTGTCGAAGGACGGCTTCGTGAAGATCCTCGACTTCGGCCTCGCGAAGCTCGTCGAGACGGCGGCCGGCGAGCTGTCGGATCTCCCGACGGGAACGACCCCGGGAATGATCATGGGCACCGCCGGGTACATGTCGCCCGAGCAGGCCGCCGGCCGGGCGCTCGACTTCCGGTCGGACCAGTTTTCCTTCGGGGCGATGCTCTACGAGATGGCGACCGGCAAACGCGCCTTTCGGCGCGACACGGCCGCCGAAACGCTGACCGCGATCATTCGGGAAGAGCCGCAGCCGGTCTCGCAACTCCAGCCCAGGAGCCCCGCGCCGCTGCGCTGGATCATCGAAAGATGCCTCAACAAGGAGCCGGAGGAGCGCTACGCCTCGACGAAAGATCTCGCGCGCGACCTCGACACTCTTCGCGATCACCTTCCGGAGGCGACGATGTCCGGCGAGATGCCGGCCGCGGCCCCGGAGCAGCCGAACGTCGCGGCCTTTCAGCGGCTTTCCTTTCAGCGCGGAACGATCCTCTCGGCGCGCTTCGCCCCGGACGGACGCACGGTCATCTACGGCGCCTCCTGGGACGGCAACCCGACGCGCCTTTTCTCGACGCGGCCGGAGAGCCCCGAATCGAGCGCGCTGATGCTGCCGGACGCGGAAATTCTGTCGATTTCCGGCAACGGGATGATGGCGATCTCGCTCGAGCGTCACTGGGCCGGCCGTTTCATCTGGAGCGGAACGCTCGCGCAGGTGTCGATGCTCGGCGGCGCGCCGCGGGAGATCCTCGAAGACGTCCAGTGGGCCGACTGGGCGCCCGACGGCGCGTCGCTCGCGATCGCCCGAAACGTCGGCGGCAAGAACCGGATCGAGTTTCCGGTCGGAAACGTCCTCTACGAAACCGCCGGATGGGTGAGTCACCCGCGCGTGTCGCCCGACGGCTCGCTCGTCGCGTTCCTGATTCATCCCGTTCACGGGAACGACATGGGCTCGGTCTGCGTCGTCGACCGGAGCGGCCGCGTTCGCACGCTCACGAGCGACTGGGTAACGGTGTACGGCCTGGCGTGGCCCCGGCACGGCAAGGAAATCCTGTTCACCGCGACCGAAGCCGGGGTCGCGCGCGCGATCTGGTCCGTCTCGCTTTCCGGCGAGACTCGCATGCTCCTGCGCACGCCGGGCGAGCTGACGATCCACGACGTGTCGAAAGACGGCGGCGTGCTCGTCACGAGCGACAACGGAAAGGTCGGGATCGTCGGCCTTCCTCCCGGCCAGGAAAAGGAGCGCGATCTCTCGCTCCTCGACTGGTCGCGCGTCTGCGACCTGTCGCTCGACGGAAAGACCGTTCTTTTCGACGAATCCGGCGAAGGAAGCGGCGCGGCGGGCGGAGTGTTCGTTCGAAAGACCGACGGCTCGCCGGCGGTGCGGCTCGGCGACGGGCGCGCGGGATCTTTCTCTCCCGACGGCAAATGGGTGATCTCCCAGTCGCAGCTCTCGCCCCACAACGCCCGGCTCCTTCCGGTCAAGGCCGGCACGCCGAAAGCGATGGAGCACGGCGGGCTCGCCGTGCACGCGGCCCGGTGGCTCCCGGACGGACGCCACGTGCTGTTGCTGGCGAACGAGCCCGACGGCGGACTTCGCCTCTTCGTCCAGGATGTCGAGGGCGGAAAACCCCTCGCGATCACGCCCGAAGGAACCGGCGTCGGTTTCTTTCCAGTGTCGCCCGACGGAAAGTTCGTCGTCGCCCAGGGCTCCGATAATCAGTTTTCGCTCTATCCGCTGGAAGGGGGCGAGCCCCAGCCGTTGCCGTCGCTGACGCCCGACGACCGCCCGATCCGCTGGACGCCGATGGGCAATTCGCTCTACGTCTTCCGGCGCGGCGACCTTCCCTCGACCGTGATGCAGCTGGACCTCTCGACGGGCCGGAAGGAACGCGTGCTCGACCTCATGCCGCCGGACCCCGCGGGAGTCGTCGAAATCGTATCCGTCCAGCTCACGCCCGACGCGGCGTCCTACGCGTACAGCTATCACCGCATCCTCTCGGACCTGCTGCTCGTGGAGGGATTGAAATGATTCGTGAAGGAGAAATCATGACGCCGAGGATCTGCGCCGCCCTGTTGCTGATCGCCGTCTCTTCCCCGCTGATCGCCGCGGAAGGCCGGAAGCCGCCGACACCCGACGTTCCGGCCGAGAAGTACTACAAGAACATCCGGGTCCTCCAGGGCGTGCCCTCGACCGAAGTCATGCCGATCATGAATTTCATGAAGGATTCTCTCGGCGTCAAATGCTCCTTCTGCCATGTGACGAGCGACACCGGCCCCTGGCCCGTCGAACGCGACGACAAGCCCGCGAAGGGAAAGGCAAGGGAAATGATCCGCATGATGCGCGAGATCAACAGGGCCAACTTCAAGGGCCGTCTCGCCGTGACGTGCGCGACCTGCCATCATGGCTCTCACGAGCCGGCGTCGATGCCGCCGCTCGGCTCCGAATCCGCGGCTGCGCACGGCGCCGCGCCGTCCGCGCCGCCCGAGGCCCCGTCGGTCGACGCGGTGCTCGACCGGTACATCACCGCGATCGGCGGAAAAGACGCGATCGGACGAATCCGCACCCGCCGCATCCGGGGAACCTTCACCGCCGCCGACGGAAAGAGCCACCCGATCGAGATCACGCAGACCGCGTCGGGCAAGTACCGCAGCTCCGTCGCCATCGAAAAGGGATCCTTCACGATCGTTTTCGACGGGAGCACGGGCTCGACGGGCGGCCCCGGCTGGCAGAATCCCATGCAGCCGGACGAGGTCGATCGGATCCGGTCCCGGGCCCGGCTGTTCCCCGCGGAAGGTCTGAAGGAGAGATTCGCGGCTCTGGCCGTCCGTCGCCGCGAGAACGTCGACGGCAGCGATGCATGGCTCGTCGAGGCTCGCGACGCTTCGGGACGGACGTCGTCTTTCTGGTTCGACGCCGACAACGGTCTCCTCCTGAAGACGATTCAGAGCGAACGCACGCCTTTCGGCGATATTCCGGAAGAGGCCGACTACGCCGACTACCGGGAGATCGACGGCGTGAAGGTGCCGTTCACGATTCGCCATGCCGCGCCCGATCGCGAAGACACCGTCGCGGCGGCAGAACTGAAGCAGAACCTCGCGGTCGAGGATTCGCTTTTCGAGCCCGCGCCAGCGAGATAGAGCCGACACCTCGATCCCCGCGGCGCCCGGCGTTCAGGCAACGCGCTGCCGCCGGGTCGAGCCCTGCAGGAGCGGCCTCCCGGGGCCGCTACTCCGTCGTCACTCCCGCGAAGTGCTCGTGCGACGCCAGGGCGTCGGCCTTCGTGGCTTGCACGGTGCCCTCCGCGTGCTCCGGAGGCCCGTACACCGTGTACAGCTTCAAGGGTTTGTGGCCCGTGTTCTTGATGTTGTGCCGCGCGCCGGCGGGAACCACGATCGCGAAATTCCCTTCGACTTTCGCGCGGCGGCCGTCGATCGAGACTTCGCCCTTGCCCTCCTCGATCCGGAAGAACTGGTCGCGATCCGGATGAACCTCCTCGCCGATGTCCTCGCCGGGCTCGATCGCCATCAGGACGAGCTGCAGGTTCTTGCCGGTGTACATCACGCGCCGGAAATCCGAATTCACTTCCGTCAGGTGTTCGATGTCGTCGATGAAACCTTTCATGGCGGTCTCCTTTCAGGGGAAAAGGTGCCGATAATCATCCTAGGCAATCGTTCGCAATATTGCCTGATCCGTTCGGATCAAATCGCGGGCGGCCTGCTTCCCGGTGCCCGCCGGGTCGATTCTTTCGCGGAAAACGGTCCGTTTCGACCGTTTGCCTTTGTCCAAATCCGAGTACGATGTCTCGCGATGAACAGGGAAGTTCTTTTCGTCGCCGGAAGGGACCCGCTGAAAGAGCAAGGCGGCGGGCATTCGTCCTATGTCCGCGCCCACGGACGCGCGGCGATTCTCGCCGGGTTTTCACCCCAGCTTTTCTGCGTCAGCGACCGAACGGAATCGGTGGAGACGGGTTTCGGCACCGTTCACCGGGTACGCTCCCCGTTCCGGCCCTTCCGCCAGTTGATGATTGCCGGCCACCTGGCGCCCCTGGCCGGCGCGATCGAGCGTTTTGCCCGCAAAGGCGGCGCTCGCTGCTTGATCCACGGCTTCGGAGTGTGGGGCCGGGCGGGCGTTCTCGCAGCGAAGCGTCTTGCGCGAAACGGCATCGAGGCCACCGCGATCATCAGTTCCTACACGACCTATCGAGACGAGACGGCTTCGAAAATTCGGGGGCAGAAACGAGGAAGCTCCTTCCTGGACAGAGCCCTTCTTCGATTGGAATATTCCTGGATTCGTCTCGCGGTCGACCCCTACGAGCGCAAGGCCTATCGGCATTCGCGCCTCGTGCTGATCAACTACGAATCGGTCCGCCGCCTCATCGAAAAGCGATACCGGATCGGCGCGCTCTGTGAAAAGATCCGCTATAGCTCAGAGGCTTCCTTCGCGGCGGAAGCAGCCGAGATTTCCACGCGCTCTCGGGCGGGAGCTGTTCCACTTATCGTCTCGGTCGCGCGCCATGATTTCCGGAAAGGAAACGACATTCTGATCGAGGCTCTCGCGCGGCTTCGAAGGGATGGTATTGCTTTCCGCGCCCGACTCATCGGGGAGGGCCCCCTACTCGAGAGGAACCGGGCCATTTGCCGCCGGCTCGATCTCGACGGACAGGTGGCGATTTTGGGATTCGTTCCCGACGTCTCTCCGCACTTGAGAGAGGCGGATGTGTTCGTCCTGCCTTCCCTCGAAGAACAGAGCGGCTCACTCGCCCTGATCGAGGCCCTTCAAGCGCGCGTCGCCGTCGTCGCTTCCGGCGTCGACGGAATCCCGGAGGACGTCGAGGACGGCCGGAGCGCGATCCTCGTCACGCCGGCCGACCCCGGCGTCCTGGCCTCGGCGCTCCGGCGCGTTCTCGCAGCCCCCGGCCTTCGCCGCGAGCTCGCGGCCGAAGGACGCCGGATTTTCGAGGCGTGTTTCGCGCCCCAGGTGTTCTCCTCGGCGCTGGCGGGCGTCTACGAGCGCCTGGGCTTCGCTCCACCCGTGAAGAAAGAACCAATGGCGTCGACTCGGTGAAGCTCACGGCGGTCGTCACCGGAGCGTCATCCGGTATTGGCGCAGCGACGGCGCGCTCGCTCGCCCGTCGGGGGTTTTCGGTTGCGATTTCCGCTCGAGGCGCGGAAAGACTCGAGGAGATCGCCGGCGAGTGCCGGCGCGAAGGGGTCCGGATCGTCCCGGTACAGGGGGACATGACCCGCCGTGCGGACGTGGAAAAGCTCCGGGAGGCGGCTTTCGCATCGTTCGGAGGCGTCTTTGCCTGGATCAACAACGCCGGGCGGGGCATCGCGGCGCTCGTCGAGGAGACGACCGAGGAAGAACTCGATTCCATGCTGGCGGTCAACCTGAAGAGCGCTTTCTTCGGAATTCAAGCGATCCTTCCTCACTTCAAAGAGCGAGGGACTGGCGTCATCGTCAACGTCGGGTCGATCCTCAGCCGGGTTCCCTCCCTCTATCGAGGCGCCTACTGCGCTTCCAAGCACGCGCTCCTGGGACTCTCGGGCTGCCTCCGGCAGGAGCTTGTTGCTCAAGGCTTCAGCGGGATCTCCGTGTCGACGGTGATTCCCGGGCCGGTCGACAGCGGCGGCAACGACGTCGATGCGAAGGACCGGGCGATGGCCAGAGTCCGCAAGCGCTTCCTGCCCGACTCCGCGTATGCGGGATGGCTGACGCTTCAATCTTCAGAAACGATCGCCGAGATCATTGTGGACGCGATCGATCATCCGCGCCCCGAGATCTTCACCTCGTCGTCGCTGCGTGCTCATGCTCTCGCCTTCGCGGAGGACCCGGAGCGGCGCGAAAACCTGATGGCGCCGGTCGCGGAAATGATCTTCGAGGGAATGACCGGCCCCGACGGCCGAGCGCGCTGAGTCTCAGTCGAGGCTTGCCCGGCGAATGCCCGAGCTCCGCTACTCTGCTCCTACTCGCGCGCGGGCGATTTCGCTTGTGACGATGTCGATTTCCCGCTCCGTCAGCCCGCTGCCCGAAGGGAGGTACAGCCCGCGGCGGCAGAGGTCCTCGGCGACGGGAAAACGCTCGTCCCGAAATCGGTGAAAGTAAATGGGCTGGAGGTGAATGGGAACGAAGAACGATCGGGTCTCGATCCCGCGACGGGCCAGTCGGCGCCGAAGCTCGTCCCGCGAAATCCCGAAATCGTCGCCTACGAGGAGACCGAACATCCAAAAGACGCTCCTCACGTCCGGCGATTCGGTCGGGAGTCGCAGGCCGGCGATCCCTCGCAATCTCTCCGAATAGAGACGGGCGTTCCTTCGGCGCGCACAGACAAGATCCTCCAGGCGCTCCGTCTGGGCGAGACCGACGGCGGCCTGAAGATTCGTCATCCGATAATTGAACCCGAGGCAGGAATGCCAGAAATGACGCTCCTGGGAGAACGCGTGATCGCGCAGCAGTCTCGCGATCCTTGCGATCTCGCTGTCGTTGGTCGTGAGCATGCCGCCCTCGCCTGTCGAAACGATCTTGTTTCCATAGAACGAAAACGTCGCGGCTTCCCCCAGGCTCCCGACGGGGCGACCCTGGTACAGCGCGCCGTGCGCCTCTGCGGCGTCCTCGAGGACGGGAATCTCGCGGCTTGCGGCGATACGGCGGATCGCGTTGAAGTCGACCGGGTGCCCGTACGTGTGGACGACCACGATCGCCTTCGTTCGCGGGCCGATTCGCGTTTCGATCCGTCGGGGATCGATGTTCCAGGTGGTGGATTCGGAATCGACGAGGACCGGCGAGGCGCCGGTATAGGCAACGGCATTGGCGGTTGCGATCATCGTGAAGGCAGGAAGGACGACCTCGTCGCCGGGCCGGAGTCCCAGGGTCGCCAACGCCAAATGAAGCGCCGCGGTTCCGTTCGAGCAGGAAACGCCGAACCGGCAACCGACCTTTTCGGCGAAGAGATCTTCGAAGCGGCGGACGAAAGGACCTCCGGAGGAAATCCAGTTCGATTCAATGCACTCCGTCAGGTAGGCGAGCTCGTTGCCTCGCAGGCTCGTTTCGCAGACTCGGATCAAACCCGGGCCGCTTCCGGCTTCGATGCGGTCCGGCGCCGGCACGAGCTCCGGCTCCGGGCCGGGGATCAGGTCGGCGATCGACGCGAGCTCCTCGGGGCTGAGCTGTGTTTCTTTGATCATGGACGTCGGATCGAAAGTTTAGTCGAGAAGGCGACGGGCAGGGGATTTAACGAGGTGAAAGCTGATACACCCCGGATGCCCCGCTTCGGTGGATCTCCCGAAATCGCTCCGGGTGCTCGCGGATGACCGGCCGGAGATAGAGCTCGCAGTCGCGACTCTCATCGACGAGAACGTACGACGCGCGGTGACGCTCCATCGAAGCCAGCACGGCCTCGCGATTTTCGAGCCAGGGGAACGGAAAGGCTCTCCTTTCCGAAAGGAGAGAGACGGCCGGGGCCCTGTCCGCCACGAGAACGGTCGTTTTCGGAAGGTGATTCCTCGACCAGTTGATCACT
This sequence comes from uncultured Acidobacteriota bacterium, assembly GCA_963773815.1. GTDB lineage: Bacteria > Acidobacteriota > Thermoanaerobaculia > UBA5066 > DATFVB01 > CAWEYG01. The sequence continues at coordinate 29,983 of CAVZCI010000005.1, forward strand.
TCGACGTAGTTCGCCTCGCCCGGAAAGTCCTCCCGCTTCTTGCGCGCCGCGAAAGACGCATGGAGAAGAATGAGAAGGCCGGAAAACGCGGCGACGGGGACTTGTCGCGAGACCCGGATTCGTCCGGAGATCCACCGAACGGCCCCAAACAGCGGCCGAAAAGCATAGAGAAGTATCAACGGCACGACCGGCGCCAGATGCCTCTCGGTTTGCAGGCCTGGCCAGACGGCGAGCATCGCCAGATTGGAGAGGAGATAGAACTCCGCAGCCCCTCGCCTCCGGATGAGTGAGTAGACGAAGCTCACGAGCCACGCGGCCGCCAGGAGATTCTTCCTCCAGCGAGACCAGACGACGCGGCCGACGGCGAGGGCGACCACGTCATCCCGGTACCTGGGAAGGTTGTTTCGAATTCTCAAAACCAGATCGGAGAGACCGGCGAATTTCGGCTCTCCCTCGTCCGGGTTCGTCACGAGGAGCTCGCTCGCGTAGCCGTGCTCCTCGCCAAGCTCTGGCGGAATCGTCTTCTCCAGGCGATGGGCCCTGAGGAGCCAGATGCCGAGAAGGATCGCGGGAACCGCCGCGAAAAGAACGGCGCGGGTGACCCGGCGGCGAGTGAGCGGCGAGCTTTCGAACAGGGTACCGGCGGCGATTCCCAAGCCCAGAGTGACGCCGGGTAGGCGAATCAGGACCGCCGCGGCCGCAAGCGTGACAGATGGAGAGAGCAGGCAGGCAAGCGAGACGGCCGTGTACGGGACTTCGGTCATCGGACGGGAGGCGAGCTCCGCGATGATCGGGCAGAGGCCTGTCAGCACTGCGACGGTGAAGGCCACGGCTTCGCCTTCGCTCTTTCGAAGGAAGCGATAGGTCAGCCACACGGCGGCGGCCCCGAGGATTGCGATCAGGAGACGTGCGGCAAGCACGCTTCCGGGAAAGAGGATTTCGATACCGGCGAGAGTCAAGGGAAGCCCGGGAGGGTACTTCGAGTGCGGAATCCCCATGAACGAATAACCGCCGCCGTGTGCGAGCGAGCGCGCGATTCCGAGATAGACCGCATCGTCACCCCAGAGAGGTCCTCGCGACCGGATCGCCGAGAAAACGAAGAAGATCGCCGCTCCCGCGAAGAGACAAAGATCCGCCAGACGAAAATTCCCGGGAGGGCGCGCAAGCTCCGTCTCCTTCCGCATGCTCTTACTCGATCTCGCCGCCGAGCGGCTCGGTGATCCACTCCACGAGCCGGTTGGAGCGCGCGAGGGTGGCCTCGTAGGAGACCTCCGGCTCCGCGGGAAAGGCCGCGCTGTAGATGCTTCCGACGCGGCCACGCAGAAGCGGGTCAACGAGGTCAAGAAATTTTGGGCGATAGCCGCGCTCGGACACGGCGGGAAGGTCGGCAAACCTCGCCCGGAGCTCAAGGAAAGCGCGGCGGGCTTCCCGTCCCCTTCTTCGAAGGTGAAAAAGCGGGCCAGTGCGAGCGACCGACCGCCGTACGGCGATCTCGGGCGTTCTCTGAATGTAGCCGACGATGTCAGAATCTATCCGCCCGCTGGAGACGTCTTTCGGAAGGGGATGCCCGTTGCGGGTCCTGTCTCGGGGCGTCCAGCCGCGCATGGCCGGCAGCAACACCGTCAGATCGATCCCCATCGACTCGGGGGCCTGTCCCTGTTGAAGGGCGTTGAACGCGACCCGCAGGCATTGGGAACAGCGGTTGCACGCGGCTTCGGTTCCCGTTACTCGCCAGCAGGAGTACTGGAGCTGCCCGAGGTCGGGATAGCGGTTCCAGAGAAGCTGTTGCACCTGGCCCGTGTGGAGGGGGGAGGTCATGGAGCCGTAGCGAATGTTCCAGGGTCGCAGGTAGGCCTGGATCGACCGCTGGATCGCCGCCGAGTACATGCAGTGCGGATGCTGGATAATCTGGCCGCCGACCTCGGCGCTCTCCTGCACCTCCGCCTCCGAGGCGAGAAACAGGTGGACGGCTCCGAGCGCGAATCCCGCCGCCAGTAGCGAGCCGAAGTAGAGAAAGGTGTCGGTCACTTCGTTGACTGCCGCGTGGTAGCCGAGAATTCGAGAATAGTCGTTTCTCCAGATCGAGCGAAAGTCGGACCGTACTTCGACGAGCGTGACCTTGCGGCGCCGAGAGATCTCAGAGAGCAGGTACCGGCGCCGAGGCGTCAAATGATCTTGCATCGGGGGCATCGGAGACGTCGTCGTCACGAGGACGGGATCCTGAGTAAGCTCAGACAGGAGACCTGCCTGGAGGAGACTGTCCTTTCCACCGCTAAAAGCTGTCGCGCAACGTCCGCGATCGAAATCGGGGAACGGCTCCTCGGCCGGGCCGCCGCCCTCGAGAATGTCGACTCCACCTTCCTCCTTTTGCCCATCTCGATACGCGTCCAGAGTCGCGATCTGCGCCGCAAGAAGCCGGAGCCAGAACTCCCGGCCTCCCCGCGGAAGACGCACGGGGAGCTCAACGGCGCAGGGACGGAGGAACATCCAATGCGGGTGAAGGCAGAGAACGGCGATCGTCGTCCAGAGCGCCGGCGGGATTCGTTCCAGTTCGATGGGAGCTGGAAAATCCAGAAAGAAGGTCGTCTGCCGGTAGAGCAGACTCCGGGGCTCAACACTCCACCGAAAGATGACCCTCCTGCCATCGATCTCGAACGGATGAACCGTCACGCGGTTCACGCGGATTCCCGGCGAGCCCCGGCACCTTCGGAAAGAATCCCGAGCTCTGGATCCTTTCCCACCGCGAAGACGACATTTCGCGACATTACCGGTGGCCGGCGATTCGCGAGAGCCGCCGCCGCGCGTTCCAGAACGCTGTTGCCAGCGACCACCACCGGGAGCCGTAGATGCGAGAGAGTTCGTCCCGGGCCCTCTCGCAGTCGCTCCGGGTGACTCCCTGGAAGAGAGGCGAGAGATTCCCCTCCAGCCAGTTCAAGAGCAGCCAGACTCCGCCCTTGCTGTGAGTGAGCTCGAGGAACAATTTCGCCGCGGCGAGGTCCCTTCCTGTCTCGGGGTCGGAAAGCTCGCTCACGAACGAAAACAAATCCTCGAGGATCAAGCCATGCTGAAAATAGATGTGAGCCGCGGACTCCACAAAGGGCAGAGTTCGGATGATATCGCCCGGGGAAGCGCCGGCACGTGTCTTGGTCTCGGGATGGTGGAGCGCCAGGGCCTCGACGACCCTGCGGAATTTGCCGCCTCTGGCGTCGGAAACGCGGTAGCACCATTCGATGTCTTCGAAGTAACCGGCCATCTCGGTGTCGATTGGAAACTCGTCGAAGATCTCTCGCCGGTACGCTCCGGCCGCCCCCCCGATCCAGCCGCACTCGCCCGACTCGCCGATCAACGGGTCGCCGAAGGGAAGGCCTTCCCCGAGAAGCTGGTGCTCGAGCACGCCGTCCTTGACCCAGAAGTTGCCGCCGCACCACTGCACCCGGCCCGAGGGTAGAACCACCTCGGCGCCAGAACCGACGGTGTCGGGATGCTCGTCCAGTTCGCGGATCAGATGTTCGAGAGTACCCGGGAAGACCTCGACGTCGTTGTCGAGAAACACGACGTATTCGGTATCGACGTACCGAAGTGACAGCTGCCGGCCTCCGGCGCATCCCAGATTCCTGTCGAGGAGAATCAGTTCCGCGCCTTTCTGTTCCTCCACTGCTTGTTTCAGTCCCTCGCGAACCTCGGGGGCCGAGTTGTTGTCGATCACGAGGAGCCGGTAAGGCATCCGGACGTGTTGGGACAGGGAAGCCAGCAGAGCCCGCGTGCGTTCGAGGCGGTTCCACGAGAGCACGACAATCGTCGCGCGCGGCGATCCTCCCGTCTGGTTCACCAGGCCGGGGAGAAGCGAGAGGCTGTTCCTGGCCGCGTCGGTCAGGCGCCGCCGAAAATCATTGACGTCGGTGGTTGGAGCCTCGAACAAGCTTTTCCTTCGCCGCGGAGGTGGCGCAGTCGGCGTGGGGACAATGATCCGGCGCAGAGGAAACTTCGAGAGCGCGTACTCCGCGATCCCCGGAACCTTGTGATACGACGAGGGGAGGTACTCCACTCTCTTTCCGAGCATGGCGGCCGCGATCATCACGTGAGCCCGATCAGTGCGGACGGTCGCGAATCGGGAAATCGTCCACAGCCATTCATCGAGCGAATCACATTGGAGCGAGACATCGTGGTTGCGGATCGGGATCGGGAGGAGGCCGGCGGACTCCACGTCTGTGCGGAAGGCGTCGAGGGTCCCCTGCCCCGGGAAAGCATAGGGGGCGTAATCGAAGAAAAATGCCGCATCGAGCGCCAGTCGCGCCTGGCATACCTCTCGGACCTGACGAAAGGATTCGGCTTCGCGGCAAAAGACGAGGGCGCGCGTTTTCGAGAGCGCCAGACGCACACTCTGCGTGGAAACGTCGAAGGAGGAAGGGAAGACGATGACTCTCTCGAACCGCGCCTCGATCAATTCGAGCACGCGGGACATCACGCCCTGAAATGGCTCGCACCAGGCGCCGCCACCCGCGAGCAAAGCCGTGTGTCCCGATGCATGGGTGGCCTCTGAAAGACTGATCTCCCGATACGACAAGTCCGCCAGGAGACGGCGTGTCCCCGCGTCGATCAACTGATCACCCCGATTCCCGGCCCCACGAATGAAGGTCAGGTTACGGGGCCGGCCTATCGCCTCGAGAATCTCTTTTCGGCTGGTCTCGCGAAGGTCCTGAAATTCCGCCGGAGGAAATTGAGACTTTGGCTCTCGGGCGATGCTCCGTCTCCGATCTTCCATTTTCTCAAGCCTCGATGATAACCCGCTTCTCGAATAGGCTCGGGGAATGAAGCGGGTTGGAGTTGCCTTGATATCCTATCCAAATCATGGGTGCTAATTCTGCGGCGCAGAGCCGGGTCGTCCGGGTTCTCGCATGGGCCGGGGGCGCTCTGGTTCTCTGGGCCCTCGTCGGGTTTCTCGCCGCGCCTCCCCTGCTCCGACCCGTCCTCGAAAGAAAGCTCTCGGAGACGCTCCACAGAAAAGTCGAGGTGCGCCGCCTCGCGCTCAATCCGTTCACCCTCTCCGCGACCCTTCGGAACGTCTCCATCCGGGAAAGGTCCGCCCCGGAAACGTTCCTGAGCTTCGAGAGCTTGCACGTGAATCTGGAGGCCGTGTCGCTTCTTCGCGGAGGCCCCGTGATCCGGGAAGTCGAGCTGACTTCTCCCCGCGTCTCGCTCGTGAGGTACGACGACGGGACCTACAACGTGTCGGACCTGATCGACGAGCTCGGCAAGGAGGAACCGGGCAAGAAGCCTTCGCGCTTCTCGGTGAACAACATCCGGGTGACCGGCGGAGCGATCGACCTCGACGACAGGCCGAAGAAGACGAAGCATGAAGTGCGGGACCTGCGCCTCGGAATTCCGTTCCTGTCGAACATCCCTTCGAAGGTCGAAATCTTCACGAAACCGTCCCTCTCGGCGAACGTGAACGGGGCCCTGTTCGCGCTGAACGGCAAGACGAAACCGTTCAGCAGCTCGCGCGAGACGCTCGTCGACCTGGACCTGACGGACGTGGACCTGCCGCGCTACCTCTCCTATCTGCCGGCGAAGCTGCCGGTCCAGCTCGCGGCGGGAAGGCTCGACGCGAAGGTGACGCTCGATTTCGAGGAGTCCCCCGGCCGGCCGAACTCGCTCGTCCTCACCGGTTCGGCCTCTCTCCGCGACGGTTCCCTCGTTCAGCGGGACAAACCGCTCTTCTCGGTCCGGCGCCTCGATGCCGCGTTCTCTTCGTACGACGTCTTCGCGGGCGTGCTCAAGCTGGCGTCGCTCACGGCGGATTCGCCCGATCTTCACGTCCGGCGGGACCGGAAGGGCGACTTCGAGATCGTCTCCGCGTTTTCGGCCGGCGGCGGGCCCGCGCCCGGGGCGCGGAGAAAAGCCGCCCCGAACGCAAAGCCGGCGAGTTTCGCGTACGAGATCGGCGAGGTCCGCGTCGAGAACGGAACGATCGAATACGCCGACGCGTCTCTCGGAAAGCCGTTCGAAACGAAACTCGCCCCGGTCGCGATCTCGCTTCGGGGCTTCTCGTCGAAGCCGGGCGGAAAGCCGGCGGCGCTTTCCTTCACGGCGAAGAGCGACGCCGGCGAGACGCTGAAACACGAGGGAACGTTCACGCTGCAGCCCGTTTCAGCCGAAGGGTCGGTGCAGCTCACCGGCGTGCCGTTGAAGAGGTACGCCCCCTTCTACGAGAAAACCCTCCTCGCCGACCTCGAGGGCACGCTCGATCTCGGAGGCCGCTACAAGCTCACCGGCGGCGTGAACGGCGACACGACCGTGACCGGTCTGTCCGCCGGTCTCCACGCGCTGAAAGCCCGAAAACGGCGCGCGGCCGAGCCGTTCCTCGCGGTGCCCGCCGCGACGCTCGAGGGCGGGGAGATGGACCTCGCCCGGCGCTCCCTCGCGCTCGGATCGCTGTCGACCCGGGGCGGGTTCCTCGCGGTCCGGCGCGAAGCCGACGGCAGCATCGACGTCCTGAAATTGACCGGCGGCAGCCCGGCGGAGACGGCGAACGGCGGCGCGGGCGATCCCCCGCAACCGGCCGGGAAAGCCGTCTCGCCCTGGAGGCTTTCCGTCCGGAAGCTCTCCGTGGACGCGTACACGCTGAAGATCGACGATCTCGCGCCCGGAAAACCCGCGCACCTCGTCCTTTCGCCGACAAACGTCCTCCTCGAGAATTTCGCAACGTCCGGCCCGGAGCACGGTTCTCTGTCGGCAAGCTTCACGCTCGGCAAAAAGGGGCTTGCCACCGCAAACGGCCCGGTCGGAATTTCGCCCGTCTACGCCGATCTGAAGGTGGGAGTGAAGAACCTCGACCTCGTGCCGCTGGAGCCTTACATCCTCTCGCAGATCAAGCTGTCGCTGACGCGAGGAACCCTGAACGGCTCGGGCACGCTCTCCTTTCGGCCCGGTCCCGCAGGGGCCGCGTCCGTCACGTTCTCCGGGAACGCCGCCGCCCGAAAAGTCGTCGCGGTCGAGGAAAAGAGCAAGGAGGACTTCCTCCGGTGGGACTCGGTTTCGGTCGACCGGCTGAAGGCCGGGTACAACCCCGTCTTCGTGTCGGCGAGGAAGCTCGATGCCTCCGGCGTCGTTTGCCACATCGGCATCTCCGAAGACGGCACGGTGAACCTGCGCGCGATCCTCGGTTCGCCCGAGAAGGCGGAGCAGGGCGAGTCGGCGGACGAAGCGCCTTCCGCCGCGCCGGAGCCCGCGCCGAAAGCGGAGGCTGCCCCGGCGCCCGCTCCGACGGCGCCTCCGACCCCCATTCGGGTGGACGCCGTCACGCTTCGGGACAGCACGATCCGGCTGACGGACCATCTGGTGAAGCCGCGCTTCTCGGCCGAGCTCGGGAACGTCGGCGGAAGCATCCAGGGCCTCTCGTCGGTGGACGGGACGAAGGCGGACGTGGATCTCCATGGCACCTGGGCGGGAGCATCTCCTCTCGAGATCTCGGGCACCGTGAACCCGCTTGCGGCCTCTCTCCACGCCGCCCTCAAGGCGTCGTTCCGGGATATCGACCTCGTGCCGATGACTCCTTACTTCGGCAAGTACGCCGGCTATGCCGTCGCACGGGGAAAGCTCACGATGACGGTCGAGTACCGCATCGAGAACAGGAAGCTCGAGGCGAAAAACAAGCTCGTGGTGGACCAGTTCGCGTTCGGCGACAAGATGGAGAGCTCGACCGCGACGAAGCTGCCCGTCCGGCTCGCCGTCTCGCTCCTGAAAGACCGCAACGGCGTGATCGACCTCGATCTTCCGATCTCCGGCTCGCTCGACGATCCGAAGTTCAAGCTCGGCAGCATCATCTGGAAGGTTCTCGGAAACCTCATCTCGAAGGCCGTCACGTCGCCGTTCTCGCTCCTCGGCAAGCTGTTCGGCGGCGGACAGGAGCTTTCCGCCGTCGAGTTCGACGCCGGCCGCGACACGCTGACCCCGGCCTCCCGGCAGCGGCTCGACGCCCTCGCCACGGCCCTGCACGAGAGGCCGGCGCTCAAGCTGGAGGCGCAGGGGCGCATCGATCCCGGCAACGACGCCGAGGGCCTGCGGCGCGCGCGCTTCGAGCGGAAAGTCAAGGCGCAGAAGATGGACGAGCTGCTGAAGAAGGGCGCCGCCCCGCCGTCGCTCGACGACGTCGTCGTCTCGGCGGAGGAATGGCCGGCGGTCCTGAAAAAGGCCTACAAGAAGGAGAAGTTCAAGAAGCCCCGAACGGCGCTCGGCTTCGCGAAGGATCTCCCTCCCGAGGAGATGGAAAAGCTCATGCTCGCGAACCTGACGGTCGCGCCGGAGGATCTGCGGCAGCTCGCTCTCTCGAGGGCGGAGGCGGTCAGGTCCTATCTCCTCGCCACGGGAAAGGTGGATTCGGACAGGATTTTCCTCGTCGAGCCCGGAAAGGGCCCGGCCGAGAAGAAGGAGAACCTGAAGGAAAGCCGCGTCGATTTCGTCCTGAAGTGATTTCACGCTCGGCCCGCCGAAAGGGGGCGCGCCTTCCGCCACTCGAGCCGGGCGGGTACAGGAGATAGAATCCCGCCAAAGCAAGGGGGCACGCCGTCATGGGGGGAAATCGCGCAGGGGGAACAGCGCTTCGCGCTCTCATCGCCACCGCGCGGAAAGGCGAAGCGGCAAGACCGTGCGAGCGGTTCGCCGCCGGGCCTGTCTCGAAAGATCGAATGAAAACGGTCTACGAGGAGTCCCGGACCATCGTCGAGACGCTTTCGAGCGACCCCGGAAACGATGCCCTGCTCCCCTCGAAGATACTGTTCCACGCCGAGCTCGCGCTCGCCCGCTCGAAACGTCGAACGCGCGACGATTTCGCTTTCGTCACCCGGCTTCGGTGGGCGGAGCAGTGGATCGAGGTCGGCCTGCTTTCGCCCGCGGGAGAACGCTCACCGGCATTTCGCCGCGCTCTCGAAATGTTCGAGGAAGCAGGGGAAATTTTCAACGGAAAGACCTCGCCGGGCTGCGCGCCCCCGAGGGCCGAGATTCCGCCCCTGGCGAGCGACACCCCGAGCTGAGAGGCGCTCGGGCCGCCTCATTTCGAGGCCGGGCTCTCGGCCTGCTCCCGAATTTTCTTCAGTTCGCTCTCGGGAAGAATCGCCGACAGCCTCTTGAACGTGACCCCCTTGTCGATCGGCTGCCCGAACGCCTCGGGATGCAGGTACAGCCCCCGCTCGCCTTCCGGCTTCTCGGCTTCGACGGGTGTCCGGTTCTGCTCCGCGAAGGCGTCGTGTCGAATTCCCGTGACCTGCCACGAGACCTTCAAGCCCGGAGCTCCGCCGGCGATCTTGAACTGGTTGTTCTGGACTTCCTCGGCGACGTAGAGGTCCCGCCCCGGCGCTCCGACGGGAGTCAACTGATAGCGGAACTCCCCATTCAAGGACTGGAACCAGTCGGGGAGCGCGACGACTGCTTCGCCCTTCGAATCGAGCAGAACCATTCCGTTGTAGATGTTCATCATGTCGGGCGACAGGACGGAGGAATGATAGAGATACTTGCCTTCGGGGTCCAGCGGATGATCGAGGCGAACGACCGTGCCGGATGTAATCACGTGGTTGTTGACCTCGATGTCGCCGTCGAATCGTCCGGCATAACTGAGACTTGTCCCCGACGCGTATCCGTAAACGCCGACGCGCTCGTCCCCCGCGGTGTAAGCCGTTCCCTGAACGCCAAACGAGAACGTCGTCGGGCTGCCCGCCCCGATCAAGCCGTTGCCGCTGACCCCGACGGCGCCGGTACCGTAAACGCCGTAGTTGTGTTGTCTCCTCCAGAGCTCGCGTGCGAGGAGCTCCCGTACACGCCCGCTCCATTCGCGCTGTCGCCCCAGATTCCGGCATGGAAAAGGAGCTCGCCTCCGGATCCTCCGCCCTCGATTCCGTACACTCCCGCCGTTCCCTGCTCGACGCTGACGGTCGATCCGACCGCGCCGAAGTAGTAGAGGGTCTCCCCGCTCCCGAGCTCGCCCCACGCCACCGCCTGGCCTCCCGGCTTCGCCTCGCCGCGGACGCCGGTGGCGGCGGTCGAAGAGAGAACCCCGATCTGGGACCCGGCGAGAGTGACGCTCGTTCCCGCGTTCGTGAGAGTCAAAGGCGCCGTCACGCTCCCGCCGCCGCCCGAAGCGTTGATGACGATGTTGTTGCCCGAGCCTCCGAGCGACACGTTCGTGCCGGCGGTCAGCGTCACGGCCCCCGTGAGCCCGTTCAGGCTCGTGACGCCCGCGCTGCCGAGCAGCGCGTCGCGAAAGCTCATCTCGAAGCCGGACTGGTCCTGCGGCCCGCCGTTTCCGACCTGCGAGCCCGCGAAGAGCGCGGTCCCCGAGCCCGCCGTCACGGTCGCGACGAGACGAGCGTTCGAGGTCGACGCCGCGGGAGCGAGGGCGCCGGCCGAGAGAAGGAGGTGCTCATACGCCAACAGCGGAACGTCCGCCGCTCCCAGCTGCGACCCCGCGCCGTCGAGCGCCTGCACGTGCACCGTGCACGCGCTGCCGGAGGTCTCCAGCAGAACGTAGTTGTAGCGAAAATCGAGGCCGGATCCGAGGTAGACGCCCTGGAGCGTCGCCGACTGCCCGAGGCCGATCGAGAAAGCCCTTCGGGATGCCCGAGAAAAACTGCCCCGCCGTCTGGGAGAGGGGAACGCCGGCGGGCCGGTTGTAGATCCGCTCCGACGACGAAGATCTCGCCGTTCGAAAGGATGCGAGCCGCGCCGTTGACATTCGTCAGATGCAGCTGACGTCCCCACGACGTCGCTGTAGCGTTTCGTCTGACCCGGCGAGAGCGTGTCGGAAAAGGACGCCGGGCTCAGGTTCGCCTGGCCGGCCCGGAGGAACTGAAACGTGAACGTCACGGGCGAAGCGCCCACGTCGGTGACCCAGACGTCCGAAAGGAACTGGGCGCCTCCCGCTCCCTGCGGATTGCCGATCGCGGCCAGGTAAGTCTCCGTGCCGGCGAAACCGGCGAAAGCCGGGCTCGCGGACAGAACCGCGCACGCGGCCAGTCAAAGCGACACGAAGAACGACGTTGGGCTTCATTCCGTACCTCCTGCAGGAAATTGAGCGGATCTTACCGCCTTTTCTCGCGAGGGACGGGCCGCCGGCCCCTATTTCTTCTTCGCCGCCTCGGTGATCAGCGCGCTCAGCGCGGCGTGCTCCTCGGCCGTGTCTCGCTTCTCGCCTTCCAGGCTCGCGATGTGAGCCGTGATGCTCTCGATGTCGTAGAAGACGATCGCGGAACTTCCGCCGTCCGGCTGCGCGTACTCGATTCGCGCGCCGACTTCGTCATCTTCGCGAACGAGACCGACAAAGCGGGCCGAGGCGATTGGCGCGGCGGCTTCGGAAGAGGGGCGTTCCGGTTCCATGACGGGCAGCATACCTGAAGGGCCGAACGTGCTTGGAACGCCCCGGGCTCACGCCGGCCGGCGGAAGGGCAGAAGCTGGCGCAGGCGGCTGTCGCGCAGGTACAGGCCGCCCCACGCCAGGATTCCGACGGCGAGCGGAATCGCCGCGCGCGGGACGTCCCCGACCCGCAAGTGCGCGGCCACCGCGCCGCCGAGATAACCGGTCAGCACGATTGCGGCGAGAACGGACGTTTGCGGGATGAGGTAGAGCAGCACCAGAGCGCATTCCGCGATGACAATGCGGGCGATCGCGGATTCGGGATAGCCATAGCCCGCGACGATTTCGGTCACCGCGAGAGGGTGGTGGGTCGCCCGAAACCACGCGCTGCTCAGCAGCTGCGCGACGACGAGAAAGGAAAGGAACCGGCCGGTCCAGACCATCCAGCGGGGATTGGAGCTTGCGAGGAGAGTTGACGTCGACATCGTTGCCTCCAGATCAACGCACTGGCTTAAACGGGGGCTGGCATCGCGTCCCAGGTTCGGCCGAGGAGGGTGCGCCCGGTTCGCTTCTTGAAAACGCCGCCCCACTGCTTGAAGAAAAACGGAACTTTCGCGGATCTGCACTGGCGCCGGATTCCGTGGACCCATTTCTCTTCCATCGGTCGAGCGCCTCGCCCACTCTCGCCCCCCACGATCACCCAGTCGATGGCCCGGAGGTCGATCAGGCCGAGGTCCTCGAGGAGCGGTTCGATCGAAAGGAAACGGACCGTCGCCCGGACCCTTCGGAGATGGTCGATCCTCGGCAGGCCGTAGGACCGATTCTCAACAGAAGTACCGAGCCACACGTTCGGGAGATTCCAGAAACGAGGATGTTCCTCATGCCATGAAGCCATCCGTTCGGGGCGCTTCGTCAGAACTTGAAAGGTGTGCTGCGGCGCCGACGCCATCGCCTCGAATACTTTTTCGATGAATTCGTCCGGCACCCCGTGATGGAAGAGATCGCTCATCGAATTGACAAAGATCATTCGCGGTTGGCGCCAGCGGAGTGGAACAGAAAGCCGTTCGGGCCAGAGCTTGAGATCGAAGCCTTGCTCGTACGGATGCCCTGGGACTCCCCGGAATCGCTCCGCGAACGTCTCCGCATAGCAGTGCTTGCAGCCTGGCGAGATCTTCGTGCAGCCCGTGACCGGGTTCCACGTCGCGTCGGTCCACTCGATGTGTGAAAGTTGCGACATCGATCAGTCTATTTTAGTCGGGACCGTGGCCCGAGTCCGCGATACTTCGAAAAGATCTCCGCGACGATCTTGCCGCCCGCGGAATTCGGTGATGCGAAGAACAGGTAGTAGATCAAGTGCCCCTTCGAGTACATGGGCATGGGCTGCGAAACGTATGCAAAGCCGGCAACGTCTCGAAGCCGTTTCCTGAAGGCTTCAGCGAGAACGGAAGCATCCTCGCGTTCTTCGATCTCATTGAAGAGGCCTGGAACTTTCTTGTAGGCGGCGTTCTCCCAAGAGCGGTCTCCCCAAACTCGGTCCATTCGAGAAAGGTTCTCCTCCGACACGGCATGCCGGTCCTTCCACAGGACGTTCATGTTGGCGTCCATCACCATGAAGTTGTAAAAGACCTCGATCGTCCTGAGGCGTCCGGCCCTCTCTAGAACCGCCCAGTCGACCGCCAGCGCATAGGGATCTAGGAGGCATAGACCTCTACGCGAAGTGCTCCACTCGAACCTCGGGAGGACCTTTTCCATCAGAATCTGATTACAGTCTCCCTCATGAATGTGAACGTCGCTCCTGCCCGCGGTGAGGCGCCTGAGATTTTCGGCGCGACCACGGTCAAGCTCGATGAAGTGGAACTCCTTAAACGGTGGGTTTATCGAAAGAGCGATTGAAGGGCTGCCAGGAATGGGGCGACCAGTTCTCTTTGCCGTGTGTTCACCGGAGCCTGCAAAGGCGTCGATGTAGCTGTGATGAAGCCCGGACTTTGTGAGAATCGTGGAGTACGCCGTCGCGTATTTCTTTAGAATATCGAGCTTTACCTCGGTCCAGATGCCAACGTCGTCTTGTTTCACTGCTGGTGAAGCGTCTCTCACAGTTCCTATCGCGGGCAAGCATATTCGGGGACACGGAAAGCTGGAAATCTCTCAACCGGGTAGGAGTTTCAAGCGGTCGTGAATTGATCTGCTACCGGCCGTGGACCGTCGAGGCCTCAATCGCTTCCTCAAGCGACCCCGGATCCACATCCCACCAGCTCCGTAGCTCCTCGAGAACCGGCCGAAGCCGCGGGTCGCCGATCTCCTTCGCCGCTTCGACGGCCAGGGTTCCGACGCAATCCGACGACAGTTCCCGCAGCAGTGCTTCGACGACGCGCGAGTCGTGCCGCGTTGCCAACCCGACCAGCGCTTCTCCGCGGGTCTCGTCGTCCCCATCCTTCGTTCGGCGCAGGAGCGCTTCCCGGATCTCCGGCGTGTCAGTCTCCAGAATGGATCCGAGGCCGAAGGTTGCCCAATCTCGGACGCTGACGTCGGAATCGGACGTTAGTTCGATGAGAGCCGCAATGGATCGTTTGTCTTCCCAGCAAGAAAGGGAGCAGGCGGCGCTCCAGCGGACGTCGCTGTTCAGGTGCTTCCCCAGACGGATCAGCGGCTCGATCGCGCGGGTGTCGCCAAGTCGCCCGGCCGCATGCCCCAGCGAGGCGAGGACTTCAGGATCCGTCTCCGTCTCCAGCATCGAGAGAACCATGTTCGCGCATTCTTCCGGAAATGTTCTCGTGGGAACTCCGAGCTGCCCCAGAATATCCACGCAGAGACTTCGCTCACTCGAGCGCCCGCTCGCACAAAGCTCGAACGCTGCATCGAGGACCTCTGCCGAGCCACGGCGATGAAGGATAGGCAGCGGTATCCAGTACGCGTCATCATCATCGCCGGCACTCAGTGCCAGTTGGATCAACTCCGCTGTCGAGCGGGGGTCGTTTTCGGTCTGGTTTTCGGAGATGATCATAGATGACCAAGAGGAATG
>CAVZCI010000006.1:0-5884 GCA_963773815.1 uncultured Acidobacteriota bacterium
CCTCGATCAACGTGGAATCAGGGCCGCATCGCAACTCACCTTTTCCCGCCCTTCGCCCGGTCCTGCCGAACGCGGAGCTTCGCGATGCGCTCGATCAGGCCGTAAGGGATCGGCTCGTCGAGGGGGAAATCGAAGATACCCTTCTCCCCCGCGTAACGGGCGACGGCCTTTTCGAGCCGAGCGTCGCCGCGGATTGGGGGATACAGGCCAATGTGATTCTTGAACGCGGCGAAGTACACGAGAACCTCGTTCAGCTTGAACGTGGGTATCCGATAGCTGATCGTTTCCTGCGCGTCGGGGGCGGCTTTGCGCACGACCCGCCGGATTTTTTGCAGAATCGCCCGGACATTCGGCGGAAAAGCCGAAATGTACTCGTCCATGGTCGACGGGGTGCTGCGTAGCTTCGCCATCTTTTCTCCCTTACGCATGAACCGGATTATCGCCCGCCCGGCGATCCGGCCGCTCGTCTTCGCGAGATTCTCGATTGTCTTGGTGGAGCAGGTTCATCGCGCCGAAGCGTCGCCATCGCAGATGGCAGAGCGAAGGCGGAGGTAGACCCCAACGGAATCGAACCCGTCTCGCGCCGCAAAAAGGCGCGGCAGAAAAATCGTCACCCGGGCAGGCCGCAGAATGCCGTCAGCGACCGCCGACCGGGGCAGGAACGGGACCCGGCAGCGGCGAAATCGGCCTCGGCCCCCGGAACTCCCACAGTCCGCGTCCAAATGTCGCGGCGACGAGGCGGCCCGCCGTCGGGTCGAAGCAGAGATCCATGACGCGCGTGTTCGGCAGCCCGTCGCCGAGGGGGCGCCAGTGGTCTCCGTCGTCGTCGGAAATCACCGCTCCATGGTCCGTGCCTGCGAGGAGGCGGCCCGGGACGCGGGGGTCCGCGAGAAGCGTTGCGACCGTGACCTGCGGCAGGTCGCCGGAAATGTCGGCCCAGGAGACGCCGAAATCGTGTGTCCGAAACACACGAGGGCCGGCCGGAGCATCGAGGGCGGCGTAGGCGCTTCCCGCGGCCGGGCCCGCCGCAATTCCGCTTCCATGGTGGCCCACGATCGAGGTCGAGCGGTCCGTCCATGTCGCGCCGGCATCTGTCGAGAGGAAGACCTTCCCGTCGTGCCAGAGCGACCAGATTTCGCTGTCGTCGCTCGGCGAAATCGCGAGGCTCGCGATTCCACCCACACCGTTCGCCCGGACGTCGGCGGGGACCCAGTGGCGGCCTCCGTCGTCGGAGCTGTTGAAATGGTGGGCGCCCAGATAGATCCGGTTGGGGTGCAGGGGGCTTCGGACGAGGGCCGTTTTCGAGGTCGTGACGTAGTCGAATTGCGGGACTCCGTTTCTCGTCGTCTCCTGCCACGTCCTGCCGGAGTCCGTGCTCACGTCGACGTTGAACGCGTGGGACGTCGCGACGACCACCTCGGCCGGGTTGGCCGGATTGACGCTCATCTGTCCGACGTCGCCGAGCGTCGGCGGAAAGGAACCCTCGAAGATTCCGCCCGCAGCGCCCCGGAAAATGTTGATCGCGTTGTCCTGAGTGCCGCCGTAGATCGGCGCCCGATTGCCGGGTGTCAGCGCGCAGCTGTAGAACTGGATGGTTGGAAACCCGTCGATCATTCGATAGAACGACACGCCGCCGTCCGTCGAAACCGCAACGCCACCGTCGGTCGCGGAAAGCCAGAACTGGCCTCCCGGCGCGACGGCGATCCCGTGAGTGTCGACGTGCCACCCTCCGCCCGCCACCGTCCAGGAACTCGACGACGAAATCGGCCCTCCGCTTTGCGTCGCGACGTAAATCTGAAATCCGTCGTGATGCACGAGCGTCTGGCCCTGCGGGGAACCGAACACCTGGAGATGAGCTCCGTAGGCGCTGTTGTTGCCGTGGAGCCCGTCGCGGACCGGCTCCGGAATCGGTTCCCAGGTGGCGCCGTCGTCGAGCGACCGAAACAGCTGCGCCGGGTGGCCCCCCTTGCTTTCATCTTCGTCTCCGGACCAGAGAAAGAGCGTCCGCTGCGGCTGGTCGGCCAGGGCCAGCGCGCTTCGCCCCCACTGATCGGCCGGAAGCAGCCCCTGCCCGATCGAATGCCAGGTTCGCCCTTCGTCCAGCGACTCCACGAGAGCGCCGTTCCCGCCGAAAATGTCCGAGCTGACGGCGAGGAAGCGCAGCGGGTTGACGGTATCCTGAAGAAGGTCGGTCGGAAGCAGGTCGGGAGCGCCGTTGATCCACGTCGCGCCCGCGTCGCCGCTCCGGTAGATTCCGTCGGTCGCCGCGGCGAGAACGACGGCGGAATTCGCCGACGAAACGACGATCCGGAAGAAACCTCCCGCCGTGGGAAGAGGAAGAAGCCGGAAGGAAACGCCCCCGTCGGTCGTCTTCAGGATTCCCCCTACGCCGTCGCTGCCCCCTCTCACGACATTCACGTCGCCCGTTCCCGCGTAAATCGTGTTCGGATCTCTCGGATCGACGGCGATCGCGCCGATCGAAAGCGACGGCAACTGGTCTCCGCCGAGCTGCCGCCACGTCTGGCCGAGGTCGTCCGATGCAAAGAGCCCTCCGCCGGCCGCCCCGGCAAGGATCGCTTTCGGATTTGTCCGATCCCGGAACGCCACCGCCATGACGCGTCCGGCGAAGTTCCGCGGACCGATCTCGCGCCATGTCCCGACGAGAGAGGCGCCTCCCGTCGCCGCCGACCGGCTCGTCTTCCACCGCTGCCATCCGGATGAGCCTTCCGCCGAATCCCCGATCCAGCTTTTCACGCGATCGCGAGCGTCGCCCGACGCCGTCCACTCCGGCGAGGCCGCCCGGCGAACGACGCCAACCGATCGCGCGGATTCGCGATGAGCGACGACACCGGCCGTCGCCACGACCAGAATCGCGACGATTGTCGTGAGGAGAGCTGATGAACGAGCCTCGGTCGGCTTCATGACTCGCGAAGTCCGTCCAGCCTACGGATTCGAGCCTGCCGCCGGTATCAAGATCTTGCTTTCGGGAACAGGAGAGAGCTATGTCGGCCCTCGAACCCGCCTTTCGCCCTGTGCTATATTCCGCGCTTCCGCGACGTGGCCCCATCGTCTAGCGGTTAGGACGTAGCCCTCTCAAGGCTAAAGCACGGGTTCGATTCCCGTTGGGGCTACCAACTCCCGGTCTTCTTGCCCCTCCGGCCCCTCCGTGACAAGATCGGCCCAGACACCCGTCCCCGGAAAATTTGTGAGCAAGGCGGAACGAGATGAAAGATCCCGGACGTCCGGATCGGAGTCCAGCGCGCTGGTACGCGTGGTTTTCCGGAGTGTTCCTGCTCCTGCAGGGAGCCAGCACGCTGGCCGCGCGCCTCGTTCCGGAAGTCGATCGCGCCGTTCCCTTCCTGCTCCGGACCACACAGATGGTTCCGGTGCATTCCTCGCTGCACATCGCGACGGCGCTGCTCGCGTTCACCGTCATCGCGATCGGCGCGAGGGCGACATGGTGGTTCGCGCTGCTGTTCGGCACGTTTTACGCGGGGCTCGGCCTGATCGGGTTTGCGACCGGCCACTCCATGGGTCTCGGCCTCAAGGCTTTCGACCACCCGTTCCATATCGTTCTCGGTCTGCTCGGGATCGCCGCGGCCTGGCGAACTCCGCGGTGACCCGAAAGGAGGTCTCTCGATGAAACCGTCGATGGCCTTGCACCGGGCGTACTTCTTCGTCGTGATGTGGCTCACGCTGTGGGTCGGCTTTTTCGGCTTCTTCCGACCCGCGGAAATCCTGCGCGCGCTGCCCTGGCCCGTACCGCCCTTTCACGCGCGCTTCATCGGCGCCTTCTATCTCTCGGCGACGGTGTTTCTCGTCCCTCGATGCTGGCTCGGACGCTGCTTCACGTCCGAACAATCGTGATCATGGCGTTCACCTGGACCGGCTGGCTACTGGTGATCACTTTGATGCACTGGGACACGTTCGACTTCTCTCGGCCGCAGGTCTGGTTCTGGGTGATCGCTTACATTCTGTTTCCGATCGCCGCGGGATGGCTCGCCTGGGCGGCGCCGCCGGCTCCGCCGCCCGCGGACGCGCTCATCGCGCAGCGCTGGATTCCCGCCTACCTTCGCGTCCAGGGAGGCGCGCTCGTGGCGCTGGCTGCCGCCTGCTTCGCGGCTCCGTCGTGGGTCGTGACGATCTGGCCGTGGAAGATCTCGGCCTTCTTGGCCCAGGTCTACTCCGGCCCGCTGCTCGCCTACGGAGTCGGCAGCCTCGTGCTCGCGGCGCGGCGCAACTGGATCGAGACGCTGATTCCCTCGATCGGCGCGGCGGTCTTCTCGGTGCTGGCCCTCGCGGCCTCGTTCCGGCACTTCGCAAGCTTCACCTCCGGCAGCCCTTCGGAGATCGCCTGGTTCTCCGCGCTGTGCCTGATCGCCTCAGGCTCCCTCGTTCTCGTTCTCGGTGCGATTCCGGGCGGGCGCCGCTGATGGGTACTCCGATTGCCTGGCCGCTTCGCTTCTGGTTCGTCGTGGAGCTCTTTTTCGCCCTGTCGGCCGCGAGCACGGTCGCGATGCATCCCGCCGAGACGGCTACTCGATTCGCCTGGAATATCCAGCCGCCGGTCATGGCGGCATTCTTCGGAGCCTTCTACGTCGCTCTGGCTCCCGTCGTCATCCTCGTGCTGTTTGCCCGGCGATGGGAACAGGTTCGGGTTTTCGTCATTCCCGGCGCGCTGTTCACGTTCGCGCAGCTTGTCGTGACGTTCCTGCACTGGAGCCGCTTCGCGCACGGCACGCTCGCATTTCAGATCTGGTTCGCCAGCTATCTGCTGCCGCCGCCCGTCTTTCTCGGGTGCTATCTCTGGCAGCAGCGGCGCGCCGGCCCGGTGTCGCCCGATACTCCGCTGCCGCAGTGGCAAAGGGCCACCCTTCACGTTCTCGGAAGCGTTTTCACGCTCGCGGCCCTCGCCGGGCTGTTCTACCCCGCCGGCGTCTCGAAATCCGCGCCGTGGAAGATCACTCCGCTCAACGCGCGAGCTCTCGGAGGCTACTTCCTGCTCGTCGGTACGATGATGCTGTCCATGGCCCGGGAGAACGATCGCGACCGCGCGCGCCTGATTTCGCCGTTCCTGATCCTGCTTCTCCCCGTCGCCGCTTTTCAGGTCAGCCGGTTTTCCGAACAGGTCGACTGGCATCAGACGGCAATCGAGGTCTTCGCGACGCTTTTCGCGGCGACCGCCGCGATCGGCGTGGTGCTCTTCACGGGAAGCTGGCGGCGGACCTCGGGCGATGATACCGGCCTATCGCCGCGCCGGACCGCGGCCGTTGCGCGCCTGCCCGCGGCGAAGCCCGCGCAGTTGCAAAGCGAGACCGACGAAAAAGATCAGCAGAAGCGCCGCGTAGACGGGCTTCAGTTTCGCGGCCTGGGAAAACGGCACGAGCGGCGCGCTTTCCGGAAATCGCATCAGGACTTCGGTCACTCCCGGGACCACTGCGAACAGGATCGTGGCGGAAAAACACACGGCCTGCACGTATCGCGACGCGGTCCCGAACGGAGCCGTGAGTGCGCAGGCGGTCCCGACCAGGAGCGCAAAGAGGGTGAGGACGGCCAGCCCGTGCGCCGGTCCGAAGCCGCCGTGTCGATAGATCCCGAGCGCCGTGGCAGCGCTCAGGAGAGTCGTACCTACATACACTTGCCCGAGACCGTTCCGGGGCGAAATCTCCCGGTCGCGGATGAGGGCCCGGAAACCGGCGGCGAGCGCGATCAGTCCCGTCGCCGTGTGAAAGATTCCGAGCGTCGTCAGGCGATGCATCCCGCGCGAACCATACTACCGAAGGCCCGCGCGCGACCCGGACACCCGGGCTCACTCCTGCGGCAATCGGGTTCCGCAGTTCGGGCACCGCGACGGTCCCCGATCCTTCGCGCTGATTTTCCTCTT
>CAVZCI010000007.1:0-73798 GCA_963773815.1 uncultured Acidobacteriota bacterium
GTCAATCGCTAGAAATAACTAGCTGGTGTAACTGAACTTATTAATTGCTCAAAAAATTCAGGCTTTTTGTTTTAAAAGTCTAGATTGGTATGTGTAATTGTGTAAATATTTCTTGAACCCACAGTTTTATTATATTGAATATTTCATGATGAAACATCCCGGCGCGCACGGGCATCGACCTGGACGCCGACCAGATTCTGAAGCTCGCCGAGCTGCCGCGGGTCGCGGGGCTCGTCGAATCTTCCACCGACTTTCGCAAAGTGGCGAGTCTTCTTCCGCGCGTTCCGGCGGAGTTCACGGTTTTCTCGGCGGACGACCGGACGGCGCTTGCCGGACTCGGCATGGGGATGCGCGGCGTCGTCTCGCTCGCCGGGCAATCTCGCGCCCTGGGCGATTTTTCGCTACGTCGATGCCGCGCTGCACGACCGCGGCGAAGAGGCGCGCGAGATCCACCGAAAGTACGTTCCGTTGATGGAAGCGTGCAACTTCGAGACGAGCCCCGGTCCCGTCAAGGCCGCCCTCGCGATGTTGAATCGGTGCGGCGAGACGCTGCGCCTTCCGCTCGCGCCGGTTCGGGAAGACACGAGGCGCCGCATCGAGAAGATCGTGCGTTCCTTGAAACTCGATGGCCCGCGGTCGCGGCGCTCGGGAGCTCCGGCGGTCGGGAGATGAGCGATCCCTCGCGCCGCTCGGGATAGAGTCCTCCGCGCTCAGTAGCGCTCCGGCTAGTACGACTCGACGTTCCAGACTTTCCCGTAGCGAAAAGTGACCTTCTTGGAGATCGCCTCGAAGCGCCAGATTTCGTTGTCGAGCGCGTCGTGCTCGACGGAGGTCGGGTCGCCCCAGATCGCCTTTACTTCTTCCCTCGTCATGTTCTCCGAGACCGTTTGACCCGAGGCCGCGCTTTCGACGGTTTGCATCTCGTTGACTCGCGCCTTTTCGCGTCCCGCCGCCTTCTCCGCGCGGGGAATGACCTTCGTCTCGTCGACGAAATTCTGTTCGACGTATTTCGAAAAGACGTTCGTCCGCGCCACGAGGTACCAGATGCCGACGAGAACGAGCAACACGAAAGTCAGTTTCTTCATCGCTGCTTCACCCCTTTCGCGCCACCTTGGACATCCCGGCCTGGGCGACGGGTCGAATCACGATCTCGTCGATGTCGACGTGCTCCGGCCGCGTGAGCGCCCACAGGATGCAGTCCGCGATGTCGTCGGCCGTCAGCGGCTCGATCCCCTGGTAGACCGCGGCGGACTGCTCGCTGGCCCTTGGCTGTCTTCCTCCGAGTGGAACCGCACAAGGGAGAATTCCGTCTCGACGAGCCCGGGGCAGACCTCGGTCACCCGGACCTTGGTCCCGCTCAGCTCGAGGCGCATCGCCTGCGTGATCGCTTTGACCGACCACTTCGTCGCGCAGTAGACCGATCCCCCCTCGTAGACGCCGAGCGCCGCGACCGACCCGAGGTTGACGACGTGCCCGGAATTCTGCCGGGCGAGGTGGGGAAGCACAAGCCGGCTCATGTGGAGCAGTCCCTTGACGTTCGTGTCGATCATCTCGTCCCACTCGCGTTCGTCGCCGTCCGCGACGAAGCGTCGTCCCCGGGCGAGTCCGGCGTTGTTGACGAGGATGTCGACGCGGCCGAAACGGTTCATCGCGCCCGAGACGAACGACTCGCAGTCCTCCACGCGGCGCACGTCGAGCGCTTCGGTGAGCGTCTCGGCGCCGGCCTCCAGGAGCTCGGCCGCGAGCCGGTCGAGCCGGTCCGTCCGGCGCGCCCCGAGGACGAGCTTCGCGCCGGCCGCGGCGAGGGCTCGCGCGGCCGCTTCGCCGATCCCCGAAGAGGCTCCCGTGACGAGGGCGACCTTGTCCTTCAACGATTGCATGGGGAAGATCTTACTCCCGCGGCGCGCTCGCTCCCGATTGCGCGGCCACGCCCGCTCCGGTACACTTCCCGGCTCCGGCGGCGGGCGTAGCTCAGCTGGTTAGAGTGCCAGATTGTGGATCTGGATGTCGTGGGTTCAAATCCCATCGCTCGCCCCAAATTGCTCTTTGCGCCCGTAGCTCAACTGGATAGAGCGTCAGCCTCCGGAGCTGAAGGTTAGCGGTTCGAGCCCGGCTCGGGCGCACCACACCAACATCATCGAAGCAAAGCCAGACGTCCTGGGGGAGAGCCCGAGAGGTCCTCCTCTCGGGTAGAACAATCCAGCTCGCCGGTTCGGTCGCTGAAGTTTTCTGAGGCGACCGATCTGCGGCGTAAGCCGCCCGGCGGAGCGAGAGCGTCAGCCTTCGGAGCTGAAGGTTGGCGGTTCGAGCCCGCTCGGGCGCACCATCCCTTCCAGTGGTTTAGTTTTTCCCAATCCCGAAAAAATCCGAAATCGGGGCCGTTTCGGGGCCGAACTCGCAAGAACGACGTGGAATCGGAAGCGCTCGAAGCGGGGGTTGGCTCACCTGGGCGTTTCGACCGGCAGATGGCGGACAACCATTGCCAGCTTCCGAAAAGCGGGAACGGCCGCGACTCCAAACACGAGGACGATCACGACCTCAACCAGAAACGAGGAGTCCACTCCCGTCTTTAGGATCGGACGAGGTCGGGAACTTTCCCGATCAATCCGTATTGGACGGGGATCACCGCAAAATCGAATGCAGCGTGGAGGACGATAGAGGGCCGGATCGAGCCGGTGAAGTAGACAAGGAGAGCGTGTACCGTGCTCACCGCCAGAAAGAATGGCAGGAACGCAAAGGTAGCGTAAGCGTGGCTGAGGTGGTGAGCCATGAAAAATGCGAAGCCCGTGATCGCGGTGGCGGCGATCCAGCCGTGACGGCGCTGGATTTGGACAGCATGTAACCTCGGAATCCCGCTTCCTCGACCACGCCAGCCAATACGCTGATGGCCAAGAGAATGGAAACCACCATCCACCAGGGGTAAGCGGAGAAGTCCAAGAGAGATCTTGAAAGCGTCTCGTGGAATCTCCGCAAGCCGGGGGGTGAGAAAACCAAGACCTACCACGCTGACGAGCGCGAGGCCACCCGCCAGAAGAGACCAAATCCACAGCCTGCCCGGGAGGGAAGAAGCGCGCAGATCGCGCCACGAGCATCGCGGGTCGCTCGCGGCCAACCCCATGCCGTTCACATAGCGCCAGAACACCCAGAGCCAAGCCGCCGTCGCCGGAAGCAGCCAAGGGACGCGGGGAAGAAACTTGAGGTTGGCGAAAATAAGCAACCCCCCGAGCTGGCCAACTTCGTTTACGAGACACCAACCACGACCGCTCTCACCACAACGGGGAGACGGTTCCACAAACGGATCATTTCGCGCCTCTCCGGTTGCGAACCGGCTTCCGCCTGAGGCTATCGGCGGACTGGTGCCTGAAGCTGCTGCCGGAGTGATTGAAGCACTGCGGCCGCGCTTCTGATCCGTGCGACGTGGAATGCTAGCTGAAGGGAACTGAGAGCGACACTCTCACGGTCGACCATTGAATTCACCAGAACCCTCCCATTTCGAGTCAGGCGGGCAAGCCTAGAGCGGCGGTGATTTGGATTTTCGGCGAGTTCGACCAGGCCTAGAGCCCGAAAGCGGTCGACGAGCGTCTGAATGTGCTGCCGGGAGACCGCCCGGGCGCGAGCCATGTTAGCAACGGTTTGTGGCCCGATTCGGGCCAGATCAACCAAAACACCACGCTCGCCGGGCATGGGTGCTCCGTCTCCATGAATCTCGGCAGAGGCCGCTCGTAACTGGCGGAAGGTCAAGATCACTTCTTCGATTAATTCCTGGATCTGAGTGGTGTTCGGGCTCTTCCGATTCATGACAATCAAGGTGTCATGATGACATGTAAGTTGTCAAGTCTCTTCGCGCCGGCAGGCTGACAACTGTTCTTCGAAGCGTGCCCGGTCAGCACAATTGGAGCAGAGATTCTCGGCCGCGACTCGACCCAGAAGGCCTTTCAAAACGCCGAGATCGGGGTTTGTGCTGCGGGCTCCCACAGCGCGAACCTCCTCGGCTCAGTTACCTCTCCGAGATTCTTCGCGCTGTAATCAGACGCCGGAGATGGAGCGTACTGGCGCAGCGCCCCGTCTCCCACCACAGGAGGCTTTTCCGCTCGGTTACTTCGCGGATACTCCGCCAGCCGCGAATGGCACGAAGCCGAGACTTTTTGCGCTGTGAAGGGTTTGGGAGACCTCTCCTGCGGCCCGGTCTGTCTTCAACCGAGCTGAGTGTCGTGACGGCGAAAATCTCGGGGTCGGGGAGCACCGGCGGCGCGCCGAGATGCATCCGGGCGCACCCGAAGACTTCGCGCATCGAGTGGCGTCGGGCGAGCTCAAGGGCCGCGGGATTGCTCTCGGGCGCGTCCAGGAAGATCGGTTGTCCCGTCACGCGGCGCGAAAGCTCGCTATAGAGCTCCTCGGCCAGATTGGGGTCGTCCGCGAAGAGAGGGCCAAGTTTGAATCCGACCCGGCAGGGACGCAGGACGCCAAACCCGGTGAGTCTGCCGCGGCGCCGGATCCCGACAGCATGCCCTCCCGGCGGCCGGATCCATCGCTCGAGGAACACCGGCCGGGGCGCGGGAAAGTGCCGCCGGTCGTAGGCATCGATCTCGGAAAGGTCGGCGGCGGGCAGCTCGAAAACGTCTTTCGACGCCGGTCCATCCGCGCCGACTCCTTCAAACCGTCGGTGCGCGGCAGGAAAAGCGAAAGCCTCCGGTCTCGTAGTAGGTCTACATCTCGAAAACGCCGTCCATACCGATCGTTTTCGGCGGGTCGAGACGTTCGAGCAGACGCCTCTTTCGCTCCTCCCAGAGCCGACCTCCGAAGCCGCGCCCTCGCAAGTCGCGCCGAACGGTGAACAGGCCCATAAAACCGTAGCGCCGCACGTAGCTCACGATGGCGCCCCCACCGGCGAGCTCGCCGCCGAGATCGGCGGCAAGGAATGCCTCGGGATCGGTTGCCCAGAACACGTCCGCATCGTGGAGCCCCGGGTTCCACCCTTCCTCCGCGGCCCAGTCGATGAGCCGATCGAGCTCGCGCCGCGTCATCGCGCGAATCCGGAGCTCCTCGCCGCTCGTCATGCAACTCCATTCTCCCACTCAAACTCGGCGAGCGCCACCTGGCCGCCTCGCCCCGGGCGCACCGGATTTCGCCCCTCTTCGTTCCGCGGCGCTTCGCGCGTCGTTTGCTTCGCTCCGACAAGCTTGGCGTCTGACCCGGGGGGAAGCATTCCCCAAGTCCCCTCCGTATACCGATTCACGAGGATCTTTGTTTCCCTTGCACTTCGACAAGAGATGGGGTATACTCCTGTCGAAGTAGAAGGGGTGGTTGAGCGTGAGTAGAGACTGACCTCAGAGTCGTTCCCTACCCGGGGTCCCTGCGGTCCTTCGGGTCTCTGCTGCGCTGCCAGCGCCAGGTGCGTCACGTTGGCTTGCGGCAACTGGCACGCGACACCGCCTTGAGCCACTCTTACCTTTCCCGAGTTGAGCGAGATCTTGTTCCACCACCGAGCGCCGCGACGATTCGACGACTGGCGCAGGCGTTGCACATGGACGCAGGCCGTCTCTTCGCGACCGCGGGCGTGATTTCGGATGAGGTGTTGTCATTCTTTTTCCGCCGGCCGGAAGTTGCTACCAGCCTGTTCAACCTCGTCACGACGATGACCAATGAGGAGATCGAAGCTTCTGTGCGACGATCTTGCGGCGCGCCACGAGGCCCGCTAACCCGGCCCGGAAGAGACGAAATGCGGCCGTAAAGCCTGCGGAACGGATTGAGCGGATCCCCCTTTTGCCCGCCGCGTGACCTCCGGCAGCGAGTCGGCATCGCTTTTGCTGTTCACCAGCAAATCGAGTATCTTCCTGTAGAAGCGAAAGGGGCGTCGTGGCAGAACCGAAGATCGATCTTCCGCAGGGCACGCTGGATCTTCTGATCCTCCGGACCCTCGCTCTGGGCCCCGAGAACGGCTGGGCGATCTCCGAGCGCATCCATCAGGTGTCCAGCCGGGTTCTCCAGGTTCAACAGGGTTCGCTCTACCCGTCCCTCCATCGGCTCGAGCGCCGGGGTTGGATCAAGGCAAAGTGGGGAGCGTCCGAGAACAACCGCCGCGCGAAGTACTACCACCTGACCAGGGCGGGGCAGAAACAACTCGAAGCCGAAGAGAGCGATTGGAAGAAACTCGTGGCTGCCGTCACGCAGGTCCTGGAGACCCCGTAAGGTGTACCCGATGGTGAGTGACGTTCGCATCCGTCTGCGTGCGCTGTTTCAACGGCGCGCGGTGGAGGAAGAGCTCGACGAAGAGCTTCATTTCCATCTGGAGCGGCAGACGGAGAAGTACATCGCTTCTGGCCTGACCCGGGCGGAGGCGACGCGGCGCGCGCGTCTCGATTTCGGCGGAGCCGACCAGATCAAAGAGGAATGCCGGGAATCGCGTGGGGTTCATTCGATTGAAACTCTGGTCCAGGACATTGGCTACGCCGTCCGCGTGCTACGCAAGTCTCCCGGCTTCACCGTCGTCGCTGTTCTCACGCTCGCGCTCGGCATCGGAGCGAGTACGGCTGTTTTCAGCGTCGTCGACGCGGTTTTTCTCAAGCCACCGCCCTTTCCGCACGTCGAGCGAGTCGTTTTTCCCTGGCGCCACAGCGAGAGTCAGAAAACCATTGGCGACTGGGCGACCGAGGTGATGCCCCACCGAGCGCCCTTTCCCTGGAGTCGTCGCGATTTCTCGTTCGTCGCCCACGAAACCAGGACATTCGAGTCTCTTGGAGCGTTTCAGAGCGGTTCGTTCAATCTCACGGGCGCGGGCGCCGCCGCTCGCCTCGACGGTTTACGAGTCTCGGCGGGCTTCTTCCCTTCTCTGGGCGTGTCTCCCGCGCTCGGCCGAACCTTTACCGAAGAAGAAGATCGCCCCGGTCACGAAGCCGAAGTGGTTTTGAGCGATGGCCTGTGGAAGGAACGATTCGGCTCCGACCGTCGCATTCTGGGGCGCAGGCTGCAACTCAACGGCATCCCTTACACCGTCATCGGCGTGATGCCGCGCGGTTTCGCGTTTCCGCGTCCCAACGAAATGCCTTCGGTGGTCTTCACTTTTCCGCCGCAGGTCCAGCTCTGGGTCCCGCTCGCGGCCGGCCGTGCGACGGTAGGTGCGAATGAGACGTGGGAGCTCGCGGTCGTCGGCCGGTTGAAGCCGGAGGTGTCGGTCAGTCGGGCCCAGGCGGAGATGAACCTCCTGGGAAAGCGGCTGGACGGCCTGTTCCCGAACCAAAAGGGTTGGTTCGGTTTCACGGTGACCTCTCTTGCGCAGCAGGCGGGGGGCGAGAACCGCCGGCCTCTGTTGCTCATGCTCGGAGCAGTCGGTGTGGTTCTCCTGATCGCCTGTTCCAACGTCGCCAGTTTGCTCCTCAGCCGATTTCTGGGGCGCCATCGCGAGCTCACGCTGCGGGCCGCGCTCGGCGGCAGAAGGTCGCGCATCATCCGTCAGCTTGTCACCGAGAGTGTTGTGTTGACCGCGATCGGGGGTCTTTTCGGAATTGTGGTTGCAGAGTGCGGAGTCTCCTGCGCGAGGATATTCGCCCCGTCGAGTATTCCCAGTATCGGCCAGGCGACTGTGGACTTCCGTACATTCGCCGTCATTCTTGGGACCGCGCTATTGATCGGGGTCCTCTGCGGCGTGATTCCCGCACTCGGTGGTTCGAGAGGGAATCTGCTGGACTCACCCGGGACGGGAGGCCGGCGAACCAGATCGGGCCTGGGAGTCCAGCGAGCCCGAGATATTTTGTGCGTTTCGCAACTTGCGTTCGCCGTCGTGCTGGTCGTCTCAGCGGGGCTTCTGACTCGAACCCTTTCTCATCTTCTCGCCGTGGATGCGGGCATTCGTTCCGACAGCGCTTTGACCTTTGAACTGTCACTGCCGTCGGCGAGGTATCCCGACCACGCGCATGTCGTCAAATTTTATCAGGCGGCGCTCCAGCGTCTCCGGGCACTACCCGGTGTTGGGTCTGCCGGGCTCGCGGAGTCCGTGCCGTTGAGCGGCACAACGGACACAGCGGCGATTCGCATCCCCGACCAACGATTGCCAAAGGGCGTGTCCGATCACATCGTCTATTACACGACGGTATCACCTGGATACTTTTCGAGCGTGGGAACGCCGATCGTGAACGGTCGGGACTTTCTCGAGTCCGATGCGGACGATTCGACACCCCTCGCCGTCATCAGCAGTGCCCTGGCGACGAAACTCTGGCCCGGCCAGGACCCGATCGGGAGACAGGTGGCTCTTGCCAACGTCACGTTTCCGCCGGTGAAGGTCATCGGCGTCTCCGCTGACGTGCGTCGGATGTCACTCCGCGACGCCCCCGCCACCGAGATGTACGTGTCCTACATGCAGAAGGTGTGGCCGTCCCTGTTGTCCATGGACGTCGTATTGCGCACGGCCGGAAACCCTCCGTCGATCGCCGCCAGCGCACGCGACGCGATACGGTCCATCGACCCGGATGTCCCGGTCTCGAACATCAGGCCTCTGTCCAGACTCGTTGAGACTTCCCTCGCCAGTGCGCGGTTTTCGACAGCGTTGATCGAAGCTTTTGGCGCGCTCGCGTTCGTGCTCGCCGCAATCGGGATGTACGGTCTCGTTTCTTACGGCGTTGTCGAACGAACGCGTGAGATCGCAATCCGGATCGCTCTTGGCGCCAGACAGGGAAACGTCTTCGGCCTCGTCGTCAGCCAGAGCGCCCGCGTGGCCTTCGGAGGGATCTTGATTGGCGTTGCCGCCGCATTTGGTGTGACGCGGCTCGTGAGAGGGTTCGTGTACGGTGTTCCCCCCACGGATCCACTGACTTTTGGCGCGACCCTGCTTTCGTTCCTGGGGGTGGCGCTTCTCGCGTGCTATATCCCGACACGGAGAGCCATGGGAGTGGACCCGTTCGCTTCCCTCCGATACGAATGACGGCCCGGCGGCGCGCTAGTCGGCACAGCGGCCGCTGGTCACTGTTCAGGCAACACACACCGAAATACAAAACCTCGCACAAGAGTTCATAAAAGCGGTCGTGCGGAGTGGTCGCCAACCCCGCAAATGTCTGGCAGTGCGTGATCACGGCCAGTGGCAGGTGTATTGCTGTCGGCAGCGCGGAGGCGCCAATTGGAATCCCAAAAGCATTTGCAGAGCGATCGCGACGCGCGAACACCCCGTTCTCCACGGCGGCGTGCGATTGGCGCCGCTCCCGAACCGGACGCTGAAGAAAGTGCGCGTCGCCACTCTCGACTACAGCGAAGCGTCGGTGCAAGCTCGGGCGTGGCGGTGACTCAGGTCTGCCTCAACCGCGACAATGTCATTCTGATTGCGCGTCTCAGCGCCGCGACACGGCTGTGTCCAGGCGGCTTCCTGTCTCGAATCGCCATTCTGCGCCTCTTCCTTCGCGAAGTGATCGACGCCGCGATCGAGCCCGAGACGGTGGTGACCTACGGCGCGCTTGCGGCGCGCCTGCGATCGCATTTCGAAACACTGCGGCGCAGACCCGGGCATCCCCTCACCGGGCTCGCAATGAATCTGTGCCGATCGATACACCCGAAGGTTGCGTCTCTCCCGGTGTGGGGCGGGCACGGCTCATCGTTGATGGGACTGGCTGCCGCGCCCGAACCGACGACGCTGCGCCTGTCGGACTGACAGAAATCATTGCCATCGACAACTATCGGTGTGACATCCGGCAGGCCTCGGGTCTGTGTATCAGCCGTTCTGCGATCCTCCGCGCGACGATCGAGTCGTTTGCGCACGCATTTCAGGTGGAGTAACCGCCGTCAATCCGCAGTTCCGCACCACCTCTATGTTCATTGGTGCCGCACCAGGCACCAAACTACAAGCGGTTGAAGAGAAATTCGCGTTGTCGTGCGCGACGTTGTCATCCGCTTGCGTAACTCGTTCAGAAGGCGGTGTGGCGATGCTGGCAGTTGTGTTGCTTTTCACTGCGTACGTGCTGAGCGTGCCGACATCGGCAGCGTCAGGGCACGTTGACCCGAAAGGGTCGGGAAGGAGTCTTATGAGGTTCATTCGGTTTCTGGCCATCTGCACGATGGCGGCCGTATGCGCCGCGCCCCTGTTTGGCCAGGGAGCGTCGGCGACATACGGCAACATCTACGGGAAGGTGTCGGACGAGTCGGGCGGGGCATTGCCCGGAGTTTCCGTCACGCTCACCGGAGGCGGCGGCGCTCGAACGGCGACGTCGGGAGGCCAGGGGGAATTCCGGTTCCTCAACCTGGCTCCGGGCAGCTACACCGTCAAGACGGAGCTTTCCGGATTTTCGACCGTCGAGCGCACGAACGTGACGGTCTCCCTCGGCTCCAACACGGAGGTTGCGATCCCGATGAAGATCGCGTCCGTCGCGACGACGATCACCGTGTCTTCGGAAACCCCGCTTCTCGACACCCGTCGGGTCGCCACGGGCTCCGACTTCACGTCGGATCAGCTGAAGAGCATTCCGACGGCGCGCGACCCCTGGGTCGTGTTGCAGCAGGTGCCTTCGGTCCGAATCGACCGCGCCAACGTGGCGGGCAGCGAGAGCGGACAGCAGTCGCTCTACATCGGCAAGGGCGTGGATTCGACGCAGAATTCCTGGCTCGTCGACGGCGTAGACGTGTCCGACATGTCGGCTCAGGGCTCGTCCTCGACGTACTATGATTTCGACGCGTTCCAGGAGATGCAGGCGACGACGGGCGGATCGGATCCTTCGATCGCGGTTCCCGGCGTCACCCTCAATATGGTGACGAAGCGCGGCACGAACGAAGTGCACGGCTCGGCGCGCATCTTCGAGACGCCCAGCGGGACGGAAGCGCGGGCGAACAGCAACGCGGTGGGCCCCTACAACAGCATCCCTGGGCGGACCGACGGAGCTCATGTCGGTAGCGGAAACTCGATTGACCACATCCAGGACTACGGCGTGGAAGCGGGCGGACCGATCTGGGCCGACAAGGCGTGGTTGTGGGGGAGCTACGGACGAGACCAGATCGACCTGACGAAGCTCTCCTCCGCGGCCAAAGACCTGACGACCCTCGAGAACTATTCCGGCAAGTTGAACATCCAGCCGATCGAGTCCAACTCGGCGACGTTGTTCTATTTCCGCGGCGACAAGATCAAGCTCGGCCGAACGGGCGGATCGAACCGGGGCCAGGGAACGGCGTGGGACCAGACCGGACCGACGACGATCTGGAAGGGCGACGACTCTCAGGTCTTCGGCCCGAACTTCGTCGTCAACGCGGCACTCGACTACGTCCGGGCGGGCTTTACCCTTGCACCCCAGGGCGGACTCGGGCCGAACATGATCCAGGATCAGAACGAAGTCTGGCAGGGGACGTTCTTCCGGTACGGGACATATCGGCCCCAGCATCAGGCGACGGCGAACGCTTCGTACTTCTTCAATACGGGCTCGATCGGCCATGAGCTGAAGTTCGGGTTCGGATACAAGCACATCATCGGCGGCTCGGCCACGACCTGGCCGGGCAATCAGGACGTCAACTACCTCAACTACAACGGCAGCGGTCAGTCCTACGTCAAGCTCTTTCGCAACCTCGTGACGAACGTGACGCAGACCTACTATGACGCGTACCTGGGCGACACGCTCACCGCCAACAACCTGACGGTCAACGTCGGCATTCGCTACGACGATCAGAAGGGTTTCAACGCTCCGTCCAGCGCACCGGGAAACAACTCCGTGTGCGATCCCGGACAGGCCTTCTCGCTGTCAGAATCCGTGTATCCCGGCGCTCAATTACACCGGCGGACCGACAGAGGTCCATTTCAAGGACTGGGAGCCTCGCGTGGGCCTGACCTACGCTCTCGGGGCCCAGAAATCGACGCTAATCCGCGCTTCCTATTCGCGGTTCGCGGATTCCCTGGGCACGACGTACATCGCGGTCGACAACCCGGTCGCCTACACGTACATGACCTATCCCTTCACCGACGCGAACCACAACGGCATCGCGGACCCGGGAGAGCTCGGTTCGAATTACGCCTTCGAGGGACTCGATCCGAACAACCCGAACAGCGTCGTCTCTCCGAACAAGATCCAGCCGAACCTGAAGAACACGAAAACCGATGAGTTCATGGTCGGCATCGACCACCAGATTCTTCCGGAGCTCGTCGCCGGCCTGTCGTACACGCACCGCCACCGTTTCGACAGCATCAACGGCCATCTCGTCGGTGTCACCGCGGCAGACTTCGTGCTCGATCCTGCGCGAAGCAACCTCCCGGCGTACGATCAGCAGGGCCATCTCATCGGAAACACGGGCAACTATTACGACTTCATCGCGCCGGCCGGGTTCACCGGCGGTCAAGAGCTCGTCAACGATACCGGTTACACGACCAACTACAACGGCGTGGAGGTGCAGCTGACGAAGCGGCTTTCCAACCGCTGGATGGCACATGCTTCCGCGGCGTACACCGACTGGAGGACGAGCAACAAGGGCGGAGACTCCTGTCTCGCCTCGAGCGCCGGTCTTGGCGCCTGGAAGGGTCCCACCAACGTCCTGACGGCTACCCTGGGCGCGAGTTGCGCTGACAACGTCCAGGCCTTCCAGAGCTCAAACGGCTCGGGGTCGAAGCAGGATGTCAACCTCAGCTCGAAGTGGCAGTTCAACGTCAGCGCCCTGTATCAGCTCCCCCTCAACTTCAACGTCGCGGCCAACCTCTTTGCTCGCCAGGGCTACCTCCAGGTCTACTACGCGAATGTTTCCGGCGGCGATACTTGCGCCGGCGGGGAAGGGGGATGCTCCCTCGGCTCCCGCAAGGTCATTGTCGGATCGAGCGACGATCACCGATTGAACAACCTCTACCAGCTCGATTTGCGAGTGGAGAAGGTTCTTCCTCTTTTCCAGAAGGCGGACATGACCCTTTCGGTCGATCTGTTCAACGCCTTGAATGCGAACACGGTTCTTCAGCAGTCGCAGCAGTTGAGCACGAATGCGTGCGGCGGCACCGTCAGCTGCACGGGCAAGGGCAATCGTGTCGAAGAGACGATG
Source organism: uncultured Acidobacteriota bacterium (assembly GCA_963773815.1). GTDB lineage: Bacteria > Acidobacteriota > Thermoanaerobaculia > UBA5066 > DATFVB01 > CAWEYG01. Next base: position 12,976 of record CAVZCI010000007.1, read on the forward strand.
AGCCCACGGGTCCTTCGGTTTGGAGCTCGTTTGAGCTTCTGACCTTCATTGTTTCCTTCCTTGCCTCTGCCTCGCCGGGCCCGAACCCGGCGGGGCACTTTTATTGAGTCACAACGCTCTTGCCGCTTCCCCATTGCACTTCTACAGGAGATTCGGTACCCTTTCCTGTCGAAGCGGTATGAGTAGGCAGCGCGCGAAAGGAAAAGGAAAATGAAATCAAGAAGCCGACACATCACTCTGTCGATGCTTCTCGTTCTTGCCGTCGCATCGGGCGCGGAGCGAGAGGCGAGGGCACAAACGGCGAAAAACGCGTATCCCACCATGGCTCCGATCGAGCAATACCGGATGGACCGTGATGCAGAAATCGCGCTGGCGCGCACGGCGGCCCCTGCGTCGGTATCCCGCGACGCCGAAATCCTGGTGCTGGGAGAGAAGAACTACGAGAGAGCGGTCCGCGGCACGAACGGCTTCGTCTGCATGGTGGGGAGAGCGTGGACGGGGCCTTTGAGCAATCCGGAGTTTTGGAATCCGAAAAATCGAAGCCCCGCGTGCCTCAATCCGCCCGCCGCGCGGTCCGTCCTGCCCATCTTCCTGAACGAGGCCCGCATGGCATTGTCTGGCTTCTCCAAAGCCCAAATCGACGATGGGATCAAGAGAGCGGTCGACAAGAAAGAACTGGGTGCTCCGGAGTCGGGTTCGATGATCTACATGATGTCGAAGGAAGCGTACCTGACCGATCGGGGTGGCCATAACCTGGCCCACCTGATGGTTGAGCTTCCCAATATCGATGCCGCCGCGTGGGGCGCCGATCAAGAGGACTCTCCCATCTTTTCCGCGTCCTTCGCTCCCATTCCGATGATCGAGTTCAATATTCCCACGACTCAGTGGTCGGACGGAACGCCTGTAACCGCGCGGCATGCACACTGAAGGGAGAACGAAAAGCTCGCGATCACGGCGTTCATGGTTCTCGTTCGCCAATGGTCGGACGGGAAGACGCTGCAGCCGGGCACCCACGGCGTCCGTGGACGGACCATCGACCTTGAACAGGGTCACTCATGGCGTCCTAGATTTCGCCGCCAGGGCTCTGGCATCGTAGATGACTTTTCCGCCGACGAGGGTCAGCACGGATTCCGTCTTCGGCAGGTCCAGCGCGGGAACGGTGAAGATGTCCTGCGACAGAACGGCGAGGTCGGCGAGCTTGCCCGGCACGAGGCTCCCTTTCTGTTTTTCCGCGAATTCGGCGTAGGCGGAACCCAGCGTATAGGCGACGACCGCTTCTTCCCGCGAGATCTCCTCGGACGGGCGGTTCGGATCCAGAGAGGCATACAGGATGTTCAGATAGGGATTCGTCGGCCCGTCCGAACCGAAGGCAAGCGGAATGCCTGCGACCAGCAGCGATCGCAGGGGTTGGGATTTCGTTTTTTCAAAGACGCCCGTGAAGTCAGGATTCAACTTCGCGGCGGCGAAGTGCGTCGGATTCTGCACCACGACGATTCCCATTTCCTTTGATCGAGGAATCAAATCCGGTGTCAGGCTGTCGCCGTGTTCGAAACGGACTCGCTGGCTGCTCCAGACCCGCGGTCCGCCCGCGGACTGCATCGCGTCCAGCATCGCGACCGTCGCCGGATAACCCACTGTGTGAACCATCAACTGATCGTGATCGCTGAGCGACTCCCGCAGCATGGCGGCGAGCTCCGTCTTCGGAAATATCAACCCCAGATGTTGAAGGAACTCATCCATCGTTGAAGAATCGTCGCGCGGCGCAAACGTTCCTTCGACCGGAACCCCGTCGATCATCCATTTCGTTCCGCTGACCGTGATGAGCGGATTCGAGGTGCGTGGAACGGGCCGGCCTTCCTGGGTGTCGCGGCCGGCGGGAGTCGTTCCCGGCATCCTCATGACGCGGACCCGGATCGGGGTCGGCACTTTCTCCAAAAGCGCGACACACCGGCGGGGCGCCATCCGGTTCGACATGTCCTGGAGGGTCGTGATTCCCCACCGGGCGGCCGCGGACAGTGTCTTGCGCAACTCCGCGACCGCGTCCGCCGCGCTCGTCTGATCCGAGAGGCGGCGCTTCACGATCATCGCCGCGTATTCGCGAATGACCCCGGTGAGCCTGCCATCCGGGGACCTTTCGTAGCGTCCGCCCATCGGGTCCGGCTGATCCTCTCGAATCCCGGCCCGCGTCAGCGCGGCGCTATTGACGATCAGCGCATGACCCGTGAAGGTTTCCAGAACGACGGGGTTTTTCGGAGCGATCCGGTCGAGAGTGTCCCGATTCACCGAAAGATTACGAAAGATCTTCCAGCCGATCTCGGAGTGGAGGGGGGAGCCCTTCGGAGCGCTGCGCACCGCTTCTTCGATTGCAGACTTCATTTCGGGCCAGGCCGGATCGGGGGTCTTGAGGTCCAGCTCAACGCGATCAGGAGGACTGATTTCGAGGTGGTTGTGAGCGTCGTTGATTCCTGGAATCACGGTGCGGCCGCCGAGATCGATCCGTTTCGTGTGCGATCCGGCGAGCGTCTGGATTTGAGCGGCGTCCCCGACGGCAATGATGCGCTCTCCGTGGATCGCGAGAGCCTGAACATAAGGGTGTGCCGCATCGCTCGTGAAAATCTTTCCGTTGAGCAGGATCAGATCGGGCGCGTTACTCGGACGGGTTTGCGCCAGAACGGCGGCGCACAGGGCCGCGGCGAGAACAAACAAGACCCGATGTCTTCATAGCTCCTCCACGTCATTGAACCGCCGTTCGCCTGCCTACTCCCCATCGTCCAGATCATTTTGCGATACGGAGTGCAGTAACATATTGAACATTACATGATATTAGTGATAATAACTCCATTACTCTATTGACACCATACCATCTAGTCGGTATGATTTCCAGCCTGATGGTTGGGAGAGAGTGATGGCAGCAGAAACGCACCACGAATCGAAGCTCAAGCTCATCGAGTCGTCGGTGAATGTCATCCGGGCGAAGGGCTATGCGGCGACGACGGTCGACGACATCTGCCACAGGGCCGGCGTCACGAAGGGGAGTTTCTTTCATCACTTCAAGAGCAAGGACGAGTTGGCCGTCGCCGCCGCAACCTATTTCGGAACGATGTCCGACGGTCTCTTCGCGTCCGCGCCGTACCGCAAACTGGAGGACCCGTTGGACCGCCTGCTCGGCTATCTGGACTTTCGCGGAGAGCTTCTCCAGGGTGAATTGCCGGATTTCACCTGCCTGCTCGGCACGCTCGTTCAGGAAACGTACGCAACGCATCCGCACATCCGCGCGGCTTGCGATCGGGGTTTGTCTTCGCATATCGCGGAGCTGACTCGCGACATCGAGGCCGCCAGGGCAGTCTACGCGCCCGATGCCCGTTGGAGCGCGAAAGGCGTCGGCGACTTCATCCAGGCAGCGCTGCAGGGGTCGTTCATCTTTGCGAAGGCAAGGCAGAGTCCCGATGCCGTGCGGGAAGTGCTTGAGCACTTGCGCCGCTATCTCAGCGTTCTTTTCGGCCAGCTATGCAGCTAAAACGCCCCATGAAAACGGTTCAGAGCGTTCGACGGCTTCCGAGCGACGAAGTGGCTGGCGCGCCCATCCAGGTCGCGACGTCGATTCGCCTCACGCAAGGGCAAATCTATTTCCTGGACCGCTTCCGCGCCCGGCTAGCTCGCGACACCGGATGCCGAATTTCGCGTGCCGGACTGCTTCAGGTCCTCGTGGAGGCCGTCAGCGCTGCCCAACCGGATCTCCGCGATGTGACGTCGGAGGCCGACCTGACGCGGCGCCTCCGCGATGCGTCGGGCCTCAAGCCCGCCTTGGAGCATCGATGAGCGCCGCCGTTCCGACGACCGACGACCGAATCGCGCCGGACGAACATTGCTCCGTGACTCTGCGGGTCAGCAGCCAGACCCTCGTCACCCTTCAGCTCCTGTCGATCGACATTCGATTTCGCTCGGGTGTCAGCATGAGTCGATCGGCAATTCTTCGCGCCTTCATTCGATGGATGGAGGAGTGCGACATCGACACGCGCAAGGTCCTGTCATCCGATGCCCTTCGAACCTCGCTTCTCATGGCGTTTCCGTGCGCGAGGGAAACATGAAGACCACGGACAGGTCCGACGATTTCGAGTCGATGACATCGGATCCCTCCTCGTCCATCAGGGACTCGACGAGTGTGCGCCGGACAGGTACTCCGATCGAGTCGGCGGGATCGTTCGGATCGACGTTGCGGGAGGAGCGGCGAAAGCGCAAGCTGACGCTGAGCCATCTCGCGAGCCAGAGCGGGATGAGCGCGTCCTACCTTTCCCGCATCGAACACGGTCAACTCCCGCCGCCGAGCGCGAAGATCATGCGTCGTCTCGCGATCGCACTCAACATCGAGATCGGCGCCTTGCAGGCGGCGGCGGGTCTCATACCGGAGCGCGTCATTGCCGTCCTTCGCGACAGGCCGGCTGTCCTCACGTTGCTCAGCCTTATCGATCGCCAACCCGAGAACGAGCTCCTGGACTTGTGCGATGCGCTGCTCAAGCGGCGTGGACGCCAGAATTGACATTCGGCTCCTGGAGCACCGACAAGCACTCTCGTCTTTAGTATTTCCGAAACAGTAAACAGATCTTTACTGTGTATCTCGGTGTGTCACATCACTCGTTCGTGACAGTGGCGTGTTGAGTTTTTCCGAAAAAGCAATAACCGATCGACCTCCTGAATCCGCGTCCAAATAGCCGGCCGACGACCTCACCACAATTCACTTAAGTGTATGAGCTCACAGTGCAGTGACTGTGGCAACCGCATTGCTCCTGTGTGCGATCGAAGCTCTCACATGCCGCGTGCGCGGCACAGTGAAGCGACGATGACCCGAGAGGGTCGGGAAGGAGTCTTATGAAGGTGTTCAGACTACTTGCCATCTGTCTGATGGCGGCTGTCGTTTCCGCGCCCCTGTTTGGACAGGGTGCGTCGTCGACGTACGGCAACATTTACGGGAAAGTGTCGGACGAGTCGGGAGGGGCATTGCCCGGAGTGTCCGTCACACTCACCGGAGGCGGCGGCGCCCGCACCGCGACATCGGGAGGCCAGGGGGAATTCCGGTTCCTGAACCTGGCGCCCGGCAGCTACACGGTAAAGACGGAGCTGTCGGGCTTTTCGACCGTGGAGCGCACGAACGTGACGGTCTCCCTCGGCTCCAACACCGAAGTCGCGATTCCGATGAAGATCGCGTCGGTTGCGACAACGGTCACCGTGTCGTCGGAAACCCCGCTGCTGGACACCCGCCGGGTTGCCACGGGCTCCGACTTCACGTCGGATCAGCTGAAGAGCATTCCGTCGGCACGCGACCCGTGGGTCGTTCTCCAGCAGGTGCCTTCCGTCCAGGTTGACCGCGTCAACGTGGCGGGCAGCGAGAGCGGCCAGCAGGACAACTACAACGGCAAAGGTGTGGATACCACGCAGAACTCCTGGCTCGTCGATGGCGTCGAGGTGACGGATATGTCGGCTCAGGGCTCGTCCTCGACGTACTACGATTTCGACGCGTTCCAGGAGATGCAGGCGACGACGGGAGGATCGGATCCCTCGATCGCGGTCCCGGGCGTGACCTTGAACATGGTGACGAAGCGCGGCACGAACGACGTTCACGGATCGGCGCGCATCTTCGAGACGCCGAGCGAGACGGAAGCGCGGGCGAACAGCTCGGCGGTCGGTCCCTATAATGCGGCAACCGGCCAGGCGAGCGCGCTCAAGGTCGGCAGCGGCAACTCGATCGACCACATCCAGGACTACGGAGCGGAAGTGGGCGGCCCGATCTGGGCCGACAAGGCCTGGTTGTGGGGCAGCTACGGACGCGACCAGATCGACCTGACGAAGCTCTCCTCCGCGGCCAAAGACCTCACGACCCTCGAGAACTATTCCGGAAAGTTGAACATTCAGCCGATCGAGTCGAACTCGGCGACTCTGTTCTACTTCCGCGGCGACAAGATCAAGCTCGGCCGCACGAGCGGCAACAACCGCGGCCAGGGCACGGCGTGGAACCAGACCGGGCCGACGACGATCTGGAAGGGCGACGACTCTCAGGTCTTCGGCCCGAACTTCGTCGTCAACGCGGCACTCGACTACGTCCGCGCGGGGTTTGTCCTTGCGCCTCAGGGCGGCCTCGGTCCGAACATGATCGAGGATCAGAACCAGGTGTGGCAGGGAACGTTCTTCCAGTACGGGACGTATCGGCCTCAGCATCAGGCGACGGCGAACGCCTCCTACTTCTTCAATACGGGCTCGATCGGCCACGAGCTCAAGTTCGGGTTCGGATACAAGCACATCATCGGCGGGTCGGCGACGACCTGGCCGGGCAACCAGGACGTCAACTACCTGAACTACAACGGCAGCGGGCAGTCGTACGTCAAGCTGTTTCGCAACCTCGTGACGAACGCGACGCAGACTTACTATGACGCGTACCTCGGCGATACGCTCACGGCAAACAACCTGACGGTCAACGTCGGCATTCGCTACGACGACCAGAAGGGCTTCAACGCCCCGTCCGGCGCACCGGGAAACAACTCCGTGTGCGATCCGGGACAGGCGTTCTCGCTCAGTAATCCGTGTATCCCGGCGCTTGATTATGGCGGCGGACCGACGGAGGTCCATTTCAAGGACTGGGAACCCCGCGTGGGTGTGACCTACGCTCTCGGCGCCCAGAAATCGACGCTGCTGCGCGCGTCCTATGCGCGTTTCGCGGATTCCATGGGCACGACGTACGTCGCTTACGACAACCCGGTCGCCTACACATACATGTTGTACCCGTTCACGGATGCAAACCACAACGGCCTCGCGGACCCCGGAGAGCTCGGTCCGAACGCCGGATTCGAAGGCCTCGATCCGAACAACCCGACCAGCGTCGTTTCTCCGAACAAGATCGCGCCGAATCTGAAGAACACGAAAACCGACGAGTTCATGGTCGGCATCGACCACCAGATTCTTCCGGAGCTCGTCGCCGGCCTGTCGTACACGCACCGCCACCGCTTTGACAGCATCAACGGCCATCTCGTCGGTGTCACGGCGGCAGATTTTCAGCTGGATCCTTCGCGGAGCAACCTCCCGGCGTACGATCAGCAGGGCCATCTCATCGGAAACACGGGCAACTATTACGACTTCATCGCTCCAGCCACGTACACCGGCGGTCAAGAGCTCGTCAACGACAACGGTTTCACGACCGATTACAACGGCGTGGAGTTGCAGCTGACGAAGCGGCTCTCGAATCGCTGGATGGCGCACGCGTCGGCCGCGTACACCAACTGGACGGCGAACAACAAGGGCGGAGACTCCTGCCTCGCCTCGAGCGCCGGCCTTGGAGCCTGGAAGGGCCCGACCAACGTGCTGACGGCTACCCTGGGGCCGAGCTGCGGCGACGGGGTCCAGGCATTCCAGACTTCGGCCGGCTCCGGGTCGAAGTCGGACGTCAATCTGAGCTCGAAGTGGCAGTTCAACGTCAGCGGCCTGTACCAGCTTCCCCTGAACTTCAACGTCGCGGCCAACCTCTTTGCTCGCCAGGGCTATCTCCAGGTTTATTACGCGAACGTCTCCGGCGGCGACGTGGGCAATTCCCTCGGTTCGCGCAGGGTCATCGTTGGATCGAGCGACGGCCATCGCTTGAACAACCTCTACGACCTCGATCTTCGGCTGGAGAAGGTCCTTCCTCTTTTCCAGAAAGCGGACATGACCCTCTCGGTCGATTTGTTCAACGCATTGAACACCGACACCATCCTGCAGCAGTCGGAACAGCTGAGCACCAATGCCTGCGGCGCTTCCGCTCCGGCGGTTAACTGCACGGGCAAGGGCAACCGCGTGGAAGAACGTGTGAGCCCTCGGGTTCTCCGGTTCGGGGCTCGGTTGAGCTTCTAGGGTTTTCCGGTCCAATCGCTTCGCCCGCCGGGGATAATGCCCCGGCGGGCATTTTTTCTAGATCGACGAGAGAGGAATCATGACACTTCGAAGAGGGCAGTCCATCATCATGGGAACCTTCATTCTGGCAATGGCCTGCTGAGCGCGGGGCATTCGGCGCGCGCACAGGCGCCTCAAACCCCGTATCCGAGCATGGCGCCGGTCGAGCAATACCTCATGGCCGATCGCAATGCCGAGATCGCTCTGGCGCGGAGCGCCGGGCCCGCCGCGGTCTCCGACAAGGCCGAGATCCTCGTGCTCGGCGCCCACGGCTATGAGACGGCGATAAAGGGAAGCAATGGCTTTGTGTGTTTCCAGGAACGATCGTGGGCGAACGATTTCGACAACGCCGAGTTCTGGAATCCGAAGATCCACACGCCGCAGTGCTGGAACGCGGCTGCGGCGACTTCGGTGCTCCCGGAGTTATCTCAAGCGCACCGAATGGGTCCTCGCAGGAGTCTCCAGGGACGAGATGCGTGGCGCGGACGAAAGCGGCGTTGGCGGCCCATGAGATCGGCTCACCGGCTCCGGGGTCCATGGCTTACATGCTGTCGAAGGACCAGTACATCAAGGATCCGCAGCCGGGCTCGGAGCCGCGCTGGTATCCCCATGTCATGTTTTTCGTTCCCGCCACCGAGGCCTCGAAGTGGGGGGCCAACGTTCATGGCGGGCCGATTTTCTCGACGACCAGTGATGTCGAACCGATCACGACCTTCTTCGTGGTGTCGCCCAGATGGTCCGATGGGAGCATCGGTCCCTACGTGCCGACGCCGGCTGCGACGACGGCGAAACCCGAAACCCATCGCCACGGTTGACGGATCACTCGCGTCCATCCAACGGGGAGGAGGCCCGACTAGAAGAACCTCGTCATCCTGTCGTTCCACTCGAAGCGGCCGCGGTCGCTGTTGGTGTCCTTCGCGTCGATCGAGTTCCCCGCGGCGTCGCTGTACTTCAGCGAGCGGGTTTTGCCTTTCTCGAGCCGGGCGACGTTGACATCTCCCTGGTTTTCGACGACGACGGGCGTCTTGTCGTCCAGGCCGAGGAGCATTTCCGCGTCGAACGAGCCGGCCTCGCCGACGGCTACCCGGGTTTCCGTCGGCGTGATCGTCTGCATGATCGGCGCCTCGCGGTAGGATACGGATTTCCATTTCGACGCGGCGGCCATGCTTTCGGCGACGGCCCGCAGGGCTGCCCGTTGCGGCGCGGGAGCCGCGGAGTCGACGTAGAAGACGATTCCCTTGTCGCCGAAGACGAGCGCGATCTTCGTGGCGTCCAGCTTCACGTCGCCCCGGTGGCCCTTCTCGATCGACAGCGTGATGAGCGACCGGCAGCCGGGTCCGGGCGTCGGCCCTTGCCCGAACTGGCAGGTGCACGGGACCTTGCAGGTGCACGCTTCCGCGAGCTCGCCCGCGATCTCCCAGGAGGAGAGGACCGGGGTCGGCGCGGGCGCGGGCGTCACACGGGCCAGGACGGAAACGAGGAACAGTCCGATCATGTCGTTTTCTCCTTAAACTTCGAACATCCAACAATCGAAGAGGCGCGCGAATTCCGTGTTGCGATAGGGTAGTGCCGGATGTCTGGCAAGCGACATTTCTCCTGGCCCGACGGGATCGCGCTCGCTTTCGGGCTGGGGCTGCTGGGATTCGCCGTCGAGCGCGCCCGGCGTAACGGCATCACCTATGACGAGGCAACGACTTATCTCGTCTACGTGACCCGCCCCTTCCGCTTCATGTTCACTTACGTCGGCAGCTCGGCAAACAATCACGTCTTGAATTCCCTCGCGATGAAGCTCACGAGCGCGGTCTTCGGGCCTTCCGAGCTCGTCTTGCGGCTTCCGAATCTCGCCGGGTTCGCCGCCTTTCTCCTCTTTTCGTGGCTTCTTCTGCGACGTTTCGCTCCTCCGCTCCTGGCGCTCGGCGGATTCCTGGCGATTTCCGCGAACCCTCCGGTGCTCGACTATTTCTCGATCGCGCGCGGCTACGGGCTCGCTCTCGGGCTGGCCATCCCCGGGCTGTATTTTCTGGCGACGTCGATCGAAGCGGGGCCGCGGGCGGCGCGAAGGGAGTCGATCGGCTTCGTCCTGCTGGCCCTGGGCGCGATCGCCTCCTTCACGAACCTCGTCGTCTTCGCCGCGGCCGGCGCGGGCGTTCTCCTCGTCCGCTGCGACGATGTCCAACGGGCGGGGGGGGCGCCGAACGCCGCCGCGAGGCGGTCCGCGAGCGGCTTCGCAGTCTCGCCGCGTTCGGCGTGGTCACCGCCGCTCTCTTCGCGGGCACGGGGGTCCTGCTCGTCCGGCTCGTGAGGAAGCGTGTTCTCTACTTCGGGGGCCATTCCGGTTTCTGGCCCGATACTGTCGGTTCTCTCGTCGACGACTCGTTGTCGGGCGCTCGCTACGCCGGAGCGGTACGGCCCGCCGTTCTGGTTCTCGTGGTTGTCGGCTTCGCGGTGGTCGCCGCGGGAGCGGTCGTTTCGCCGCCGGAAACTGCCGGGGCGCGGCCGGGCCGGGCGGCGCGATTGGTCTCGCTGATCGCGATCGCCTCTGTCGGGATCTCGCTTTCCCAGCATTTCCTTCTCGGATCGCTCTACCTCCAGAATCGAACCGCCCTGTTCTTCGTTCCGCTGTTCGGCCTCGCCTTCACGCTGACGCTCGCCCGGTTCGCAATGATGCTGCCGGCGCCGGGCAGGCTCGCGGCGGAAGCCGGGTTCGGGTTCGTCGGCGCGCTCTGCGCGGTCCACCTGCTGCTCTCGGCAAGTCTTCGCCCGAGGAGCTATTCTCCCTTCGAGGTGGAGATGCTCCGCGACCTGGAGCGAGCTCCGAACCCGCGACCATCGGGATCTCGTGCGCCTCGGCGTGAGCTGGATGTTCGAACCGCAGGTGAACTACTACCGGCTCACGAGACAACTGGGCTGGCTCCTCCCGCCGAAAGCGAAAGTTCGATTTCAAGACGTCGACTTTCGAGCCGTCGACTATTGTTTCGCGGCCCCGGCCGATCGGCCGGAGGCGGAGCGCAACGGGTTCGTCGTCCTCGAGGAATACGCCCCGGCGGGAAACGCGCTCCTCCGGCGAGGAGCGAAGGGGAGATGAGCGCCGCGAGAGGGGCGGCGCTCGCTGCGGCCGCGGTCGCTCTTGCGGCCGTTTCGGGAGGCGCGCCCGGTCCGTTCGCTCCGCTGATTCCTCCCCCGCGGTCTCGATGAACGGAAAAGCCCCCGACCACGACTGGCCGAAGTATTGCGCCGACGCGGCGATGACCGGGCAGGCCCATGGCGAGACGCTGATCTCTCCCGCGTCGATGGCCTCGATCCGCCGCGCATGGAAGGTGCCGCTGCCGGGCTCGATCGTCTCTTCTCCCACGGTCGTTTCGGGGCGCGTCTACGTCGGCGACTGGTCGGGCAACGAATGGGAGCTCGACGCGTCGACCGGCGGCGTTCTCGCCTCGACGATTCTCGGAACGACGCAGCCCGGAAATTGCGATCCCCCCGTTCAGGGAATCACGTCCGCGCCCGCGTTCGACCGGGGAACGCTCTACCTCGCGGGAGGCGACGATTCGTTCTACGCGTTGAACGCGGAGACGCTCGCGACGCTCTGGAAGACGAAGCTCGGGGACAACTCTCCGGCAGGCGGTTACTACGGATGGTGCTCCCCGTCGCCGGCCGGCGGCATCGTCTATCAGGGGATCTCGAGCCATTGCGACGATCCGTTCGTCGACGGGCGCGTCGTGGGCCTGGACCCCGCTTCAGGGGCGATTCGCTTCGCCGCCGACCTCTCGCAGACCTCCGACCCCGCCCGCTTCGGCGCCGGGGTCTGGTCCTCTCCTGCAATCGACGTCGGCGCGCGAACCGTCTTCGTGACGACGGCTTCCGCGTACGCGTACGACGACGGCCTCGCGTACTCGATCGTCCGGCTCTCTCTCGACGATCTCGCGATCGAGGACTTCTGGAAGATCCCGATCGACGACTACAACTCGGTTCCCGACGCCGACTGGGGCTCGTCGCCGACATTGTTCCGGGACGCCGCCGGCCGTTTCCTCGTCGGAGCGGGGCAGAAGGACGGGAATTATTACGCGTTCCGGCGCGACGATCTCGCGCCCGGGCCGGTCTGGAAGACCCCGGTCGCCGTCGGCGGAGAGTGTCCGCAGTGCGGAGAAGGCGCGATCTCGACGGCCGCGTTCGACGGCGCGCGCCTCTACGTCGGCGGCGGCCGGGTCCAGATCGGTGCTTCGAAGTTTCCCGGGTCCGTTTCCGCACTGGACCCCGCCACGGGCGCCCCGGCCTGGTCGTTCGTTCTGCTGAACGGACCCGTGCTGGCGCCCGTGTCCGTGACGAACGGGGTCGTGTTCGCCGCCGCGGGGACGTTCGCCGTCGCGCTCGACGCCCGCAACGGGGTGCCGCTCTGGAAGTTCGACGCCGGGGCGCCTCTCTACGGCGGCATCGCGATCTCCGACGGCCGCGTCTTTTTCGGCGACACGGCGGGCAACCTGTACGCGTTCGAAGTTCCGAGGCCGCCGAATTGAGGGGGCGCGATAAGATGCCTTCGATTCTTTGAAGGAGGTTCGAGCATGAAGCAGGCGGTGATGGCGTGTCTGTTGGCGTTCTTTGCGGGCATCGGCGCGAGCGCGCAGGAGAAGCCTCCGGCGGAAACGCCAAAGCGCGAGCCGGCCAGGAGCGAGCCTGCTCGGAGCGAAGCCCCGCGCGACGAAACGACGAAGCGGACGCCGACGGAAGCGCCAAAGGCCGAACAGTCCGTGACCGCCCATTCGATTGCGATCGGCGGAGCGACCGTCAACTACACGGCCACCGCGGGCACGCTTGTCGTCCGCGACGAGGAAGAGGAGCCGGTCGCCAACATCGGCTACGTCGCGTACGTCAAGCGCGGCGCCGATCCCTCCGCCCGACCGATCACGTTCGCCTACAACGGCGGCCCCGGGTCTTCGTCGGTATGGCTGCACATGGGCGCGCTCGGGCCTCGCCGCATCGTCGTCACGGACGGCGGCGTTCACTCCGCCGCCTCCTTATGCGGTGGTCGACAACGCCGAGAGCATCCTCGACCGGAGCGACCTCGTGATGATCGACCCCGTGGGAACCGGGATCTCCCGTGCCGCGGGCAAGGCGAAGGACAAGGACTTCTGGGGGGCCGATCCCGACATCGAGTCCGTTTCGAACTTCATCCGCGAGTACGTCACGGAGAACGGACGCTGGAATTCGCCGAAGTACCTCCTTGGCGAGAGCTACGGCACGACCCGTTCGGCCGGGATCGTCGACCGCCTCCAGAGCCACGACGGCATGGCGTTCAACGGCGTCATCCTCGTGTCGGTCGCCCTCGATCTCGAGGCGATCTTCAACGCGCCGGGCAACGACCGGCCCTACGCGCTGTTCCTCCCGACCTACGCCGCGGTTGCCTGGTACCACAAGGCGCTGCCGAACCGGCCCGAAAAACTCGAGCCCTTTCTCGACGAGGTGCGCGCGTGGGCGGCTCGGTCCCTACACGTCCGCGCTGATGAAGGGAGACGCGATCTCGGACGACGAGCTCGCCGCCGCCGCGCGCAAGGTCCACGAATACACGGGGCTCTCGGAGGAGTACGTGAAGCGCGTCGCGCCTTCGGATCGACGAAGCCGCTTTCACCCAGGAGCTCCTGCGCGACCGCGGCGAGACGGTCGGACGCCTCGACGCCCGGTACCTCGGGCCCACGCTCGACCCGATCGGCCGCGACGCCGAGTATGACCCGCAGAGCGCCGCGATCACGGCGGCCTACACGTCTGCGTTCCTCGACTACTATCACCGCGAGCTGAACTTCGGGAAGGGAAAGACCTACATCATCACGAACAACGGTCTTTTCCGGTACTGGGACTTCAAGCACAAGGCGCCGGGCGCGCGTTTTCCCTCGCCGTTTACGAATACGGGACTCGACCTCGCGCACGCTCTCACGGTCAATCCGACGCTCCGCGTGCTCGTTCTGAACGGATACTTCGACCTGGCGACGCCGTTTTTCGCGACGGAGTACATGATGTCGCACCTCCTCCTCTCGAAGGATCTGCGCTCACACGTCGAGATGAAGTACTTCCCGGCCGGGCACATGATGTACGTCCATGAGGCGTCGCTGAAAGCGATGAAAGCCGACGTCGCGGCTTTCATGGATCGGACGAGCCGACACTAGTGTCCCGCATGCGTTGAATTCTCGGCCCTGAATTCTGAATGATGAATTTTGAATGTGTCATCCCCGCGCGCGGGGATCGCTTGGGGAACGGACTCCCGCTTTCGCGGGAGTGACCGGTGTCTTTCATGACGCTCTCCGCCGGCACTCGCTCGGGCCCTTACGAAATCGTCTCTCCTCTGGGAGCCGGCGGCATGGGAGAGGTGTATCGAGCGAGCGACGCGCGGCTCGGCCGCGAGGTCGCGATCAAGGTCCTGCCGCCGCGGCTCGCCGAGGACGCCGACGCGCTCGCGCGATTCGAGCGAGAGGCGCGTGCCGTCGCCGCGCTGTCGCACCCGAACATCCTCGCAATCCACGATTTCGGCAAGACTACTGTCATTGCGAGAGAAGCGAAGCAATCTGATCCGGCCGGGTCAGATCCCCACGGCCTTTCAGGCCTCGCGATGACAGAGGGACCTGGAGCCGGCACGACCGTGACTTTCGCCGTCACCGAGCTCCTGGAAGGGGAGACGCTGCGGGAGCGGCTCTCGGGCGGCGCCCTCGCGTCCCGGCGCGCGACCGAATACGCGCTCGCGATCGCGCACGGGCTTGCTGCGGCCCACGGCAAAGGAATCGTCCACCGGGATCTCAAGCCCGACAACATCTTCCTCACCCGCGACGGCCGCGTGAAGATCCTCGATTTCGGCCTCGCGAAAACGGCGGGCCCGGCAGGGTCCCGCGACGACACGCATTCCCCGACTCTCGCGATCGCGACCGAGCCGGGGATGATCATGGGGACCGTCGGCTACATGTCGCCGGAACAGGTGCGGGGCCTTCCCGTCGACGCGCGGAGCGACATCTTCTCGTTCGGCGCCGTGCTCTACGAGATGCTCGCGGGAAAGCGCGCGTTCCAGCGCGACACCGCCGCCGAGACGATGACGGCGATCCTGAAGGAGGACCCGCCGGACGTCGCCGCGTCGAACCCGAATCTCTCCCCGGCGCTCGACCGGATCGTGCGCCACTGCCTGGAGAAGTCCCCGGAGCAGCGCTTCGAGTCGGCGCGCGACCTCGCGTTCAGCCTCGAGACGCTCTCGGACCGGTCCGTGACCTCGAAGACGCCGTTTCCGGCTGCGCGGAGGAATCCGAGGGTGGCGATGATCGTCGCCGCGGCCGGCATCGCCGCGGCTGCCGGGCTCGTCGGAGCCTGGATCGGGCGGGGGAAACCGTCCGAGCCTCCCGCCGTCCACTCCCTGACCTACTCGGGGCACGACCACTCGCCGGCGGTCTCGCCCGACGGCCGAACCCTCGCGTTCTGTTCGGAGCGCGACGGCCATCCCCGGATCTGGTTGAAACAGCTCGCCGGGGGTGCGGAGGCGGCCGTCACTTCGGGCTCGGACGACTTCCCCCGGTTTTCCCCCGACGGCTCTTCGATTCTCTTCATCCGCACGAACGAGAACGGCAGCTCCATTTACGAGATCCCGACGGTCGGCGGCGAGCCTCGCCGGCTCGTCGCGAACGCGTTCGAGGCGGACTGGTCCCCCGACGGGCGCCGCGTCGCGTTCTGCCGGAATCGCACCGTGAATGGACGGATCGGCGTGGACCTTGCGATCGTGGACTCCGAGGGCAACGGAGAGAAACAGCTCGCGCGGCTCGAGAACTTCAACATCGCGGGGCCCCGGTTCTCGCCCGACGGGACGTCGGTCGTCGTCTCGCGGGGGGCGGGCAACACCCCGGCGTCGATGTACATCGTTCCGCTCGACGGGGGGAAGCCCTCGACGCTCGACCCTTCGCGCCGTCTCGGCCAGGTCATGATCCCCGCCTTCACCGGCCGCCGCGGCGAGGTCCTGTATGGCCAGGTCGACAGCACGATCGGGTTCTTCGCCGGTTCGGCGAGCCGCCTGCTCCTCCAGCGGATCGGCTCGCGCGACTCGCGCACGCTCGCCTGGCTTCCCGGGTTCTCGAATCGGGTCGAGATCGCGGGACCCGGATCCGTCGTTGCCGAGTCCGCGACGAGCCGGGGCAATCTGCAGGAGGTCACGCTCTCCTCGTCCCGGGAGGCGGGCGGCGCCCGCTGGCTCACGCGCGGCAACAGCAACGACCGCCAGCCCTCCTTTTCTTCCGACGGCGACTGGATGGCGTTCTCTTCCGACCGGAGCGGCAACCTCGACATCTGGGTGATGTCGGCGAAGACGGGCGCGATCCACCCGATCACGCACGACGCGGCGCAGGACTGGGACCCGTGCTTCTCGCGCGACGGAAAGCTGCTCGCCTGGAGCTCGAATCGCGGCGGGCATTTCGAGGTCTGGGCGGCCGCGGCCGACGGCAGCGGCGCTCATCAGGTGACGCGGGACGGAAGCGACGGGGAGAACCCGGTTTTCTCGCCCGACGGGCGGTGGATCGTCTATGTCTCGTACAATCCGGCAAAGCTCGGGATCTGGAAGATCCGCCTCGACGGCACGGAGGCAACCCGCCTCGTGAGCGGTTCGTACGTCTGGGGAGAGATCTCGCCCGACGGGCGATACGTCGCTTTCGCCGAGGCTTTGAGCGACCTGACGGCTCCTCTCAACGTCGAGGTTGTGCGGTTCGCCGACGGCAAGCCGACATCTTTCAAGTCGCGGGTCCAGAACCGGTTTGGCGGCGCGGGACGAAGCCGCTGGATGCCCGACGGACAATCGCTCGCATTCATCGGCGTCGACGAGAACGGATCGAGCGGCATCTACATTCAGAAATTCGATCCGGACCACGACACGGCCGCGACGCGGCGCAAGCTCGCCGGCTTCGACCCGGAGATCCCCACCGAGACGTTCGGCATTTCTCCCGACGGCAAGCACCTCGTGCTCGAAGGTCTGGAGACTTCGAGCAACCTCGCTCTCGTCGAGGGCCTCGATCGCATCGAGCCGCCGAAGCGATTGCGCTGAGAAACCTCCGCTACTTCAGCCCCTCGGCGAGCAGCAGGTCGGTCAGGATCCGGCGGTACGAGTAGACGACGGTCTGGCCGTCCGGCGTGATCCAGACGGGGCCGATCCCCTGGATGCCGGCGGGGTCCGGCGGCGCGACTTCCCGGACGAGCTCGTGCCGGCCGATCGCGAGGTCGAGCCGCTGGATTCGCGCGGGGCGGGGATTTTTCGAGGCAGTGGCGGACGATGCGTTCGAATTCCGGAGGGACGCTCCGGATCGTCGAGATCTCGGGCGGCTCTTCTTTCAGCACGGCGTTCATCGTTTCGACGGCCGAGGTTCCCGAAAAAGGCCTCTTGCCGGTCGCCATCTCGTAAGTGACCGCGCCGAACGAGAAGATGTCGCTCCGCGCGTCGGCGCCGCGCCCGCGCACCTGCTCGGGGGACATGTAGCCAACGGTCCCGAGGACCGTGCCCGGGTCCGTTGCCTGCGCCAGAGTCGGCGACTGCGTGTCCGTTCCGGCGGAAACGACGCCGAGCGACTTCGCGAGGCCGAAATCGAGGATCTTGATGCGCCCTTCGGGCGTCACGAACACGTTCTCCGGCTTCAAATCCCGGTGAACGATTCCCTTGTCGTGCGCCGCGGCGAGCCCTTCGGCCATCTGGATTCCGTAGTCGATGCATTTTCGAAACGGGAGGGCGCCCGCGTCGAGGCGCTCCCGGAGAGTCGAGCCCTCGAGGAGCTCCATCACCGCGAAAACGACGGAGCTCTCGCGCCCGAAGTCGAAGATCCCGAGAATGTTCGGATGCGAGAGCGCGGCGACGGCCCGCGCCTCGGTTTCAAAACGGGCCAGAGCTTCCGGGTCCTCCGCGAGCCGCTCGGGGAGCACCTTGATCGCGACGTCCCTTCCGAGGCGCGTGTCCTTTGCCCGGTAGACCTCTCCCATCCCCCCCGCGCCGAGCGGGGCGAGGATCTCGTACGGGCCGAGGCGCGTGCCGGCGGAAAGACTCAGAAGTGCTCCCGTGGAAAGGATTCTATCGGAGGCGCTATTTACTCGCCGGCCGTTCTTCTTCCGGTTTCCATTCCCGCGGAAGGAGATGCGACGAGCCGTCGGGACAATGCCAGTTCGTCATCGGCTGGCCGTTCTGCACGGCTTCTTCCCGAAAATGGAATCCGCGAGCCTTGCACTTGCCGATCGGGCAGTCTTCTCCCTCGTCGCGCGTCCGTTTCGTCATGTCTTCTCCATTTCGGCGCGTCCCGTGCGGCGCAACCGGTGTCGTCCTGTGGCCTCGATTGTAGCTCTTCGGGGAGCTCGATGCGGGATCTTCTCTACTTCGCTCCCGGAGCCGCCGCCGTCGCGGCGAGCTCGCTTCGGACGGCCGGGGGGAGCTTGTCCGCGTTCGCCACGAGCGCGCTCACCTGCCAGATCTGCGTTTCGGTGAGGCTCCCCTTGAACTCCGGCATGCCCGACATTCGAATCCCGTTCTCGACCTTCCAGTACGATTCCCACGGCTCGTCGTCGGTCACGCCTTTTCCCTGGAAGAGCGGGGGCGGCGGCGGAAACATGCCCCGGGCGATCGCGCTCTTGTCGAGGCCCGGCAAGCCGTGGCAGACGGCGCATTCCTCCCTGTAGATCATTGCCCCGGCGAGGAGGTTCGCCTCGTCGGCCGGAATCGGAGGCTTCGGGTGGGGAAGCCGGGCGAGATACGCGTGAAGCCCGATTCGGGCGAACGTTCTTTCGAACGGCATCGGCGGGGCCGACGCCGCGACCGGCGCGCGGCCCGTGGAGAAATAGAAGTAGCCGCCGCCGGCGACGAGAAGAACTCCCAGTACGATTCCCATCAGCACTTTCAGCATGCGAAGGACTCTATCAAAGGCGGCGTTTGCTGATACAGAATACGGATGTGACAGCGAGGATCGCCGGCGCGGACGGCGGATGGCCGCGAATCACCGTCGTCACTCCGAGCCTCAACCAGGGCGCGTACATCGCCGCCGGACCCTTCGCGAGCTTGCGAGCCTCGTGAGGGCATTTCCGTCGGCGATCACGACACGCTTCTTCTGGATGCTGGTGCGGAGCGCGATCGTCGCCGCCTGAAACCCGATTCGGTTCAGGAGGCTCCGGGGCTGCGGATGGCGATCCAACCGCCGGCGAATCTCGTCGCACACGTCCATGACCTCCTCGTCGGTCATCCGCCCCATGACGGCGAGGAGAAGCGCCATCGGCGCCGGCCTCTCTCGAAGGACCGTCAGAACATGGTCGGGGATGACGCCGGCCGCCGCGAGCAGGACCTCGGCGTCGGCGCCCAACGCCCGACCGAGCTCGTCGGATCCGCTTCGGGCTCGGCGGCGGCACGAGATCGCGTTCGATGCGCGAGAGATACGACGCGCTCAGGCCGCTGACGCGAGCCAGATGGCGCAGCCCGATCTTGCGTCTCGCGCGCTGCTCCCGCAGCGTTCTTCCGAACGATTGCGGGAGACCGGCGAAGAAATCTGTCTGGCTGGCATCCGTCGAATCGGCGGCTGCGAGCAAGGGGGCGCGTGCCATCAACGGGGAAGGCGGAGCATGGCGGATGCCAGCGACCCCCTCCTGCGAACCGAGCAGTTAGCGAATTCGGTTGTCCGAAGAATCGGACAGTTGTCCAAAATTCTGTTCGATGCCGGTTCGGGGGGCCGCTGACGTCATCTTCGCCACACGGCGAGGTCCTGATGTTTTCCGAGCCCGTATGGAACGAAATCGACGCGGGTGAACCAGGGTGTCCAGACGCGGTCGAGATAGTCGAGCGAGTGAAACGCCGCGTCCTCGTTGAAGGCGGCGCCGGCGGAGACGAAGAGAAAACCTTCGCGTTGGAGAGCTGCGAGCTCCGCCGGCGAGAGGTTCGGAAGCGTGTACGTCAGTTCCGGCGAATGGGTCGAGGCGATGAGGAGGCCGCCCGGCACGAGAAGGCCGGCGAGATGCGAGAGCCAGGCGAGTTGAGCTTCCTCGCTCAAGTGGGTGAAGACCGACACGGAAAAGACGACGTCGAAGGAGGCCTCCGGGAGACCCGTCGGAGGGCTCGGCCGGATGGTCTGAAATCGCGCGGGCGGAAGATGCGACGCCGCCCATCGAATCGCGGGCTCGTCGACATCCACGCCGGTGAGCTCCTCGACCGCGGTGCAGCGCGGCAGGTGGCGGGCGACGCGGCCGGGCCCGCAGCCGAAATCGAGCCAGCGCGGGTACGAGCGCCCCGGGTCGCGGGAGCGGTCGAACGCGGCCGCGATGTCGGCCGCTGCCGCCGCTCCGACTCGCGAGAACTCTTCCCGGTCGCTCGTTTGAGAGACGCGTCGTCGCAGCCGGGCGGGCGGGAGGCGTGCGGCGGCGGGCCGGAAGAGATCCTTCACGTCCTCGCGAAAGTCGTGAACGCGGTGCGGGAATTCCTGCGCGGCGATTCGCGCGGCCCGGCGAAGCCCCGCCGGAAGATATTTTCGCGCGGCCTGGTAGGCGGCGCTGGAACGGATTTGCAAGGCGGGGTCGATGTTACGCCAGCCGCGATCGGGTAATCATCCGCCTTTGCAGAGCCCGGATTGGTTCGGTGAAGGAGGGAGCGCTGCTCGATCGCTCACTCCGAATGCGTCCATCTACGCTCAGCGGAATCAAAAAAGGCGCCCGCTGGGGTCCTCAGCGGCGTCGGCGTTCGTTCGCTGTCTCCGCCGCCATTTTGAGCTCCTCGTTCGCTCGATCGAGAAGCTCCTTTGCTTTCTGAGCATGGCCATTCATGTCCCATTCGTTGGCGCTCTGCGCCGCCATGATCTTCTCGTACGCTTGTCGAGACAGGCGTTGCGCGGCGGCGAGATTCGGGTGTCTCCTCCCGCTGATATTCCGCTCGGGTTGGGCGGAAGCGGCAGCGCCGATCACAAGCAACGATGCGGCGATCAGGGTAACGATCCGATTTTTCATGGCGACCCTCCTGAAGTGGAGTTTTCCGAATTCGCTGCGGGGTGTCAAGTGCCCGCGGCGTAAGTAAGGAGCAAGGAACCCCAACACAATGAGTGGCTGAAGGGTCCATCGAATCCCGACTCGATCCGGATCGTCTTCCGTGAGTTATTCTTGGCTGGTCGTCTGACGTTAAAAAGGAGGGTGACTCATGTCGAGAGTGAGGGGTCTCCGGAACCTGGGGCTCGGTTTTCTCCTTCTCATCATCAGCGCTTTCGGATTTCTCGGGGGGCGCGCGGTCGCCGACCAGCCCCACATGCGCGCGGCGCTCGACCACCTGAGGGCGGCCCGGGAACAGCTGGATGTCGCGACCGCGGACAAACGGGGACATCGAGTCAGGGCGCTGAGGCTCGTCGGCGACGCCATCCGTCAGGTGGAGATGGGCGTCGAATACGACAGGATGCATTGAGGCGGCCATGAGAACACTTCGAAAGATCTCGCAGCGGTCCGTCGTCGCAGTCCTTCTGGCGCTGGCCGCCTTCTCATTCTCCTTCGTCGTCGGTTGCGCATCCACTCAGCCCCACATGCAGTCCGCGCTTGACCATCTGAACGCGGCACGGATCGAGCTCGAAGCAGCGATTTCCACGAAGGGCGGCCATCGCGAGCGCGCGATCGAGCTCGTCGATCAGGCGATTCACGAAGTGGAGATGGGGATGGAGTCCACGCGCTACCGCTGACCGGAACCGGTTCTATTTTGGTCGAGCCGGCGCACGAACAGCTCGACGCGGATCGGGATCTCGTTCTTCGTCGGGACGGTGAGAAGGGTCGGCGGGTCGATCTTGAAATCCGCGAGGGTCGCCGGAATCGTGCCCGTGATCCGGATTCCGTCGCCCTGGAGCGTCTGCTGGAACGGAACTTTCCTGTAGTCGACCGTCTGTCCGGCGAACTGGATTTGCAGGTCCACGTCGACGGATGGCGTCCGGGCCGCCGCTTCGGGCACGCGTGCGCGGACGACGACCATTGGGAATTGCGCTCCGCGCGCGACCTGCAGCATGTGGAGGTCGCGGTTGCTGTCTCCCGAATCGAAAGACTTGACGGGCACCGCGACGAGGACCTCGCACTGGCCGCCCTGGCAGACGGCCTTCCCGCGCGCCTCGTGGCTGACACCCTCCGTCTCGTGCAGAGGATGGGAGACGTGGTACGTGAGCGTCGATTTTTCGAGCGTCCACTGGCTGTCGGCGAGCGCGAGAGCGGGAACCGTGAGGAAAAAGATCGCCGCGATGGCGGTGCGAATGTGTTCCTTCATCGTCGTCGGCTCGCGTTCGCGTCTCAAAACTTGATCGCCACGGCCCCGATCGCCGCGGCGTAGGCGGCGATCGTGACGTCCGCCACCGCGGAGTGCGCCGACGCGATTCCGTGGACGCGTTCTCCCCGGTCGAGCTGGGCTCTCGCCATCGCGCCGAGGATCGGGGTCAGGATCATGCCGATGCCGTGGATCCAGGCGAGGGCCTTGTGCAGGCGAATGGGGCCGCGGGTCTCGGTGCCCGGCAGCTTCGGCGCGCGCAGAGCGAACGACGCGGTCGTCAGGTACAGGCCTGCGGTCACGATGCCGAGCGCGGCGTGCAGATTGCGTCCCGAGGAAGTCCCCTCCCGGGTTGCGTTGTTCGACGTGATGACCGTCGCGAGGAGCGGAACCAGAGTGATCAGGCCGAGCTTCTGATGCATCTTGAGCATGCGAGAACGCTTGTCCAGGCTCGCCTGATCGAGGAGATTTCCGCGAGTTTGTTCCGCCGTGAAGCCCAGGTCCTGCAGCGAAGGCGGCTTCGCCGCGGGCGGCGGGGGCGGAGCCTCGTCCGCGGCCTCCATCCGCATTGCGAGAGCTGAATCGGCAGCGCCGAGCCGGGGAGACGCGCGTCGGCCGGATCCGCCGTTTCGGAACACGGCTCGGCCGACTGCGCCCGGAGGATGGGAGCGAGAGTCACGATCAGGCACGCGGCTGCTGCGGCCCGGAAATTCCTTCGCCACTTGCGTTCGGGGCTCGTCCGCATCTTTCGCCTCGTTCTTCTTCTCGTCCCGAAGACGGGAAAGCAAGAGCGGTGCCGACACTACTCCGGCGAAGGTAAACGCCGGATGTATCCGGGGCTGCCCGGCGGCCGAGAACGTTTTTCGGTTCTCGTCGTAATATTCGCCAACCGGAGTGAGATTCTCTCGGTAAGGAGGATTCCCATGAGCTCGTATCTCAAGAAGTTCATCGCCGTGGCGACGCTGGCGCTGGCCGGTATGGCCTCTGCCGAGACGGCCGACGACGTGATCGCGAAGAACGTGGCGGCGCGCGGGGGGCTGGAGAAGATCAAGGCGATCCAGAGCCTCGAGATGAAGATCAAGGCGAACCAGCAGGGGCTGGAGTTCCCGGGAAAGATGGATCTCAAGCGACCGGAGAGGGTCCGCCTCGAAATGACGATCCAGGGCAAAACGATCGTGCAGGCGTACGACGGGAAGACGGCCTGGATGATCATGCCCTTTCTGGGATCGCCCGATCCGCAGGTGATGTCGGCCGACGACGCCAAAGACGTCGTCGAGCAGGCGGACATGGACGGCCCGATCGTCGACTACAAGGCGAAGGGGAACGCGGTCGATCTGCTCGGCAAGGAAGACGTCGACGGGTCGCCGGCGTACAAGCTGAAGGTCAGCCTGAAGAACGGCGACACCGAGTACGTCTACATCGACACGGAAACCGGTCTGCAGGTCAAGGAAACCTCGAAGCGAAAGCAGCAGGGATCGGAAGTCGAGGTGGACAGCTACATGACGAATTTCAAGCCGGTAAACGGCGTGCTCTTCCCCTTCGCGATCGAGAACAAGGTCGGAGGAAAATCCGTCGGGCAGTTCACTGTCGACGATATCCAGGCGAACGTCGCGATCGACGACAAGATCTTCGCGATGCCCGCCGCCCCCGCGAAGGCCGAGCCGGCGAAAGAGAAAAAATGAAGAATCGAGTCGCGTTCCTCCTCGCCGCGGTGGTGGCGGCCGCCGGCTCTTCGAGCGCGGCGAAGCTGGATTCCTCTTCCCTCGCGGGCCTTCACGCGCGCGCGATCGGGCCGGCCGTGTTCGGCGGGCGAATCGAGGCGATCGACGCGTCGGCCAGGAATCCGAAGCTGATCTACGTGGGAGCCGCCGGCGGCGGGGTGTGGAAGTCGATCGACGGGGGCGTGACGTTCAAACCGGTCTTCGACAAGTATTCGCAGTCGATCGGCGCGGTCGCGATCGACCAGGCCCACCCCGACACGGTCTGGGTCGGCACCGGCGAAGGCGACGTCCGCAACAGCGTTTCGGTCGGCTCCGGCCTCTATCGGAGCGATGACGGCGGCGACGACTGGCGCCTGACTGGCCTCGCCGACACGGAGCGAATTGCGCGCGTCGCGATCGACCCGGCGGACTCCGCGACGGTCTTCGTCGCGGCGGTCGGCCACCTCTGGAACGACAGCGCCGAGCGCGGCCTGTTCAAGACCTCCGACGGCGGAAAGACCTGGCAGAAGGTTCTCTATGTGAACGCCTCGACCGGGTGCGCGGACGTCGCGATCGACCCGAAGAACCCGAAGGTCGTCTATGCCGCGATGTGGGACTTCCGCCGCCGGGCGGATTTCTTCCGGTCGGGCGGACCGGGCTCCGGGCTCTACAAATCGGCCGACGGGGGCGCTCACTGGAAGCGAATCGTGAACGGAATTCCGGGCGGAGAACTGGGGCGCATCGCGATCGCGATCGCGCCGTCCCGTCCCGAAACCGTGTACGCGACGATCGAGTCGAGCAAGACGGCCCTCTACCGTTCCGACGATTCGGGCGAGTCGTGGCGGATGATCAACACATCGTTCAACGTGGGCGTGCGCCCCTTCTACTTTTCGCACCTCGCCGTCGATCCCCGCGACCCCGAGCGGGTCTACAAGCCCGGCTTCATGCTGACGATGTCGGAGGATGGCGGGAAGTCGTTCTCGGGCGCCGGATTCAACTTCGGCAGCTACCATTCCGACACGCACGCGTTCTGGATCGACCCGGCGAACTCGGACCACCTCATGCTCGGCACCGACGGGGGCGTGTACGTTTCCTGGGACCGCGGCGGCCGCTGGATGTTCCTGCGGACGCTCCCCGTTTCTCAGCCCTACCGCGTCGCGCTCGACGAGGCGCAGCCGTACAACGTGTACGGAGGCTTCCAGGACAACGGCTGCTGGTACGGGCCGTCGAGCGGCGGGGGCGGGATCGGCAACGACGAATGGAAGAACTTCGGCTTCGGCGACGGCATGTACGCGTTTCCCGACCCGACCGACGCGAACGTCATCTTCTGGGAATACCAGGGAGGGGAGCTCTACAAGTTCTTCCGGAAGACGAAGGAAACCAAACAGATCCGCCCGTACCCGTCAAAAACGGACAAGACCCTCCGGTTCAACTGGGAGTCGCCGTTCGTGGTTTCCCCGGCGGATCCGCACCTGCTGCTGGCCGGCGCGCAGTACCTCTTCGCATCGACCGATCAGGGCGAGTCGTGGCGGCAGATTTCGGGAGACCTGACGACCGACAACCCGGAGCTCGAGCGGCAGGTCGAATCGGGCGGTCTGACCCCCGACGACAGCTCGGCGGAAAATCATTGCACGATCTACGTCATTGCGCCTTCGCCCCTCGACGCGAAAGTGATCTGGGCGGGCACGGACGATGGAAACCTCCAGGTCACGCGCGACGGCGGGGCGCGCTGGGAAAACGTCGTCGCCAGCGTTCCGGGCGTCCCGAAGGGCACGTGGGTCTCCGGGATCGAAGCGAGCCGGCGGGAGCCGGGCACGGCGTACGCGACGTTCGACAACCACTCCCGCGGGGATTTCGCGACTTACGTTTATCGGACGACGGACTACGGCCGAACCTGGACGCCTCTCGCGACCGGCGATGTCTTCGGCTACGCGCACGTGATTCGCGAAGATCCGAAGTCTGCCTCCGTTCTCTATCTGGGAACCGAACAGGGGCTCTTCCTTTCGATCGACGGCGGAAAGGAATGGGCGCAATTTTCAGGAGATCTTCCGAAGGTGCCGGTTCGGGACATCGCGGTTCATCCGCGCGAATCGGATCTCGTTCTCGCGACGCACGGGCGTGGCTTTTACGTCGTCGACGACGTTTCCGTCCTGCGGCAACTCACGCCGGACGTGCTCGCCTCCGACGTGACGATTCTCGCGTCGCGCCCGACCTATCTTCGAATCCCGTTTCAACAGCAGTCGTGGAACGGCGACGGCGATTTCGTGGGGGAAAACCCGTCGGATTCCGCCGTGATTTCCTTTTACCGGAGCAAGCGGCGCCTCCTCGGCGAATCGAAGATCGAAATCGCCGACGCTTCGGGCAAGACGATCGCGACCCTCCCGGGCAGCAACAAGAAGGGAATCAACCGCGTCCTGTGGAACACCCGGTTGAAGCCTCCGAAGACGGCGACCGCGACGGGCCTGGCCGTGGGGGCCCTCGTGGGGCCGACGGTGCCGGTCGGAACCTACACCGTGAAGGTGATCGACGGCGACAAGACGTACGCGGGGAAGCTCGTGCTCGCCCCCGATCCGCTCCTGCCGTACTCCGCGGCCGACATCCAGGCCCGGCAGGACGCGATGATGCGGCTCTACGAGATGCAGGAGGATCTCGCGTTCCTGGCCGATTCGGTCACGAGCGTCCGCGACCAGTCACTCGATCGCTCGTCAAAGCTCGGCAGCTCCGCGCTCGCCCGAAGGCTGTCGCAGCTCGCGGGCCGGCTGGACGCCCTTCATCGAACACTCGTGACGACGCATCCGCCGCTGGAGGGAATGCCGTCGGACTCCGACCGGCAGCTGCGGGAATGGGTCACCGACCTCTTCGGCGCGATCAACGGATTCGGGGGGAGGCCGTCGGCCGGGCAGCTCGCTCAAATCCCGGTTCTGGGGGAGAGGCTGAGCGAGGCGCGAAGCCAGTTCGAAAAGCTCAATTCGGAGATCTCCGACATCAACCGGAGTCTTCAGAAGAAATCTCTCGCCCCGATTCAAGCGCCGGCCCGCGACGCCTGGGAGAAAGAACAGGCGTCGTAGGCCGGGGGATCCATCGCTCGAGCGAGACTTCGACTTTTCGCGATTCGCCGGGCGCCAAGAGAACGGGATCACTGCGAGATTCGGAACGGATAAGAGGCGTCGTCCGGCGAAAGGCCGTCGATGAGGAGAGGTCGCAGGGTTTCCGCATTCCCTTTCTCGCTCGAGAGAAGGAACGAGAGACCATCGGAGAATCGGGCGAGAAATCGTTCGACGTCGTCTTTCGACTCGAAAACTCTTGGCGAGCTCATCGCTTCGCCCCGAAAAATGATCGCCGAGCCAGAGGCGCGAGAAATCGATGTCGGACATTCGGACGGCATGTTCGAAGAATGCGCGGCCCGCGGGCGTCGCCGGCGGGCGCGTCGCGAGGAGGATCCGCCGGCCGTCTTTCCACCGTGTCACGCGTCCGGCAAAGATCTGCCGCAGCTCCGCCGAAGAGAGCGCTTTCGTCGGCGGCTGCCGCGCGGACACCACGAAAACGAGAGCGTCCGGGCGCGCCCTGCCGGCCGGCCGCTTCTCGGTGCCGGGTTGGAGCGCCGCGAATGCGACCAGGGTCCAGAGCGTCGGGACGTTCAAAAGGCGACCGCCATTTGCAAACGAATGCGCCGCTCGAACTCCGCGGAGCTCGCCCGTTGGGACCGAAAATCGAGCTTGAGGACGAGCTTGCTCGCCGCGTCCCACCGCACTCCCGCGGCCCAGGCGCGCTGGTCGCTGACGTCGGAAAGGTAGGGCTCGTCCTTCGCGACGTCGAGATAGTCGAGCAGGGCGTACGGACGCAGCTCCTTGAGCGGCGCCCGGGAGACGCACGGAGAAGAGGGCGTACCATCCCTGCGTGACGCGGGTCGGTCCGCCCGATCGCGGCCGATGATTCATCCGGCTCCACTCCCCCCGGACCTCGACCGGCCCCTGGACGTAGCTCGTGGAAACGGTTTCGTCGAGCTCGCGGTACGTTCCCTCCGGCGCGGGAATGTCGTCGATCAGGGCGGCCCCTCCGATCTCGAAGCCGGCCGCCGAGTCGGGGGCGAAGGAAAGCGAGAGGAGTCCCGCGGGCGAGGTCGGGCCGGTCAGCGGGGCGGTGTCGTCTCGCGTCTGGCCGCGGCCTTCTCCCACGCCGGCGCCGTAGCGAAACCCGGCGGCGCCCGGCACGTTGCCCGAGATCCACGCGCCGATCAGGTGCATCGGCCAGGCTCCCCCCTGTTCCTGCCGCTTCGCGATGGCGGGGACGTCGATCGTCGTCTGGACGAAGCGGGGAAGCTGCTCCTGCTCGTTCCATTGGACGAGGCCGCTGTTGACCTCTCCCGCCTGAACTCGAAACGAATCGGAAGGACTGTAGGAGGCGAAGAGACGCTCGACGTCGAGCTCGACGCGCCGTCCCCCGGGAACGTCCGTGTCCGAGCCCCTCTCGAGGCGCTGGACGAGACCTTCCGCGACGGCGGACCACTTCTCCGAAAACTGGACTTCGGCGAAAGGATCGAGCTCCCCGAAATCGAAGGTCGTGGCTCCGGAGCGCGTCGAGTGGCCGAGGAGGATGTCCGCATACGCGGAAAGCCGAACCGTCGGGTAAGATCGATCCTGCGCGGCTGCGCCGCGGACGAGCAGCAGGCCGCCGAGAACAAGCGCGAGGCGAAACGTGGAAGAGCGATCGCGGCCGTGAAGAATCATGGGGAACCCCCTTGTCGGTCAGGCGGAAGTGTAGCGGGAGATCGCGCGTTTCATCTTCCGTTTATCTTTCCGGCTTAGTCTCACGGCGATGCGAATACTTCTGGTCGAAGACGACGCACAGATCGCGCGTTTCATCCGAAAAGGGCTCACGGAGAATTCGTACGCCGTGGACACCGTGGCCACGGGCGAAGCGGCCCTCTACGAGGCGAGCGTCGGCAACTACGACGCGGTCGTGCTCGACGTCATCATCCCCGCCCCGGACGGGATGGAGGTCGCCCGCCGCCTGCGCGCGGAAAACGTCAACGTCCCGATCCTGATGCTGACGGCCCGCGACACGGTCCCGGACCGGATCGAGGGTCTCGACGCGGGCGCCGACGACTACCTCGTCAAGCCGTTTCAGTTCGCCGAGCTGCTCGCCCGGCTTCGCGCGCTCCTGCGCCGCGGAGGGCCGACTCACGCGGCGGTCCTGTCCGTCGGCGGGCTCGAAATCGACACGCGTTCGCACCGCGTGCGAATCGACTCCTCGCCGATCGCGCTGACGACGAAGGAATACGCCCTGCTCGAGTTCCTCGCCCGAAACGCGGGGCGCGTCGTCGGCCGCGCGGAGATCGCCGATCACGTCTGGGACGAGGAATTCGACCCGTTCTCCAACCTCATCGAGGTGTACGTGAACCGGCTTCGCCGCAACATCGAGAGAGTGTCGGACAAGAAGCTGATCCACACGATCCGCGGATCCGGCTACATGCTCGACGAACAATCCAGCTGAAATGTTCCAGTCGGTTCGAGCGCGCCTGACGCTCTGGTACTGCGGCCTCCTCGCGGTCGTCCTCGTGACGTTCGGCGTCGTGAGCTACCTCCGGATCGCGAGCGCGATCCGCGCGGAGACCGACGCTTCGCTCTCGGACACCGCGCACGAGCTGACATCCGCGTTTCGACAACTCGCGTTCGAGGAGGGAGAGGGCCGCGACGTGCCGCTCGATTTTCGGTTCAGCGACCGGGCGCTCCTCGTGATCGGCCGGACGGCCGAATTGTCGCCTCGTCCCGTTCCCGGGAGCTCGACGCCGCAGAAAGGGACGAAATCGCAAGCCAGGTCACGCGGGGCGGCCGCGGGTTTTTCACCGTGAGAGCGGGAAGCCTCGACGAGGGAGTCCGGGCGCTCGCGATTCCGATCACGGTCGTCTCGCAGCCGTTCGTCGCGGTCGTCGCCCGGGGCCTCGGCAATCAGAGACAGCGGCTTCGAAATGCGGCCGCCGCGCTGAGCTTCGGAATTCCCGTCGCGCTCCTCGTGGCCGGCGCCGGCGGCTACATTCTCGCCCGCGGAAGTCTCGCGCCCGTGCTCCGGATGAGCCGAAAGGCGCGGGAAATCGGGGCCTCCAATCTCGGGGAGCGAATCGAGGTGCGGAATCCGCGCGACGAGCTCGGGGTTCTCGCGGAGACGATCAACGGGCTGCTCGCGCGCCTCGAGGCGGCCTTCGATTCGCAGCGCCGCTTCATGGCCGAGGCGTCGCACGAGCTCCGAACGCCTCTCTCGATCCTGCAGGGAGAGGCGGACGTCACTCTCGCCCGCGCCGACCGGCCGGTCGAAGAGTATCGCGAGGCCCTCGAGGTCGTGCAGAAGACCTCCCGAAAACTGAGCCAGATCGTCGAGGACCTCTTCCTGCTCTCGCGCGGGGACGCCGGGAACTATCCCGTCCGGCCCGGGCGGTTCTATCTGGACGAGACGGTGGCGAGGTGCGCGAGGGCGATGCGAACCCTCGCTTCCGCGCGAGGAATCGCGATCGACGTCGAGCCTTCTCCCGAGCGCCTCGTCGACGGCGACGAGGAGCTCATCCATCGCCTCGTCCTCAACCTGCTGGACAACGCGGTGAAGTACACGCGGCCCGGCGGCAGGGTGCGTGTTCGAATGACGGTCGAGGGCGGCATCGACAGGATCTTCGTCCGCGACGAAGGGCCGGGTGTTCCCGAGAACGAGCGCGGGAGAATCTTCGAGCGCTTCTATCGCGGAAGCGAAACGGGGGCCGGCCGCGGCGCGGGGCTGGGCCTGGCCATCGCGAAGTCGATCGCCCAGCTCCACGCCGGCGACGTACGGCTCGCGGAGACCTCCCCGGCGGGAAGCACGTTCGTCGCGGAGCTTCGCATCTCCGGTCCTCCGCCCGCCTGAGATTTACTCTCCGTTCATCTGGCCGTTGACACACTGCCGCCATGTGCGGCATCGCGGGGTGGATCGGCGAAGAGAGAATCGACCGCGAAATTCTCGTCCGCATGACCCGCTCGCTGGCTCACCGCGGGCCCGACGGGGAGGGAATCTCGATCTTCTCGGGAGGGCGAGCCGGATTCGGCCATCGGCGGCTCGCGATTCTCGACCTCGGCCCGACGGGCGCCCAGCCGGTCGAGCGCGACGGCCACTTTCTCGTCCACAACGGCGAGATCTACAACTTCCGCGAGCTGCGCGCCGCGGAGCGCAATCGCCGCTTCGAGTACCGCGGCGCCGGCGACGGCGAAGTTCTGCTTCGCGAGGTCGCGTCGAGAGGGTGCGCCGCCCTGTCCGACGTGGAGGGAATGTTCGCGTTCGCGTATTTCGATCCCCGCGACGAAAGCCTTCTTCTCGCGCGCGATCGCCTGGGGATCAAGCCCCTCTACTATTTCGAGAGGGGCGGCACGTTTCTCTTCGCGTCCGAGCCGAGAGCCCTTCTGCGGCATCCGGACGTCTCGCCCGAGATCGACGCCGGCGCGTTCGGGGACTTTCTTTCGTACGGCTACGTCCCGTTCGATCGCTGCCTGTTCCGCGGAATCCGCAAGCTCCCCGCGGGGCACGCTCTGACCCGAAAGAACGGAGTCACGCGAGTTTTTCCGTATTGGGAGCCGGCTCCCGTTTCGTCGTCGAATTCCGTCGAGGAGCTCCGCGAGCTGCTCGAGAGGGCCGTCGCCTCTCATTCGGTGTCCGACGTTCCGGTCGGAGCCTTCCTCTCCGGAGGCCTCGATTCCAGCACGGTCACCGCGCTTCTTCGGAAAGGCGGCTCCGGCGAGATCTCGACATTCACCGTGGCGTACCGGGGAGGGGGGATGGACGATCTGGCCTACGCGAAGACGGCCTCGGATCGATTCGCGACCCGTCACACGGCCGAGGAACTGGAGATGTCGGACCTGTCCGGCGCTCTCGACCGTCTCGCCGGCGCCTTCGACGAGCCCGTGAGCGACGCGACGTCGCTCGCCGTCGAGCGTCTGTCGGGCCTGGCCCGGACGCGCGTCAAGGTCGTGCTTTCCGGGGACGGCGGCGACGAGGTGTTCGGCGGTTACGGATGGCACGAAAGCTCTCTCGCCTACGACGCCCGCCGATCGCGAATTCCCGCCCTTCTTCCGTTTCTTGCCTGGCTGGACGGAGGAATTCTGGCTCGTCTTCACGGAAGCGTCTGGGCTTCGAGGGTCGAAGGTTCCAAGAAGCTCATGGACGCGGACCCCGTGGGGCGCTATTTCGCGCTCCGGAGCTTTTTCAGCGGCGAAGAGAGGCGCGCGATCTTTTCGCCGGCGTTCCGGACCGACGATGCGGCGTGGCTGTTCCGGCGCTTCTATCGGCCGGATCTCCCGCCCGCCGCGCGGCTGTGCTACCTCGACCTGCGAACGTACCTGCCCGACAACAATCTGGCGCTCGTGGACAAGGCCTCGATGGCCCACGGCCTCGAAGTGCGCGTTCCGCTGCTCGATCGCCGGGTCGTCGAGTTCGCGCTTTCTCTCCCGGACAGCCTGCTCGTGCGGCCGGGACACACGAAGATCCTGTTTCGCCGGGCGATCGAGGAGTGGGTGCCTCGCGAGATTCTGAACCGGCCCAAGTACGGGTTCTCTCCTCCCTTCAAGAACTGGGTGCGGACCGGCGGAGGGGAGAAGGCTCTCGGGCGGCTGCGGAGCGGCGCTCTCGTTCGCGACGGTCTCCTGGACGTTCGCGCCCTCGAGAAGCGAATCGCGAGCGGAATGCCGCGGCGCTGGAACAAGCTCTGGCTCCTTCTCGTCCTCGAACACTGGTACGGAACATGGATCGCGAAATCGAGAGCTCCGGCCGAGAGGATTTCCGCCTGAGCGGACTCGCGGTTCTCGGGTGCGCCCTGCTGCTTTCGGTTCCGGCGCTGCCCGCGGCCGCGCCATCTCGCCGAGGACGCACACGGACGCGAGGCCAGCTTGGATGTCGCCCCGACGGGCCGCGGACTCGCTCTCCGGGTCCGGTTTTGATCCGGCTCGCCAGGCGTTAGACTGCGCTCTGCGGAAATAGATGAGATCCACTTTCCCGGCATTTTGCTCCGTTCTCGCGATTCTGGCGTCGTTCGCGTGCGCGCCCGGATCTCCTCCCGTTTCTTCGAGCGGTCCGGCGCCCGGCGAACCGCTCCCGCTCCCGACCGGGAGGTCGATCGGATCGGCCGAAGAGACGGGGCCGTCGATCGCCGTCGGGAACATGCCTCTCGCCATGGCGGCGGCCCCGGATCCTGGCCGCATCGCCGTGCTTCTCAGCGGCTGGCGCGAACAGGGGCTTCAGATCGTCGATCTCGCGAGCCGACGAGTGGTGCAGACGCTTCCGCAGGAGGGCGCGTTCCTGGGTCTCGCCTTCTCGCCGGACGGAACCCGGCTGTTCGCCTCGGGCGGAAACGAAGACGTCGTGTATCGGTACGCCTGGAAAGGCGGCGAGGCTTCGCTGATCGACAAGATCTCCCTTGCGGCCGCCGCTCCCGGGGAGAAGACCGCGGCGGAGAAGAAACCGAGATATCCCTCCGGGCTGTCGCTCTCCCGCGACGGCCGGGCGATCTATGTCGCGGAGAATCTCGCGGACGACCTCGCCGTCGTCGAGGCGGATTCCGGAAAAATCCTCCAGCGCCTTCCGACGGGACACTTCCCGTATGCCGTTGCGGTGTCTCCGGCGGGCGGCGTGTACGTGTCTGCATGGGGCGGCGAGACGGTTTCGGTTTTCAACCGCGGCGAAGGGCTCTCGCTCTCGCCGGCTGGCGCGATCGTCGTCGGCCGCCATCCCTCCTCCCTGCTTCTGAGTCCCGCGGGGACGCGGCTGTTTGCCTGCCTCGCGAGCGTCGATCGCATCGCGGTCGTCGACCTCCCCGAAGGACGCCTTCGGACGACCCTGGCCGATCCCCCGCCTTCGGGGCCGCAGGAAGGAAGCACGCCGAACGCTCTCACTCTCTCGCCGGACGGGACGCGCCTCTTCGTCGCGGAAGCGGACGACAACGCGGTCGCGGCTTTCGATCTCTCGGCCGCCACCTCGGGCGTCGCTTCAGCTCGAGGGGAGGACCGCATCGCGGGGCGGTTTCCCGCGGAGTGGTATCCCCTCGCGCTCCTTCCCGACCGGGGCCGAATTCTCGTACTGAACGGAAAGGGTCGCGGGAGCTCGCCGAACCCGGGGGGAGCACGGCTCCCTGGGCGCGCGCCTCCTCTCGCGTACACGCTTGGCCAGCTGAACGGAACAGTCACGAGCATCCCGCCGGATCTGGACGCGGCGGCCCTTTCGGAACTCTCGAAGAAAGTCGCGCGGTGGAACCATTGGGAACCTCGGCCCGCCCGGCGAGCGGCCGTTCCAAAGTTCGAGCACGTCGTCTACATCATCAAGGAGAACCGGACCTACGACCAGGTGTTCGGGGATCTTCGCGAGGGCGACGGGGATCCGGCGCTTGTCTATTTTCGCGAGACCGAGGGTCCGAACCACCGCGCGCTCGCCCGGCGTTTCGGCCTCTTCGACCGTTTTCTCTGTAACGCGGAAGTGAGCGCGCAGGGGCACCCCTGGTCGACCTCGGCCTACGTCACGGACTACACGGAAAAAACCGTGCATTCTGTTTACGCGGACAAGCGACCGGAGATCGAAGGAGAGCCGGACGAGCCGGCGAGCGGGTACCTGTGGGACCTCGCGACGCGCCTGGGAATCAGTTTCCGCGATTACGGCGAATACGCCGAGGAGATCAGCCGGCCGCCGGGAGTCATCCGCTACGGATCGAAGCTGAAGGGCCTCGCGCCGTACGTGAACCCTGACTATCCCCCCTTCGACCTGACGATTCCGGACCAGCGGCGCGCCGACGCGTGGATCGCGGAGCTCGGCGAGTTCGTTCGAAAGGGCGCGATGCCGGCCCTCGAGCTCCTCCACCTTCCCTCCGACCACACGGCGGGCGGCCGCCCCGGCCGGGAGACGCCGCGTGCGTATTTCGCGGACAACGATCTCGCGCTCGGCCGCATCGTCGAGGCGCTCTCGAAAACTCCCTTCTGGAAGAGCACGGTTCTGTTCGTGATCGAGGACGACGCGCAAAACGGGCCGGACCACGTCGACTCGCACCGCGCGCCCTTCCTCGTGATCTCGCCGTACAACCGGCCGGGGACGATTCACCGGTTCGTGAACACGACCGACGTCCTTGCGACGATCGAAGGAATTCTCCGCCTCCCGTCGCTGTCGCAATTCGACCACTTCGGGACGCCGCTCGACGGGATCTTCGCCGACGAGCCGGACGACCGCCCGTACGCGGCGATCACGCCCTCGCAGTCGCTCACGGAAAAAAATCCCTCCTCGGGAAAGATCGCCCGGGAATCGATGAAGCTCGACCTCGACGAGCCGGATGCCGCCGACGAAGACCTGTTCAACGCCGTGCTCTGGCGGGCCCTCAAGGGACCGTCGGCGCCCTATCCGCCGACGCGGCGCCTGTCGGCCCTCGACCAGATCCGTTCAAACTGAAGCGATGCCGGGGGCGGCCGGTCCGTCGAGCGGCAGATCGACGAAGAAAGTCGAGCCTTGCCCGGGCTCGCTCGCGACGTGGATTGTCCCGCCCAATGCGTCGACGGTCTGGCGGGCGATCCAGAGTCCGAGCCCGAACCCGCTCACGCGCGTCGCGGAGCCCGCGCGCTCGAACCGCTCGAAGATCCTTTTCTGATCTTTGCGCGAGATTCCGGGGCCGTTGTCCCTCACGGAGAGGCGGGCGAAGCCTTTCCGCGCGGCGACCGCGATCTCGATCGGCTTCGACTGACCGTATTTGACCGCATTCGCGAGCAGGTTGTTGAAAACGTAGCCCAGGCGCTCGCGGTCGGTGCGGCACCAGACGGGATCTTCCGCGAGTACCGCGATCCGGCTTTCGGCCGTCGCGAGCTCTTCGAGAAAATGGTTCGTCGCCTCCCTCGCGAAGGCGGAGAGCTCCACGCGTTCCATTCTCACGGGCATCACGCCGGAGGTCACCCGGCTGACGTTGAGCATCTCGTCGACGAGCGCCGAAAGGCGGCGGCCGGAGCGTCGAACCGATTCGATGCGGTTCTCGAGAACATCCGAGGAGGCGCCCTGGCGGAACCCGCGCGAGAGGTTCTCGACCTGGAGCGTCAAGGCCGAGAGCGGAGTCCTCAGCTCGTGTCCCGCAATCGAGAGGATGTCGTCGCGCGCCCGCGAAGCTCGACCCCGCTCGGCGACGAGCGCCGCGACGACGAGCATCGTGACGGAAATCACCGCCATGAAAGCCTGGAGAATGAGGAGGGACCGGCCGGGATCGAGAGACGCGAACGGCCCGAAGCCCCGCGCTGTCCCCCAGACGGCGACTCCGGAGAGAAACAACAGGACCGTCGCGGTCTCCCGCGACCCGAAGCGGAACGCGGACCAGAGAGGAATCGGAATGCAGAGAAACTCAAGCGGGATGTGGCGCGCGGCAAAACCGGAACGGCTGCTGAACAGGAGGAACCCCACGAGAACGAGCGAGAGAAGGAGGCCTGCGGCTTCCAGAAATTTCGCGCGGTTCCAGGGGAGCCGTCCGCCGTTTGCCCACAGAATCAGGGCGGGCGCCACGACGAGGGCTCCCGAAGCGTCCCCGAGCCACCACGTGCTCCAGATCCTGCCGAAGTCGCTCCAGCGGGCGAAGCCTCCGGCCGCGAGGCTCGTCACCCCGAGTGTCGGAGAGAGCGTCGTCGCGACGAGGCCTCCGAGAATCATGAACCGCAGGACGTCGATCGCCCGGTCGAAAGCGTCCCGGCCGCCCGCGAATCGGCGGATGAGCGCGGCTCCAACGAGCGCTTCGAGGGTGTTTCCGGTCGCGATGCCGATCGAGGTGGCGACGGTTCCGGCCGTGACGACGTTGACGAGAAAAGCTGCGGCGTAGACTCCCGGCCACGTCCGGTAGCCGAGCACGAGAAACGCGGCGATCGCGATCCCGGTCGGCGCCCAGACCGCGGTTGCGCTCGGGTGCACGACGGCGAGGTTCAGGCCCAGTTTCCCGGCCGCAAAGTAGACGGCCGCGACCGCGATCGCCGCCGCCGCGTCTCCCGGGCTCCGGGGCCACAGACTCTCCCCGGAGATCGACTCGGGTTCGCTCATCGGAACCGGGAATTCATTTTTCCGAAAGTATATCCGCGACGGCGCCGAGACGCCGGAGGATAGAATTCGCCGATGCCGGGTTCCGCCGCCGTTCGACGGGCGTTCGGGTTGGCGATTTGCGCGGGCCTGTTCGCCGCGACATCGCGGGCCGAGATCGACCCCGCTGCCGTCCGGCAGAGCATCGAATACCTCGCCTCCGACGCTCTCGCGGGGCGCGCGACCGGCACCGACGGCGCGGACGAAGCGGCCCGATACATCGCCGCCGCGTTCCAGGAAGCCGGGCTGAAGCCGCTCGGAACCTCCCGGCAGGGGGACGTGTGCGCCGTCCCGGATGGCACCGGCTACTTCCAGCCGTTCTCGTTCACGGCCGGCGTCGCCGAGGGGAAGGACAACTTCCTCTCGGCCCGGCACTCGGGTAAGTATTTCGAGTACCGGCTCAACTCGGAGTTCGTCGCGTCCAGCGTCTCGGGCAACGGCAGGGCGGACGGAGAGGCGGTCTTTGCCGGGTACGGGATCGTTTCCCGGGAGCCCGCGCGGGACGATTACGGCGCCGCCGACGTCCGGGGCAAGATCGTTCTGCTCCTCGCCGGATCTCCGGGCAACGATCCCCGCTCGCCGCTGTCGGAGCTCGGCGGGATGCACCACAAGATCCTGTTCGCGCGGGACCGCGGCGCCGCCGCCGTCCTCGTCGCGGCTCCCCGGGATTCGGATCTTCCCGACCCGTCCGCGAGCCGGAGCTATTCGGACGAGGGAATCCCCGTCTTTCTCGTGAGGCGCTCGATCGCCGAATCGTGGCTCGCGACCGCCGGTTGGACGCTTCGCGCCGTGGAATCGAAGCTCGCCGGGGGCGCGGTTCCCGTGCCGCTCCGTGTCCGCGTCTCCCTTTCCGCCGACGTTCGCAAGGTTCGAAAATCGGCCGACAACGTCGCCGCGCTGCTCGAAGGGAGCGACCCGATTCTCCGGAACGAGTACGTCGTCATCGGCGCTCATTACGATCACCTCGGAATGGGAGGCCCGAGCTCGCTCGCGGACACTTCCGCGCCTGCCGTCCACCCCGGCGCCGACGACAACGCCTCCGGGACGGCGGGAGTGATCGCGCTCGCGGAGGACCTCGCGTCGCGGCCGCACCGGCCGAAGAGAAGCATCGTTTTTCTGGCGTTTTCGGGCGAAGAGCTCGGGCTCCTCGGTTCGATCCATTACCTCCGCGATCCCCTCGTTCCGGCCGGCGCCACCGTCGCGATGTTCAACATGGACATGATCGGAAGGTTGCGCGACCGGAAACTCACGATCATCGGAATGGGAACCTCGCCCTCCTGGGAGCCGCTCGTCGTTTCGGCGAACCGCGAGGTCGGTTCGAGGCTTTCGCTCCAGAAAACCGAGGGCGGATTCGGCGCGAGCGATCAACAGTCCTTCTATCTCGCGAACAATTCCGGTGCTGTTTTTCTTCACCGGCGCTCATCCCGATTACCACAAGCCGAGCGACACGGCCGACAAGATCAACGCGGAAGGGGAGGCGGACGTGCTTCGCCTGGTCGAGCGATGCGCGATCCGGGTGGCCGACGGGAGGGAACACCCGCCTTTCCGCGAGCTTCCCCCGACGACCTCGTCTCC
This sequence comes from uncultured Acidobacteriota bacterium, assembly GCA_963773815.1. GTDB lineage: Bacteria > Acidobacteriota > Thermoanaerobaculia > UBA5066 > DATFVB01 > CAWEYG01. Next base: position 51,481 of record CAVZCI010000007.1, read on the forward strand.
GTCCCGGCAGTTCCGCGTCTGGTTCGGCGCGATTCCCGACTATGCGAGCGAAATCGAAGGTGTGAAGCTGGCGGGCGTGCGTCCCGGCAGCCCCGCCGCGAAGGCGGGGCTTCGGCCCGGCGATGTCGTCGTCCGGTTCGGAAAACACGACATCCGGAGCGGCGACGACTACACGATAGCGATTTCGGAGTGCCGGCCCGGCGACGAGGTCGACATCGGGGTGCTTCGCGACGGCGCCGCGCTTACGCTGCGCGCGGTGCTCGAAGCCCCGCATTCGTGAAGGGAAGCTTCGGGTCGCTCACGCGGCGCGGGAAGCGCCGTCTCGCCGCAGGAAAGTCCACGCGAGAACGAGACCCCCGGCCGCGAGCGCGAGCCCGCCCTGCACCCTGTCGGCGCGGGCGGCCTGTCCGAGAAGGTCCAGAGCCGGCTCCCCCACGAGCGCGAGAGCGCCGAAGCACAGCCATGCCGCCGGATCGTCGGAGAGAATCCGAAAGAACGCGAAACCCGCCCACGCGAGCGAAGCGGCCAGCGCGAGCGTCGGCCAGAGGGCTTCTCCCGGAGATTTCGCGCCGAGCGGCACGGCGAGGAGAAAAACGAGGAACGCCGCGAGGATGCGAAGGCGCGGGGCGGAGAAACGAGCCGACCTCGAAGCGAGAACGGCGGCGGAGACGATCGCGGTCAGGAGAAACAGCCGGAACGCTCCCGACGTCAGGATTCGCAGCGCGGGAATCGCGGCGCTGGCCGAGGACGGAAGGCCGGGTTCCGCGCCGAAGCTCGCCGGGAAGCGGTGGGCGAGGACGGCCTTCAACCGCGCGGCCTCCGCGAAGCCGATCGCGGCGAGAGTCCCGCGCAGGAAAGAGCTCGACGGCCGGCCCGGGAATCTCCACCGGCGCGTCCAGCGGGGCCTCACGCCGTCGAGCAGCACGCAGCCGACGAGCGCCGCGATCGACACGCCGAGCGTGCGGACGAGGATGGCGACACCGGCGCTGATCCGGAAAAGGGAGATCGGGATGACCGTCCGGTACGCGCGCCAGATCTGCGGAATTCCGTTCGCGGCGTCGACGGCGGACAAAAGCGCCGCGAGGACAATCGGCGCGGCGAGCCACTTCCAGCGGAAACCCGGCCGCCGAAACTGGTCGAGGACGACGAACAGTCCGCAGCCGAGCAGGAGCGACGCCGCGACGAGCTTCGCGCAAACGGCGATCCAGTAGAGCGGGCCCTGCGATTCGCGCGACCGGAGGTAGTCTTCCGGAACGCGGATCACCGGATAGAAAGCTCCGAGCTGCGCGCCGTGAAAAACCGCGACGAGCCTCGGCCGGGCGGCGGCGACGCCGTCGCGGGCCGCTTCGAGCACGACGCGGGTATCGACGCGATGGGGACGCGTCTGAATTCCCGCATCGACGACCGCGTACGACGCGCTCCGGTAGCCGAGTTGTCCGGCCGCGCGGAGGGCCCTCTGCTTCGCCGCCTCGAGCGTGAGCTTTCCGGGAGCCGGGTCGTCTTCTTCGAGAGGATGCGAGAACGCCGCGACGCGGCCCGTTTCCGCGCCGACGAGGACCTTCCATTCCCGCTTGTCTCCGGGCGCGACGAACCGCAGCGCCCACAGCTCCGCGGGCAAGTCGCTTCGGGCGAGGCGGTCGAAGTCCTTCGCGCCCCCCTCTCGCAGGACGTAACGCGCCGCGTCGTCCGAGAACGCCGCGAACTGCGCCGTCTCCTCGGGATCGGCCTGCGCCATGTCCCGTTCTTCCGCGAAGCCGGTCGCGTCGTAAGAGGCGAGCCGGTAGCGCGAGGGGTCTCCTCCGTTGGCCCGCAGGAACGCCCGTCCGGCGGCGATCGCCCCGCCGCGCCCCACGGCATCGCGGAGGTCGCCGGCGGGAATCCCCGCGGGGAGGAGGAAGAGCAGCAGGAGAGGGGCGAGCACGATCGCGCTCGCGCGCACGGCGGCCGGAGAGATCGCCCGCGGCGCGGTTTCCGCGGAGATCACCTCCTCGGCCCGGGCGGGAGCGGGCACGAAACCCAGGTCGGCGTTCGTCAAGCCCGTCTCCGGCTCGAAGCCTCCGAAGCGCCGCAGCGCCACGATGCTCGCGACGAGCGGGATCAGCAGCGCGCCCGCCGAAATCGCGCCCGAGAGCGCGTAGTACGCGTTGCCGGATCGCAGCAGCAGGAGGGCCGTATAGGTCGCGTCGACGGTGAAGTGCCACACGAGGATCGGCACGATTCCGTATTTCCAGAACACGACGCCCACGAGGAGGCCCGCGAGGCCGACTTCCAGTCCCCGGATGAAAAACGGCTGGTTCGGATAGCTCGAGTGGCCGAACCCCCAGATGAACGCCGGCAGGATGATCGCGAGCGCCTTCGATCGAAAGATCCGGTCGAGGAACGAGATCGAGAAGATGCGGCTCATGAACTCTTCCGACACGGCGGGGAAAAATCCCATGAAGAGGACCGTCGCCCACGGAAAGGTCGTGTTCAGGATGTCGTCGTAGGGAACCTCCGCGGGCGCCCAGGCTCCAAAACGGGCGGCCACGACGTAGAAGACGGCCTGGTAGGCGAAAAAGAACGCCGTCAGCGCGTAACCGAGGACGATCCCGCGGAAGCAGGTCCGGCTCCGCAGACCTCGCCGCGAGAACACTCCGGGAATCGAGACTTTCTTCGGGAACTGCTCGCGAAACGCCGGCTCGCCGGAGGCGACCACGACGCCGATCAGGACCGCCTGCCCGAGCGCGGAGAGAACGGCGAACGTGATCCGCTGGACGAGGAATGCGGAGTACGGGCTCGACGTGCTGTAGTCGAAGCCGGAGACGGAGAACCCGTTGACGATCGAAAGGAATGCCAGAACGAAGGCGGCCCCGCAGAATCCCGCGACGAGCTTCCACGGAACGTCTTTCCGGATCGTCTTCTGGACGAGCACCGCGATCATCGCGACGATCGTCAGGAGGAGGAAAAGGGCGTCGACCTGGGATGCCGAATCGTTGGAAGAGCGCAGCCGCGCGTAGTCGCGCTCCCATTGCTCGGGGACCTTCACGAATTCGGAAAACGCGCCGACGCGCTCTCCCTGAAGCCGCACCCGGTACCGCACCGTCGCGTCTCCGAGACGAACGCCGCGTTTCTCGAAGACGAGGGTCCAGTCGACGCGTTGCGGAAGCGTCTGCGGAACGGATTCGACGAGGTCGACCGCCGCGGGGTCGATTCCCCGGAGCCGGAGGTAGGCCTCGGCGGCGGCGCGAGCCTGAGGCGCGGCGAGGCGCGATCCCGGCGCCGACTCCGGCACGAGGTGGGAAAAGCCGGCGAAATCGCCGAGCGGCGTCACAGAGGCCCGCCATTCCTCCTTCTGCCCGGACCGAAACCAGCGGAGCTCCCATCTCCAGATTTTCGCCTCGCGCCCGAAGAGCGCGTTCGCCCGCTTCAGCCCGAGCGTTCGCTCGAGGTAGACCTTCGGCGTGTCGTCGACGGCGAAACGGAACGCGTGATGCCACCCCGACCCGCGCCGGATCGCCTCGGCCGGGAAGGCCGATTCGCGGGAGAGAATGCTTCCCGCGATCTCCTCGGCCTGTTTCGGCTGCACCTTGAGAACGAGAGCCGCCTCCGGGAAGGCTCGCGGGAAGAGGCGCGCCCCGACCGCCCCGCAGACCGCGATCGCCGCCACGCACGCGAGCACGAAGCGCCGGTCCGCGGGACCGAATTTTTCGAGCATGACGCCGGTATTCTAGCCTTCGCGCTTTCGCTCCGCCTCCCACTGTTCATGAGTCAGCGTTACTTCCGCGTGGACCCTCCAGCCGGCGTTCGTAGATGCCCGTCTCACGGCCGCGAAGAATGGCGCTTTCTGCTCTTTCAGGATGCGATCTATGCTTTTTATTCCACGCAGGAAGGTCTCCGCGAGTCCAGCGGTCGAGTACTGCCTCTGTCGGTGAAAAAAATTCGTTCAGGCGGCCAGAACGACTCGCTCGTAACGAATGGCCTCTTCGACCTCTCCCTGGCTTAGGTCGTAATCTTCCGCGATTTCATCCACCGATTCGCCGACCTGAAATCTTTCGCTGATGGCGGCAGTTCTTATGCCCTTGCTCTTGACGGTAGGGCGTCCGAAGGCAACTTTGGGATCTATCAGTATGATCCGAGGCGCTTCCTTGGGGTCGTCTCGCGTCAGCGGTGCAAGCGTCTCAGCGAAACCTCGTGGGTATTCAATTCTTTCAAGGTACGCAGAGAGGATTTCGGGCATCCCCTCCTGACCGCCCTTTCCGACGTTTATCAATTTGCCAAGATCGTCAAGAAAAACATTCCCGTGCGTAACTCGAAGCTTCTCGCTCAGTAGAAATCGAGGAATTCCGTAATATTCGGAAGCCTGTAGAAGCGCTGTGCGAACTTCCGGCATCTTCACCTGGTACTGTTTTCGGAGCACGTTGAGAACATAAGCCTCTACCAAGTTTGAGAAGGAGAGTCTTGAATCCTCTGGGTCCGGTCTCTCAATGAGCCCCTCCCACCAACGTCTTTCCTGGCCACTCTTGACGGTATAACTGCGGCCTATGACCCAACTCCTCAGAGTCATCGGAGCAATCCTTAGGTAGATCGCTGCCTCCGGGAGAGGATAGCGAGCGATCTCCGCGGCAGCGCTTATCGACTCACCTGTCTTTGTGGCCACGGCTTGGATTATAGGTCTGGTAGGACGTTCAATCTACGGCTTTGGTAGCCCGGAGATCATGCTTTCGAGTCAGGAGAGTTTGTTGCCCTAGGTCAGGACAAACTAGGGTGCCGCGGGCGCCCCATGGCTGCCGAGAATCTCCCTATACGTCGACGCGGCGACGTTTCGTCCCGTCACGACGATCACGGCGGGGCCGATCAAGGCCCCCGCTTTTCCCGTGAGGACGGCGGCGATCGCGGCCGCCGCGGAGGGCTCGATGACGTGCTGATGGTGCTCGAGCATCCAGACGACCGCCGCGAGCAGCTCGTCTTCGGAGAGGAGGACGACGCGATCGACGCGGGAGCGGAGAATCTCGAAGGGGAGCTCCCCGAGCCCTCCCTCGATTCCTCCGGCCAGCGTGTCGGCCGGGGGAAGGCGCGTGATCGCGCGGCCCGCTTCGAGGGAGAGGGCGAGGCCCGGAGAGCTCTCGTGCTGGCAGCCGACGACGACCGAGCCGGGATTGCGATTTTTCGCGACGAACGAGAAGCCGGCGGAGAGCCCGCCTCCGCCGACCGGAAGCAGGAAGGACGCCGCGTCGGGAACCTCGCCGAGGACTTCGCGGGCGAGGGTGCCGCCGTTTCCCGCCATCACGCGAACGTCGTCGAAGGCGGAGAGAAACGGCTTGCCTTCCCGTTTCGCGAGCTCGATCGCCCAGTCCTGCGTCTCGTCGTATCCGCGGAAGCCGGAGATGCGGACCTCCGCTCCCCGCGCGACGATGCCGCGGAGCTTCGAAGCGTCGACCGTCTTCGGCACGCAAACGGTCGCCGGGATTCCGGATCTCTTCGCCGCTTCGGCGACCGCCTTTCCGTGGTTGCCCGCGGAACAGGTCATGACGCCGAGCTTCTTCTCACGCTCCGAGAGGCCGGCGAGCTGGAAGAGCGCTCCCCGGATCTTGAAGGATCCCGTCTCCTGGAGGTTCTCCAGCTTGAGCCAGACGGGCGCGCCCGCGAGCCGGGAGAGCTCCGGGGATTCTTCGAGCGGAGTCGCGAGGATCTGGCCGCGGAGAAGCTCCGCGGCCTCCTCGACGAGCGAAAGTGAGAGGGCGCTCATCGGACGAGAGACGAGACAAGACCCTCCGGGCCGCGGAAAACCTTTCCGCCCTTCATGACGAATTCGACGCTCCGCAGGAGCGTGATGTCCTTGAGCGGGTCGCCGGGCACCGCGATCAGGTCCGCTTCCATTCCCGGCGCGATCGCGCCGATCTCCTTGCCGAGCCCGAGAGACTCCGCCGCGGCGGAAGTCGCGGACTGAATCGCGCGAAGAGGATCCTGGCCGGCCTCGCGGACGCGGCAGACGAGGTCTTCGGCGTTTCTCCCGTGCGCGCCCGCAACGGCGTCGGTTCCGAAGACGACCTTCAGCCCGGGTGTCGCGAGCGCCTTCTGGAGGGTCGCGATCGCGAGCGGAACGGCCTGTTCCATCGCCGCGAAGCCCGCTTCCGAGTAATTGTCGATGCCGAGGTACTTCGCCTTGTTTTCGAGGTAATTGTGGAAGATCAGCCCGCACTGCGGGTCGAAAACCGTCCCGCGCCCGGCCATCAGCTTCAGGACTTCCGGCGTCGCGAAGATTCCGTGCTCGATCTGCGAACAGCCCGCGAGCGTTGCGGCGCGCATGCTTTCCGCGCTGTGGGCGTGGACGAGCGTGCGCAGGCCGAGGGCCTTCGCTTCCCCGCAGGCGGCGGAGAGTTGCGCGTCGGTCATCGTCTGCGCCCCGCCCTCGCGAATGCTCTTCGAGGCGAACAGCTTGATGAGGTCGGCGCCCGCGGCCTTGCGTTCGCGGACGAGGGCGCGGATCTGCTCCGGCGAGCCGCTCTCTTCGGAGAGGGGTTCGAGCGAGGTCAGGATCCTCGGCCCCGCGACGACCCCCCGCGCGACGGCGTCGCGGAGCTCGGCGTCCTCGGGAGCGCCGACGCTTTGAACCGTCGTGAACCCGGCCAGGAGGGTCGCGCGCGCGTTTCCGGCTTCGGCGAACGCCGATTCCGCCGCGCTTTCGCCGTCCTTCTCGGTGTGGAGCCGTCCGTCCCGGGTGAAGTGCCAGCCGATGTGCACGTGCACGTCGATGAGGCCGGGCAGAACGGTCGAATGGGAGAGGTCGATCTCCCGCGAGGCCGTTCGTCCGCGCGCGATTTTCGCCGCCGGCCCCACTTCCCGGATCTTGCTCCCTTCGATCCAGATCGCCTGGTTCGTCGCGACGCCGCCCCGGCCGTCGAGAATGCGGCCCGCTCGGATCAGTATCGTGCCGGCCGGAGCCGGTTTCGGGGGCGCGGCGGCGGACGCGGCCGCGAGAACGGCGAAGAGAAGTCTCGAGAGCATGGTGCTTTCTCCGAAGAGAAAGATATCAGACGATTACGCGTCAGCGCGGTCGTGCGGGCTCGCGACGGCGAGATTCTCCCGCCACGCGCTTCCGAGCAGCGTTTCGACGGGAAGGGGCCGCGAAAAGAAATAGCCCTGGAACAGCCGCACTCCCTGGTCGCACAGCCAGTCGAACTCCTGCCGGCTCTCGACCCCTTCGGCGATGACGGTCGCTTCGAATTCGTGGGCGAGCTCGACGATCGAGCGGATCACGGCTCGCCTTTTCCGGTCGTTGTGGCAGTTCGTCACGAAGAAGCGGTCGATCTTGAGGTAATCGGGGTTCGCCTCGAGGATCATCTTGTAGTTCGAGTGGCCCAGCCCGACGTCGTCGAGCGCGATCTGGATGCCGATCTGCCGGAGCCGGCTCAGCGTGTCCAGAAACGAACCCTCGTGCCAGGTGGGAGCGTGCTCGACGATTTCCACGGTGAGGCGCGACGTCGAGATTCCCCGGGCCGAGGCGGCCTTCTTCAGGAACGCGGGGAGATCCGGATCCGTCGCGATCGTGATCGCATGGACGTTGACGGCGAAGTGGGGCAGGCCGGGCAGCCGGCTTGCCGCTTCCAGCCCCGCCTCGATGCACGCTCGGTCCATGTTCTGCTCGATCTTCTTTCTTCGGATGTACTCGAACAGGATGTCGGCCGACGCCATGTTCGTTCCCGTCGGACCGCGGCTCAGGCACTCGTACGAATGAACGGCAGTCAGAGCGCCCTCGACGTCCAGAATCGGCTGGAGCTCGACCCGCAGGCCGCCCGGCGCGAGAATTCGGTCGACCAGGCTCGGTCCGGCGGCGGAGAAGTTCGTCATCGTCGTTTCCATCTCAGGCGGTCCGCGCCAGCATGCAGTCGGCGATTCGCGCGATCTCCGGAAGGGCCATCGGCTTTTCGAGGAACGCGTCGACCCCTCTTCGGACGGCTTCCGCCTTCACTTCGCCGCTGCCGTAGCCGGTCAGGAGCATCACACGGGTGCCCGGCCACCGTTGATGGATCGAGCGCACGATCTCGAGCCCCTCGGTTCCTCCGAAGCCCGTCAGCCGCAGGTCGCTGATCACGAGCTGGTAGCGGCGCGAGGCGAGCAGGGCCTCGGCTTCCTCCCACTCGCCCGCCACGTCAACCCGGTAACCCAGGACCGAGAAGTACTCGCTCAGTGCGAAGCGGATGAATTCCTCGTCGTCGACAATGAGTACGGTTCTTTGTTCGCTCATGCCGGAGGGAAGTTGCAACGGCGGGGCCGGTCCCCTGCGAGGAATTTTGAATTTTAAATGATGAATTATGAATGGTTTAGCGACTCGCGACTCGCTACTCGAGACTCTCCATCCGGGGTGAAGACGCCGTTTCTAGACCTTGGAGACGACGATTCCGTGGCGGCGGATCTTCTCGTAGAGGGAGCTCTTCGGGACTCCGAGGCGCGCGGCGGCCTTTTCCACGTGGCCCTTCTCGTCTTCGAGCACCCGGCGGATGTGCCGGACCTCGACCTCCTGGAGGTTGAGCTGGAGGTCTCCGTCGCCGGACGACGCCTGGGGCGACGCGTCGAACCGAAGGTCCCGCGCGGTCAGCGAAGTCCCCTCGACGAAGAGGAGCGCCCGCTCGATCACGTTTCGAAGCTCCCGTAGATTTCCGGGCCACGGATAGCGGCAGAAGATCTTCTCGGCCTCGGCCGAAAGGGTTACGCCGCCGCGCTCGGCCGCCCCGGGAAGGGCGGAGAGGAAGTGGCGGGCGAGGACGGGGATGTCCTCGACGCGTTCCCGCAGCGGAGGCACCGTGAGCGGGATCGTGCTGATGCGAAAGTAGAGATCGCTGCGAAACGTCTTCTCGCGAATGAGCGCGCCCAGATCGTGATGCGTCGCCGCGATCAGGCGAACGTCGACATGGCGGTCGCGAACCTCTCCGAGGCGCCGGAAGGACTTCTCCTCGAGGACTTTCAGGAGCTTCGGCTGGACCTGAAGATCGACGTCGCCGATCTCGTCGAGGAACATCGTGCCCCGGTGGGCGACCTCGAAGAGACCGGGTTTGCTCGAGACCGCTCCGGTGAACGCTCCCTTCTCGTGGCCGAAGAGCTCCGACTCGAGGAATTCCCGGGAGAGGCCCGCGCAGTTCAGGTCGACGAACGCCTCGTCGGGCCGCGTGCCGTTGCGGTGCATCCAGCGCGCGAGCACCCCTTTTCCCGATCCGGTTTCGCCCTGGATCAGAATCGGACTCTCGGACGCGAGACTGCGGCGGGCCTGATCCGCGAGCGCCCGGATCGCCGCGCTCTCGCCGAGAAACGGATCGTCCGCGGGGCGCTCGCCCCGGGCCTTCGCCGCGTCTTTGCGGCGAATCCGCTGGTTATCGAGAGCGCGCTGCAGGATGACGAGAAGCGCGGGCAGCTCGACCGGCTTCGTCAGGAACTGTTCGGCTCCCTGCTGAATCGCGCGCACCGCGAGGTCGATCGACGCGTGGGCCGTGAGCACGATCACCGGAACGGTCGAGTCCTGCGCCTTGAGCTTCGGAATGAGGTCCAGCGCGTTGCCGTCGGGCAGCCGGAAGTCGAGGAGCGCCGCGTCGGGACGGCTCGCGCGAAAGACTTTCTCGGCCTCGGCGCAGCTGCCGGCCTCTTCGACGGCGAATCCGCTCGATTCGAGAAAGTCCCGGAGAGCGAATCGAATTCCGTCTTCGTCGTCGACGATCAGCACGCGATGGGTTTCCTTCATGCCTTCCTCTCGCTCTCGGCCGCTGCCGGCGGCTCGCGCGGAAACCAGACGGAGATGCTCGCGCCGCCGTCCGGCCGGTTCGCCGGGCTAATCGTACCCCCATGTTCGTCGACGATGCGGCGAACGATCGCGAGGCCGAGCCCCGTTCCTCCCTGGCGCTTCGTGAAAAACGGGTCGAAGAGCTTCGGAATGTCGGAGGCCTGAAAGCCGGGCCCGCGGTCTTCGACGGTGAATCGAACGCCCGGCGTGCCTCCGTGCGCGAGCGGCTCCGCCCGGATCGAGACCGGAAGCTTGTCGGGCGAATGCTGGATCGCGTTTTCGACGAGGTTGATGAAGACCTGGACGGTCCGGCCCCGGTCCACGCGGATTGGCGTCAGCTCCTCCGGAGCGTCGACCTCGACGGGAACGGCGGCCCGGGAGGCGAGGTCGGAACAACCGCGGACAGCGTCGCGAACGAGCTCGGCGGGCGCGACTTCGCGGAACTCCAGGACCGCGGGCCTCCCGTAGTCGAGGAGGTCGCGCATGAGATGGCTCATGCGGTCGAGCTGCGCGCGCAGGGCCTGGGCGTACTTCTTGTAGTCGTCGCGCTCGCGGAAACGCGCGTCGAACGCGTCGAGCGTCGCGGAGATCGCGAACAGGGGATTGCGGACCTCGTGGGCGACGCCCGCCACGAGCGAGCCCATTGACGACATGGATTCCGCGCGAAGGACGGATTCCTGCAGCTTCACCATCGCGGTGACGTCCCGCAGGATCACGATCGACATCGGGGGCCCCTTCGAATCCGGCGACTCGTAGCCGCTGACGGAAATCTCCCAGACCTTCTGAGCCTCTTCGTCGCGGCACATGACTCCGGAGCGCGAGCGTTCGGATTCGGGATGCCGGACGAGCGCCGCGGCCGTCGTCCCAGAGGTCCGTCCGCAAGCGCGTCGAGCGGGCGCCCGAGGACGTCCACGTACGTCTGGCCCGTGAGCTCGACGGCCGCGCGGTTGAGCCGTTTGACGACGGCGTCGCCATCGACGACGAAGACCGGCGTGTCGATCGCGTCGAACGTGTCCCGCCACTGCCGCGCCGTCTCGAGAACGGCTTCCTGCAGGCGCGCCTGCTGCTCGTCGATCCGTCTTTTGTCCGTGATGTCGAACGTGAATCCCTCGAGGTATGCGACCCTGTTTTCCTCGTCTCGAACGGCCTGAGCGGTGATCTGAACCCAGACCGGGTCGCCGGTTTTGCTCTTGAGCGCCCGCTCGATCGTCATTCCCGGCGTGGAAGACTCGTTGAAGTCGCGAATCGCCGCGTCTCGCTCTTCGGGACGGAGATAGAGGTCGTAGGCCGAAAGCCGGACGAGCTCGTCCGCGTTGTAGCCGAGCATTTGCGCGAACGCGGGATTGACGGTGAGCACTTTTCCATCGGCCGTCGTCTGGTAGATGCCGACCGGCGCGAAGTCGAAGATATGCCGGTATTTCTTCTCCGATTCCACGAGCGCGCGCTCGGCTGCCTTCTGCTCGGTCACGTCGCGCGCGAGCGCCATGCGGCGCCGGACCTGGCCGCCGGGCAGGTCGACGGAGGAGACCTCGACGTCGGCGATCTGCCCGTTCTTTCGCACGTGCCTCGACGGGGAAAAAGGCTGAGGTCTGTCGGCCACGGGCGCGATCGGATGCCGGCCGCGGTCCTCCGGAGGCCAGATGTCCGGGAGCTTCATCGAGAGAAATTCCGCGCGCGAATAGCCGTAATGCGCGATCGCCGCGTCGTTGACGTCGAGGAATTTCAGCGTTTCGACCTCGTAGACCCACATCGGGAGGGGATTGCGCTCGAACAGGAAGCGGTACCGCTCTTCGGAGACTCGAACCGCCTCCTCGGCCTTGCGGCGGTCGCTGATGTCGACGATCGAGCCCTCGAGCATCGCCGGATTGTCTCCGACCGGGGGAACGAACGTGATGCTGTCGACGACCCAGACGGCCGTTCCGTCCCGCCGGCGGAGGCAGGTCTCGCGCGCCGAGACGGACCCCGACGCCGCGACGTCGTCGAGAATCGATTTCCGGTCGCTTTCGTAGAAGTACAGGGACCGCGCGTTCTGCTGGAGGATCTCCTCGCGCGACGAGAAGCCGAGGATGTTCGCGAACGCTTCGTTGCAGTCGAGCAGCGTTCCGTCCAGCATCGAGCGATACATTCCGGCGAGGTTCCGCTCGAAGAGCAGCCGGTAGCGCTCTTCCGCCGCGCGGAGGGCGGCAACCGTGGACCGTTCGCGCTGCACGAGCTCGGTCACATCGATCGCGGTGCCGTGGACGACGGGATCGGATTCGCTCCCGACGCTCAGGATGTTCTGGTAGTGCCAGAGTCGCTTTTCGCCATTTCGGGTGACGACCGTCATCACTCCGGTTGCGGCGCCGGAGGCACGGAGTCGGGCGAGGTACGCCTCGAACTGATCGCGGTATTCGGCGGCCAGAACGTTCGAATGCTGCCGCCGAGGAGCTCGGATTCGGTGTAGCCCAGGGCCCGGCACGAGGCGCCGTTAATCGAGAGAAGGGTGCCGGCGAGATCGTGGGTGCAGAGAAGGACGACCTCGCTTTCGGAAAGCTCCTTCAGCCGGGGTTTTCGGACGCGAAGGGCGTGCGGCGTCGGCCGGGCCCGTCCGCGCGGGGGAGGCTTCACTTCGGCGGCTCCAGGACGCCGCGGATCTTTTCGAACTCGGACGACTTGTCGAAGAAATAGTCGGCGCCCTCTTCGAGGCAGCGCGCGCGGTACTGCGGCTGAGAATAGTTCGTGAGCATGATGACGGTTGGCGAGGGGGTCTGGTGCTTGATCTCGTGGAGCACCTCGATGCCGCTCCCGCCCGGCATGTTGATGTCGAGGATCACGACGTCGGGCTGGAGAGCGGTGATCAGGAGACGCGCCGCGATCGAGTCTTCCGCGTGTCCCACGACCTGGACGCCCGGAATGCCCTCGAGCATCGACAGGATCCGCTCGCGGACCGGCGCGGAGTCGTCCGCGACGAAAACCCTCATGACGGATTCTTTCCCGGGAGCGGCACGCGCAACCGGACCGTCGTTCCGTCCCCCGGCGCCGAAAGGAATTCGATCGATCCCCCGACCGACCCGGCCCGCTCGCGCATTCCGATGAGGCCGAGGGAAGAAGCTTCGTGCAGAATGGAAAGGGGAAACCCTTTCCCGTTGTCGCGGATTTCGAGCTCGAATGCCCCGCCCGATTCGCGGACGAGACCGCTCACCTCCGTCGCTTTCGAGTGACGCGCGACGTTCGTCAGCGTTTCCTGGAGGATCCGGAAGATCGCCGTCGATTGCGCCCGGTCGAGCGCGACGGAACCGATTTCCGACGCGATTCGAACCGAAATTCCGGTGCGCTGGGAGAAGTCCTGCGCGAGCCATTCGATCGCGGGGAAGAGACCCAGGTCGTCGAGCATTCCGGGGCGAAGCTCCGAGGAGATCCGGCGCACCGTGTGGATCATTCCGTCCGCGACCTGCGAGGCGGCGTCGATCTTCTGAACGGCGGCCTTTCGGGCGTCCGGGCCGCCGGCGCACATGCCGCGAATCGACGCGAGGTCCATCTTCAGCGCCGTCAGCGACTGCCCGAGCTCGTCGTGCAGCTCCCGGGCGATACCCGTCCGCTCGTCCTCTCGAATGGTCTGGAGGTGCGCCGAAAGAGCCCGGAGCTGTTTCTGCGATTCCCTCAGCTCGTCCTCCGCGCGCCTTTTCCCGGTCACGTCCACGGCGACCCCGACGACCCGGGTCACCGCGCCGAACGAATCGCGCACGGCGAACGCGCGATCGTGAATCCAGCGAATTTCTCCGTCCGGGCGTCTGATGCGGTACTCCTCGTCGTACGTGCCGTTCGTCTGTTTCGTCGCAACGGCTTCGATCACGCGCTTCCGGTCGTCCGGATGGATGGAATCCAGCCAGGTTCGCGGCGAGGCGTACAGGCTCTCGCACGTGCGGCCCCAGATCGTCTCGTACGCCGGACTGACGTAGAGCATCTCGTTCCTGGCGGGATCGGTGAGCCAGAAAACTTCCTGGATGTTCTCGGCGAGCTCGCGGAAACGCTCCTCGCTCGCCTTCAGGTCCCCCTCCGCGCTCTTTCGAGTCGTGATGTCTTCGATCTGCGAGACGAAATGGAGCGGCGCGCCCTGGGGATCGCGAACGAGAGCCACGGTGAGATGGGTCCAGATCGAGTGGCCCGCCTTGTGGATGTAGCGCTTCTCCATCTGGTAGAAGGGGATTTCGCCCTCCAGGACCTGGCTCACGAGCGCGAGGTCCTTCGCCAGATCGTCCGGGTGGGTGATGTCCTGGAAAGTGCGCGAGAGCAATTCCTGCCGCGAGTAGCCCGTGATCTCGCAGAGCCGGTGATTGATCTGAATCCATCTCCCGTCGGGGGCGACGAGCGCCATTCCGATCGGCGAGGTCTCGAACGCTCCCCGGAATCGCGCCTCGCTCTCCCGCAGGGCTTCTCCGGCGTGCTTGCGCTCCGTGACGTCGCGCGCGATCCCGAGCAAACCCTCCACCCGGCCGTCCGCGTCGCGCAGGGGGGCGGCGTGCGTGTCCAGCCAGCGCCGCGTGCCTCTGAGGCCGGTAACTTCGAATTCGAGGCTGCCACTTTCGCCTTTCATCACGCGTTCGTGGAGGGCTGTGAACGGGGCCCTGTATTCGGGAAGCAGGAATTCGAGGAGGTCGCGCCGCTGGAGCTCGGCGAGCGAGTCCGCCTCGAGCATGGCGAGCCCCGCCCGATTCATGTTCGAGATCTTTCCATTGCGGTCGATGGTCTTGACGCATTCGGGCTCGGTTTCGATGATCGCGAGCAATCGCGCTTCGCTCGCTCGAAGCTTTTCTTCGGCTCGCTTCTTCTCGGTGACGTCGTGGTGCACCGCGATGTACCCGGTTCGCTTGCCTGAATCGTCGAAGATCGCGCTCGCGGTCATCTCGGCGGTGACGAGGCGTCCGTCTTTCGTCCGGTTGACGACCTCTCCCCGGAAACCCGCACCCGAAATCAGTGAGCCCCAGAACGCCCGGTAATACGCCGCGTCGTGCTTGCCGCTCTTGAGGACGCGGGGCGTCTTGCCGGCGACCTCCTCCTTCGAGTAGCCGTAGAGCTTCTGGAAGCCGGGATTCACGTAGTTGATCCGCCCGTCGGGATCGGTCATCACGATGCTGTCGACGGTATTCTCGATCGCGGTGAGGAGCTTTTGAATCGCCTCCTGGGCTCGCCGTTGCTCGGCGTCGTGCAGGCGGCGGACGGCCTGATCCCTCAGCTCGCGCCGGACCGTCGCCGCGAGCCGCGCGAGCCGATCCTTCATGAGGTAATCGGCCGCGCCCGCCTTGATCGCGGCGACGGCCGTGTCTTCTCCGATCGTGCCCGAGACGACGATGCACGGAGGAGCGTTTTGCCGGCCTTCGAGAATTTCGAGAGCGTCGAACGCGTTGAAATGGGGCATCGAAAAGTCGGTCAGGATGATGTCCCATTCGTGCGTGAGCGCGGCGGAGAAGTCTTCGGCGGTCTCGACCCGCTCCCAGGCCGGCTCGAACCCTCCGCGGCGAAGCTCGCGAAGGACGAGCTCCGCGTCGTCGGGGTTGTCCTCGAGGATCAGCACCCGCAGGCGCGCGCCGGAGTCAGGATCGCGCGGGAGGGTGCTCATTGATGACGAGCCAGTACAGGCCGAGCTGCTTGACCGCCTCGACGAATTTCGCAAAATCGACCGGTTTTCGCACGTAGCTGTTCGCGCCGCTCGAGTAACCTTCGATCAGGTCCTGTTCCTGTTTCGAAGACGTGAGAATGACGACGGGAATGAGCCGGGTCCGCTCGTCCGCCCGAATCCTCTTGAGCACTTCCAGCCCCTCGATCTTCGGCAGTTTCAGGTCGAGCAGGACGATCGTGGGGACGATCGGAGGCTTGCCGGAGTGCGGCCCGGTCGCGAAGAGGAGATCGAGCGCTTCGGCGCCGTCTCTCGCGACGACGACCTCGTTGCGAATGTTGTTTCGCTCGAGCGCCCGGATCGTCAACTCTTCATCGTCCGGGTTGTCTTCCACGAGAAGAATGACCTTTTCTTTCATTTCGTTCTCCTTTCGCAGATCAGAGAGTGAACCAGAACGTCGCGCCCTCGCCGACGCGGCCTGCCGCCCCGACTTTGCCGCCGTGCCGGTGAACGATGCGCGCGACCGTCGCGAGGCCGATGCCGGTGCCGGGGAATTCGCCGGCGGCGTGCAGCCGCTGGAAAGCGCCGAAGAGCTTTCCCACATAGGCCTGGTCGAATCCCGCGCCGTTGTCCCGAACGAAATATCGGCGCTCGCCGCTGTCCTCTCGCACGCCGAACTCGATCTCCGCGTCCGGTCGCTTCGACGTGAACTTCCAGGCGTTGCCGATCAGGTTCTGCAGGACGATCCGGAGGAGGCCTTCGTCGGCGTCCGCTTTGACCTGTCGAGCGACTTGGAACGCGACTTTCCGGTCCGGCTCGGTCCGGGCGAGGGCGGCGAAGACCTCCGCGGCGATCTCGCTCAGGTCGATGGCCGAGCGATCGAGGCTCTTTTGCGACACCTTCGCGAGAGACAGCAGGTCATCGATGAGCTCTGCCATCCTCTGGGCGCCGGCGCGGACTCTCTGGAGATAGCGTTTCCCGTTTTCGTCGAGCCGGTCGCCGGACTCCTCGAGGAGTGCCTGGCTGAAGCCGTCGATCGCGCGCAGGGGAGCGCGCAGATCGTGGGAAACGGAATAGCTGAACGCCTCGAGCTCCTGGTTCGCAGTCGCGAGCTCCGCGGCCTGGCGCCTCATCTTTTCCTCGGCGGCATGCTTCTCGTCGATGTTGCGCGTGATTTTCGCGAATCCACGAATTTGCCCATCCTCTCCGGGGATCGCCGTGATCACGACGTCCGCCCAGAATCGGGATCCGTCTTTTCGAATCCGTATTCCAACGTCCTTCCATCTCTCTTCCCGCGTCGCCCGGCTCAGCGCTTCTTTCGGTTTTCCCGCTTCAATGTCCTCCGGCGTGTAAAAGATCGAGAAGCTTTTTCCGAGCGCTTCAGACGCCGTGTATCCCTTCATCCGCTGTGCGGCGCGGTTCCAGGTTTGGATTCGCCCTTCCTTGTCCAGCAGGAAGATCGAGTAGTCCCGGACGTGCTCTCCGAGCGTTTCGACGAGCACCTGGGCTTCGCGGAGGCCCTTCTCGAGTTGCTTGCGCTGCGTGATGTCGCGGATCGCGCTCGAGACAAGAACGCCCTTCTCGGTCCGCAGGGGGCTCAGGCTGATTTCGACGGGAAACTCCGTTCCGTCCTTTCGCTGTCCGAAGAGCTCCATGCCGACGCCCATCGGCCGGGAATGCGGTTCGGCGACGTACCCGGCTCGATGGGCGGGATGTTTCTCGCGAAAGCGGGAAGGGACGAGGACGTCGACGTTCCGGCCCAGGAGCTCGTCGCGCGAATATCCGAAGAGCTGCTCGGTTTGCGCATTGACGAGGACGATTTCTCCGGCTTCGTCGACGATCACGATCGCGTCGGGCGCCGATTCGAGCAGGGCGCGGAAAAGCCCCGGCGAGCCCTCGAAGAGCTGGCGAAAAACGCTATCAGCCGCAAAACGTTCTGTCACGAGACTGATCACCCGCCGTCCCCGACGAGTCCCCACAGTTTAGGATTCCGCGTAATTATAGCTCTATGCCTCGGCACACGTTTCCCCGTCCCTACATATCGCGCAACCTGCCCGGAGGGGACAGGGGGTTCCTAGAAGGATCTAATTTGCTGATTTGAAAGGATCGATGATCAAGCCCTCCAAAATTCCTCAGGCGGCCTGGTTTGCTTCCGCGGCCGCGTCGCTGTTGACCCGGGCGATGAATTTCTCGAGATTCCCCAGAGTCCCCGGGAGCCACTCCCGGGCTTCCGGTTGCGCCTCCTGCTCGAAGTAGATTTCCCGGCAATTCTTCGAGAGGTGATAGCCGATGTCGTCGACCCCGGCCCATTGCAGCCGATAGAAGCTCTCGATCCAGGCGACTCCGAAGGTTCCCTGGAGGGGGATGCAGAATCTCGTGAGGTGTCCGCCTTCTTCGGGCGGAATCGGCTCCTCACGCAGGGATTTGATGTCAACGTTGACCCTGGCATTCGGACTGAGTTTCTCCACCGCTTCCTCCGTTCAAGGCCCTTGCGCGGCTATCCGACGGCGAGGCGAAGCTCTCCGGGCCGGCGTCCGGACACGGAAAGATCGGACTCGGCCCGGTTGCGCCCCGCGTGCTTGGCCCGGTAAAGCGCCTTGTCGGCCTCCCGGAGAAGGTCGTCTGCGCTTTTCCCGGCGTCGCCGTCCGTCGAAGCGATACCCGCGCTCGCGGTCATTCGAATTTCGTGTTCCCGGTCGCAGACGGAGGTTTTCGCGACGGTGGACAGGATCCGGTTCGCGAGAGGGATCGCGTTCTCGGTGCCGCAGTTCGGCAGAACGACGAGAAATTCTTCTCCTCCGTAACGGCCGACCGCGTCGTACGTCCGAACGGTCGCCTCCATCCGCCGAACGAATTCCCGAAGCATCGCGTCCCCGGCCGGATGTCCGTAGCGGTCGTTGATGACCTTGAAATGGTCGAGGTCGAACAGCATCGTTGCGACGGAGGTGCCGTCCCGCCGCGCTCGCGCGAGCTCCTGCTCGAGGAATTCGAGGATCGCTCCCCGGTTCCATGCCCCCGTGAGCGAATCGTGCGTCGCCTCGCCCTTGAGCGCCTCGCGGGAGGCGATCAGCGCCGATTCGAGGTTGAGGATCCTTCGGGCGACCTGCAGGCGGGCCTGCAGCTCCGCGGGCTCGAAGGGCTTCGAAATGAAATCGTCCGCGCCGGCCTCGAGCGCTTGAATCAGGTGCTTTCGCTCTTTCCTGCCCGTGAGAATGATCATGTAGACGTAATTCCCGGACGCCTCCTTCCGAAGCTGCTGGCAGATCTTGATCCCGTCCATTCCGGGCATGTGCCAGTCGAGGATCGCGATCGAGGGGCGGTTGTCCCGATGGAGAGAGACCCAGGCCTGGATTCCGTCGGTCGTGGAGAGGGTTTCGTGGCCCCACTCCGCGAGCGACTTCTCCAGGACGCTGCGGGAAAGGGGATCGTCCTCGGCAATCAGAATTCGCATCGTCAGACGGCGAGCGCCGCTCCCTGGAACTGGCCCTCGGCTTTCAGGAACTCCACGGGCTTCCTCGACGCGCTCGTGTTGACGATCTTCATCAGCACTTCGAGCGCCTTCAGGAGCATTTCCTCGTGTTCGAGCGATTCGTCGGTTCCGCGATGAAAGGAAATGGCCTTTCCGTCCTCTCTCAGGTGGAACTTGAACTGCCCGAAGTAGTCCCACTGGACGAGATAGAACGTCTTGCGCCAGTTCCGGTCCGCTTTTCCGCGAAGGTCGACGCGATACTCCATTCCCGACCCCTGCCTCGAATCGGCGGGGGATTCCTCCCAGCGGAAAGTCGACCGTTTCATCTCGACCTGGTATTCGTGTCCGATCATCGAAATTCGCATTCCGTCCTCCCGCCTCGGGAAGAAAGCAATCGCTGCTCCCGCGGGTTTCAATCTGCAATTCGGCGAATAACATGATCTTTTGCAATCCTTTATGGCCGCGATGGATGCCGGCTCGCAATGGCCCTTTCCGGTTTCGGGACCCGGATTCCCGAAACCGGAGTGCTTGACACGGTCTTCGGACGCCGAATAGCATGGATTTCGGATCTTTGATTTCATCCAGAGCGGCGGAGGGTATGGGCCCTGTGAAGCCGCGGCAACCGGGTTCCGTATCGCGCGGAAAGCGTCAGGTGCCAAATCCCACCCCGGCGGATCGGCTGGCCGATCGCGGGGATAGATGAGAGGCTCGCGACAGAACCGGAAGAATTGCCCCTCATCGACTTACGCATGAGGGGCTTTTTTCATGACGGTATCGTTTCGAAAATCACTGGCCGAAGAAATCCTCCTCGCCGACGGGGCGATGGGAACGCTCCTCGTCACGAGGGGGGCGGAGCCCTCCAGCGCGAGGTCGTCTCTCAACGTCGTCGCGCCGCAGACGGTCTCCGAGATCCACGAGGACTACGCCGACGCGGGGGTGCGGATCCTCACGACGAACACGTGGGACGCGAACCGCGTGAAGCTCCGCGAGCATGACTGGGCCGACTCGCTCGAAAAGATCAATCGCGAGGGCGTCAGGCTCGCGCGGGCGGCGGCCTCGGGCGAGCACATCTTCGTCGCCGCTTCGATCGGTCCGCTCGGCGCGATGGTCAAGCCCTACGGCGCCCTCTCCCTCTCGCAGGTGCGCGAGATCTTCGAAGAGCAGATCCGCGTCCTGCTGGAAGCGGGAGCCGACCTGCTCCTCCTCGAGTCGTTCGGCAACCTGCTCGAGGCGGCCGAGGCGGTCCGCGCTGCGCGCGGGCTCTCAGCGGAAATTCCGATCGTCGCGCAGATGACGTTTTTCGGCGACGGGCGCACGGCATTCGGCGAACGCGCGGCCGACGCGCTGCACACGCTCGTCTCCGCGGGCGCGGACGCCGCCGGCATCAACTGCACTCTCGGGCCGCAGGAGACGCTCGAAGTCTTTTCGCAGGTCGCTTCGAGGGTTCCGGCCCCGCTTTCCGTGATGCCGAACGCGGGCTATCCGACCCTCATCCGCGGCCGCAACGTGTACAACGCCTCGCCGGATTACTTTCGCGAGTATGCCCTCGAGTTCGTCGACAAGGGCGCCGCGATCGTCGGGGGATGCTGCGGAACGACGCCCGAGCACACGCGGGCCATGGCGCTGGCCCTCGCGGGCGCGTCGCGAAGAACGTTGTCGCTCTCGTCCGAGGCGGCGCCGGCGGAAGGGTTTCCGACAGTCCGCCGGGAAACGGCGATCGAAACTTCCCACTTCAAGCGGAAGCTCTCGACGCCGGGGTCGTTCACGGTCACGGTCGAGGTCGAGCCGCCGAAGGGCGCCGATTGCTCGAGCTCTGTCCAGGCGGCGAGGCAGCTGAAAGCCCTCGGCGTCGACGCGGTCAACGTCACCGACAACCCGATGGCCCGCCTTCGCATGTCGTCGATCGCGGTGGCCGGCCTGATCCAGCGCGAGACGGGGCTGGAGTCGGTCGTTCAATTCACGACGCGTGACCGCAACGTTCTGGGGATCCAGTCCGACCTTCTCGGCGCGTCCGGCCTCGGCCTGAAGGCGCTCCTGTGCCTCGGGGGGGATCCGCTGAAGATCGGCGACTACCCCAACGGCCACCAGGTTTCCGAGGTGGACACGCTCGGGCTGCTTCGGATCGCGAAGATCCTGAACGCCGGCTCGGATCTCGTCGGAAATCCGATCGGCGCCGCGACGGCATTTGCGATCGGCTGCGCGGCGAACCCCGCGGCGCGCGACCTCGAGGTCGAGTTCTCGAAGCTCCGGGCGAAGATCGAGGCGGGCGCGACGTTCGCCCAGACCCAGCCGGTTTTCGACCCCGCCGCGCTCGAGACTTTCTTTCGCAGGCCGGAAGCGAACGAGATTCCCGTTCTCATCGGGTTGATTCCGCTGAAGACGCTCAAGCAGACGCTCTACTTCGCGAACGAGGTCCCCGGAATGGTCGTTCCGGAGGAGACGATCGCGCGGATGCGGAAGGCCTCCGAAAAGGGAGCCGAGTTCGAGGCCGCCGAAGGGCTCGCGATCGCGCGCGAGCTCGCGGCGGAGATCGCCGGGATCGCGCCCGGGATCCACATCATGCCGATGCAGCGGTACGCGCTCGTGGAGAAGATCCTCCAGGCGGTTCCCCGCCGCGCGGCGGGAGCTTCGGAACAGACGGGCGTGCGGAAATGAGCGAGACCGGCCGGGGAGCGCTGCTCCATCCGCTTCTGACGGAGAGGATCCTCGTCCTGGACGGCGCGATGGGGACGATGATCCAGGCCCACCGGCTGGACGAGGCCGGATACCGGGGAGAGCGCTTTCGCGACCACCCGGTGGACCTGAAGGGGAACAACGACCTCCTCTCGATCACGCGGCCGGACATCATCGCCTCGATCCACCGCGAATACCTGGAGGCGGGAGCCGACATCGTCGAGACGAACACGTTCAACGCGAACGCCGTCTCGATGGCGGACTACGGGATGGAGCCCCTCGTTCACGAGCTGAACGTTTCCGCCGCGAGTGTCGCCCGCGCGGCCGTCGACGCATTCGAGGCCGCACATCCGGGCCGGCCGCGCTTCGTCGCGGGCGCGATCGGCCCCACGAACCGGACTCTTTCCCTCGCGATCGACGTGAACCGGCCGGGCTTCCGCGAGAAGCGGTTCGGCGACTTCGTCGCCGCCTACTCGGAACAGGTCCGCGGCCTCCTCGACGGGGGAGTGGATCTCCTGCTCGTCGAGACGATTTTCGACACGCTCGTCGCGAAGGCGGCCCTGTTCGCGATCGAGGAGACTTTCGAGCGGGCGGGCCGGCGCGTGCCCGTCATGGTCTCCGGAACGATCACGGACCGCAGCGGGCGAACGCTTTCCGGACAGATGATCGAGTCGTTCTGGAACTCCGTGTCGCATGTCGATCTCCTCAGCGTCGGCATCAACTGCGCGCTCGGGGCGCGCGAGATGCGGCCCTACGTCGAGGAGCTGTCGCGAATCGCGCCGGTGCGAATCAGCGCTTACCCGAACGCCGGCCTTCCGAACGCGTTCGGCGGATT
>CAVZCI010000008.1:0-7415 GCA_963773815.1 uncultured Acidobacteriota bacterium
GAAGCGGTGACAAAATAGCCTGCGATTCGAAGGAGACCGTGATGATCCGTCTTTCTCTCGCGCTCATCGCCGCGCTCGCGGCCGCTCCCGCGCTCGCCGAAATCCCGGCGAGTTCGGCGGCCGCAGCCGGCGACAAAAGTCGGCCCGGGCTACGACATCGAAATGAGCCGCATGATTCCGATGCGCGACGGCGTCGAGCTCGAGGCCTGGATCACGCGGCCATCGAACCTGAAGGGAAAGGCGCCGGCGGTGCTGGAACTGACGCAGTACGACATCGACGGCGGCCGCCACGGCCCCGAAATCGTCCCCTTGGTCAAGCGCGGTTACGTGTTCGTGCAGGTCCTCGTGCGCGGCCGCGGCCGTTCCGGGGGCGTGAAAAACGACAGCCTCGGACTGCAGGTCGGGCGCGACGGCCACGACGTGGTGGAATGGATCGCAGCGCAGCCCTGGAGCGACGGGCACGTCGTGATGTACGGCGGCTCGTTCGTCGGCATGACGCAGTGGCGCACGGCCGCCCAGCATCCGCCGCACCTGGCTGGAATCGCGCCCTACGTGCCGATCTACCCGGGCTGGGACGTGCCGAACACGAACGGAATCCCGCAGGCGTGGTCAGCCGTGATCCTGGGCTACACGTCGGGTCGCTCGCTCAATACGGGCTTCATCGCGAACAGCGACTACTGGCAGGGCAAGATGCTCGAGCAGTACGCCGCTTACCGACCGTTCCGCGAGCTCGACGACGCGATCGGGATCGCCCAGGACGACTGGTGGATGACGGACGAACGCGGCAAGAAACTCTCGTTCATGAAGATGTGGCTGGATCACGTCGGCGACGAGGCGTTCAACCTCGCGGCCGAGCCGAAGGCCCGGGACTACGAGCGGATGAATTTTCCGGTTCTGACGGCGACCGGGTACTTCGACGACGACCAGCCGGGCGCTCTGCGCTACTACCGCTCCTATATCGCGCACGCGCCGCCCGGAGAGGAGGCGAAGACCTGTCTCGTGATCGGCCCGTGGGACCATTCGGGCACTCAGCTTCCGCAAAAGATGATCGAAGGCCTGGCCATTCCGGACGCCGCCGTGCTCGACATGGGGAAGCTGCACGCCGACTGGTACGACTGGGTGCTCGGCCGCGGACCGCGCCCGGACTTTCTGCGCGACAGGGTCGCCTATTTCATGCTCGGCGCCGACGAGTGGCGCTACGCGAAGACGCTGGAAGCGGCGTCTTCCGGCGAGGACCTGACGTTCTTTCTGGATTCGCCGGAGGGCACGCCCGCCGGCGTGTTTCATTCCGGCTCCCTTTCGGAAAGGCCGCCCGGCGCCCAACCGCCCGCCGTCCTCGTCAGCGATCCGCGCGAGCTTCCCGAGCTCGACGTCGCGAAATACGCGGCGAACGAGGACCTGACGAGCCAGTTTCGCGATTTCCAGAAACGCGCGATCGTCTTTCACTCCGAACCGTTCCCTCGGGACGTGGAGGTCGCCGGCCAAATGCATTTGAAATTGGTGCTGCAGGCGGACGCGCCGGATTTCGATCTCTGGGCCCAGGTGATGATGGTGCTTCCCGATGGTTCAACCGTGCGCCTCGGCGAGGACATCCGGCGCGCGCGCTTCCGCGACAGCCCGTTCAAAGAAGAGCTGCTCCGGCCGGATCAGGTCGCCGAAGTTCCGTTCGATTTCTACTGGATGGCGCGGCGGATTCCCGCGGGGGCGCGGCTGCGATTGACGATCGCTCCGCTCAATTCGCCGAACTTTCAGAAGAACTACAACACCGGAGGACGAATCGGCTACGAGAAGCTCGCGGACGCGCGCATCGCGCACATCAAGATTTTCCACGACGGAAAGCGGGCGAGCAGCCTGGCGTTGCCGCTGGCCGCGAAATAGAAAGACGCGAAAGTAGAAAGAACCGTGCCCCTCATCGCTTTCGCCGCATCCAGAAATACACGGGAACCCCGGCGGCCAGGATCCGGAGCCCCGCGAGCGTTTCCCGGGGCTGGGCCCACATCGTCGCGGCCGCGACCGCGAGCGAGCTCCCGATGAAGAGCAACGGAGTCCAGGGGTATCCCCAGCAGCGATAGGGGCGCTCCGCGTCCGGGCGCTTTCGCCGGAAGACGAAGATCGAAATGCCCGCCGCGACGTAGGCGAGGATGATCGCGAACGTCGCGTAGGTGAAGAGCTGCTCGTATCGGCCCGAGAGGCACAGGATCGACGTCCACCCCGCGAAGATCGCGATCGACAGCGCCGGCGTGCGGAACCGCGGGTGGACGCGCCCGAATTTCGCGGGAAGCAGCCCGTCGCGCGCCATCGCGTAGGCGATCCGGGCGGGGAGCACGACCGCCGCCGACGCGGCCCCGATCGCCATCGCGACGATCGCCCCCGACAGCAGGAGCGTCGCTCCCGGGCCGAAAAGCGCGAGCGAAGCGACCTGCGCCGGCCGCGCCGCGGCGCCGAGGCCGGCGACGGACATCGTCTTCAGGAAACGCGACGTTGACGCCGATGTAGAGCAGGATCACGATCCCTGTTCCCGAGATCACGCCGAGCGGGATGTTGCGCCGGGGCCGCTCGACTTCGCCCGAGGCCGTCAGCGCTTCGGTCCAACCCGCGTAGCTGAAGAGGACGGCGATCATCGCGCCGGTGAACGCCCCGGCCGAGACCGGGCGGGAGGGAGAAGCCTTCGCCATGCCGTGGGCCGCGACTCCGGCGATCGCGAGCGCGGCCATCGCGGCGATGATCACCGACGAGAAGGCTCCCTGGATGCGGACGCCCTCGCGCACGCCGAAAACGTGCGTCGCCGCCAGAACCGCGACGGCTCCGATCGCGACGAGCTGCCCCGTCGAGATCGGCAGGGAGCCGACGCGGAAGGCGACGACGTGAGCGCCGATCCGGGGGAAGAAGACGCCGAGGTACTCCGCGAGGCCGACGGTGATCGCGGCCATCGCGCCCGTGTCGATGACGAAACAGGCGATCCACCCGTAGAGAAACGCGGTGAAATCGCCGTAGGCCTCCCGGAAGTACGCGTACGTGCCTCCCGCCTCGGGGAACATCGCGCCGAGCTCCGCGTAGACGAGCCCGCCGGCGATCGTGAGAACCCCGCCCGTGATCCAGGCCGCGAGGATCCACCGCACGTCGGGAATCCGGCGGGCGATCGCGGCCGGCGTGAGAAAAATCCCGCCGCCGATCGTCGTGCCCGCCGCGAGCAGCATGAGGTCCCACGCCCCGAGCCGCCGGGCGAGGCCCTTCGAGGGGTCGGTGCTTCCCGCGTCCGGTGTCATGAGTTTCCTGTATCCTAATCGCAGAGTTGAGTCTTCCTTCCGGCACCCGCCTCGGCGGTTACGAGATCGTGGGCTCTCTGGGTGAGGGGGGAATGGGAGAGGTTTACCGCGCGAAGGATTCGCAGCCTCGGCCGCGAAGTCGCGATCAAGCTCCTTCCCGAAGAATTCTCGAAGGATCCCGCCCGCGTCGCA
The DNA here is from genome assembly GCA_963773815.1 of uncultured Acidobacteriota bacterium. Lineage (GTDB taxonomy): Bacteria > Acidobacteriota > Thermoanaerobaculia > UBA5066 > DATFVB01 > CAWEYG01. The sequence goes on from CAVZCI010000008.1 coordinate 3,459, forward strand.
CGCTTCGAGCGCGAAGCGCGTCTCCTCGCCTCGATCAACCACCCGGCGATCGCGGCGATCTACGGCGCCGAGGAATCGGGAAGCCGGCGCTACCTCGTTCTGGAGCTCGTGCCGGGCCGGACGCTCAAGGACTGCCTCGAACATCCTCTCGCCCCGAAAGAGGCGCTCAAGATCTGTCGCCAGATCGCCGAAGGGCTCGAGGCGGCGCACGAGAAGGGAATCGTCCACCGGGATCTGAAGCCCGCGAACGTCATGGTGACGCCGCAGGGAAAGGTGAAGGTCCTCGACCTCGGCCTCGCGAAGGCGATGGACGTGAGCTCTTCGCCGGAAGACCTCTCGCAGGCGGCGACGGCGGTCGTCGACGAGACGCTGCCCGGCGTGATTCTCGGGACGATCGGCTACATGAGCCCCGAACAGGCGCGCGGCAAGCCGATCGACAAGCGAACCGACATCTGGGCTTTCGGCTGCATTCTGTTCGAGTGCCTCGCGGGCCGCCGGGCGTTCTCGGGCGGGAACGTTTCCGACGTGATCGCTTCCATTCTGCGCTCGGAGCCGACGTGGCCCGATCTGCCTCCCGATACGCCGCCCGACGTTCGCGAGCTCCTGCGCCGATGCCTCGAGAAAGACCCGAATCAGCGGCTGCGGGACATCGGCGACGCGCGAATCGCGATCGAGAACAATCTCGCCTCGTCCGCGGGAATCACGCGCCTGTGGAGCGCTCCCGCGCCGAAACGCGGGCGGACGCGCCGCGGGCTCGCGATCGTCGCGGGCGCGGCCGTCGTCGCGGCGGCCGGGTGGTGGATCGGCTCGAAGACGCTCTCCTCCGGCGGGCTCCGGGGAACGAAAACGCTCGCGGTGCTTCCGTTCAAGGACCTGAGCGGCCTGCCCGGCGGCCAGCTTCTCGGCGACGGGCTCGCGGAGACCGTCAGCGTGCGCCTCGCGAAGCTGCCGGGAGTCCAGGTCGTCGAGCCGGAAGCGGCCGTGTCCGCCTCCGACCAGGACGCCGACCCCTATCGCGTCGCGGCCCGCCTCGGCGCGAAGCTCTTTCTCCGGGGCTCGGTCCAGCGCAGCGGCGACCGCGTGCGGATCACGTATTCGCTATGGAACACCGATCACGTGCAGATCTCCGGCGACACGCTCGACGGCAGCGATTCCGACCTGTTCGCCATTCAGGACCGGCTGGCCGATCGCGTCGGCGAGTCGCTCAACCTCCCGCGCGCCGCGAATTCGGGGGAGCCTTCGGCGGGCCTGGAAACCGCGAGCGCCCAGGACCGGTACCTGCAGGCGATCGGATGGCTGCAGCGGTACGACAAGCCGGCGTCGGTCGACGCCGCGGTCGGGCTTCTGGAAGCTCTCGCGAAGGAAAACCCGCAGTCCGCGCTCGTGCACGCCGCGCTCGGGAAGGCCTATCTCCGAAAATACCAGCAGACCCGCGAGACGAAGTGGGTGGAGCGCGCGGAGACCGCCTGCCGCGACGCGGCGGCTCTCGCGCCGAACCTTCCCGACGTGCACGCGACGCTCGGAGCCGTGCAACTCGCAACGGGGCGCGCCGACGACGCGGCGCGGGAATTCCGGGCCGCGCTCGCGCTGCAGCCGAACTCTTCGGAGGCGACGCGGGGCCTCGCCCAGGCCGAGGAAGCTTCGGGCCGCCTCGGAGACGCGGAGAGGGAATACCGCAGGGCGATCGAGCTCGAGCCTCTCTCCTGGGAGGGCTACAACCGGCTCGGCGTCTTCTACTTCAACCACGGCCGGTATTCCGACGCCGCCGGAATGTTTCGGCGGGTCACCGAGATCACGCCGGACAACGTGCGCGGCTTCTACAGCCTCGGCGCCGTCTACCACGAGATGGGCGACCTCGCCCGGGCCGAAACGGCCTACAAGAAGTCGATCGCGCTGAAGCCCAACAGCGCCGCCCTCTCGAACCTCGGCACCCTCTACTACGACCGCGGCCAGTACCGCGAGTCCGCCGACACGTTCGAGAAGGCCGTCGCGCTCGCGCCGTCGGACTCCGTCCTCTGGACGAATCTGGGAGACGCGTACCGATGGGCGCCCGGGCTTCGCGCGCGCGCCGGGGCCGCCTACCGGAAGGCGATCGAGCTGGCCCGGGCCGAGCTCGCGATCAATCCGAAGGACGCGGCGGCCTGCGTGACGCTCGCGGTCGGTTTCGCAAAGACGGGAAACGCCGCCGAAGCGAAGCTGCAAATCGAGCGGGCGCTCGCGATCGACCCGCGCGACGTCAACACGTTCTACGAGGCGGCGGTCGTCGCGAGCGCGGGGGGCGACTCCGCCGCGGCCATCGACTGGGTCCGGCGCGCCGCGGAGGCCGGCTACAGCCGCGAGCGGATCCAGCGCGAGCCGGAGTTCTCCGGCCTGAAAAACAACCCGGATTTCCAAAGGGCCCTCGCGGCAAAGTCGCCGCCGGCCCGTTGACGAAAGAGAGGCTCTCGATGCGCGACCTCAAATCCCGGCTCCTCCCCGGCAGTTCCCTTCTCCTCGCGGCGGTTTTCTGGACCTCCGGCTGCTGCAGCCCCGCGGCATCCGCGACAGCGCCGTCGGTCCTCCGGTCCAATGAAGTGTCGATCAGCGTCTACGTGTTCGACGAGGAGAACCCCCAGGTCGTCGTCGTGCCGGACGACGCCTACCTCGAGATCGGCAAGCAGGTCCCCCACTGGCTGCCGACGGAGGGCATGGTCACGAAGATCGAGTTCGGCGCCAAAGGCAATCCGTTCGGAGACGACGTCCCGTGCGCGTTCGGCCACTGCAAGGCGAAGGGCCCGGCCCGCAAGGCCGGGACGTTCAAGTATTCGGTCACCGTCCGCTACCACGGAAAGGACTATCGGGTCGATCCCCGGCTCATCGTGGGCTGAAGCCCGGGGCGGGGTGAAACGCCCTGCGGTAGACTCGATTCGTGCCGATCGGATCGCGACCGAAGGGAAGAATCGGGCTCGTCTTCGCGCTGCTCGCGATGGGACTGCCCGTTGCGGCTCTGCCGGCCGCGGGACGTCCGGCGGCGCCTCCGGGCTCCGACTTTCTGCACTGGCCGGACGCAGCCGCCCGGGCCCCCGCTCCCCCCGTCAAGGGACGCCGCCTGATCGTGATCGGATGGGACGGCGCGGACTGGGATCTCCTGGATTCTCTCGCGCGCGACGGCGCGATGCCGAACCTGAAGAAGCTCGTCTCGGAGGGGCGAACCGCCGACCTCGTGAGCTACCCTCCGACCGTCTCGCCGATGGTGTGGACGACGATCGCGACGGGAGCGGATCCCCGCGATCACCAGGTGCTGTCGTTCTTCGAGATCGACCCCACGACCGGAAAGCCCGTTCCGATTTCGGCCGAATCGCGCCGCGTGCCCGCGTACTGGGAGACGGCTTCGGCCCGCGGGAAGTCCGTCGGCGTCGTCAACTACTGGGCAACGTTCCCGGCGGAGGAAGTCAAGGGCTTCCAGGTGAGCGACCGGGCCTCCCCGCCTCTCGACGATCCCGATCCGGGCCAGTTTCCGTCGAGCGTGTTTCCGCCCGGCTACGCCGACGGCGTGCGCTCGATCTGCAAAGCGGCTTCCTCTCCCGACGCGGCGCTGCCCCACTTCGGCGACTTCACGGGCGTTCCGGCTGACAAGCTCGACGCTTTCCGGCGGCTCCTTCGCAACACGCGCGCCGCGGAGGAGACCGCGGAGCGTCTCTACGACCGCGACCGGCCCCAATCGATGACGCTCTACTTCCTCGGGACCGACGAGGTGGACCACCTTTTCGGGCGCGACGTCGCGCCGAGGCTCCCCTGCACGCCCCCGGCGGAATTCGCGCGGCTCTCCAACGTCGTCCCGCGCTACTACTCCTGGGTCGACGAATTTCTCGGCCGCTGGATGCGCCGGGCGCGCGAGGACGGCGCGACGATTCTTCTCGTGTCCGACCACGGTTTCAAATGGGGGGCCAAACGCATCTGCGGCGGCAATCCTCTCGA
>CAVZCI010000009.1:0-17299 GCA_963773815.1 uncultured Acidobacteriota bacterium
CATGGGCATGCCGGAATCGGCGAGCTGGTCGGCTGCTACACCACGGTGACGAACAAGGGCGGAAAGCTGCGCCTCCTCCACCTGCCGCCGAAGATCCAGGATGTCCTCACCGTGACCCAGCTGATCACCGTATTCGACGTGTACGAGGTCGAATCGGAAGCCGTCGCCAGCTTCGGAGCTTGACCCCAGCCCGGAAGCCGGCCCACTCCTTCGAGAGGTTCTCGAACCGCTTCCGCCCCGCCCTCGAACAAAGGTTGGCCGCGTCGCTCCCGACCGACGCCTCGCGGCTCTCGGAGGCGATGCGAGGGGCTCTCCTTTCCTCGGGCAAGAGGATTCGGGCGCTCGTCGCGGTTGCGTCCGGCCTTCTGTTCCGAGGGCCCGAGGAGCCTCTTCTCGATCTCGGCGTCGCGATCGAGGCGGTGCACGCGGCCTCGCTCGTCTTCGACGACCTCCCTTCTATGGACGACGGCTCCATGCGGAGGGGAGTGCCGGCGCTCCACCGCCGATTCGGCGAGTCGACGGCGATCCTCGCGGCAATTTCGCTGATCAATCGCGCGTTCGAGATCGTCGCCGCCGCCCCGGGCCTGCCTCCGCGAATTCGTTCGCGCCTCGTGGTGGAGCTCGCTCGGGCTTCGGGAGAAAAGGGCTGCTGCCGCGGACAGGACGCGGACCTCTCGTCGGACCCTCTTCGGGCCGGCCTCGACGAGCTCGAGCGTATCCACGCTCTCAAGACGGGCGAGCTCTTCGTGGCGGCGGCGCGCGGGGGAGCGATCGCGGCGCGGGCCTCGGAGGAAGAGATCGAGGCGATGACCCGATACGCGAAGAATCTCGGCCTGGCGTTCCAGATCGTCGACGATCTCCTCGAGATCGAGGGAGACCAGGCCCGCACGGGAAAGAAGGCGCACGGAGAAGGACATCGGGCGAATTTCGCGAAGATCCTCGGCGTCGACATCGCCCGAACGATCGCGGGGGAGCTCACGGAGGCGTCGGCCGCCGCGGTCTCTCCGCTGGGGCGCCGCGCCGGTCCGCTCGCGGATCTCGCGTACGCGCTGCGGGACCGCCGTTCATGACGATCGAGGACGCTCCGCCTCCGACTCTCGAGAAGGTTCGCGAAAGACTGCGCTCGCAGGGCTACCTGGACGCCGGTCTCGAACGAGCGATCTTCACCGCCCCGCGCGCGTCGGGCGCGATCGCTCCCACCGTCGTTTCCGGAACAGTCGCCCTCGCGACGGCTTCGGCCGCCGCTGTCGCCTCGCGGGGCGCCGCGACGCCGCCGGGCGGCGTCTTCCTGCTTTTCGCGGTTCTCTTCACCGTCGAGCTTCTTCCCGCCGCCGCCGCGGGAGGCGCGCTCTATCTCCTTTCCCGCGCACTTCGAGCTCCGGAACAGCCGAATCGCACGGCGGTCCTCGCGGGCGCGGCCGCGGCCATGCTCGTGTTCGCGCTCTACGCCGTCGGCGTGCGCGGACTGCCGCCGGGGGGAAGCGGCCATCCCGTCCTCGCCCTCATTCCCGTTTGCATCACCGCGTTTTATTTCGCGCGCGCGGCCCGGGCGACGTCGCTGTCGTTGACGCTGCGACGCCACGTTTCCCTTCCGGACCGGCCCGCGTTTCGGCGCGGTTCGATCGTCGCGCTGATCCTCGTGCTCGCGGCCTCTTCGATGTCCGCATGGAAAAGGAGCAAGGAAGCGCCGTTTCCGAACGTCACCGTCTCTCCCCGGCAGATTCCGCTCGTCGTCGTGGGTCTCGACGGCGTTGCGCCCCAATCGCTCGCGCTCCTGGCTCCGGGCGCTCCCCGGGTTTCGTGGAGGCGCCGGCCCGGGCCCCCGCCGGAGATCTGGACCACGATCGCGACCGGAGTCTCTCCCTCGAGGCATGGTGTGGCGGCATTCGAGCGCGCGTCGCTGTTCGGAGCGATCGCCGTTCGTCCGCCGTTCTTCACGGCGTGGGCGTTCCGGGGGCCTCTACGCTGGGCGGGTGTGGCCGGCCGGCTTCCCGTCTCCGGCGCGGAGCGCCGCGCCTACGCGTTCTGGGAAGTCGCCAGCCGGTGCGGAATCTCGACCACGGCCGTGAACTGGTGGGCGTCCGAAAGGGTCGCGGGCGCCGAAGTCGTCGACAACGCCGAAATCGCGGCCCGGGTCCGGTCGGGAGCGGAAGACGACGAATACGCGGTCGCCCGACTGCGCGAGGCACGGCTCCGGGGCCGGCCGTTGCTTTCGGCGATTTACCTGCCCGGCGCGGACATCGATCGCGGGGGCCTCTCGAACAGCGCCCGCCGGTTCGTGGAGGAAGAGATGAAGAAGGCGAGGGCGGGGGAGCAGAACCTCTGGCTCATCGCGGATGCCGGCCGGGCGGGAAGCGAGGGAAGCGCGGCCTTCGTCGATTCCGCGGCGACGGGCTCGCCGGGAATCCCGGCGCGCGCGGAAGATCTCGCGCCGACGATCCTCGCCCGCCTCGGGATCCCGCCCGCGCGAGACCTGGAAGGCTCTCCTCTCGCACGCCTATTCGCGGCCGGAGCGCTCGAGGAGCGCAGGGTTGCCACGTTCGGAAGCAGGATCTCGCGCGAGCCCGCGGCACAGGAATCCGCAACCGGACGGGAATACCTGCAGAAGCTCAAGTCCCTCGGCTACTTGAATTGATGGCCGAGCAAATGGGAGGCCCATGAAAGCCGTCTATTTCGAATCTCACGGCGGCAACGAGGTGCTGCAGATCGGGGAGCGGCCCGATCCCCCGGCCGGCCCGGGGAATGCAGTCGTCCGGATCCGCGCGGCCGCGCTCAATCATCTCGACATCTTCGTTCGCGACGGCCTTCCGAACGTGCCGATCGCGCTGCCGCACATTCCGGGCTCGGATGGGGCGGGCGTCATCGAGTCGCTCGGTCCGGGCGTCGAATCTCTCCGGGTCGGCGACCGGGTCCTGATCCAGCCGGGGCTGTATTGCAACACCTGCGAATTCTGCCGCGCCGGCGAGCAGAGCCTGTGCGTGAAATACGCGCTCCTGGGTGAGCACGTCGCGGGGACCTTCGCGGAGCGGGTCGCTCTGCCCGTTCGCAACGTTTTCCGAATTCCCGACGCGATGTCCTTCGAGCAGGCCGCCGCGTTTCCGCTCGCGTATCAGACCGCCTGGAGGATGCTCATCGGCCGGGCGGTCCTGCGCCCGGGCGAGACGGTGCTGATCCACGGGATCGGCGGGGGCGTCGCCTGGGCCGCCCTCGAAATCGCGCTCCTCGCCGGCGCCCGCGTCTTCGTGACGTCTTCCGAGGAGGAAAAGCTCGCGGCGGCCCGCGCCGCCGGCGCGGAGGAAGCCTGGAACTACCGGAGCGAAGACATCCGAAAGGCCGTCTCCGCGGCCACGAAAAAGCGGGGATGCGACGTGGTCGTCGACACCGTGGGCGACTCGACGTGGATGATATCTTTGCGGAGCGTGACCAGGGGAGGGCGCATCGTGACCTGCGGAGCGACCTCCGGGCCGAACCCGAAGGAAGAGATCCGGCTGATCTTCTGGAATCAAATCTCGATCCTGGGCTCGACGATGGCGAATGACCGCGAATTCCGGTCGCTTCTTTCGGCCGTGTTCGCAGGGCGGCTCAGCCCCCGCGTGGATTCGGTCCTTTCGGTCGAATCGGTCCGCCAGGCGTTCGAGCGAATGGAGTCCGGCAAGCAGCACGGCAAGATCGTCATCACGTTCTAGAGGAAGCAGAATGCGAGTTCCCCTTTCCCGCGCGCATGTCACCGACGAGATGAAGAGCGCGATCCTGCGCGTCGTCGATTCGGGCCGATACATCCTGGGCCCCGAAACGCGAAAATTCGAAGAGGAGTTCGCGCGCGCGATCGGCACGAAGCACGCGGTCGCGGTGGCAAATGGCACGAGCGCGATCCAGCTGACGTTGCTCGCCCTCGGCGTCGGGCCGGGGCAGGAAGTCCTGGTGCCCGCCCACACCGCTTTTCCCACCGTCGAAGCGGTCTTCGAAACCGGCGCGACCCCGGTGTTCGTCGACATCGACGAGACCTATACGGTGTCGCCCCTCCGACCTCGAAGCGAAGATCACGCCGCGCACGGCCGGGATGGTCCCGGTGAACCTGTACGGACACCCGGTTCGGGTTCCCGAGCTGCGGCGCATCGCGCGGCAGCACGGGCTCTTCTGGGTCGAGGACAGCTGCCAGTCGCACGGTGCTCGATTCCGGGGCGAGACGATCGGCGCCCTCGGCGACGCGGGAGCGTATTCCTTCTATCCCTCCAAGAACCTGACCGTCCTCGGCGACGGGGGAATGGTCACGACGAACCGCGACGATCTGGCGACGGCGATCCGGCAGCTCCGCGACCACGGCCGCAGCGACAAGTACACGCACGAGGTCGTGGGTTACAACATGCGATTCAACGAGATCCAGGCGGCCGTGGGGCGCATTCAACTGGCGGAGCTCCCGGGCTACTCGGAAAGGCGCCGGTCGCGCGCGCGGCGTTACTCCGAGGCTCTGAAGGACATCGTCGAAGTGCCGGTCGAGGCCGAAGGCGCGGAGCCGGTTTACCACCTCTACGTGATTCAGACCGACCGGCGGGACGAGCTGGCGGGGCACCTCTCGAAACACGGAATCGAAACGGGCGTCCACTACCCGATGCCGAACCACCGCCAACCGGCCACGCTGGCGCGCATCCAACCCCCGCCTCCGCCGCTGCCCGAGACGGAGCGGATCGTCGGAAGGATCCTCTCGCTTCCGATGTACGCGGATCTGTCCGACTCCGACGCCGGCTTCGTCGTCGAAAAGGTGAGGGAGTTTTTCGGAAAATGAGCTGCCCGGCCGCTTTCGGTCCTACAGATCCTCGAGAAGGGGCACTTCAACACGGGCTCCGTCGTTCAGATGTTTCAGCTCGCCGAGAAGCTGAGCCGGCGCGGGCACCGGGTCGCGGTCGTTTCCCGCGGAGACGGGCAGATCCGCGAGCGGTGCCAGGCGGCCGGCATCGACTTTCTCGCCCTTCCGATGCGAAACGAATTCGACCTCGTTTCGGCGCTCCGCCTGGCCCGGGTCTATCGCGAGCGCGAAGTGGAAGTCGTTCACGTTCACAAAGGGATCGCGCATTCGATCGCGCTCGAGGCCACGTTCCTCGGGGCGCGCCGTCCCGCGATCGTCGTCAACCGCGGAGTCTCCTTCCCGCTCGACGCCTTCAATCGCATCAAGTTCCACGTCCGGCTCGGCGCGGTTGTCACGGTGTGCGAGGACATCAAGAAAGTCATCGTGGAGTCCGGCCGGCTGACGCCCGGGCAGGTGAGGGTCATCTACGCGGGGGTCGACCTCGCGGTGTTCGATCCCGCCCGTCTCGACCGCGGAAAAGTGCGCGCGGAGTGGGGGATCGGTCCGGAGGAGTTCCTGCTCGTTCAGGTCGGCGCCCGGGAATGGAAGGGGTGGAAACACCTCGTCGAGGCCACGGCCATCGCTCGAAAGACGGTGCCGCGGCTGAGAACGGCGATCGTGGCCTGCAGGAACGAAGAACAGAAGATGGAAGTCGCCGACTACGCGGCGAGCCGGGGAGTGGGCGACGCGGTTCTGCCGGTCGGTTTCCGCTACGACATGCCGGACGTCCTGATGGCGGCCGACGCGGCGATCGACCTGTCCTACGAAGGGCTCGGCGTCACGGGCACGATTCGCGAGGCGATGGCGCTCGAAAAGCCGGTGATCGCGACCGCCGCGGGAGGCAATCCCGAGCTCGTCATCGATCAGGAATCGGGCCTCCTCGTTCCGGTCCGCGACCCCGAAGCGGCGGCCCGGGCGATCGTTGAAATTGCGGCCGACGGCGCGCGGAGCCGGCAGCTCGCCCGGGCGGGCCGGGAGCGCGTCGAGGCCGGGTTCTCTTCGGACGTTCGCCTGCGCCGGATCGAGGAGTTGTACCGCGAGCTCGCTCGATGAAGGCTTCGCTTCTGCGGGATCTTCCCTCGAACGAGCGGCCGCGGGAGCGCCTGGCGCGGCTCGGAGCGGAAGCGTTGAAGACCGAGGAGTTGCTCGCGATTCTGCTCCGGACCGGCAAGAAAGGCGAGGGAGCTCTCGCGCTCGCGCAGGCGATCCTCGCCGAGGCCGGCGGGGTCGGACGGCTCGCGATGCTGTCGGTTCCCCAGCTCGTGAAAAGGAACCGCCTCGGCCCGGTTCAGGCCGTCACGCTCGCGGCCGCCCTCGAGCTCGCGACGCGCGTGTCCAACGAGAAGGTCGAGCGGCTGAAGTTTTCGAACCCGGAGGTCGTCGAAAAGTACCTGACGGCCAACCACGCCCGCCACACCCAGGAGCGTACGGGCGCGCTGCTCCTCGATGCCCGGCACCGGCTGATCAAAGACCTGGAGTGCTACCGGGGAACGCTCGACCGGGCGCTCGTGGAGCCGCGCGAGATCTGCAAGAACGCCCTCCTGGAAGATGCAGCGGCGGTGATTTTGTACCACAATCACCCGTCGGGGGACCCGGCCCCGTCGGCCGAAGACGTGGAATTCACCCGGCGCCTCCGGCGGGCCGCGGAGTCGCTCGGAATTCGGCTCCTCGACCACGTGATCGTCGGCCGGACGGGCTGCGTTTCGCTCAAGGAGCAGGGAGTTCTCTAGCAGGCTGCTGAACGAACGATGGGAAAGTACTACATCACGACGCCGATCTACTATGTGAACGACCTTCCTCACGTCGGGCATCTCTACACGACGCTCGTCGCCGACACGGTCGCGCGCTTTCGCCGGGCCGGCGGGGAAGACGTCTACTTTCTCACCGGGACCGACGAGCACGGGCAGAAGATCGAGCGCGCCGCCGCCGAGAAGGGCATCTCTCCGCTCGAGCTGGCGGACCGCGTCGTTTCGCGATACCACGATTGGTGGAAGACGCTTTCGATCACGAACGACGACTTCATCCGAACGACGGAGGAGCGTCACCGTCTCGGCGTCATCGAGCTGATCAGCCGGATGGAGGCCGCCGGGGACCTCTACACGGCGCGGCACGAGGGCTGGTATTGCACCGCATGCGAAACGTATTACACGGAAAAGGAGCTCGTCGACGGGAAGCTCTGTCCGGATCATCGGACCCCGTGCGCCTGGCAGTCGGAGGAAAACGTGTTTTTCCGCCTGTCGCGCCATCAGGACGCGCTCCTGGCTCATTTTCGCGATCATCCGGATTTCTTGTCCCCCGAGTCGCGCTTCAACGAGGTGCGCTCGTTCGTCGAATCGGGCCTGAAGGACATTTCGATTTCGCGGACGAATCTGGCGTGGGGCATTCCGTTTCCGAACCACCCCGGCCACGTCGTCTACGTGTGGCTCGATGCTCTCGCGAACTACATCACGGCGCTCGGGTTCGGCGGCCCCGACGACTCGAACTACCGCCGCTACTGGGAGATCCCGCCGGCGAGCGCGTCCACGTCGTGGGAAAGGACATCCTCCGGTTCCATGCGGTTTACTGGCCCGCGTTCCTCCTCTCGGCGGGGCTGCCGCTTCCTTCGCGGATCTACGCCCACGGCTGGTGGCTCCGCGACGAAAAGAAAATGTCGAAGACGACGGGAAACGTCGTCCGGCCCGACGCTCTCGTCGCGCGCTTCGGCCCCGACGCGCTTCGGTACTTCCTCCTTCGTGAGATGGTCTTCGGGGCGGACGCAAACTTCTCGGACGAGGCTTTTCTCGACCGCTACAACGCCGATCTCGCGAACGGCCTCGGGAACGCGGTTTCGCGGGTCTCGCAGCTTTGCCGCAATTCGTTCGGGGGAACTCCTCCCGAGGCGGGCGAAGGCGACGAGATCCGGCCTGCGGCGGAGGAGGCGGTGCGCGTTTTCTTCGAGTCGTTCGAGCGATTCGAGTTTTCCCGCGGTCTCGAAGCGGTCGCCGCGCTCTTGAAGACGGTCGACGGCTTTCTCGCGGCGAAACAGCCCTGGAAAATCGCCCGCCTCGAAGGCGCGACGCCGCGCCTCTCGCAGATTCTCTACGCGGCCGCGGAAGGCGCGCGGATCGCCGCGGCATGCCTCGCGCCCGCGCTTCCCTCGATGTCGCCGAAGGCCCTCGCCGCGCTCGGAGCGGATTCTCCGCCGGCCGGGTCGGAGGCGGGCTGGGGCGGGCTGCCGACCGGAAGGCCGCTGCCGGAAGCCGCGCCGCTCTTTCCCCGGGCGGACCCGAAGGAGTATTTCGAACGGAAGGAAGGATCGCCGATGGAACCGGAGCCCGAGAGTTCCCCGAAGATCACGATCGACGAGTTCCGAAGGATCGAGCTCAAGACGGCGCGGATACTCGCCGCCGAGCCGGTGCCGAAATCGAAGAAACTGATGCGGCTCGAAGTCGATCTCGGCGTCGAAAAGCGCCAGATCGTGGCCGGAATCGCGAACCGCTACTCCCCCGAGCAACTCGTCGGGAAGACCGTCATCATCGTCGCGAACCTCCAGCCCGCGACCCTCATGGGGCAGCAGTCCAACGGGATGGTGCTCGCGGCCTCGCTCCCCGACAGCGGCGAACCGGCGCTCCTGGCGCCCGATTCGGAGGTTCCTCCCGGAACGGCGGTGAAGTAGGCCGGATGGGAACGCTCTGCGACTCGCACGGCCACGTCCAGATGCTGCCTCCCGCGGAGCTGCATGACGTTCTCTCGCGCGCGGAACAGGCCGGCGTGGGCCGGGTGCTGATCCCGGGAACGACCGTCGAGGACTCGCGGAGGGCGGTCGAGCTCGCCGACGGCGATGACCGCCTCTTTGCCGCCGTCGGGATCCATCCCCACGAGACCGGCGGGTTCGATCCGGATCGCGACCTGAAGATCCTGGAAGACCTGCTCGCCTCGCGCAAGACGGTCGCGGTCGGGGAGATCGGGCTGGATTTTCACTACGACCACTCTTCGCGCGAGGCCCAGCTCGCCGGCTTCCGCTCGCAACTCGCGTTCGCCCGGGAGCGCTCGCTTCCCGTGCTCCTCCACAACCGCGAGTCCGGCGCCGCGATGCTGGAAATTCTCGAAGCCTCGGGTCGGCGCGAGAACGCGGGCGTCTTCCACTCGTTCACCGAGGACTCGGCGTTCGGCCTCCGGGCGATCGCCCTCGGATACAAGATTTCCTATTCCGGGATGCTCACGTTCAAGGGCGCCGACAACATCCGGCAGAGCGCCCGCGGACTGCCGCTGTCCGAAATGCTCGTCGAAACGGACTCCCCGTTTCTGGCTCCCGTTCCCCACCGGGGAAAGCGGTGCGAGCCCGCCTTCGTCGTCGAAACCGCCCGAAAGCTCGCGGAAGTGAAAGGGGCGTCGCTCGAGGAGATCGCGGCGGCGACGACGTCGAACTTCGAGAAGCTCTTCGTTCGACGATGAGCCGGCCCGAGGACATCTTTCGGCAGATGTTCGAGCGCAACCGCGCCGTGCAGCTGCTGCTCGATCCCGAAACCGGCCGCGTTCTCGACGCGAACCCGGCCGCCTGCGAGTATTACGGCTATTCGCGGGAGGAGCTGAAAGCGAAGTCGATCGAGCATCTCAACACGGCTTCACCCGGCGAGATCCAGCAGGAGCTCCGCCGGGCGGTGGCGGAGCAGCGAAATTACTTCCACTTCATGCACCGGCTCGCGTCCGGGGAGATCCGCGACGTCGAGGTGCATTCGAGCCCGGTCGATCTCGAAGGAGGAACGGTCCTTCACTCGATCGTTCACGACACGACCGCTTTGCGCGAAGCGGAATCCAAATACAGGACACTCGTGGAGGGATCGCTGTCGGGCGTCTTCATCGCCCGGGAGGGCGTCTTCGTCTATGCGAACCCGAAGATGGCCGAGATTTTCGGATTCAGCGCCGAGGAACTGATGGCCTGCCCCATCTCCGAGGTCGTCGTCCCGGGCGACCGGTCGGCGGTGACCGATTTCCTGCTGCATCCGGCCGACGGCTCCGCCGAGAGCCTTCACTCCGCGTTTCGCGGCCGGAGGCGCGACGGAACCGAGATCGACGTCGAGGTCCTTTGTTCGTGGATGGAATACGGCGGAAGCCCCGCGGTCTTCGGCACGCTCCTGGACGTGACCGAGAGGAGAAAGTCCGAGAAACTCCAGTCGGCCCTCTATCGCATCGCGGAGGAGACGGCCGCGGCGACCGACCTCGGCGAGGTCTACGCCGCGGTTCACCGAATCGTGGCGGAGCTCATGGACGCCCGGAACTTCTACATCGCGCTCCACGATGCCGGGGCCGGCACGCTGAGCTTCCCCTACCTGGTCGACGAGCACGACGCGCCGCCCCCGCCGCGGCCCCTCAAGAAGGGACTGACGGAGTATGTCCTGCGCACGGGACAGCCCCTTCTCGCGCCGCCGGAAGTGTTCGACGAGCTGCTCGCCCGCGGGGAAGTGGAGCCCGTGGGATCTCCTTCGATCGACTGGCTGGGAGCGCCGTTGAGGAGCGCCGGGCGCACGTTCGGCGCGATCGTCGTTCAAAGCTACACCGAGAAGACCCGCTTCACGGAAAAGGAGACGGAGCTCCTGAATTTCGTGTCGCAGCACGTCGCGGCGGCGATCGAGAGCAAGCGCGCCGAGGAGCAGATCAAGCACCTCGCGTTCCACGATCCGCTGACGGATCTTCCGAACCGGCTGCTCTTCCAGGATCGCCTGACCCTTTCCGTCGCGCAGGCGCACCGCGTCGGCGGAGGACTGGCCGTCTTCTTCGTCGATCTCGACCGATTCAAGGTCATCAACGACTCGCTCGGCCATTCGATCGGCGATCAATTGCTGCGGGAGATCGCGGCGCGCATCCAGGCCCTGCTGTGGGAAGGGGATACCCTCGCGCGGCTCGGAGGCGACGAGTTCATTCTGCTCATTCCGAACGTGATGCACGTGGCCGATGCGGTGAGAATCGCGGAGCGAATCCTGAACAGCTTCAAGAAATCCCTGGAAGTGGGCGGCCAGGAGCTGTTCATCACCGCGAGCATCGGGGTGAGCCTGTATCCCTTCGACGGCCACGACGCCGAGACGCTCGTCCGAAACGCCGACATCGCGATGTACCGGGCCAAGGAGCGCGGCCGCGACAACTATCAACTCTACACGCGAGAGCTCAACGAGCGGGCGCAGGTGCGGATGAGGCTCGAGAACGACGTTCGCGCGGCGCTTCGCAACGACGAGTTCACGCTGCTCTACCAGCCTCAGATCAATCTGGCGACGTCGAAGGTCGAGGGAGTGGAGGCTCTGATTTACTGGAAGCGCTCGCCGGACGGGCTCATCCCGCCCTCGGACTTCATCCCGCTGGCGGAGGAGACGGGCCTGATCCTTCCGATCGGCGCCTGGGTGCTTCGAACGGCCTGCCGCCAGCTCCGGGAGTGGCTCGATGCGGGGTTGCCTTCCATTCGAATGTCGGTGAATCTGTCGGCGCGGCAGTTCCAGCAGCAGGGGCTCGTGTCGCAGATCGCGGAGACGCTCGACGACGCGGGCCTCGATCCCGCGTCCCTCGATCTCGAAATCACCGAGAGCATCGCGATGGACAACGCCGAACAGGTGCTCTCGACGCTCCGGCGCCTCAAGAATCTCGGACTCGGAATCACGATGGACGATTTCGGGACCGGGTATTCGTCGCTGGGTTATCTGAAGAGATTTCCGCTCGACACGCTCAAGATCGACCGGGCGTTCGTTCGCGAGATGGTCGCGGACCCGAAAGACGGAGCGGTCGTGCGGGCGGTGATCGATCTGGCGCACGGAATCGGCCTTCGCGTGATCGCGGAGGGGGTGGAAACCGAGGAACAGCGCGAGATCCTTCGGGGGCTCGGGTGCGACGGGATGCAGGGATTTCTCTTCTGCCGGCCGATCGCTCCGAACGAGCTGCGCGCTCTTCTCGAGCGCGAGTCGAGGTCCTCGTGAACACGTCCCGCCAGCCCTGGAGCGCGCTCGAACGGCGGCTCGGCTACACCTTCCGCGATCCGGCAATGCTCATGCGCGCGCTGACGCACCGGTCGTTCGCGAACGAGAACCGCGCGCCGCGCGTCCAGCACAACGAGACTCTCGAATTCCTGGGGGACGCGGTGCTCGGGTTCGTCATCGGGGAGCTCATTTTCAAGAGCTTCCCGGCGCTGCAGGAAGGGGCGTTGTCGAAAATCAAGGCGCACCTGGTGTCGGCCGCGACGCTGTCCCAGAAGGCGAAGGATCTCGACCTCGGGTCCTTCCTCCGTCTCGGTTCGGGCGAGGCGCGCTCCGGGGGATCGAGCAAGGACTCGCTGCTCGCGGATGCGATGGAGGCGATCTTCGCGGCGATCTATCTCGACGGAGGCCTGCCCGCCGTCGGCCCGTTCATCTCCCGGGTGTTCGAGGCCGACGTCGCCGCGATCAACCTCGCGGACCTGTCGTTCCAGGATTACAAGACAGCGCTCCAGGAAACCGCTCAGCGCCTCGGCCTTCCGCTTCCCGAGTACCGGGTCGTCGAGGAAACGGGGCCGGACCACGAGAAGACGTTCCTGATCCAGGTCGTCTGGAACGGGGAGGCGTTCGCCGAGGGCTACGGATCCTCCAAGAAGGAAGCCCAGCGCCAGGCGGCCCGCGCGACGCTCGAGAAGCTGGGGAAGGTCTAGGTCAGGATCTCAGCTTCGCGACGCGCTCGAGAAACCGGTCCGGAGGCTCGAAGCCGACGAGACGCGACCCCGGCACCTCTTTCCCGCGCGCGTCGAGAAAAACGATCGTCGGCATACCGATGATCCCGAATCGTCCGGAGAGCTCGACGGCCTCGGGCGAGTCGCCGCGGGTCATGTCCGCCTTGTACAGCGTCATGCCGGAGAGCGCCCGCCGAACCCGCGGATCGGCGAACGTCACGTCCTCGAGGCTTCGTGGCACGGAATGCACCAGTCGGCGGCGAAGTCGATCATCGAAGCGCGGCCGCCGGCGGCTGCGGCCGTCGCGGAAAACGGCTGGAAGGACAGACGCGCCGCTCCGGCGGCCGGACGGGGCGTGAAATGCGCCGCGCCCGCGAGCAGGACGATCCCGCCTCCCGCGACGGCCGCGCGGGCGACGGCGGGAACGCGGGCCTTCAGGATGCCGACGAGCACGAAGGCTCCGCCGACCGCGAGAATCGCCGGGAGCAGCCAGCTCCGGAGCGGTTCCGGGAGAACGGTCTGGAGGAAATACGCCGCCATCGCGAGGAGAACGAAACCGAAGACCTTCTTGATCTCGTCGACCATCCAGGCTCCCGCGCGCGGCAGCTTGGAAAGCGCGCCGGAGAACGTCGCGAGAAAGAGATACGGAAGGCCAAGACCGAGGGAGAGCACGAAAAACATCGCGAATCCGAGGAGAGGATCGCGCCGCGCCGCGACGAACGTCAGCAGGCCCAGAACGAACGGACCCGGCAGGGGGCCGCCACGACGCCGACGAGCAGTCCCATTCCGAACGCCCCCCCGAGGCCGGTCTTCGCTCCCGCGCGGTTCATCAGGAAGCGCGGGGGTTGATGTCGTACAGGCCGAACATCGAAAGCGAGAGCGCGACGAGGACGGCCGCGATTCCGGCGAGCACCCACGGCGACTGAAGCGCGGAGCCGAAGAGCTTGCCCGAAAGGGCCGCCGCGACGCCGAGCGCCGAATAGGTCAGCGCCATCCCGAGGACGTAGGCCGACGCGAGACCGAAGGGCCGTCCCGATTTTCCCGCCGACTGCCCGCCGAAGAATCCGATCGTGATCGGGATGATCGGGTAGACGCACGGCGTGAGGTTGAGTGCGAGCCCGCCGAGAAAGAGAAACGCGAAGAACAGAACGAGCCCCCTCGACGAAAGAACGGCCGCGAGGTCCGGACCGCCGCCCGCGGGGCGGTGTCCCGCGCTCCCGGGTGCGCCGGTTCGGAAGCCGAGGCCGCTCCCGCGCCTTTCAGCGCGGCCGAGGCGACGGCGATCGACGTCCGGAAGGGCACCCGGGCGGGGGCCAGGCGCTGCTTGTCGTTGCAGGGTTGATAGGAAAAGGTTCCGGCGATCTCGCGAGGCCCGGCCGCGGAAGAAGAAGCCGCGGAGCCCTGCCCGGTGACAGTGATCGTTCCCTCGTAGACGGCAAGGGGCTTGTCGGCGAACGAGAACTTCGCCTGTTTCGCCGCGGGATAGCGGATCCCGGCAAACGTGATCCCGGCGAGCGGTTCGAGAGAGACGTTCGTCGCGATCAGATAGTCCTCCGAGGGCTGGTGGGCGTTCACGTGCCACCCGGCGCGGAGATTCGCCGTGACGACGAGAGAGAAGGTTCCGCCCGGGGCCACGGTGGCGGGCGAAACGGACGCGCGAACCTCGACGAGCGAAGCCGCGGGCTGGGCGAAAAGCGACCCGCCGACGAGCAGGAATGCGGCGGCGAGACCCTTCATTCCGGTGTCGGCTTTTCGGAGCCCATCTGATCGAGGTACATCTTCGCTTGGTCCTTGAGCTTGCTCGCGGGATGGCGGGTCATGAAAGCCTGGAACTCGCGCCGAGCCTCGTCGCGCCTGCCCTGGGCGAGCGCGATCTGCGCGCGGAAAAGCTCGGCCCTCTCGCGGAAGGCGGCGTTCTTCGTGATCTTGAGAAGAGTGTCGACGGTGGCTTGCGCCTCCGTGAAGCGCTCCCGTTCCATCTGCGCCGACGCGAGAAATGCGAGGGCTTCTTCCCGGATCCCCTGCGGAGATTTCGGAGAGGCGGCGCGCTGGAGGCGCGGGATCGCTTCTTCGGAGTCGAAGCGCCGGAACAACTCTGCTCCGAGCAGGAGCTCGGACTTCGCGTCGTGGATCGTCTCCGGCTCGTGCACGAGCTTCAGATTGAGGTGGCCGAGTCCACCATCGAGTTGTGGAGGTGAGTGTAGAAGGCCCGGTCGTTGTCGAACCCGACCATCCGAAAGATGAGGGCCCCGCCGGGCGAGACGACGAGAATCGCGGGCGTGTCGTTGATCCGGTATCGGCTCTTGAGGTCGGAGGCTTCGGCTCCGTCGAAGTCGACTTTGACGGCGCCATCCGGAGCAACGCCATTTCGAAGTTGGCGGAAGGGTAGAGGAGGCCGTCCATGCGGAAGCAGTTTCCGCATCCTTTTCGGGTGAACTCGACGAACACGACCTTTCCCTGGTCCTTCGCCCGCTGCCGCGCGTCGTCGTAGCTCGTCGCCCAGACCGCGCGGCCCGGAGTGTCGGCGGGGCGTTCGCGGCCGCGGCCGGAGAGGGGGCGGCCGTCGGGTACCAGTCGGCGCGGCGGACGGCGGGGGGGCTGCGGCGTTCTGCGCGAACGCGGACCCGGCGAGAGAGGCCGCGAACAGAGCGGCGGTGACGGTGGTTGTTTTCAAGAATCCTCCGCTGAACGATGGCTTTCCGGTCAGGTTGCAAAACATTTCGGTTGTTGAGCCCATTCCCGGAAAGCTTACCCGGATTGACGGGGCCATGGCCCTCTGTTATTTTGCCCGCCTCGCGACTCTTGGAGTGTCGCCTTTCGGCTATGTGGTGTGTCGCCTTGCGTCCTTGCCCAGGTAGCTCAGTCGGTAGAGCAGAGGACTGAAAATCCCCGTGTCGGCGGTTCGATTCCGTCCCTGGGCACCACCCGTGGTCTCTCGCAGCGGGCGATCCTGACGATACCGATGGGCTGGAGGTATTCCGCCTTCGCTGGCGGGAAGGGCGGGGATAGATTACGATCCGCGGCGAACGGAACGAAAACCCGGGAGGTGATGGCATCGCAGTGAGAGACCGGTTGTCGGTGAAGTATTTTTCTGGAAATTTGTGTAATTTGAGTGAGGAGATTTTAGTGAAAAAGACGTTGACCTATCTGCTGGTGGTCATGGCGGTGGTGGCAGTGGCCTCCAGCGCGATGGCCGTGACCTGCACGATCGATCAGCACCCGGCCGCGACGCTCCTGGTGCCATATTTCCAGGTGCATCTGAATGCCGACGGATCGGTGGACACGAGCGCCACGCGAACCGACACGCTGATCACGGTTGTGAACGCGTCGAGCGCCGCCACTTTGGCTCACGTGGTGATCTGGAACCGTCGTTCGGTTCCGCTTCTGGACTTCAACATCGCGCTGACGGGCTATGACATCGTCGGCTGGTCGATGGAAGACGTGCTGACGGGAATCATTCCGAGCACGCCGGACAACGGAACGTATGTGAGCAAGGACGTGTGCCAGAGGAACCCGAAGGCGCAGGCGTACTCCACCGACGGGCCGGACACGGATGGATCGTTCCTGCGGTTCCGGCCGTCCAACGACACGACGGGCCAGGACAACAACCAGGCGACGACGCAGTACAGCTCGCCGGCGTTCGGGGCGGACTTTGCGGCCGACCTGGCCGACGCTCTGGACTACGACTCCAACTGGGACTGCGACGGCGACGGCGATGACGGATCGGCGCCGGATGGCGACATCACGGGCAGCGCGGTTTCCGGCAACGGGAACCTGTCGGGCTACGTGACGATCGACATGGCGAACTTCTGCAGCCTTTCCAACCCGTCGGTGGGAGCGTACTGGGATCAGGACGCGGCCGGCTGGGAGAACAACCTGTTTGGCGACTACATCATCGTGACCAACAGCGGCATCCCGACTCTGGGCGCCTCCACGGTCCAGATCGAAGCGGCGCTCGACACGGTTTCCATCGGACGGCTTGGACAACTTGCTGCCGCCGACGGTGTCCCGTTGAGACCCGAATCGTCCTCCGACGGAGCTCGTTCATTCCGCTCGGCTACGATGCTGTTCAATTACCCGCCCTTCGAAGACGTCGAAACGTAGCCGGTTCGGACGTTCTACGCCCGCTACTGGGAAGACACGTACGGGCTACAACTTCGCCGACACGGGCGTGATCGAACAACGGAGACGAGGGCAACTACATGGCGGCCGTGTTCCCGTTCGTTTCGGTGACCTTCGGCGACCAGCGCGAGCCGCTCGGCGTTCGATACGGCGTCCGCTACCTGAACAGCGGCGGCCTGAGCTCGAACCTGCGCGTGTGGCGCGCCTCGGCCGACGACCTGACGGATCTGACGGGAAATTCCTGCACCGCGCAGGAAGCGGCGATTCTGGCGACGGTATTCGACTCGGATGAAGGAACGCAGCAGATCAACGGCTGCCCGTCTCCGTGCCCGAAGACGTCGTTGAACTTCCCCTACGAGACGCAGCGCACGGGAGTCGATCAGATCGGCGCGCTCGCGGTCAACGGTTGGGCGTACATGAACTTCCTCGGCGCGGAGAGCAACGTCTCCTCGTCGAAGGATCTCGACCAGGCGTGGGTCGACTACGAGATGTCCTCGGGTGTCGCGTTCGTCAACGCGAGCGTCCCGGGCACGCAGCTCGATCCCAGCACCTGCCACCCGGAGGGCTCACCGATCTCGACACGTATCTCGAGCGCACGCCTTCGGGTTCTATCCCTGGCCGGTAGGGTCTGGGCCACAACTAAGTTTCGGTATCTGTCCGGTTCGGTGGGCGGG
>CAVZCI010000010.1:0-397136 GCA_963773815.1 uncultured Acidobacteriota bacterium
CGCGGGTGAAATAGGCCGCAAGGGGGTGGTCCGTGCCGGGCAGGGTCCGGTACGGGATTCCGTCTCCGTCGACGTCCCGGTAGCGCGCGAAGCCGTTCCGCTCCGCGACGGCCGCCGCGTCGAGGACCTTGCCCCGGTCGATCGGTTTCTCGGGATACGGAAAAGGATCGCTCGCCCAGTTGTTCATTCCCAGATCGAGGTCGGACATGACGAACACGGGGGTCTGGAGCTTCTCGGCGAGATCGAAAGCCTCGATCGACATCGAGTAGCACTCGAGCATGGAAGAAGGGAAAAGCAGGACGTGGCTCTTGTCGCCGTGCGAGAGGTAATACGTCGAGAGGATGTCGCCCTGCATCGTTCGGGTCGGAAGCCCCGTCGAGGGACCCACCCTCTGGACGTCGAAGATGACGGCCGGGATTTCGGCGTAGTAGCCGAGGCCGACGAACTCACTCATGAGGGAGATCCCCGGCCCGGAAGTCGCGGTCATCGCCCGGGCGCCCGCCCAGGACGACCCGAGGACCATTCCGACCGAAGCGAGCTCGTCTTCCGCCTGGACGATCGCGAAGGTCGCCTTGCCGGTTTCCGGATCGACCCGGTACTCCTTCATGTAATCGATGAGCGACTCGACGAGCGACGAAGAGGGGGTGATCGGATACCAGGTGACGCACGTGACGCCCGCGAACATGCATCCGATCGCGGCGGCCGCGTTGCCGTCGAGGATGATCTGCCCTTTCGTCAGGTCCCTCCGCTCGAGGTAGAAGGGGTCCTTCTTCTGGAGGTTCTCCGCGGCCCATTTCCAGCCCCCGTGGATCGCGCCGATGTTGAGATCGACCGCCTTCGCCTTCCCCTTGAACTGCTTCCGGGTCGCCTCCGCGATCTCGGCCGGATCGAGGCCGAGGAGCCAGCCCGCGACGCCGACGTAAATCATGTTGACGACGAGCCGGCGGAGCTTGCCGTCGGCGCAGAGCTCGAGGATCAGCTTCGAGAAGGGAACGGGATAGAAGACGAGGTCGTTTCGCGTCGCGTTCAGCTTGAGCGACTCTTCGTAGATGACCGCGGCGCCGGGCGCGACCGTCCGCACGTCCTCCTGCGCCGTCTCCGGATTCATGCAGATGAGGACCTGAACCTCCCGCCGCCGGGCGATGTACCCCTTTTGGGACGCGCGGATCGTGAACCAGGTCGGCAGTCCCTGGATGTTCGAAGGGAAGAGATTCTTCCCCGACACGGGAATGCCCATCTGGTGGATGGTTCGCATCAGGATGCTATTCGACGATTGGGAACCGGAGCCGTTCGCGGTGGCCACCTGAATGGAAAAGTCGTTGACGATCGGCTTTTCCGGGCGGGACGCGGCGACGAGCCCTTCCGAAGTCAAAACGCTCGACATGTGTCTCCTTTTTCGAAGTTCATCTGCCCGAAAACTCTCTACTTCCTCAAGGCCGGTCCAGTATATCGGCGGCCTATTTTCGCCGCAATCTTCCCTCGGACGTTGATCCATTTACATCAGAAACGGGGCCGAGTATAGAATTCCTCCAAAGCTTCGCCGCTTTTGCACAAGAAAGGGGAGTTCCATGAAGATCCGGAGTTCTATCATCCTCCTATCCGGCATTCTCGTGGCTTCGGGCCTGAGAGCGGGCCAGATCGAGTCCCTGGGCACCGACGGCACGACGATTGGCCAGATGATGGCGAAACGAACCGCGAGGACCGTCGAGTCGGGCCAGCCCCGCAGTCGCGAGGCGATTTACATCGACAGGAGTCTCACGGCATTCCTGTTCCAGGGCGCGGGCAGCGTCGCGGGGTCGAACGGCACGTTCTTTCACTCCGACGTCGCGATCTCGAACTATCGCGCCACGGCGCAGAAAATCGCAATCGGATGGCTCCCCCAGGGAGTGAACAACGCGAACGAGCAACTGCAATATTTCAGCGTGCCCGCGAACACGACCGCGTTTCTCGACGATTTCGTCGCCGCGACGCTCGGCAAATCCGGCTTCGGCGCCGTCCTCGTCTTCGGGGTGACGAGCTCGTTCAACAACGACTCGACGGCGAACCTCGACGGGCAATCGCGCATCTGGACGTTCCAACCGAACTCGTCCGGAAAAGTGTCCCTCGGACTTCCGGCCGTCGACCTCGAAGACGAGCTCGGAAACTCGCCCGGCTTCGCGCTCGGGCTGCGGCAGGACGGGACAGCGCACACGAACGTCGGCATCGTGAACCTCGAGAGCGTCGATCACAACTTCACGGTGACCGCGCACGGTCTGACCAAGACGGCGACGTTCGTCGTGACCGTGAAGGGTTTCTCCGTCAGCCAGGTGGCGATTCCGGCCGGCACCTACGGAGACCTGTTCCTTCAAATCGTCGCCGACCAGGACTTCATCACCTGGAGCGGGTACGGCGTTTCGATCGACAACATCACGGGCGACAGCTGGGAGTCTCACGTGAACCAGCCTTTCCGATCCTTTTGACCGGAGCGCCGGATCTCCGCCCCGCGCGGGCGGAGATCCGGCCGGGTTTCTCGATTTCCGCCGCCGGGCACTAGAATAGCGGCTCTCGAACAGGAGCCGGATGCAAGACGAGCCGACACCCGAGGCGGAAGAGTCCGAAAACGAGCTGATCCGCAACCGCCAGGCGAACCTCGCGGCCATCGTCGCCCTCGGCCACTGCCCCTACCCGAATTTCTTCGCGGCAGACCGCACGATTTCCGCCGTCCTCGAGGCGCACGGCGAGCACGACGTGGCGTTCCTCGACGCGCAACCGGTGAAGGTCGCGGTCGCCGGCCGGATTCGCGCTCTGAGGAGCGCCGGGAAGGCGGCCTTTGCCGACCTCTGGGACGGGGCGGCGAAGATCCAGCTCTACGTGAAAAAGGACGTCGTCGGCGACGCGGGCTTCGAGCTGTACCGGCTGCTCGACCTCGGCGACTGGATCGGCGTCGAGGGGACCGTGTTCCGCACCCGGGCCGGCGAGCTCTCGATCAAGGCGGAGCGGCTGCATTTCCTCGCGAAGGCGCTGCGGCCGCTTCCCGAAAAGTGGCACGGGCTGAAGAACCTCGAAGAGAGGTACCGCCGGCGGTACGTCGACCTGATCGTGAATCCCGAATCGCGGGAAGTCTTCGAGCGGCGGGCGAAGATCGTCTCGTTCCTCCGGAGGTTCCTCGATTCGCGAGGGTTCCTCGAAGTCGAGACGCCGATGATGCAGCCGATTGCGGGCGGCGCAACGGCGCGGCCTTTCAAGACGAAGCACAACGCGCTGGACCTCGATCTCTTCCTCCGCATCGCGCCGGAGCTCTACCTGAAAAGGCTCGTCGTGGGGGGAATCCCGCGGGTCTACGAGATCAACCGCAACTTCCGAAACGAGGGGATTTCGACACGCCACAACCCGGAGTTCACGATGCTCGAGTTCTACCAGGCCTACGCGCGCGCCGAGACCCTGATGGAATTGACCGAGGAGCTCTTTCCCGGATGGCCGAGGAGGTCGTCGGAGCGCCGGAAACGCCGTGGGGCGAAGCGAGCATCTCGTGGCGCGCGCCGTTCGCCCGCTACACGATGCGAGAGGCCGTCGTCGCGTTCTCGAAGAACCACCCGAAGGGGCCCGTGGGCACCGCCGACCTCGTGTCGGCGGACGCCCTGCTCGCGGCCGCCCGCCGCATCGGAACGGAGCGTCCCGACCGGTTTCGAGGGCAGAAGGGCAAGTTGCTCGCCGAGGTGTTCGAGGCGGTCGCGGAGGACCACCTCGTCCAGCCGACATTCATCCACGAGTTTCCGACCGAAATCTCCCCCCTTTCGAAGCAGAACCCGGAGGACCCCGAGTGGGTCGAAAGGTTCGAGCTGTATGCCGGCGGAATGGAGATCGCGAACGGCTTCTCGGAGCTGAACGATCCCGCCGAGCAGGCGCGCCGTTTCCGCGAGCAGATGGCCGCGAAGGCCGCGGGCGACGAAGAAGCCCAGCCGTACGACCAGGACTACGTCGAGGCGCTCGAATACGGTCTTCCCCCGACGGCGGGCGAGGGCATTGGCGTCGACCGCGTGACGATGCTCTTCACGGATCGGCGCTCGATCCGCGACGTCATCCTGTTTCCGCTGATGCGGCCGAAGTGAGCTCCGAAGCGCGATAAAATTCCGCGAGCTGGAATGCGGATCCGAAATCTTCGTCTGGAAGAGCACGGCAGGGACGTGCGCGCAGTCGCCACAATGGAGTGGGAAAGGCTGCGCGGTCTTCGCTGGACGTGTGGTTCGAAACGCCTTCGGAGTTCGCGGAGGATTTCCAGCGCGGATCCGAACGGGTTCCTGATCGCCTGCATGATCCCGGCGATGCGCCACGGCGAAAGGCGGATCGCGCTCGATGGGCCCGTTTGCCCGCAGCTGGTCGGCGGCCTTCGGTGCGCAATGGAGCTTTTCCGCGAATGGCACGGAGAGTCCCGCCGTCGAGCTTCGAATCGAATCGGCGTCGGGAGAGCGCGGCCCGAGCCCCGATCGCCGGTTCACGCCGCATTTTTTCTTTCCGGCGGCGTCGACTCTCTTCACATGCTCCGCGACGAATCGCTCGCAGCTTCCTCTCTCGCACCGCGGCTCGTTTCGAAGCGCCCTTTTCGTCTACGGGAGGGACTTTCCCGGAGCCGAGGAATCCCCGGAGTCGAGGAACTTTCTCGAGCGCTCCCGGGAGAATCTCGCTCCTCTGGCCCGCGAGTTGTCCTTCGAGATCGTTCCCATTGGCAGCAATGCCCGGCAGCTCGACAGCGACCACGGATTCTTCCTGCTGGAATACTTCGGATCGTTCCTGGTGGCCGCGGCGGCGATGCTGTCCCGCCGCTGGTCGTCCGTCAGTCTCGCTTCCTCGTGGGACATCGGGCATCTTCGTCCCTGGGGATCTCATCCCCTCCTGGATCCCTGCTTCGCGTCCGCCGCGATGGAGGTGCGACACGAAGGAGCGGCCCGGACGCGGCTCGAGAAGCTGCTCGAGCTTTCGGACTGGGAGCCGGCGATTCGCCGCCTCGCCGTCTGCAATCACGCGCCGGGGGGCGCGTGGCTCAACTGCGGCCGCTGCGGCAAATGCCTGTTGACGCTCAGCGCTCTTTTCCTCGCCGGCAGGATCGCAACGGCGACCTCGTTTCCGCCCGGGAGCCTGACGCCGGAAGCGATCCGAAGGCTTTCCGCGGACGGGGATTTCGCGGATCTCTGGCGGCAGCGTCTCGACCGTCTCCGGGCCTCCGGCGACGCGGAGATGACGCGAGCCGTCGAGGAGAAGATCCGGGAGGGAGACCGTCACCGCCGATGGGTCGCCCGGAAGGGTTGGAAGGGTCGCCTGCGGCACTTCGACGAGCGGCTCCTCGGCGGGCGGTTCCGAAGGTTCATCCGGGAAACTTGACGCATGAACCTCGAGGGGATCTTCCATCTCCGCGAGCGGGGGACGACCGCCCGCACGGAGATTCTCGGCGGCGCGACGACGTTCGCGACGATGGCCTACATCATCGTCGTCAATCCCGCGATCCTCGCGTTCGCCGGAATTCCTCGCGGTCCGAGCACCGTCGCGACGATCGTCGCGGCCGTCCTCGGCTGCCTCGCGATGGGTCTGTACGCGAACCTGCCGATCGCGGTGGCGCCGTACATGGGCGAGAACGCGTTCGTGGCCTTCGGGCTCGCGGCGATGGGGATCACCTGGCAGCAACGGCTCGGCGCGGTCTTCGTCAGCGGCGTCGCGTTCGCGCTCCTCACGGTCCTTCGCGTGCGTTCCTGGCTCGCGGAGTCGATCTCGGCGTCTCTCAAGCACAGCTTCGCGGTCGGAATCGGGCTGTTCCTCGCGTTCATCGGCTTCTACGAGACCGGCATCGTGACAAGCGCCGCGGCCGGCATGCCGCCGCAGGCTCTCCTCGCGCCCGGGACCGGCCTGTTGAGAGCGCCCGACGTCCCGCTCAAGCTCGGGAACCTGCGCGACACTCCCGTGCTCCTCGCGATCGCGGGGTTCGCGCTGATCTCGATCCTCCTGATCCGCCGCGTGCGCGGCGCGATTCTCCTCGGAATCGTGGCCGTGGGCATCGCCGCGCTCGCGCTCGGGCTCGCGCCCGCTCCGGCGCGCTTTGCCGCGTGGCCGGCCGGCGCCGAGTACGACCTTTCGGCGATCGCCGGGAAGCTCGACATCGCGGGCGCGCTCCGGCTCTCCTTTCTTCCCGTGCTGTTGACGCTGTTTCTCATGTCGTTCCTCGACACGCTCGGCACTCTCGTCGGCGTCGGAGCGGCCGGCGGGATGCTCGATTCCCGGGGGAACTTTCCCCGGATCGAGAGGCCGATGATGGTGGACGCCGCGGCCTGCGTCGCGAGCTCGCTCCTCGGCACCTCGACGAGCGGCGCGTTCATCGAATCGGCGGCGGGCATCCGGGAGGGCGCCCGGACCGGCCTCGCGGCCGTGACGACGGCGCTCCTGTTCGCGGCGTCGCTCTTCTTTCTGCCGCTCCTCGGTCCTCTCCAGCAGCTTCGATGCGCCTATGGCCCCGCTCTCGTCGCCGTGGGAGTCCTCATGGTCGCGTCGGCGGCGAAGATCGAATTCGGCGACCCGACGGAGCTCGTGCCCGCTTTCGCGACGATCGCGATGATGGTCTTCACGTACAACATCGGCAACGGTCTCACCGCCGGCCTCGTGCTCCATCCCGTTCTCAAGCTCGCGGCGGGGCGCGCCCGGGAGGTTCGTCCGGGGGGCTGGGTTCTCGGCGCCGTGTGCCTCGCCTACTTCGTTTTCGGGCTGCCCCACTGAAAGAGCCGATGGGGGAGGATGCGGCGCTGAGGTACGAAAAGATCGAACCCTTCGCGATTTCCCTGAGCGGCGGGCGATCGCTCCCGGCCGTGAGGATGGGAAAAGCGAGGGCGGCATTCCCGTGACGCCGGGCGCCTCGTCCCGGACGATCGGCGGTCTCGCCGTCTTCGGCGTCTGTCTCGCCGCCTATCTCGCCGGCGCCCGCCCCTCGCGCCTCGAAGAAGGCTGGGACTCGCTCGCGACGAGGGTCCTTCCGTTCGCGATTCTCCAGAGCCATCGCCCGACGCTCGACGCTTTCGGGGAAGAATTTTCGCGCGACAAGCGGGAAATCGGATATCTCGAGGATCGCAGAGGCCATCTCGTTTCCCATTATCCGATCGGCGCCGCGCTCGTCGTTCTGCCTCTCGACATTCCCGTTTACGCCTCGCTTCGGCTTCGCGGCACGACGACACCGCGCGACCTGTTCGACGCGGCCGAGAAAGTCCGAAGGGCCGACCGCGAGCATCGTCTGCGCGCTGGCCGTCCTCGTGTTGTATTGCGTTCTGTCCCGCTCGGAAAGCGCGGGCCGCGCCGCCGCCGTCGCGCTCGTTTTCGGCCTCGGAACGTCGATGTGGGCGGTCGCGAGCCGTCAGCTGTGGCAGCACGGGCCCGCCGTGCTCGTCCTCCTGCTCGGATACTTCTTCGTTTCCCGTCCGCGGGCGCGACCGCGCGACCTCGCCGTCGCGGGGTTTTTGTTCGGGTTCCTGTTCGGCATCCGGCCCGCGGCGATCGTTTTCACGGCCGCCGGCCTCGCGGGCGCGGCTGTGGGAAGAGACGGGCCGCCGCGAGAAGCTGCGGGCGGGCGCTGTGTTCGCCGCCGGGACGCTGGCGGCGATCGCGCCTTTTCTTCTCTACAACACCCGGTATTTCGGAAGTCTCGTCGGCGGGCAACGCCACTCCGCCGAAAAGCTCGCGCTCGCGAACCTGCCCGAAGGCTTCCTCGGCCTTTTCTTCAGCCCGAATCGTGGCCTTCTCGCGTTCACGCCGGTCGCGCTCGTCGGATTCGCGGGAATGGGAATCGCCTGGCGCCGGTGGCGGTCTCGGCCGCTGCTCGCCACGCTTTCCGTGGCATGCATTCTGTACGCCCTGGTCCATTGCGCGTTCCTGCACTGGGCGGCGGGGTGGAGCTTCGGTCCGCGCTACCTGATCGAGCTCCTGCCGATCCTCGCGATCGCCGCGCCGCTCGCGATTCAGAGGATGAATCGCCGGTGGTTTCTCGCGGCGGGGTGCCTCGCCGCATGGTCGTTCGCGGTCCAGCTCGACGGCGTCTTCTGCTACGGCGCGTCGAGATGGGAGTCGCGCATGGGGGCGCCGCCCGAAGCGCATGCCTGGGATTGGAGGCACCTCGAGCTCTGGGAGGACTTCCTCGTCCGGACGGGAATGTCCCGGGCAAGGGCTCGGGCCGAGGTCCTGCCGCGCGAGGGATTTCGCGTTCGGTGGGAATCGGTTCGCGTTCCTGCGGTCCTGGAACTCGGGCGGCCGGTTCGAGCGAGCGTGCAATTCCGGAATCTCAGCAACTTCTGGTGGCCCGACCGGAGATCCGCGAACCTCGGCGGCCTCGAAGGGGTCCACGCGGTGCGGCTCTCGTATCGCTGGCTGAAGAAGAATTCCGATACGCTCGTGACCGATTATCGCGAGCGGTTCGACCTGGCCGTTCCTCTCGGCCCCGGCGAGTCGGTTGCCCTCTCGATCCCGGTCAACCCGCCGGCCGAACCGGGCGACTACCGGCTGCAGTTCGACCTGGTCCAGGAGGAAGTCGAGTGGTTTCAGACCGAAGGCGCGCCCGCGCTCATTCTCCCGATCCGGGTCGAGTGATTCCGCGAGTATCATCGAGCAAGTGGCACAGCCCGGGTGGCCCGAGATTCCCTATGACGCGTGGGCGGACACGTACGAGACGCTCCACCTGTGGACGCAGATCGTCGGGAAGATCCGGCTCGCGCAATCCGCGTGGACGAACCATTCCTGGCACGTCGCGCTCGACGGTCACGTCTCGCGGCCTCACGACCGGCGCGATCCCCTGGGAGCACGGCACTTCGAAATCGACTTCGATTTCGTCGACCACCAGGTCCTCATCGAGACGAGCCGCGGCGGCGTGCGAACGGTCGCGATGAAGCCCCGATCGGTCGGCCGATTTCCATCGACGACCTCTTCGCCCGGCTCGGCGAGCTCGGCCCCCGCCCGCGAATCTACGGCAAGCCGAACGAGATGGAAGTCACCGTTTCTTTCGCGGAGGACCGCGAGCACGCCGCCTACGATGCCGACGCGGTTTCCCGCTTCTTTCGCGCGCTCTCGCACGCGGACCGCCTGTTGAGGCGGTTTCGGGCGCGTTTCATCGGGAAGTGCAGCCCGGTTCACTTCTTCTGGGGGAGCTTCGATCTCGCGGTCACCCGCTTTTCCGGCCGACCGGCCCCGCGACACGAGGCGGGGCCGCCGAACTGCCCGCCGAAAGTCACCGAGGAGGCTTATTCGCACGAGGTGAGCAGCGCCGGCTTCTGGCCGGGCGGCCGCCAGATGCCGCGGCCGGTGTTCTACTCCTACGCCTACCCGGAGCCGGAGGGGTTTCGCGCGGACTCCCGTGCGCCCGGCCGCGGCGTCGTACGAGGCGGAGATGGGGGAATTTCTGCTTCCTTACGACGCGGCTCGCGAGGCGCCGTCCTCCGACGAAGCCGTCCTCGGCTTCCTCCAGAGCACTTACGAAGCGGCCGCGAACAGCGGGAAATGGGATCGCGCGGCTCTGGAAAAGGACTTTTCGTCGATGTGGCATCCGCCGTCTTCCCGATCGCGGTGAAATGACGAACCGTTCGCTGGCGCAGGTCGTCCTCCGGGTGTGGGGTCTCGTCTGGATCCTCTCCGCGGCGGGTTCGATCCTGCAGCTCGCCTCGCTCGTCCTGAGGCCGGCGCCTCCGGGGGGAACGGGGGGATATCTGCGGATGGCGTTCGTCTCCGTCGCGATGACCGGAGTCGTCGCGCCCCTGCTGCTCCTCTTCGGGTCGAACCGCATCGCGGCGTGGCTTTTTCCCGCGGAGGCGAAGATCGAGCTCGAGGGGCCGGCCAGGGCGCTCCTCCCCGTGCTTTTCGCCGCCGTCGGAATTTCCTTCGTGCTCTACGCGCTTCCCGCCCTCGTCGCGCCCGTCTTCCCGTCCGCGGGCGCCGTTCGGGGCGTGCCGATGGGCCGCAGCGGCCGGCCGCTCGGCGCCGGGATTCAATTCCTCGCCGGGATTGCGCTGTTTCTCGGAGCCGGCCCGCTCGGAAGACTGTGGAGCCGGTTGAACCCGGACGAGCCCCGGAAATCCGGGAAAGACTGATCGCGCGCGTCTCGGCGGAGGTTCCCGAAGGCCCCGCCCGGGCGCTCTTGCGCGTCGCCGCGAAGAACCCGAAGGCCGTCGCGGAAGCACTGAGCGCTTAGGCGCCCGGCGAGTCCCTCAGGCCGCCTTCGATTTCGCCGGAACGATCGCGCGCAGTCCCGCGACGAACGCCTTCATCTCTTCCGGCTTGCCGATCGAAATGCGAAGCCAGTTCGGCATCGAGGGAAATTTGCGGCCGACTTCGATGTTGCGCTCGCGGAACGCGCGGATGACGGGCGCGACGTCGCCGCGCACGTCGATCATCACGAAGTTCGCGTGCGAGGGAATGGATCGCCGCCCGTCCCGGTCGAGCTCCGCGCACAGCCACCGGCGGGTGTCGTTGAGCGTCTTTCGCCGCTCGGCGACGAGGCCGCTTTCCCCGAGGTTCACGGCCGCGGCCGAAAGGACCGCGCGCGTTGACGTTGTCCCAGGAAGCGAACGAGTTGAGCCTCGCGGTCAGGGCGGGGGAGGCGACCGCGTATCCGAGGCGCATTCCGGCGAGGCCGTAGATTTTCGAGAACGTCCTCGCGACGGCGAGATTCGGGTGCCGGGGGAGCATGTCGATCGCGGTTCGGTACCGCCCGTCCTCGACGAAGTGGTGGTACGCCTCGTCGACGAGGACCGTCGTCGTCGGGGGGACGCGCGTGAGGAAGGCCTCCAGCTCGTCGCCGGACACGATCGTTCCGGTCGGGTTGTTCGGGTTGCACACGTACACGAGGCCCGTGCGCTCGTCGCACGCGGCGGCCATCTTTGCGAGGTCGTGCCGGAAATCGGACGTCTGCGGCACCTTCACCGGTTCCGCGTGCATCACGGCGGCGTAGGCGAGCACCGCTTCGAAAGTCGGCTCCGCCGCGACGACCTTCCGGCCCGGACCGAGGCACGCCGAGTCGGCCATTTGCAGGATCTGGGACGAGCCGCATCCCAGGACGACCTGGTCGGGCCGGACGGCGTGCTGCGACGCGATCGCCTTCTTCAGCGATTCCGCGAGGGCATCGGGGTAGCGATGCCCGATGCCGGCCGAGCGCTCGATCGCGCGCCGGGCCTTTTCCGACGGTCCGTAGGGGTTCTCGTTCGCGCTCAGGCGCACGGGGCCGGCGGGCTCCGCGGACCGTTCCGGCGGGCACTCCGGTTTCCGCGGCCGCCGCGAGCCGGCGTTCGAGCAGCGTCGCGCCGATCGCGGCGCCGAGAACGCCCGCGAAGCCGCGGCGGGAGAGCAGATCGGTCTTCATTTCGGTCCTCCTCGTTTGCCGAAGCTTACGATAGACTCCCGCCGTTCGAGACGGATTTCGATCGACAGGAGGAATGATGCGATCCACAGGAGCTCTTCTGACGGCAGCCGCGGCGTGTTTGTTCGCGGCGAGCATGCTTCGGGCCGAGGAGCGCACGATACGCCCCGGCGAATACGAGATGACGACGCACATGCAGATGGAAGGCATGAATCGCGAGATTCCGCCGTCGACATTCCGGCACTGCTATACACCGGACGACGTGAAGGATTGGAAACGGATGGCGCAGGAGAATCAGCAGAAGAACAGCGATTGCGAGATCCGCGACATGAAGATGTCGGGCGGCCACGGTTCCTGGTCGATGACCTGCAAGTCGGGCGCGAAGGGGAGCGCCGAGGTGACCTACGGCGGAGACGGTTATGAAATGACGTTGAACATGGAGACTCCCGGCGGGCCGCACGGGCCGTTGAAGATGAAGATGCACACGACCGCGAAGCGGATCGGGGATTGCGCGAAGTGAGCGCGCAGCGCGCACGAGTGTGCGCGTGGAGCGCTCATCCCGGCCGCGGAGCGAGCCGGGATCTGGCGCAGCGCGCACGCATTCTTTCCTGAGAATGCAGTTACCTCCCGGGAAACGACTGGGGCCCTACGAGATCGTCGCGCTGCTCGGAGCGGGCGGAATGGGGGAGGTCTATCGCGCCCGCGATTCCCGGCTCTCCCGCGACGTCGCGATCAAGGTTCTGCCGGAAACCTTCGCGGAAGACGCCGAAGCGCTCGCCCGTTTCGAGAGAGAAGCGCGCGCGGTCGCGGCCCTGTCGCATCCGAACATCCTCGGAATCTTCGACATCGGCAAGGAAGGCTCGGCCGTCTTCGCCGTCACCGAGCTTCTGGAGGGGCGCACCCTGCGGGACGAGCTGGATTCGGCCATGTCCGTTCGAAAATCGACGGACTATGCGATCCAGATCGCCCGCGGGCTCGCGGCGGCCCATGAAAAGGGGGTCGTCCACCGGGACCTCAAGCCGGAGAACGTCTTCGTCACGCGGGATGGCCGCGTCAAGATTCTCGATTTCGGCCTCGCGAAGAGGCTGGAGTCCGCCTCGGGCTCCGATTCGAAAATTCAGACGGCGTCGCACAAGACGGAGCCCGGCACCGTGATGGGAACCGCCGGTTACATGTCACCCGAGCAGGTTCGCGGCCGTGCCGTCGATCATCGGACCGACATCTTCTCCTTCGGCGCCGTTCTCTACGAGATGCTCGCGGGGAAGTCCGCCTTTCGGCGGGAAACCGCGAGCGACACGATGGCGGCGATCCTCAAGGAGGAGCCGCCCGAGCTGTCCGAAAGCGGCAGAGTGATTCCCCGTCGCTCGATCGGATCGTCCGGCATTGCCTCGAGAAAGACCCGGAGCGGCGCTTCCAGTCGGCCTCCGACATCGCGTTCGACCTGGAATCGCTCTCCCAGATCTCGACGGCTTCCGGTCCGAAGGCGATTTCGGCGGTTCGGTTCCGCCCGCGCCTCCCGGCGGCGCTGCTCGGCGTCGCGCTGCTGCTGCTGCCGGCCGCCTGGTGGCTCGGCACGCGAAAGGCGGTTTCCTCAAACGCCGAGTTTCACCGGCTGACCTTCGAACGCGGAAGCATCACGGGCGCGCGATACGGTCCCGACGGGCAGACGATTCTCTATTCCGCGGCCTGGAACGGCGAGCCGGCGCACATCTTCTCGACCCGCCCCCAGACGCCCGGCAGCACCCGTCTTTCGGTTCCGGACGCGACGCTCCTCGCGGTTTCGAAGACGGGCGAGATGGCGATTTCGGTCCACATCCAGCCCGTCAACTCGCTCTACAGCGAGGGCACGCTCGCCCGCGTTCCGATTTCGGGCGGCGCGCCCCGGGAGCTCCTGGACGACGTTGTCTCCGCCGACTGGACGCCCGACGGCTCGGAGCTCGCGGCGGCCCAGATCTCGGCGGAAGAGTGGTCCTCCAGTGCCCGATCGGGAAACCCGTCTACACGACCGGCGGGTGGATCAGCCACATTCGAATCGCGCCGGACGGCGAACGATCGCATTTCTCGACCATCCCGGCGGCAGCGACGGCGGAAACGTCTCGGTCGTCGGGATCGACGGGAAGAACAAGCGGGATCTCTCGACGGCCTGGATCTCCGCCGAAGGCCTGACCTGGTCGCCCGACGGCCGAGAAGTCTGGTTCACCGGCACTCGTTTCGGGGCCGCGACGAAGATCTACGCGTCGGCCCTTTCCGGGAAGGAGCGGCTCATTCTCACGACGCCGAACGAAGACACGCTCTGGGACGTATCGCCGGACGGGCGTGTGCTCATGACCGAGGACGATTGGCGCGCCCAGATGTCCGCGCTCGCGCCCGGGCGAAAAGCAGGAGCGCGATCTCTCGAACCTCGATTACGCGCTCGTCCGAGGTCATCACCCCGGATGGAAAGATGATCTCGTTCGACGAGAGCGGGCGAAGGCGGCGGCGACACCGGAGGCGTGTACATTCGAGCCGACCGATGGCTCCCGGCGACACGCCTCGGCGACGGGGGCGGGCGGCAGCGTTCTCGCCCGACGGAAAGTGGGTCGTGTCCTACGTCTCGGCGACAGCTCGAAGATGATGCTCCTCCCGACCGGAGCGGGACAGCCGGTCTCGATCGCGACTGGCGCCGATCCACTGGCTCTATTCGGTGTTTCTGCCGGACGGGAAGTCGGTTGCGTTTCGCGGGTCGCGAGCCGGGCCACGCGGATCGGATTTTTGTCGTCGGCGCCGCCAGGGGGCAAACCGCGCCCGATCAGCCCCGAAGGGGTTCCGTATTCTCCGCTCGTTCCGTCTCCGGACGGGCGATACTTCTCGGCGCTCGGCACCTGACGGGCGGCCGACGCTGTTCTCGCTGGACGGCGGCACCGGCGAAGACCGATACCCGGGACTCCATCCCCCTCGAGGCCGGGACCCAGTGGACTCCGGACGGGAAGAGCGTTTACCTGAATCGAGTGGACGGGCCCGCCGTGCGCGTCTCCCCCGTCAATGTCGCGACCGGGGAATCGAAAGCTCGTGGAAAGTGATCGTGCCGTCGGACCCGGCGGGCGTCCACGGAGTCGCCCGCGTGTATCCGACGCCGGACGGGCGCGCCTACGCGTACAGTTTCGTCGCGCATCCTTTCGACGCTCCTCGAGGTGAAAGGCCTGCGTTAGGGTAGAGTGACCCGGAAGGGGGTCGCTGATGAAAATGATTGCCTTGGTTCTGATCGTGCTCGGTGTTCTGGGCTTGATCTACGGGGGCATCACCTACACTTCGGAGACGCATTCGGCGAAGATCGGCTCGATGGAGGTCTCCTTCAAGGAAAAGAAGACCGTCAACGTGCCGCTGTGGGCGGGCGCGGCGGCCGTGATCATCGGCGCGGGACTGCTCCTGGCCGGGGGGAAGAAGACCTAGCCGGCGCCAGATCGTCGAGGGCCCGCGCGATCCGCGCGAGGCCCTCGGCGACGATCTCCGTTTCGCCGCCGATCCCGATGCGGAAATGCTCCGGCATCTCGAAGAACTTTCCCGGCACGACGCTCGTGTCGTAGCGGCTTCTCAGGATCTCGTACAGCTCGTCCACGCGGCCGCCGCCGAGCCTCGGGAAAGAAGTGGTGCCGGCCGGCGTCCGAACCGTTTGGAGCTCGCCGCGCGAGTCGAGAAACCCGTTCAGCAAGTTTCTGTTGCGGGTGAGTTGTCTCTCCGAATGAGCCGCGATCTCGCCGAGATGCGCGAGCGCGATGACGCTCAGCAGCTCCGCCGGGTGCGCCGGCGTGGAAGCGAACAGAGTCGTTCAGCCGCCACATCTTTTCCGCGAGCTCCGGCCGCGCGAGGATCCATCCGCACCGGATCCCGGACAGGCCGTAGACCTTCGTGAGACTGCTCGTCGTGACGAAGTTCGGGCCCAGATGAAACGCGGACCGAGCCGAGTTTCCCCTCTCCCCGCGGGAGAGGGGGGTTGCCGGAGGCAACCGGGTGAGGGGGGGCGCCGCGTCCAGGTAAACCTCGTCGACGAGGACGTTCGCTCCGCTCCGTTCCGCGATCGCGCCGACCGCTTTCATCGTCGCTTCGTCGGTCTGGACGCTCGTGGGGTTATTCAGGTTCGTCAGGACGACGAGCCGCGTTCGCGGCGTTATCGCGCCCGCCACGTCGTCCGGGTCGATCCGGAAGCGGTTTTCCGGCCGCCGGGCAAACCGCCGGATGTCGGCCCCGAGGTAGCTCGCGGTCGAAAGGAGCAGCTCGTAGGTCGGATGCTCGACGAGAATTTCGTCGCCCGGCTCGAAGAGGGCGGCCATCGCGAGGTGATTCGCCATCGAAGTTCCCTGCGACGCGACGACGCAGTCCGTCGCGACGCCGCACTTTGCCGCGAGCGCTTCCTGCAGCGGCGCGTAGCCGTAGATCGTCGGGCCGTTGATTTCGAGGTCGCCCAGGCGGGCGGGGAGCTTCGCGAGCGGAAAGTTCGAGAGTCCGCTCGTCGACAGCTCGTACTTCGCGTGCGATCGAAGCTTCGACCATTCCATGTAGGGGGAGCGGAGCGACCTCACTCCGCTGCCTCCGTCCACCTCCTCTCCACCTGGAGAGGGGGCCGGGGGGTGAGGTTGCCGCCTCCACACGAAATACACCGGCACCCCCGCGAGCAGGATCCCGAACCCGATCGCCGTGTTGAGCGGGTACCGGACGATCGTGTTGACGACGACGATCCACGAGACGGCGACGAAGAGCGCGGTCGTCACCGGGTGCCCGGGGACCCGGCCGAGGCCGGACGGGGAGGGGCCCGCGCCCGCTTCGCGCCGGCGAAAGACGAAAAGGCACGTCGCGGTGAGGCCGAAGAAGAGGAAATCCATCGAGACGACGTAGCTCAAGATCTGGTCGTACCGGCCGGACAACGCGATGACGCACGCCATGGCCGCCTGCAGGAGGATCGCGACGGACGGCACGCCGTGGCGCGGATCGACCCACCCGACCGCGCGGAAGAAGACCCCGTCTTTCGCCATCGCGTAGTAGACGCGCGGCGCCGTGAGGATCGACTGGCTGAGGAATCCCAGCGCCGAAATCGCGATGCCGACGGCGATCCATCGGGAGCCCGGCTCGCCAAAGGCTTTCCGCATGACGGCGGAAGCGGGCGTCGTCGCGGCGGCGAGGCCCGCGGGGCCGAGCACCGCGACGCACACGAAGTTGACGGAAAGATAGAGAACGACGACCCCGCCGACTCCGAGCAAAAGCGCGCGCGGCAGGTTCACGCGCGGTTCGCGGATCTCTTCGGCGACGAAATTCGCCGTCTGCCAGCCGCCGTACGCGAACAGGACGGGCACCATCGCGGCCGCCATCCCCTGGAATACGCCCGAATGCGTCAGGGGTTGCGGGTCGAGAGTCGCGAGTCGAGAGCCGCCGTGATGCAGCAGAAACCAGCTCCCCGCGGCGACGAGCGCGGCGATTGCGACGATTTTCAGCACCATGAGGCCGCTCTGGACCGAGCTTCCGGCGCGCACGCCGAGGCAGTTGACGGCCGCGAGGCGCGGCGAGAACGGCGACGGCGACGAGGGCGGGCGAGACGGGAAGATGCGTCAGCTCCAGGAAGTAGGCGCGCGAACGTCACGGCCACGGCCGCCATGCCTCCCGTCTGGATGACGAGCAGGAGCACCCAGCCGTACAGGAACGCGACGCGCGGGTGGTACGCGTCGCGCAGGTAGG
Organism: uncultured Acidobacteriota bacterium; assembly: GCA_963773815.1. GTDB lineage: Bacteria > Acidobacteriota > Thermoanaerobaculia > UBA5066 > DATFVB01 > CAWEYG01. The sequence goes on from CAVZCI010000010.1 coordinate 17,048, forward strand.
CGTACTGCCCGCCGACGGCGGGCATCCGGGACGCGAGCTCCGAGTAGACGAACGCTCCGGCGAGCGCGATCAGGCCGCCGATCGCCCATGCCCCGAGGATCAGCGCCGGGGTGTGGACCTGCCGCGCGACGACGTACGGGTTCATGAAGATCCCGGAGCCGATGATGCCGCCCATGACGATCATCGTCGCGTGGAACAGCCCGAGCTTTGTGGTCTTGGGTTGGATGAGGAAGTTTAGCATCGCTCGGTGGAAAAAACTCGCTCGGCCCGCGTCGCGGCTCAGGCCCTGCGCCGGCTCGGCGAGCGGGTCCTGTCGCGGGACTCGCCCCGCCTTTTCGCTCGCTGCGGTATGGCGACTTTGCTACGACTCCGCGCCGCGAGCGGCAAAAGGGGGTCTCGCCCCGCGCCACCCGCCCTTCTTGCGCCGGCGCGTCGGCTCCGATCGCACGGGCCTTCGCTCGGGAGTTGGAGCGACCGGCGGTTACGGCGCTATAGCCGGTAGAGCAGCAGCGCGGCGCGCTTCGTCTGGGTGGGAAGCGTCGCGAGGTCTGCGGTCTCGCGGTCCGTGTGGTCGTCGGTTCCCATCAGTCCCACCCCGTCGATCGCCATCTTCACGCTGCCCGCCGTAAACGCGACGTCGGCCGCGCCGGCGCTCATGGGGTCCGTCTCCGAAACAGCCCCGAAGCCCGAGGTCCCGGCTCGCGCGGTCGTAGAGCGCAAGGAGCGTTCGATTTCCGTCGGTCGGCGCCATCGGGGGATAGCCGTCGTCGAACTCGATCGAGGCTTCGGTCTTCGGGAGATGACCCGCGACGATCTCGCGCATGCGGGCTTTCGCGGACGCGAGCTGCTCCGGCGAAACCGTCCGGAGGTCTCCCTCGACGGCCGCTTCCCCCGCGACGACGTTGCTCTTGCCGAACGCGGAGCCGCGATTCTGCGACTGGTCGAGCGCCGCCGTCGTTCCTCCGACGATCACGCCGGGGGAAAACGTCAGGTACTTCTCCCCGGCGAGCTGCTTCCGGAACTGATCGAGAATGCGCGAGATCTCGAAGATCGCTCCGGAGCCGACATCGTCGCGGAAGATCTGCGAAGAATGCGCCGGAGTTCCCTTTGCGCGCGCGACCCAGTCGCTCGAGCCGCGGCGGGCGACGATCGCTTCCGTCGGTTTTCCGGAGCCGTCCTCGAAACCGATCGCGACGTCGGAACGCTTCGCGAGCTCGACGAGCTCTTGTCGAGCTGTGGTCAGCGGATCGCCGGCCTTCTCCTCGTCTCCCGTCATGATGACCGCGACGCTCATCCGGTCGAGCGCGCCCAGGGATCGGAGCGCTTTCAACGCGTGGATCATCACGACGTCGCCGCCCTTCATGTCGATCACGCCGGGGCCGCGGGCCTTGCCGCCCGGGAGGCGCTCGAAACTCCGGAACGGGTTGTCCTTCTCGAAGACCGTGTCGAGGTGACCGATCAGGAGGAGGCGAGGGGATTTCGGATCGAAGTGCGTTCCCCGGAATTCGCCGATCAGGTGCCCGGCCCGATGGAACGAGGTTCCGTCCACCCAGCGAGTCGTGAAACCCAGCGCGTCGAGCTCCGCCCGGAAGATCTTTCCGACTTCCCGGACTCCGTCGAAGTTCATCGTGCCGCTGTTCACGTTCACCGCGCGCTCGAGCAGCGCCTCGGCTTGCGCGTTGTGCGCGTCGACGAACGCGGCGAGCTTTCGCTCGGCAGAGGACAGGGGAGACGCGGAGCCGAGCATCGGGGAAATCATAAGGGCCGCGAATGCGAAGCTGAGAAGGACGGCTTTCATGGAGAGAGCCTGTCATTGCGAGCGAAGCGAAGCAATCCGACCCGTCCGACCCCACCCCGGCTCGCCGTTCGCTCGCCACCCCTCCCCGCATTGCAAGGAGGGGTTGACCAGCACGATGTCATTCCCGCGAAAGCGGGAATCGCCCGTGTACGGCTGCGACCTCACCCCGGCGCTCGTCGCGCCACCCTCCCGCGGTTACCTTCCGGTCCAAAGGCTGCCAGCATCTGGAGAGGGGAAATCGAGCAATCGCAAATCGAGCAATCTTGCCCTTGTCCCCTTTTCCCGGGTCCCGCGATGAGAAACAGTGGAGGCGATCCAGAGTGCGGGAAGGCGTAATAAAGGCGTATACTCAGCTCGTAACGTTGTGAGTCGTGGAACGTGAATAGCTCAACCGCCGATTTGCGACTGCCGCCTGCAAGCCCCCGCCTTCTCGACCGCGTCCGCACCGCGGTTCGAGCGCGGCACTACTCGATCCGCACGGAAGAGGCGTACGTCGGGTGGATCCGCCGGTTCATCCTGTTTCACGGAAAACGGCACCCGAACGAGATGGGGGAGCCGGAGATCAACGCGTTCCTCTCGCACCTCGCGACGGAGGCGAGGGTCTCGGCCTCGACGCAGAACCAGGCTCTCGCGGCATTGCTCTTTCTGTACCAGAACGTCTTGGAGAAGCCTTTCCCGAAGCTCGAACGTTTGATCCGGGCCAAGAAATCGAGGCGCGTGCCGGTAGTGCTGACGAGAGACGAGGCGTCACGGCTCCTGACGAAAATGGAGGGAACGCCCCGTCTCGTGGCGGTCCTGCTCTATGGAAGTGGTCTTCGGCTCCTGGAGGCGTTGCGCCTGCGCGTCAAGGACATCGACTTCGGCCTGAATCAGATTCTGGTTCGGGACGGGAAGGGAGGCAAAGATCGAGTGACGATGCTTCCTGCTGCTGCGAGAGATTCGCTCTCGCTCCAGATCCAGATGACGAACGAGCTTCACCACCGCGACCTTACGGAAGGGTTCGGATCCGTCTTTCTGCCGGACGCGCTGGAGCGCAAGTACCCGTCGGCCTCGCGAGACTGGGCCTGGCAATGGATTTTTCCAGCCGAGCAACGATCGACTGACCCGCGCACCGGGCGGCAAGCGCGTCACCACCTTCACGAGACGACGGTTCAGAAGGCGGTTCGTCGAGCGGCCCGAGGGGCGAGAATCTCGAAGCACGTGACGCCTCATATTCTGAGGCATTCCTTTGCGACTCATCTGCTGGAGGCGGGTTATGATATTCGGACGATTCAGGAGCTCCTGGGTCACAGGGATGTCGCGACGACGATGATTTATACCCACGTTTTGAACAGCTTCGGTGGCCGAGGAGTGAGGAGCCCGATCGATGTTCTCTGATGTCATCCGCCTAACGCAGGTCGTCTTAGGCCGACGATTTGGCTGCCAAGTCATTCATTCTTGGAAAGAGGGAGGGCGTTATGTTCCGCCTATCGCGGTACACCCCCTTCCGCCTAATCACATGTTATGCGTTCTAGGTATGCGATGACGCGTGCGAGAAAGCTTCGAGGCAAGTGGAATGCCGAGCTGGCTCGTCCGCAAATTAGGTGCGACGTTTCTGGTGGCATCCGCGGGACTGATAGGCGGAGCACTTTCGGGTGCTGCCATCTTGGCGTTTGCGTACGCAATCGGAAAGAGCGGTGATGCCCCTGAAACCGCGGTTGGGCCACCCGGCGTCCTGACCGGGGCTCTTCTCGGCCTGATGTACGGGCCTCTTTGGGCTTTGTGTTTTGTTGGATCGGCTATGCGACCGCTCTTTGGAAATAAGATTCCGAGCCTGGTCTGTAGTTTTCCCCAATCGCTCTCGTGGGCACTGTCATCGTAGGTTGCGCTGGAGCAAGCGTAAACATCGGAATCGCCGCCGTCGGCGCTTTGGTCGGTTATGTTGGTTCGAGCCTCATCGCATTGATGTTTCTGAGGAATCCGGATGTCTGGAACGCATAACACCGGGTGCAGCGGATGTCGCTGCGCTCCACCGCTGTACGCAGAATCGTTCGCAGGTGAAAAGTGAGCGTGATATAGTGGTTAACGTTAAGGCTCGGTCGCCGCGTCGGGATCGCGATTGGTCTCGTCGCAGCGGCTTGGGGAATCTTTCTTGCAGTCTCCGCGGCACGAATTTGGTCGGTATATATCGCAGACTACAGTTTCGGGGCGGTGTGGATCTCTGCCGTTCTCGTTATGATCGCTGGAGTAATCTGTCTCATTCCGCGGTCGGTACGGAAGGTAGGCGTCGTGTTGTGCGCGGCGAGCGTCGCTGTCGTGGTTGCGTTCTACATCACGATAGCGGTCGCGGAAGGGTTGGGCTTCACACGGTGGCGCTAGCACCGGCGAACATTTCGCTGCAGCGGACTTCAGCCCGCCGCGTTGCGTCGGGCTTCGCCGCTGAGCTCAAATCGTTCGGGCTCAGGATCATGGCGGTTCTTGTGATCATGGTGTCTTCAACCGCTCTTGCTGGGCGCCGCGTCGCTCTTTCGGTCAAGGGCATTACCCTCAGTACGTTGGAATCGAAAGTCCGGAAGACCCTCGGCGACCCTACCCGAACGGAGTCTGGCCGCGATATGGAACTTGGAATGGGTGATCTGCTTACCCTCTATTACCCTGGTGTGACGGTAGAACTTTGCAAACCCGAAGGGAGTCCACCGGCGATACCGGCAGCAATGGAGTTCCATGTCGTGACTTTGCGCGTATCAGATCGGCGCTGGGTGGTATCGCCCGGGATTCACGTGGGAATGACCCGGTCAGAGATCCAAACCATCCTCGGAACTCCGGACTCTACGGAATCGACGAATGGCGCGGAGGAGCTACGGTTTTCGCCCTTCTCGGGTGACGCATTTGCGGTGGTGACGCTGAAAAACGGGGTGGTTGTTGAAATCGAGATGTCCGAAGACTGGTCGTAGAGCGCTGAGCCCGAACACCGGCGTGCAGCGGATGTCGCTTCGCTCCACCGCTGACGCCGAATCGTTATGCAACCGAGTCAGACTCGGCCGTAGATGAGACGCCGGGTCATTCCCTACGTCGTCTGTGTGCTCGTCGCGCTTCTATCCGTAACGGTGCCCGCGGCGATCTGGCCCGAGTTCTCCACGCCCTTTGATCGGTGGCACAATTGGGTCCCCTCGTTTAACCCGAATTCACGGCAGGTGGACCAGCGACTGCCGACGTTCTTTCGAGTCGAGCAATCTATGTTTCGGTGTTTGGTCGTCCCACCTGGGTGGCTTTGGAAGACTTTCGGTGGTTGGCCGGGTAACTACGCGCTCGCGTACGTGTCGCCCGGCTCGAGCTCGGAAGCAACCGTCTATCTACCGCCCACGGCTTTGGCACTCGAAAACGCTCGCAGGGGCTTTCCGTTTTGGCTCGTGGTGTCCATTGCCGTGTTCGAGATCGCGTCTCGGCTGAGACGGCGGGAGCAGAAGAATGCGGTTGCATAACATCGGCTTGCAGCGGACGTCGAGCCGCCGGCTCGCCGCCGCTGAAGCCGGGTCGTTAGATGCCAGAAGATCATTGACCGGCTTCGTCGCCGTCGGAGTTCTCCTTTGCTTCCTGGTTTCCGGGTGTCGTTCCTCTGGGGCTCGTCTTTCCTTTGGCGCGACCCGTCATCCGATCGTCGACCATGGCTACAACATCACGATTTACGACAGCCCACCCTGGTCGGAGGTCGAGAGGCGGTGCGCAGTTGTCACCAAAGAAGTTGGTGGCCGGTTCTTTGAAATCCTCTCGGCGGCTTCCACCGGTCCCGGTGACGTATTCGTCATTTCCACTGACCCGAACGTCACACCCGAACAGATCAAACCCCGGATGGACGTCGTCTTCCGGGTAACGGATACCGAGGTACCTGGGCACACCTTTTCGGTGAGAACCGTCCTGTCCCAGGGAGGTTCACGAAATCATGGCATCTAACATGCGCGTGCAGCGGACTTCGCTACGCTCGCCGCTGACGCGCAAGGCGTTCGGTGTCGTGAAGAGCGTTTGGCGCGTATCAATGGCGGCGCTAGGCGTCGTTGTCCTCTTGGGTGCAAAGCCGGTTGCACGTTCGTGGAGGCCACTCGAGTTCCACTTGGCAGAGGAGAAGTACGCACCCGGCCTCATTCCAATGTCGATCGCCGGTTCAGCCGGAGCAATTTATTCTGGCAGGCTCTACCTTCACGCGAATATCGAGCTCGATGAGCGAGATGTAGCAAAAGCGACGGTCATATCGGACAAGTTCGATTATCCGGTGGTCGAGTTGCGGCTGAGCAAGGGAGGAGTTGCCAAGATCAATGCCCTTGCCCAGGGTCATAAACGTTCAATTCTCGCGATCGTTGCCGCAGGCAAGGTGGTATCGGCACCACAAGTCTTCTTCGAGCGGGTGGGAGACACCCTTGAAATATCGAGTGAATTCTCGGCCAAGGAAGCGGCACGGCTCGCCGATTCCATAAACAAGAAAATGAGCCCGACCCCGAACACCGGCGTGCAGCGGATGTCGCTTCGCGCCACCGCTGACGCCGAATCGTTCGGTGCCGGAAGAAGGGTATCGGCGTGAGCAAGGTCGGGGCGCGCCTGACCTTCTTTGCGGTCTGTCTCCTTCTCGCGGGAATCGCCGCGTACATCGCCTTCATCTTGGCCTGGAACCCGCGCGGGCGCTTTGTCTTCGCAATTCTGCCCGGGTACTACATAGCTGGGGGGCTGAATAAGGTGCTCAAGGTTTCCCCAAACGGCATCGGGGTCTGGATCCTTTTCTTCGTAGGCAACGTCCTGTTCTATTTCGGGGTTCTCGTGACCATCGGTGCGCTGGCCGCGAGGATTCGTTCCCGAAGCACAGGAAAGACAGCATGAGTACACCGTCCCCGAACATCGGCTTGCAGCGGACGTCGAGCCGCCGGCTCGCCGCCGCTGAAGCCGGGTCGTTCGGCGTGGTGGCGGCATTCGTTCTTTGTGCTCTGCTTTGGGCAGGTCAAATGAATGCCGCTGATTTGGGGATAGCCTACGTCGCTGCACAGGATGTCGCGGACGGCGAGCTGCCCGGGGTCTGCATTTCGGTAAAACCGGCCGCCGGTGGCCTCGTTTCGAGGCAGAGACTCAACCAGCACGGAAGCATCCGTTTTACGCTGCCACCCGGCGAGTACCACATCAAAGCTTTTCTCACGGGCTTCGCTGCGGCGGAGGGCAACATGAGGGTCACGAAGGGAAAAGTCGCGGTTGCTCTGCTGTCGCTCAAGGTTGCACCCATCGGTGGTGATCCGGTGTGTGACGATAGACCAATCCTGAGCGATGGAAGTCTCGGTCCAACGAACAATCCTTGCATTTCACCCGGAGAGGAGTGCAAGTGAGGAAAGTTCAGCCCACGCCGAACATCGGCTTGCAGCGGACTTCGGCCTGCGGCCTTGCCGCTGAAGCCGTGTCGTTGGGCTGGCCTCGTCAATGAAGCAGCGGCTTATCGCTTGGGGATTAACTGGCGGGTCGCTCGCTCTTTTCGCCGTCGTGGCGTTCTTGGTGGCAAAAGCCCTAATCGGCGAAAGCGTACTTCTCAACCTCCGAGGTTTGTCCTCGTCATCGGAATCGTTCATGGGTAGGGTTCTTTGGTTGGGCGGATCTGCCCTTCTCGTGCTCATCGCTTATCTCGTCGGGAAGTTACTTGTGCGACGGGCGGAACCAATCTCCCGAGTCGTGGCTGGGATCGTAGCCTTCGCTGTTCCCATTGCTGGCGTCTTCTTTGTGTTTTCGATGTCGTCACCTCGGTGGCTGCCCGCGTGGCTGGTGGCGCACGACGAACTTGGCGCAACGGCAATTCTCGTCGGTGGCATGGCTGCGGTGCCTGTGTTCTCCTCTTTGAGGCGTTTGACACCTTCGACTCAAACTCGGATCGCGGGCGCCGTGCTGGCTCTGTGGGCAGCTGTAATGATAGGTGGTGGGGTGTGGTCAGTACTCTTCCTCGAGTAGGTTCAAATGGGACCGTCAGGCAGCCCAACACCGGCGTCCAGCGGATGTCGCTGCGCTCCACCGCTGACGCCGAATCGTTATGCGCCTGATTTGTCGCCTCGTCAGCGTCATCGTGTTAGCGGGCGGAGTCGCGATCATGGTTGTAGCTTGCGGCACGGCCGTGACCGAAGGAAATCGAAATGATCCGGGGCGGGCGGCGACCTCGACGTTAAGCGCGAGCCCGAGGCAGGCGAACCGCTCAGCAGAAACCGTGTGCCCGCTCCACCATCGTCACCTTGTCCAGGTTCCGGTGAAGATCATCTACGGGTCCGTCGTCCAGCCGCTCCGATACGCCGAGGTTTACGGCAACGCAGCGTTAAAGAATTTCCCCTTTGCCGAAAGCCCTTCCAACCCCGGATGCAGCCAGCTTTCCGGGATGCCGACGGTCGAACTCCAGTGGTGTTGCGCCGAATGCAACGACGCGCGCGCCAGGTGGCTAAGTGAGAACTATAAACTCCGTGACGAGTACTAGCCATGCGGAACGCGTGGGCGCATAACACCGGCGTGCAGCGGATGTCGCTTCGCTCCACCGCTGACGCCGAATCGTTCGGGGTTCTGAGTCGGGCTGATATTCGGAGGTGAAGTGTGGTGGCTGAGATCGAAGAATTCCGTGGTCACGTGCTCGTACGCTCCGTGGTCTGCTTTCTGATCGTTGGTCTCTACGTCTGGCTCAACTCCAGGATGCCGGATCTCGCGAAGGGCCCGATGTTCGTCTGGGTCTTTGGCGTGACCTTCGTCGGCTCGCTCATTTCAATAAACCTTGCGCATAGGCAGGCCATGAAATCCCGCGAAGGAGGGTGACGCATGAGAACCCCGAACATGCGCGTGCAGCGGATGTCGCTGCGCTCCACCGCTGACGCCGGGTCGTTAGAGCGCGGGGTGTCGTGAGAGAAGTTCCCTGGTTCATCGCTCTGGCGATTTTCCTTGGAGCCGTAGGTTTCCTGCTGATTGCATTAGACCGCCCGCGCTGGATCCCGGTCGAACAGCGACGCTGGCAGAGAGCGTGGGCAGGCTGGTTCGTCGTCGTGGGGATCGTGACGATCGCTCGTTTTACGACAAACGCGACCACAGGCAGTCTTTTTTCGGCCACTCGCATCCTGGGAGCAGCCGGGGGCCTAATCTGGTCCATCTCAGGCCTAATCATGTTTAAGCATTCGAGTAACAATGCGCTCTAACATCGGCTTGCAGCGGACGTCGACCCGCTGGCTCGCCGCCGCTGAAGCCGGGTCGTTAGGCGGCCGATGAAGAGTTCGGGTCGAAAGCTGGTAGGCCTGCTTCTCCTGCCAGCGGTGGTGCTGATTGCCGATTTTGTTATTCGGCAGGTATTTCATCCCTACGGGGTCGTCCGAATTGCCTTGAGCGTTGTTCGCGGTGGAGTAGTTGTCTGGGCCGGTTTTCGAATGACGAGATCCGGGTTCAGGCTGTCGCAAGCCGCGTGGGTCGGCGTGGGCCTTCTATTTTTCGATATGGTCATCGTCGCGGGGCCATATTTCGCAATTCGGGGTTTAGCGATTCCAGGGGGTTGGGCAAGAGCGGTTGGCGGTGGCGTGATCGCATTCTTCTTCGGCGCTCCCTTGGCGGCAGCACTTGCAGCTATCGGCGGGGTGGCTGGGCGGAAATGGAAGCCCATCAGTGGGGACAGCCGGGTAGATAGGTAACAGTTTAGACCGGGGACATGGGTAACATGGAGTGTTTCCCACAGTAGCAGTAACGGCCTTGGATTGCGGAAAATCTGAATCAATCGAGTCGGGCTCCTTCGAGAGTTAGGGTTCGTTCGTGGAATCTGCCGAGCAGGACTGGCCCGAAGTAGAGAGACCACACGCCGTCGTCGATTTCCTCGAGACCGACATATTCCTCCAGGAGCGAGTGGCTGATGTTGACCCAGCGGGAGTTCCAACGAATGCCGCCGTTCCTGCTGACGAGTCGGACCTGGAAATGGCCGGGATACTCCGGCTGGGGGAGACGTTGAGGGAAGGGCCTCGGTGAAGGCTCGTAGAGATCTGCGGGGGTCTTTTGACCGAGAGCTTCGTGGGGGCGTTGGTGGTTGTACTCGTAGCGGAAAGAATCGAACTTCTTCTGCTGGGCTCCTCGGTTGCCGGCAGGTGGGCGGGTAGTCTCGGCCTTCAGAGTCCGGTGCATGCGTTCGTGGGCGCCATTTTGTTCGGGATGAGAGGGTTTGGTGAGCTCGGGCCGAATGCCCAGGCGGATCCACCAGACCGAGAGGCGCGAGAGACGGCCGATGGCTGTCGCCGCGGCAAACGGTACCCCGTTATCGGAGCGGATGGCCTCGGGCAAGCCGTAGCGGCGGAAGAGATCGGTAAAGGTCGAGCGTGTCGGCAAGGAACGCGTTGAAGGCAGCGATCGGCAGCCGAGCAGATAACGGGAGAACCCATCAGCCACGGTCAAGGGATAGCAGTAGATTCCGTCGCGGGTCCGGAACTGGCCCTTGAAGTCGGTCGTCCGAAGGTGGTTGGGGCGCTCGGGTTGGGTACGGCCCTGGGGGATGGCGTTGAGGTGTCTCTGCGACGGCGGTCTGAGACCAAGCCGAAGCGTTTGAGGATGTCGCCGGCTGTGGAGGGAGCAGGCCAGGTGACACGCGGGTTTCGCCTGGCCAGCCACGGGATGAGTTTGCGAGCGCCCCACCGGGGATGAGCCAACCGGGCCTCGAGGAGGCGTTCGATCACCTCGCCACGGGTTTGATGAGGGCAACTTGCGGGCGCCCGGGATCGATCCGCCAGACCCGACGGGCCCTCCTGCTCGAACCTTTCGATCCACTTGTAGCCGGTCTTGCGGCTGATGCCGTATCGCTCGCAGAGTTCGCTCATTGCAAAAAGTCCACCCTCGAAATCCCCGATGAATCGCACCCTCTCCCTCATCTTCGTCGTCTCGCTCCACGCCATCCCCGACCCTCCCCTCGGGGTGTATCCTTTTCCAATGTGTCACCCATGTTCCCGGTCTGCTCTGTAACCCATGTACCCGGTCTGTACCCTGGCACCGCCTAACATGCGCGTGCAGCGGACTTCGCTACGCTCGCCGCTGACGCGCAAGGCGTTAGGCAGCGGGATGAACCGAAATATTGGAGGCTGAGATGCCAACCGAAAGGTGCAAACACGGTCACGATCACCGTCAGCAAAGCGTCGCAATCCCGAACGAGCCGGGCCGAAAATATCACTGCCCGGCCGAATTGAAAGCTGAGAAACATCTCGAAGGCAATTGGGAAGAAGGCACCCTGGCGCGGGCCGAGGAGCTCGGCATCCAGCCGTGCAAGCTGTGCTTCGGGTAAACGCGGAACGGCCGCTGCCTAACATGCGCGTCCAGCGGACTTCGCTACGCTTGCCGCTGACGCGCAACGCGTTCGCATGGGCAAGCACCGCCCGGCGTCGGTTCAAGGTGCTCATTCCAGCCATCATTCGATTCGCCGCTATTGCTGGCGTCCTCGGCGGTTCCGTAGTGCGTGCGAAAGCGGACAGTCTCGTTGTCGTGGGAACAGGCTCGCCGGGGCCGTGGCGAACCGTTCTGGATATCGCAAACCCTACCGACTCCACGATGTACCTCAACATACGTGAGGCCGCCGGCTACTTCCTATGTATGCCGGTCTGTCCCATAGCGTACATCGGCATTCCGCCAAGTGGTTCAACCTCGTTCACTACATTCGGGTGGGGCCTCGACCCCACAACGGCTCTCCACACGATTTATGTGACCTCGTCCGACGGAACCACACCGGTCGTGCATGCTCGAACTCTGCGGGCGGGTACCGCCGGGCCGGCAGCGGTACTCCCTGTGATTCGCCTGTCGACCCTGGACCAAGCGGCGTGGTCGGCCCTCTCATTTCCTTACGTGTCCTTGTCGAACATAAATCGGCTTAATCTGGCGGTCGGCGTAACTACTCCGGAGGGGGCCAGCGGACCCTTTAGCGTACTTGTCCAGGTGTATTCCTCCGATGGAATCCTTAGGGGCGGCCGGACCTATTCAAACAGCCTTATCCCAAATGAGCTAGGCATTACCTTGTGGTCGGACGTCTTCGTTGTTGATGTTCTCGAAGAACTCGGAATTTCGGGATTCACCGGTGGGCAAATCCGAATAGTCAAAGCTAGCGGAGATGGTGCCATTTGGGGCGCTCTTGCGGTGGTTAGCGGCGACGGTAATGTGGAGATTGTCGCCGGGGAAAACCCATGACCGCGGCCGCTGCGAACATCGGCTTGCAGCGGGCATCGGCCTGCGGCCTCGCCGCTGAAGCCGGGTCGTTCGGGGCCTGAAATGGTAGTTCCGGGCTTCTTTCCGCTCGAATTCAAGTCTCCTTCGGTCGCAGACGGACGAGTTGTCCACGATATTGGTCTGATCAACGATCACGGAGAATTCGAGGATCTTTTGAACGCCGGGGACGAGATTCCGCTTTGCACGACCTTCCAGGTCCGGGCGGAGGCGTCACACCAACCGTTCGTTGCGCTTGCGCTCTACGCTCGCGCCTCGGCATCAAGCCAGCCCCGCCAGATCGCAGACGTTCGTATTTCGTGCTCCGAGCCAGGTGACACGGTTGAGGTTACCCTTTTCGCAACCGCGGATGGCTTGGCCATTCGGACAATGTCGCCTGCAGGTGAGCCGTTGGAGGCCTCTCATGCCAACGAACACTGACCCGCAGGCCCCGAACACCGGCGTGCAGCGGATGTCGCTGCGCGCCACCGCTGACGCCGAATCGTTAGGTTTCACGATGAAAGGAATCTATGGCAATTAAATTCGGTGAGATTGACGCAAGTCAGATCGTTGATAACGAGTTTCGAATTAAGGTTCTCGAACGCGTCGTCCAAGCTCTTTTGCAGGCAAATCCAACAATCCTTCGGCCGAACATCGATGAAATCCGAAGGGCTGTCATCGCCGAACTGCAGAAGAAGTATCCGAACTCGGGGATCGAATTTAAAGGTCAGCCACAGTGACCTCGGCAGCGGTACCGACCCTGGGCGCTGGGGATCTCAACACCGAAATCCAGCCCCGGGAAATAACCTTTTACCTTGTGACCGTCGAGCAGCTTAACGCTATCAAGACAAAATCGCTCTTCGTTGACCTTTTCATGCTACTGACAAGTCTTCTATTTGGTGCCTTCGTATCCACGGTAATAGGCCTTGCGTCGCGAGTCGCCCTCAGGCCCGATGTGGTGGCTCTTCTGGAGACCTACGAGACTGTGTTCCTCGTGTCCGGCATTCTCTTTGACCGCTCACGTTTTGCCTGTACGTGTGGCGCCGGAGCGATATTCGCGCGATCACGGCGGGCGGGCCTATTCGAGTCGGCGGCAGTGAAACCTAACACCGGCGTCCAGCGGATGTCGCTTCGCGCCACCGCTGACGCCGAATCGTTCGGCAGCATCACGAGGAGCAGCGCCTTCGTCATTGTCGCCCTCATATGCCTGGTCGGTGCCACAGGGTCCCGAGGCCCTGGCTTCATCGCCCTCATCGAAACTAACTCGGCGGGCCACCAGGTCCGAGAGCTGGCATTCGATCTTACCGACGAATCCACGACGACCTGCCTCGGGGGAAAGTGGAAGACCGCACGAGCGGTCAAGGATCCTGGACACTACACGAGAAATCCCGCCTACACATTCAGGGAGGGCGAGCTCGAGATACTTCTGACCAACGGGCCGTGCGACTCGTACGATTCGTACATCGGCAAGGTTTCCGGTAAAGCCTTTAGCGGGGATCATGTGGCGTACGGATTGGGGTTCCATAAGACCCTAGGAAGAGTCACCGGTGCCTACTCGAAGTGATCATGCCGCCCAACATGCGCGTGCAGCGGACGTCGGCTGCGCCTTGCCGCTGAAGCCGAGGTCGTTAGGGGCGCGATCAAGATGAGCCAACGATCTTCCGTGAAGGACCGTTTCGGGGCTTTTTCTTCTCGCGCGAAGAACCCCGAATCCACGTGCATATCCAATCTCCGCAAGGAGAAGCGAAATTCTGGATTGAGCCCAAAATCGAGCTCGCTGAGAATTTCGGCTTGCCCGAGCGAGAGCTTGGTAGAATTCTGGAGCTAATCAAACGCCATGAGCACGAAATCCGACAAGCTTGGAACCGCCACTTTGCAGGCGACCGTTGAGAATATCTCGGCGAATGGCTTCTGGGTGTTTCTCGGAGACCGCGAGGTCTTCGTCGCGTTCGAGCATTTTCCGTGGTTCCGTAGCGCGCCCGTCGCGAACATTCTCGAGATTCAGCGTCCAACCCATGATCACCTCTATTGGCCGGCCCTCGATATCGACCTGTCGCTTGAATCCATCGAAGATCCGAAACGCTTCCCTTTGGTTTCGCGCCCCTAAACTCGGCTTGCAGCGGATCCGCCTACGCTCGGTTCCCGAGCTACGGCGCGACCAGCTTTCGGCCTGCGGCCTTGCCGCTGAAGCCGGGTCGTTAGCCGGGCCGGAGGTCTGACATGAGCGATCACCTCCTCTACGCGTATCAAAAGTACGGCGATGCCGTATTCACCCTCGCAACGGGCATCGGCGATATCCGGAGCAGGCTTAGGCGAGCAGCCCGGGAGTACCTAATCATCGTTCCGGAAATGGTCCCTGACGAGGATGGCGTTCGCGATGACATTGCGTGGATAAACGCGGAGCTCACCCGGTTTCCGAAGGGCGCCGGATCCGTGGAAGACACGTTGTTTCGAATTCGCAACCGAACGGGCAAAAGGATTGCGGTCCGGGTCTGCGAGGTTTATGGAAAACTCGAGCAAATAGTGGCGAGGAGGAGTGACGAGCGTGCGGACGGCTAACACCGGCGCCCAGCGGATGTCGCTTCGCTCCACCGCTGACGCCGAATCGTTAGGCAACACATGCGAAAAGTAGTAGTGGCGGTTCTCCTCGGTTTGGCGCTAGTAGTCGCGTTCTACGCGGTAGTTCTTGATCAGTGGGAGGGAGCAGCTCAGCTCTTGGGCTTCGACGCAATCGTTGTCGGCATCATGGCTGCGCTCGGACTCTGCTGGTTCCTGGTCACGCGCTCGCGGATGGCTGCGCTGGTGCCGGCCGCGGGCGTGGGTCTTATGTTCTTCCTTCGCCTGATTGATGTGAGCCCTGTCAAACCGGCTCTCCGTGCCGTCAACGAGATTCACCCCGGCATGAGCGAAGCCGACGTCCGCGCGGTTCTTGACCTTCAATTTCCGGCGGGCAGCAAGTTTCGACGAGCTTTGCTGGTGGGCCCCATGGGGCCGGCCGGCTTCAGCGTCGTTCTCGATCCCCGCGATTCTCGCTATGACGCCGCGGTTCTTCAGGTCGATTTCAAGGGAGAGAGGTGCACAGGTGCCCGCTTCCTTGCCGATTGAGGTATTGCATAACACCGGCGTGCAGCGGATGTCGCTTCGCTCCACCGCTGACGCCGAAGCGTTAGCCCGCGGAAGGGTCGGCCTGGTGGTAAAATCATGAGCTGATGACGACGAAGCTCGAAAAAGTAATCTCGGTGCTCGAGGGTCTGCCGGAAAATGAGCAGGATGCGGCTGCCGATTGGGTGCTCGCGGAACTCGAGTCGGAGCGCCGCTGGGACGACCTCTTCGCGCGATCGACCGGCCTGCTCGAGAGGATGGCTGCGGAAGCCCTCGCGGAGCATCGCGCCGGTCTCACGGCCGAGCTCGACCCCGACAAACTTTGAAATCCCGCGCCACTGCGGGTTTTCGCCGCCTCTTTGCCGAGCTGCCAAAGCCGGTTCAGGTTCACGCCCGTGAGGCATACAGGCGCTTCCTCGCGAATCCGTCGCGCCCTGGGCTGCGTTTCAAGAAGGTTCATCCGACGCTTCCGATTTACTCCGCCCGGGTCAGCGGCGGGTACCGCGCGGTCGGCACCCTCAGCGCTGGCGAGATCGTCTGGTTCTGGATCGGTCCTCACTCCGAGTACGAGAAACTGCTCGCGCGCTAACACCGGCGTCCAGGGGATGCCGCTGCGCTCCACCGCTGAGATCTTGAAGGCGAACACCGGCCGGGTGGACTGAAACCCGAGTGACTTCGTCCCGGAGACCGAGCAGGCGGCGTCCACTCGGCAGGGTGGCAATGCCGCGGCCCCTCCCGGGCCCTCCGGTGCGCCGCCCGTGCCCCCGACCGTCCCTGGCAAGACGATGGGCATCGTCGCGTTCATCATGTCCTTCTTCATCGCTTTCTTTCTCATCCAGATCGTCGCCCTGATCCTCGGAATCGTCGCGCTCGTGCGGAGCAAGAAGGCCGGGTACTCGAACCGATGGGCTGTCGCCGCGATCGTCATCAGCGCGGTGCTCATGGTGATCACCATCATCGTCGCCATCATCGTCGGCATGGCATACGGCAGGGGCCGGTGGTGACAAGGCACGACCAGGGCCCGCGTCGGAACAGAAATGTTGCGGGGCGCCGCACCGAAAGGGCGCCCCCGCTTCGCGGTGCGGCTTAAATCCGGCGTTAAGCGCCCAAGCCGGGCTTCTCCCAAAACAGGGGGCCCTGGAAGCAACTTACGAGCGTAGAGTACGTACTTGTCCTGGCGGGCGTTCGCCCGGACGGAGGGAGACGATGAAGATCAGCCGCCGTTCCTTTCTCAAAGCTGCAGGAGCAATCGGTGCTTCTCTCGCATGGGTCGAGCCGGCTCGAGGTTCGCGTATCCGCTGGCAGGAGCGGCGTGATCTCTATCCCCAGGGGGTCGCCTCGGGCGATCCCGATCCGCACAGCGTCATCCTGTGGACGAGGCATCCGTTTGCCGAGGGCACACGCCAGTTCCTGACCGTCGAGGTCGCCGAGGATGAGGCATTCCGCCGGGTCATTGCGCACGCGAAGACACCGGTCTCCAGCGCCGCGGATTGGACCGCGCGCGTTCTGATCGGCGGACTCAAGCCGGCGCGCGCTTACTGGTATCGGTTCACCGACGCCGACGGAAACGGCAGCCGGGTCGGCCGCACGATCACGGCACCGTTGCCAGACGATCCGCGCACGGTGAACTTCGCATTCGTGAGCTGTCAGGATGTCAACGAGGGCAAGCTCAACGCCTATCGCCGGATGGTTTACGAAGATGAACGCGCTCCCGCCGCCCAACAGCTCGGCTTCGTTCTGCACCTGGGCGATTTCATCTACGAGGTCGTCGAGTATCCCGACGAGGTGAAGACACGCTACGACCGCACGATCTATGAGGTCGCGCGCATCCCGGACGGGGGCCAGGTTGGCCATTTTCATTTCCCGCTGACGGTCGACGGCTATCGGGCCGTTTACAAGGGCTATCTCGCCGATCCCGATTTGCAGGACGCCCGCGCGCGCTGGCCGTTCGTCGCCATGTGGGACAATCACGAATTCTCGTGGCAGGGCTGGCAAAGCATCCAGCAAGCTGGCGGCATCTCTCGACCGGGTCAAAACATCAAAGTCGCCGCCAACCAGGCATGGTGGGAATACCTCCCATCGCGCTGCAAGAAAGTCAGCGGACCCTCCCTCGAGAGCTTCGATCCGCCCGCACTGACGGATGTCGCAATCCAGAAGTGGGACGAGAACGGCCTCGGCGACGAGCCAAACAACCTGGCCGCGATCAACAGCCTGATCGGCTACCGCACATTCCGCTACGGCAAACATCTCGATCTGATCATTACCGATCAGCACAGCTACCGCAGCGCCGACCCGTTCAGCGACCCGGCGCTCGCCAAGCTCGGCGGCGAGGAGTTCATCGACATGGCGCCGGAACCCTTGATGCAGGTGCTCGACGGCGGCCGCGCGTTCAACGGCGGCAATCCGCCGGCCGAAGTCAGCTTTGGCGATGCGCATGTCCCAAACCCGCAGAAGGATAAGCCTCCGCAGACCATTCTCGGCGCAACGCAAAAAGCGTGGTTCAAGGATCAACTGCGCAAGTCGACCGCCACGTGGAAGATCTGGGGCAATTCGGAAGGCGCGCTCGATGGGCGAAGCGATCCGCAGAACCTGCCCCCTGGATTGACCAAGGAAACCTGGCCTAAGGACACTTATGCATCCATGAGCCCCCCCGATTACGGAATGGCCTATACCGAGCGCGCCGAGATCTACGACCTCATCCGGGATGCGAAGATCACCGGCTTCGCGATCGTCTCGGGAGACCGCCACAGCTTCTGGGCCGGTTACGCGACTTCTCAATTGCCGCCCGGCAAGTTCGAACCGGTCGGCCTGAGTTTCGTCGGCGCCTCGCTGTCGAGCGCTGGCACCATGGAAGCGCTCGAGCATAATTTCCCAAAGGATCATCCGCTGCGGCCTCTGTTCCTTGCCGACCGGGCGGATGGCGCGAAGCCGGATTGGACTCACAACATGATGCTCAGGCACGGTGTTCGGTCATGCCTCGAATATGCGAGGAGCTTCGACCTCAAGCGCGCACGGTCGCTGTCCAACCCGGATCTGGCTCCGAACCTCGAGTTCGTCGATCTGGGAGGACACGGTTACGCGAAGGTCCAATTGTCGGCCGGTGAGATGCTCACCGAATTTGTCTGCATCCCGCGCCCCATTGCGCGCAGTGAAAGACCGGACGGGGGGCCCCTCCGGTATCGGGTTTTACACAAGGCTGCGCTGTGGAAGGGCGGAGAGCGCCCGCGGCTGAAGACCTCGGTGCTCGAAGGCGACGTCGGACTGGCGATCTGACGGCCTCACGTGCGCTCGTTCAAACGTTGCATCCAGCGGTCGGGCGCCTGAGGCCGTCTTGACTCCCATCCACGGCCTCGCCTTCACGCGAAGGCGGGAAATCGATATCGTTGGGGTTTGAGGGGCCGTAGCTCGACGCAATCTGATGCCTGATCGCAGATGACGGCGGAGGCCCGCTCTTCTGCTCGCTTCCGACCATCCCGGACGCGTTCACTCCGTTCACCGAGCTCAGCGCGCGATTATGCCGCAAAGCGTTACCCGGCGAATTACATCGCGTTTGCTTGGTTTTGCGCCCCTTTCCTCCGCGGGTCGCTCATGCATCCGTCCGCCTGAGGACGACATGACTCTTCGACTCTCGGACTCGCTACGCGAAGCTGATCGACGGGCTGAGCGGCAGAGTGAAATTGACCCGTCGGAAGCGTGGTTCAAGGCCGCGTTCGTCGCCGCGTTCGTTTTCGCCGTTGCGGTGGCCGCGTCGACCGCCCGTCGCGCTGCGCGGCGGCACGGGGGCGTTCTCAATCAGCTCTCCCACGAAGTTCGCGGCCTCCTCTTTTTGCGGGCGGCCCTGGGTCTCGTCTTCTACTCCATGCTGATCGCCTGGATGTTCTGGCAACGGGCTTTCGCCTGGAGCTACTTTCCGGCTCCGCTGCCGGTTCGTTGGACGGCCGTGGCTCTGCTCGTCCCGGCGCTCGCCTTCTTTGCGTGGAGCTTCTGGAGCCTGGGGGTCAACTACAGAGGTGGAATCGGCCTCTACAACGCGCACGAGCTGGTGACGTCCGGCCCGTACCGGTGGATTCGCCACCCGATCTACCTCGCCTTCATCGGAATCATGCTCCTCGTGCTGCTGGTCTCGGCGAACTGGGTCCTCGGAGTGGCGGGCGTTCTCCTGGTCGTCAGCATCGCCGCAGGGCGGATTCCCGCGGAGGAACGTCAGCTTCACGAGCGATTCGGCCCGGCCTGGGAGAGCTATCGCGATGGGACGGGCCGATGGGTTCCCCGTCTCCGGAGGTGAGAGCTGCTCCGTCCGTTCGCCCGCTCGCTCCCGATTCCCGGCCAGCGGCCAAAGACCTGTCGGGAAAAGGGGGGCGGAAGCCGGATGGCAATCGGCGCGGCGCGGGACGTAGAATCGCCGGGAAACTGACAGAGCCGCGCCCGGAGCGGCCGTCGAGCAACGAGAGGTGAAAAGATGAGACGAATCCTTGCGGCCGGCTTCTTCACGGCGGGTTTTCTCCTGATCGGTCTCGCGACCGCCTTCGGACAGAACTGGGGCCGTCCGGAAATGCCCCGGTCGGGCGCCTGCTTCTACGAGCACCCGAACTTCGGCGGCCGGTACTTCTGCGCCTCGATCGGCGACTCGACCCGGATGGTGCCGGAGAAGATGAACGACAAGATCTCGTCGATCCGCGTCGTCGGAGACGCCGAGGTCACAGTGTTCAAGGATCGCGACTTCCGCGGGGAATCGCACCGCTTCGGGCGAGACAAGAACGACCTTCGGGAAGTCGGGTGGAACGACCGCATCTCGTCGTTTCGCGTCGGCGAGCGCGAAGAGCGGGGCGACCGGCGCGAGCGAGGCGAGGGGCGCGGCGAGCGGGAGAGGGAATTGAGCTGGGGGCACCCGGAAGCGCCGCGGTCGGGGGCGTGCTTCTTCGAGGACCCGAATTTCCGCGGCCGTTCCTTCTGCGCCGGGATCGGCGATTCGACCGCGATGGTGCCGGAGGGGATGAACGACAGGGTCTCGTCGATCCGGATCTTCGGAGACGCGGAGGTCGCCGTTTTCAAGGACCGCGACTTCCGGGGAGACGCCCGGAGATTCGGGCGCGACATGAACGATCTGCGGGGGGCCGGGTTCAACGACCGGATCTCGTCGTTCCGAATCGAAGAGCGCGAGCGCGGCTCTCGCCGCCGCCACTGAGTTCGCAACGCGAGCGCGGGCAGCACTCCCGCGACCGGTGATCCCGGGAGGCGGATCGTGAGCGCTACCCGACCTTCCGGCGAGAATCGTCTCCGTCGGGCGACTCTCGCTGCTCGACTCCTGCCTTTTGTTCTGGCGGCGCTTCTCGTCGGCTGCCGTTCGTCGCGCCCACCCGAAGGAAGCTCCTCCGAAATTCTCGCGCGGCTCGCGTCGCAGATCGGGCCCGACGTTCCGTTCGTCGGGGAGACGAAGCTCGCGGAGGAGCTTTCCCGGTACCGGCACGACGCTTCTCCCGGCGGCTTCGGGAAGCGGCTGCGGCTCGCCCAGGCGCTCCTTCGCGTCGGGAACGCGGAGGAAGCGGTCGCTCTCTACGACGAGCTGCTCGCGCAGGCCCGCAATCTCGGGATTCACGGCGACGACCTGATCGACCGCGTCGAGTTTCCGCGGGCGGTCGCGTATATGCGGCTCGGGGAGCAGGAGAACTGCGTCGCGATGCACACGGGAGACTCGTGCCTGTTTCCGATCCGGTCGGGAGGGGTCCACTCGCTGCGGCGGGGCTCGCTCGCGGCCGTCGCGGCGTTCGAGTCGATCCTCGAGCGGCGGCCCGGCGACCTCGTCGTCCGGTGGCTGCTGAACATCGCGTGCATGACGCTGGGAAGAGGGCCGGAGACGATTCGCCCCGAGTGGCGGATCGATCCGGCCGCGTACCGGCCGAAATCGGCGTTCCCGGAATTCCAGGACGTCGCCGATCCGCTCGGCTTCGCGGTCGCGGGCCTGGCCGGAGGGGTCGTGATCGACGACTTCGACGGCGACGGGTATCTGGACATCCTGGTCTCGGAAGCGGCTCCGATCGACTCCGACGAGGGGGAGCTTCACCTCTTCCGCAACATGGGCGACGGCTCGTTCGCGGACGTCACGAAAGAGTCCGGGCTCGAGGGCGTGCGCGGCGGACTGAACCTGATCCAGGCGGATTTCGACAACAACGACTACCCGGACGTGCTCGTCCTGCGCGGGGGATGGCAGATGGAGGACGGCCAGCCGAGCACGCTCCTCGCGAACGATCACGGCAGGTTCACCGACGTCACGGCGCGGGCGGGAATCCTTCAGATCGAGGCGACGCAGGCCGCCGCCTGGGGCGACTTCGACAACGACGGCCTCCTCGACCTTTTCGTCGGCACGGAGACCGCGTTTCCCACGCGCGTCCTCGACTCGATGAGCAAACTCTCGGCGAGCCTGCTGCTCGACCTTTACCGCCTCGCGCACCCGCAGGCGCAGGGCCATCTCTATCGAAATCAGGGGGACGGGACTTTCCAGGACGTTCTTCCGAAGCTCGGCCTCGACATCCGCGGATGGATCAAGGGCGCCGCGTGGGGCGACTACGACCACGACGGCCGCATCGACCTCTATCTCTCGCGCTACGGGGACACGAACATCCTGCTGCACAACGACGGTCCCGACGCGAAGGGACGCTGGAAATTCAGCGACGTCACGGCGCGCGCGGGCGTGGGCGAGCCGATCTACAGCTTCCCGACGTGGTTCTTCGATTACGACAACGACGGATGGGACGACATTTTCGTCGGCGGGTATCCTCGCGCCCGGGTGGTTTTCTCCGGCAAGGGCGTCCCGATCGAGCTTCGAACGTCGTCGCGCGACGAGATCGCGGAATTTCTCGGCCAGACGGCGCCTTCGCCGGAGGGCAAGCCCCGCCTCTTCCGCAACCGCGGGGACGGAACGTTCGCCGACGCGACGAAAGAGTCGGGGCTCTGGCATTCGATGTCGGTCATGGGCGCGAACTTCGGCGACTTCGACAACGACGGTTTTCCCGACCTGTACCTCGGAACCGGGACTCCGCCGTTCGAGTTCCTCGTTCCGAACCGGGCGTTTCGAAACCGGGGAGGGCGCTCCTTCGAGGACGTGACCGTCGCGGCGAATCTCGGGACTCTCGCGAAGGGGCACGGCGTCGCGTTCGGGGACATCGACAACGACGGCGACGAAGACATCTACGAGGTCCTCGGCGGCGCGTTTCCGGGAGACACGTTTCCGAACGCGCTCTTCGAGAACCCCGGCAGCGGGAACGACTGGATCTCGCTGAAGCTCGAGGGAACCCGCGCGAACCGGTCGGCGATCGGGGCTCGAATCGAGGTCACGGTCGCGGGCGCGTCGGGGAGGCGGAGTATCTTCCGCACCGTCGGCAGCGGCGGCAGCTTCGGGGCGTCGCCCCTCGAGCAGGAAATCGGTCTCGGCTGCCTCGCGGACGACGGCGCCGCGATCCGCGAAATCGCGATCACGTGGCCCGACCGCGAACGGACGACCCAGAAGCTCGGAGCTCTGGCGGCGGACGCGTCGTACTTCGTGCGGCAGGGAGATCCCGCCGTTCCCGTGCGCCGCAATCGCCTCGTCCTGGGCTTAGACTTGCCGAAATGAAATCCGGCTCGGGATCGCACCGCCTTCGGCGGCTCACGGCAGCCGTCCTCGCCGCCGGACTCGGAAGCGCCGCGGCCATCTTTTTCGCGGCCGGTCCCGAGCCGGAGAACCCTCTCGGCTACGATCCGATGGACACGAAACTCTACCTCCACCAGCTCGAGGTCTATGGCGGAACGGCGAACGTGCTCGCGGCGGAGTTCCGGGAGTGGTTCGTGGGGCTCTGGCACGGAAGGAATCTCGCCGGGACCGTCGCCGTCCTCACGATTCTGGCCGTCCTCGCGATGCGATTCGTCGCGGCGCGGCTTCCGGTTCCGGAAGCCGACGACGCGGAAGGCCGGGTCACTCCGTTCCGGCGCCGGACATGACGCGCCCGGCCGGCCGCACGGCCATCCGATTCGTCGCCGGTCTCGTCCTCGTCTTCGTCATGTTCACGGCCGGCCGCTACGCGCGGGAGATCCGGGAAGAGCGCGATCGTGTCGCGAACGGGGGCCGGATCGCCTCGACGCCGTGCGGTCCGATCGAATACGCGGAAACGGGCGTCGGGCCGCCCGTACTCGTCGTCCACGGCGCGGGAGGAGGCTTCGACCAGGGGATGGACTTCGGGGCGCCGCTCGCGGAGAAAGGGTTTCGCGTCGTCGCGATGTCGCGCTTCGGCTATCTGCGCACGCCGCTGCCGGCGGACGCTTCCGCGGCCGCGCAGGCCGACGCGCACGCCTGCCTGCTCGACGCGCTGAAGATTCCCCGCGCCGCGATCATCGGAGCCTCGGCCGGCGCGCCCTCGGCCCTGCAATTCGCGATCCGGCATCCCGACCGTTGCCGCGCCCTGATTCTCGTCGTGCCCGCGACGTACGTGCCTCGCCCGGGAGGAGGAGCGTCGGTCGAGACATCTCCGGCCACCCGTTTCCTGTTCGACACGGCGCTGCGTTCGGATTTCCTCTTCTGGGCGGCGACTCGTTTCGCCCGTCCTCTCGTGATCCAGGCGATTCTCGCGACGCCGCCGGCGGTGGTCGCGGCCGCGAGCGCGGACGAAAAGGCCCGGGTCGACGAGATGCTCGCGCACATCCTGCCGGTGAGCGAGCGGCGGGCGGGGCTGCGCAACGACGCGGCCATCACGTCGAATCTCCGGCGCTACCCGCTGGAGCAGATCGCGGCTCCGACGCTCGTCCTCGGCGTCGCCGACGATCTCTTCGGGACCTACGAAGCGGCCCGCTACACGGCGGCGCACATTCCGGGCGCCCGGTTCGTCGGCTTTCCGACCGGCGGCCACGTCTGGGTCGGCCACCAGAGAGAGGGAGTCGCCGAGATCGCCGCGTTCCTGAACCGTTGAGCGCCGAAGGGCGAAATTTTCGCGGTGCTACGATCGCGTTCGAAGAGGAGGGATCATGACCGGACTGACTGCGCTCTGGCTTCCCATTCTGCTTTCCTCGGTCGTCGTGTTCGTCGCGAGCTCGATCATCCACATGGCGTCCCCCTGGCACAAGAACGACTTCCCCATGCTGCCGAACCAGGACACCGTGATGGAGGCGCTTCGTCCCCTGGCGATCCCTCCGGGCGATTACTTCGTTCCCCGTCCCGCCACGCGGGCGGACATGAAGAGTCCCGGGTTCGTCGAAAAGATGAAAAAGGGGCCCGTCATCGTGATGACGGTCATGCCGAACGGGGCCATGTCCATGGGAAGCAATCTGGTGCTCTGGTTTCTCTACTCCGTCGCGATCGGGGTGTTCGCGGCTTTCATCGCGGGGCGGGCTCTCCCCCCGGGCGCGGCCTATCGCCAGGTGTTCAAGTTTTCCGGCGTG
Organism: uncultured Acidobacteriota bacterium; assembly: GCA_963773815.1. GTDB lineage: Bacteria > Acidobacteriota > Thermoanaerobaculia > UBA5066 > DATFVB01 > CAWEYG01. The sequence goes on from CAVZCI010000010.1 coordinate 41,532, forward strand.
ACCGCCTTCCTCGGCTACTCGGCCGCGCTGTGGCAAATGTCGATCTGGTACAAGCGCGCCTGGAGGATCACGATCAAGGCGACGGTGGACGGGTTGATCTACGGGCTGCTCACGGCCGGTGTTTTCGGCTGGCTGTGGCCGCGCTGAAGTGACGGCGCGGCCTCCGAAGAGGCCGCGCCTGCCTCACGGTCTCAGAAGTACGGCTCGATCCGGAGATGGTCGACGACCGACTGGACGTTCCGGGCATGTTCGACCGTCCGAAGGACCGCTTCCTTCTCCGGCCAGGAATGGACCCGGCCCCGGAGCGTCACCTTGCCGTTCCCGACTTCGACGTCGATCCGGTCGGCTTCGCGCTCCGCGCGCCGTTCGAGGGTGTTCTCGATCGACTTGCGGATGAGGGTGGGATCGACCTTCGTCGCCGACACGGCGATGTTGTTGATGAGGCCCCGCACGCCCTGGAGGCGCCGAACCGCGCGTTCCGCGTCTTCGCGGTCGAAGAGCGAGTCGACCGCGCCTTCGAGCGTGACCCATCCGTTCGCGACGGTGGATCGAATCTTCGTGTCGGGCACGAACGCGTCCCATTCGAGAGCGTGGCGCACGGCGCGGGCGATGTCGCTGTCCGTTCGCGCGAGGGTCCCGGGAATTTGGACCTGGATGTCGTCGGCGACGTCGAGAACGCCTCCCACCCGGTGCGCGGCGTCGCGCGCGGCCAGCTTCTTCGCGAAGCTGTCGACGGTCCCGGTGAGCGTGACGATGCCGTTCTTGACGGCCACGCCGATTTCCGTCTGCTGGACGCGCGTATCCCAGCGCATCTCTTCGAGGACGCCTTGTTGGATTTGAGAATCGGTACGAGTCGCGGTCAGAGTTTCCATATCGTCCTCCTTTCGCTTTCCAGTGTGGACCCGCGGCGCCGGCGTGACAATCGTGCAGGTTCATCAATCTCGCGGCGAGGCGAATGATGCAATCGCCCCATGCCGCGAATGGTCGATTCGAGCGATTCTGGCCGTGTCCAGGAGGTTCGATGAAAAAACCGGTACTGTTCGCAACGGATTTTTCCCGGCTCTCGCTCGCGGCGTTTCCGCACGCGATCGCGGCGGCCCGGCGGGAAAAGGCGGATCTCGTGATCCTTCACGTCCTGCCTCCGCCTGTCACGGGCGACGCGCTGCAGTACGTCCCGGCGATGATGTACGAGCAGATGAAGGCGGCCGTCGTTCGCGAGTCCGAAAAGAAGCTGGAACGCCTCGTGGCGAGGGCGCTTCGAAGCCATGTCCGGGCCCGGCGCGCCGTCGCGGAGGGGCTCGCGGCGAGCGAGATCCTTCGGTCCGCGAGGACCCTCGGCGCGCGGCTCGTGGTCCTGGGCACGCACGGCCGTTCCGGCCTGTCGAGACTGCTGCTGGGGAGTGTCGCCCTGCAGGTCATCGGGGGAGCCCGCTGTCCCGTGATGACGATACGCTCCCTCCGGTAAGATCGCGGCGATGGCCGGCGTCGGAGTGTCCGCCGAGGAAGGGAAACGGGCGCTGCTGCGCCACGCGCTGGCGACGGTCGCCTATCGCGGCGGGAAAGCGCTTCGGGCAGCGCCGCCGGCCTTTGCCGATTTTCGGGCCGCGGAAGGCTCGCGGACGGCGGGGCAGATCCTCTCGCACGTCGGCGATCTCTTCGATTGGGCTCTGTCGCTCGCGGAAGGCAAAGAGGCGTGGGTCGATTCACAGCCCGGAGCCTGGGATGCCAATGTCGGGCGGTTCTTCGACGCGCTGGGGAAATTCGACTCGCGGCTCGCCGACTCGCGACCGATTCCGGTTTCGTCGGAGAAGCTCTTCCAGGGGCCGATCGCCGACGCGCTCGCGCACGTGGGGCAGATCGCCATGCTGCGCCGTCTCGCGGACGCGCCCGTGAAGGGAGAGAATTATCTCCGCGCGGAGATCGCGGCCGGACGGGTCGGAGCGGACCAGGCGCCGCCGCGGCGGGAATTCGATTGACGATTCCGTTTTCGATCGTGCCGGGCGAGTTCACCGTGGCGCGGCTGAGTCCGGAGGCTCCCGTCCCCGCGTGGTCCACATCCCGCGGGTTTTGCTCGGTGACCCGAACGGCGGAGGAGCTGTCGGTCGTTTGCGAGCGATCTCTCGTTCCGGCGGACGTGCGCGCCGAGCGGGGCTGGGCGCTGCTGCAGCTTCGCGGGCCGTTCCCTTTCGAGCAGGTCGGCGTCCTGGATGCTTTCGTCCGGCCGCTCGCCGCGGCGGGAGTGAGCGTTTTCGCGATCGCGACGTTCGACACGGACTACGTTCTCGTGAAGATGGATCGCCTCGGCGACGCGCTCTCCGCGCTCGCGGCCGCGGGACACGAACAGCGGGCCTGAGGGATTTCGCGGCCCCGGGCGGGTTGTGCCCGGGCCGGGCTCTCGCTACTCTCCCGGTGTGCCGTACGAGCTTTTCATCGCGCTTCGGTATCTCACCGCCTCGCGGAAGCGCGCGCACGTGGCTCTCGTGTCGGCGATCTCGGTCGGAGGGCTGGCCCTCGGCGTCGCGGCGCTCGTCGTTTCGATCGCGCTGCTCACGGGGTTTCAGGACCAGATTCGCGGGAGGCTTTCGAAGAGCACGCCGCACCTGCTCGTCACGCCCGCGGGCGCCGCGTTCTTCCGCGACGCCGCGGCCGTCGCGGACGCGATCTCGAAGGAGCCCGGCGTTCGGTCGATCGATCCGGTCGTCGAGGGAAGGGGATGGATCACCGACATGCGGGCTCGTTCCGCTCTGCCGGTCCGGTACCGCGCCTCCGGAGGAGACGTGGCGGCGGGCGGAGCGAAGCTCTCCTCGTCGATCGCGGGCCAGCTCGCGCTCGGGCCCGGCGCCCGCGCGAGGATCGTCTCGAGCCGTACCCAGATCTCGCCGCTCGGGCCCGTTCCGGTCGCGGTCGACGTGGACGTCGTTTCTGTCGCGCGGGAATCCGCGGGATCGCCGGCTCCGGACGTTCGTCTGTCGCTCGCGGACGCGAGGGCCCTCGCGGGCACCGAGAGCGGAGTCTCCGCGTTCGAGGTGCGTCTCGATTCGGCCGACGCCGCTCCGGAGGACGCGCGCGATCTCTCGGGCCGGCTCGGCGGCTGCGGCCTCGGTGCGGAGCTGGCGCGACCTGAACGTCGGCCTGACGTTCGCGCTGCGGATGGAGAAGGTGCTGATTTTCGTGACGGTCTTTCTGATCGTCGTCGTGGCGTCGCTCAACGTGGTGTCGGACCTCGCGCTGCTCGTCGTCGAAAAGCGGCGCGACCTCGGCGTTCTCGCGACGCTGGGAGCCCCCGGCGCGTCCCTGTCGCGGATCTACTGGTGGCTCGGGGGAGCGATCGGGTCGCTCGGGACCCTCGTCGGGGTCGCCGCGGGCGCCGGCCTGTCGTGGAGCCTCGACCGGTTCGGCCTCGTGCCCCTGCCCGCGGACGTCTATCTCCTCTCCCACGTCCCGTTCGCGCTGCACGCGAGGGACCTCGCGCTCGTCGTGGCGTTCTCTCTCGCGACGGCGGCCGCCGCCTCGTACTTCCCGGCGAGGGCCGCGGCGCGCACCGGGCCGGCCGAATCGCTGAGGCTCTCCCGGTGACCGCGGCCGTTCGCGCGGTCGGGCTGACGAAGAGCTACGGAGCCGGCGCCTCCGCCGTGAAGGTGTTTTCGGGACTGTCGCTCGAGCTCCAGGAAGGGGAGTTCGTGGCGGTCGTCGGCCCTTCGGGCTCGGGGAAATCGACGCTGCTCCATCTTCTCGCCGGAATCGACGAGCCGGATTCCGGCGAGGTCGAGATTTCCGGCGTCGCTCTCTCCCGTCTCGACGCCTCGAGCCGCGCGCGCCTTCGAAACACGAGAATCGGGTTCATCTTCCAGTTCCACCATCTGCTTCCGGAATTCAGCGCGCTCGAGAACGTGTCCCTGCCTCTGCGAATCGCGGGCGTCCCGCGCGGCGAGGCGATGCGGCGGGCGCGCGAGGCGCTCGATCGCGTGGGCCTGGGCCTTCGCGGCGAACATCGGCCCGCGGAGCTCTCGGGCGGCGAATTGCAGAGAGCGGCGGTCGCCCGGGCGGTGATCGCGAAGCCCCGTCTCCTTTTTGCGGACGAGCCGACCGGAAATCTGGACAGCGAGAACGCCCGATCCGTCTTCGATCTCCTTCGCGAGCTCCACCGGGAGGGCGGCGGAACGGTCGTTCTCGTCACTCACGACCGCGATCTGGCGGCGCGGTGTGATAAAATTTTCACGATGTCAGCAGAGGGTGTCAGGAGCCTGGATGTTTGAAAAATACAACGAGAAGGCGAGGCGAGCGCTCTTCTTCGCCCGGTACGAGGCCTCCAAGCTCGGATCGAAGGTGATCGAGTCCGAGCACATCCTGCTCGGCATCCTCCGCGAGGGGGAGGACATCATCAAGGAGATCTTCTCCCGCTTCAACGTGAAGCCGGAGGAGATTCGCCGCGAGATCGAGGGCGACCGGATCTTCGTGGAGCGGATCTCGTCCACGGCCGAGCTCCCGCTTTCGGAAGAGTCCAAGAAAATTCTGGCGTACGCGAGCCACGAAGCGGAGTCGATGGTCCACCCGTACGTGGGAACCGAGCACCTGTTGATCGGCATTCTTCGCGTCGACGGGTCGGTCGCCGGAAGGCTTCTGACCGCGCGCGGATTCAACCTGTACGGGGTGCGCGAGGAGACGATCTCCCTCATCAAGGATCGCGAGGCGAGCAAGCAGAAGAAGGAACTGCCGTTCCTGGCGGAATACAGCCGCGACCTCACGGCCGCGGCGAGCGGCGGCAACTTCGATCCGCTCATCGGCCGCGACAAAGAGGTCGAGCGCATCATCCAGATCCTCTCGCGCCGCACGAAGAACAACCCGATTCTGCTCGGCGAGCCGGGCGTCGGAAAGACGGCGATCGTCGAGGGCCTCGCGACGCGGATCGTCGAGGGCGCGGTGCCGCTCTTTCTCTCGACGAAGAAGATCCTCGCGCTCGATCTTTCGCTGATCGTGGCGGGGACGAAATACCGCGGCCAGTTCGAAGAGCGACTGAAGGGCATTCTCAAAGAGCTGCGCGAGAACAACGACATCATGATCTTCATCGACGAGATCCACTCGTTGATCGGCGCGGGCTCCGCGGAGGGATCGCTCGACGCGGCGAACATCTTGAAGCCCGCCCTCTCGCGGGGAGAGATTTCCTGCATCGGCGCGACGACCATGCGCGAGTACCGCAAGTACATCGAGAAGGACCGCTCGCTGCTGCGGCGCTTCCAGGCGGTCACCGTCGCGCCGCCCTCGGAGAACGAGACGTTCGAGATCCTCGAGGGCGTCAAGGAGCGTTACGAGCAGTTCCACAAGGTTCGGTATTCCTCGGAGGCGATTCGAACGGCGGTCTACCAGTCGAACCGCTACATCACGGACCGGTTCTTTCCGGACAAGGCCCTGGATCTGCTCGACGAAGCGGGCGCGAAGGTCAAGCTCAAGCGGGTCGCCGACACGCAGAACCTCCGCAAGCTCGAGACCGAGATCAAGCAGATCGTCAAGGAGATGAAGAAGGCGATTTCGGACAAGGATTTCGAGAAGGCGGTCTTTCTCCGCGAGCGGGAAATCGAGCTGAAGGAAGAGATCGAGCGGGTCAAGGCTTCGTCCTCGGAGCGGCCGGAATCGTCCCAGGAGGTCACGCGGCAGGATATCGAAGAGATCATCTCCTCGTGGACGGGCATCCCCGTCTCTTCGCTCCAAATGGAAGAGGCCGAAAAACTCCTGCACATGGAGGACGCTCTCCGGAAGAGGATCGTCGGGCAGGAGCCCGCCGTCACGGCCATCGCGAAGGCGATCCGGCGCTCCCGGCTCGGCGTGAACAGCCCGAACCGCCCGATGGGGTCCTTCATTTTTCTCGGTCCCTCCGGCGTGGGAAAGACCGAGGTCGCGCGCCGTCTCGCGGAATTCCTGTTCGAGAACCAGAAATCGCTCGTCCGTTTCGACATGTCGGAATTCATGGAGAAGCACGCGGTCTCGAAGCTCATCGGGTCGCCCCCGGGCTACGTCGGCCACGAAGAGGGGGGCCAGCTCACCGAGAAGATCCGGCGCAACCCGTACAGCGTCATCCTTCTCGACGAGATCGAAAAGGCGCATCCCGACATCTCGAACCTGCTCCTCCAGATCCTGGAGGACGGCATTCTGACCGACGCGTACGGAAACGTCGTGGACTTCAAGAACACCCTGATCATCATGACGTCCAACATCGGGACGCGCCACCTGGTCAGCCAGACGAGAATGGGTTTCGGCGACGTCAAGGAAGGGAAGAGCCACCGGGAGATCGAGGACCTCGTGCTCAAGGAGCTGCGCCGGGACTTTTCGCCGGAATTCATCAACCGCATCGACGACGTCATCGTCTTCCATCCGCTCTCCCACGACGAGCTGCGGCGCGTGTGCCGCCTGCTCATCGACGACGTCAACGAGACGCTGCGGTACAAGAAGGTGTCGGTCGCGATCGACGACGAGGCGGTCGAATGGCTGCTGTCGCGCGCGGGCGAGGATCCGCACATGGGCGCGCGACCGCTCCGCCGGACGATCCAGAAATACGTCGAGGACAGAATTTCCGAGTCGCTGATCGTCGATCGTGAAGAAAAGATCGAAAGCTTCGTGGTCACGGTGACGGATGGCGAGCTGGAAGTCTCCGCGCGCGACAAAGAGATCGTGGTCCAGGAAAACTGATCGTTGAGGCGGTTCGGTCTTCTCGGCGCTGCTGGCGCGATGTTGTGCGCCGCGACGCTGCTCGGGCAGGGCGCGGCGACGCCGCCGCCTCCCGCGCCGGTCCCGCCGGCCGCGCCGGTTCCTTCCGCCGCCCCGGCTCCTCCGATCGTCGGGGTTCGCATGGTGGGGAGCTCGACGATCTCGGCGGAGACCGTCCTTTTCTATCTCGGGATGCACGTCGGCGATCCCTACGACCCCGCGAAGATTCAGAAAAACTTCGACAAACTCTGGAAGTCCGATCTCTTCGACGACGTGAAAATCGAAGCGGACCGGGGCCCGGGCGGCGTCACGCTTTTCTTCACCGTCGTCGAGCGCCCGACCGTCTACTCGGTCGAGTACACGGGCAACAAGAAGCTCGCGCTCACGCAGATCCGGGACAAGCTGACGCAACAGAAGGCCTCCATCAAGACCGGTGTCCCCCTTTCGATGAAGGACGTCGCCTCCGTCATGCAGGCCATCCGGGACGTGTACGCGGAGAACGGGTTCCGCGGGGTGACGATCGACTGGAAGGTCGAGGGCAAGACGAAGGCGGAGGAGAAGCTCGTTTTCGTGATCGACGAGGGGGAAAAGATCAAGATCGCCTCGATCCGGTTCACGGGAAATCACGTGTTCTCGGCGTCCCGGATCCGGCTCGCGATGAAGAAGTCCAAGGTCAGCGCTCTCTGGCGCGTGTTTTCCGACAAGACGGTCTATAACCAGGCGAATTTCGACGAGGACGTCGAATCGATCAAACACCTCTACCAGGATTACGGCTACAAGGACATCGTCGTGAAGGACCCCGTCCTCGACATCTTCATCGCGAATCCGGGCCAGAAGAACGCCAAAAAGATCCGAAAGAGGATGCGGATCACGATTCCGCTCGTCGAGGGCGAGAAATTCTACTTCGGCAAGGTCGACGTCGCGCTCGAGGAGGGCGAGCCGAAAGTCTTCCCGAAAGCCGAGATCCTCCATGCGTTCCGCTATTGCAAGCCCGGCCAGGTGCTGTCCCGGGCGAGGCTCCAGGAGGGGCTCGCCGAGGTCGAAACGAAGTACAAAGAAAAGGGTTATATCTACTGGTTCGGCGAGCCGCAGTACCAGTCGGTTCCGAAGGGGCACGACGTCGACGTCGTGATCCGAATGTTCGAAGGCGACCAGTTCCGGCTCGGCCGGCTGGAGTTCACGGGAAACACGAGCACGAAAGACAAGGTTCTCCGCCGGCAGGTCGTCGTCGACGAGGGGCAGGTCCTCGACATGGAGTCTTTCCGAAAGAGCATTCTGAAGATCTCGCAGCTGGGATATTTCAGGCTCGGCGAGGACCCGTCCTTCGTGCCGGACAACGCGGCGAAGAAGGTCAACATCAAGGTGAAAGGGGAGGAGACTTCCCGCAACGAGGTGAACTTCGGGGCCGGTTACTCGGGCTTCGACGGGTTCTTCGGCCAGTTCTCCTTCGCGACGAGGAATTTTCTCGGCCGCGGCGAGACGATTTCGGCTTCCGTGCAGGTCGGAAAGATCACGAGCCTGTACGACCTCGGCTACACGGTGCCGTGGTTCCTCGACAAGGACCAGTCCGTCGGCGGGTCGATCTACAGCCGCCAGTCGACCTATCTCTCGATCGACGACCGGCGCAAGGGCCTTTCGATCTTCTATGGCCGGGCGCTCGGGATCTTCGACACGTATTCCGTGAGCTACGGCCTGGAATCGATTCATTCCCGCTATCCCGTGCAGGCCGCTCCGATCCCGCCCGGGTTTCCCGTCCCGGACCTCGCGACCTCTCTCGTGGACGGGACGACTTCGTCGATTTCGCCGGCCTATCGCTACGACTCGACCGACGACCCGTTCGATCCCGTCAAAGGCGAGCGCTTCTCGGCCGTGCTCGAGTACGCCGGCATCGGGGGCACGAACTATTTCCTCAAACCGTCGATCGGAGGAACCGCCTATCTGCCATTCCTCCGAAACCGGTATTTTGGCCTCCACTTCGAGGCGGGATACGCGCGCCCGATCGCGGGACGGGACCTCCCGATTTTCGAGCGGTACCAGCTCGGGGGAGAGCAGAACATCCGCGGTTATTCGATCGGGTCGATCATTCCCCTCCACACCGAATCGGGGCTGAAAAACCGGATTTATGTCGATGAACAGGGACGAATCCTCGGCGGGGACAAGTACGCCGTGCTCAATGTCGAATACATCTTCGCGCACATTGGTCCCGTGAAATTGCTCACCTTTTTCGACGTCGGCAATACGTGGATCGAGCACCAGCCTTTCGTCCTGGGCGACCTGAGGTCCTCGACGGGGCTCGAGATGCGGCTCACTCTTCCGATCTTCCAGGCGCCCCTGCGATTCATCTATTCGTGGAACCTCCACCCGATCGACCCGCTGGATCAGTTCGGTTTTCCGATCAGCCGGCTGAAGCAAAAACGAAGCGGATTCGACTTCTCGATCGGGTCGACATTCTGATATCCTTCCGCCTTCACGAACCCAGATCGTCCGTGAAACCGCCCGACAGCGGCCGGACATACAAGGAGTGGGGATGAAATTTTGGAGTGTTTTGTTGATCGCGGGAGCCTCGGCGCTTCCCGCGGCGGCTCAGACGAGCGTTCCCAAGATCGCGGTGATCGACATTCAAAAGCTCGTCGTGGAGTCGGCAGCCGGTAAAGAGGCCCAGGGCCGCGTCAAAAAGATCGTGGACTCCAAGCAGGTCGAGGGCGAAAAGCTGCAGAAGGAACTGCAGTCGCTCCAGCAGCGGTTGACGGATCAGGGGCCGTCGATGAACGACGACAAACGCGATCAGTTGAACAAGGAATACCAGGAGAAGGGAATCGCGTACAAGCGGTTCCAGGACGACGCCCAGCGCGACGTCCAGGAAGCGCAGCAGAAGGAGCTCGCGGAGCTCGAAAAGCGCGTCCTTCCCGTCATCAACCAGGTCGGCAAAGAGAAGGGTTATACCCTGATCTTCAACAAGTTCGCGCCGGGAATGCTCGTGTACGCCGACGACTCGGTGGACATCACCGAGGAGGTCCTTCGCCGGTTCAACACGCAGGTCACCGTTCCCGCTCCCGCGGCGAAACCCGCCGGAACGGCGAAGCCCGCCGGAACGGCGAAGCCTCCGGCCGGCAAGCCGGCGGAAAAACCGAAGACGCCGCCGCCGCCGCCCGGGGGATCGCGGTAATCCGGGATTCGTGAAGCCTTTCTCCTTAGAGGAAATCGCCGGGGTAGCGGGCGCCACGCTCGCGGGCCCCGGCGATCTCGTCTTGCGCGGGGTCGCGCCTCTGGCCGAGGCGGGGCCCGGCGACCTCTCTTTCGTCGCCGGGGCCCGAAACGCGCCGGACGCTCGGGTCAGCCGGGCGGGGGCGCTGATCGTCGTGACCCTGGAGATGGCGGGGGGACGCCCGGCGCTGATCCACCCGAAGCCTGCCGTCGCGATCGCGAAAGTTCTCGAGCACCTGTACCCGGAAAAAGACATCGTCGCCGGGATTTCCGACACGGCCCGGATCGCGGGCTCGGCCGTCCTCGGGGCGGGCACGTCGGTCGGGCCGGGCGCGGTCGTGGAAGCGGGCGCTGCGATCGGGGACCGCGTTTCCCTCGGTCCGAACGTCTTCGTGGGAGAGGGCGCAGCGATCGGACCGGAGTCTCGGGTCTTCGCCGGCGCGGTGATCGAGCGAGGCTGCCGCATCGGCGCGCGGTGCCGGATCGGGCCGGGAGCGGTGATCGGGGCGGACGGCTTCGGGTACGCCTGGGACGGCGAGCGCCACCGGCGGATTCCCCAGGTCGGGATCGTCGTGCTCGAGGACGACGTGGACGTCGGCGCCAACGCGTGCATCGATCGCGCCGCTCTCACCGAGACCCGCATCGGGCGAGGGACGAAGATCGATAACCTCGCGCAGGTCGGCCACAACGTGACGATCGGGGAGCACTCGATCGTGTGCGGGCAGGCGGGGATCGCGGGTTCCGCCCGGATCGGCAAGGGCGTCACGATCGCCGGGCAGGTCGGCGTCGGGGACCGCATGGTGATCGGCGACGGCGCGACAGTCACCGCTCAGGCGGGAGTGATGCGGAAGGTCGAGCCCGGAGCCGTGGTCTCCGGAATGCCGGCCGAGCCGCACGCCGATTTTCTGCGGCGGGAAGCGGCGGCCGACCGCCTCCCCGACCTGATGGAACGCGTCCGCCGGCTCGAAGAAAAGCTCGGCGAGACGGGAAGAAAGGATTGAGCATGGAGCTGGGAATCACCGAGATCCTCAAGATCATTCCGCACCGCTATCCCTTCGTGCTCGTCGACCGGATCCTCGAGATGGAGCCCGGGAAGCGGGCGATCGGCCTCAAGAACGTCTCGTTCAACGAGGAGTTCTTCCAGGGGCATTTTCCCGGAAACCCGGTGATGCCCGGGGTCCTCGTCGTCGAGGCGATGGCCCAGACGGCGGCCGTCTGCCTCCTCGTGTCGCTCCCGGACCGGGACTCCCGGATCCCGTATTTCACCGGCATCGACGCGTGCAAGTTCCGGCGCCCGGTCGTTCCGGGGGACCAGCTTCGACTCGAGGTCGAGATCCTCTCCGCGAGGACGAAGCTTTCGAAGTGCCGCGGCGTGGCGACCGTGAACGGAGTGCTCTGCGCAGAAGCCCAGATCCTTTCTTCCTTCGTCGACCGGCGGGGCTGAGATGGCTGCCCGAATCGATCCGACCGCGATCGTTTCTTCCGAGGCTCGTCTCGCGCCGGACGTCGAGGTCGGTCCCTACGCGGTGATCGGCGCGAACGTCGAGCTCGGCCGCGGCTGCACCGTCGGCGCGCACGCGGTCCTCGAAGGGCCGTCCACGTTCGGGGAGGAGAACCGGATCTTTCCTCACGCGGCGCTCGGGTTCGCCCCGCAGGACCTGAAATACCGGAACGAGCCGACGACGCTGAAGGTGGGGTCGCGAAACACGTTTCGCGAGTTTTCGACGGTGCATCGCGGCACGGCCGGGGGCGGGGCCGTGACGTCGGTCGGAGACGACAATTTCCTGATGGCCTACATCCACATCGCCCACGATTGCCACGTCGGATCCCGGACGATTTTTGCGAACTACGCCGCGCTCGCGGGACACGTCGAGATCGGGGACGACGCGATCATCGGAGCTTTTTGCGCGATCCAGCAATTCTCGAGGGTTGGCCGTCACGCGTTCATGGGAGCGATGACGGGCGCGTCCCAGGACGTGCTTCCGTTCGTCAAGACCGACGGGAATCACGTCGTCAAGACGTACGGGATCAACACTCTCGGGCTCAAGAGGAAGGGTTTCCCGGACGAACGCATCGACGCGCTGAAGGCCATCTACCGCCTCCTCGTGTCCCCGAAGCTCAACACTTCGCAGGCGCTCAAGCGAATCGCCGCGGAATTTCCCTCCAACGAGGACGCCCTGTATATCGCGGAATTCATCCGGACTTCGAAGCGGGGCGTTCACAAGTGACGGAACCCGCCTTTCGGATCGGCGTGGCCGGCGTCGGATCGCTCGGCCGCCACCACGCCCGCGTCGCCTCGGGGCTCGACGGTGCCGTCGCTTCGGGCGTCTACGACTCGGATTCCGAACGCCGCGACGCCGTCGGAAAAGAGTTCGGCGTTCCGGTCCGCGGGTCGCTGGAGGAGCTGCTCGAATTCTCGGATGGCGTCGTCGTCGCGACGCCCACGATTTCCCACCGCGAGGTGGCGGGCGCGGCGCTCGCGGCCGGGCGGCACGTCCTCGTGGAGAAGCCGATCGCGTCGACGCTCGCGGAGGCGGACGAGCTGATCCGGGCCGCGGCGTCGGCGCGCGTGGTTCTCCAGGTCGGGCATATCGAGAGATTCAATCCGGCGGTGGAGGCCGCGCTTCCATACGCGTCGGGCGCGCGATTCATCGAAACGCACCGTCTCGCGGTCTTCACTCCGCGATCGCTCGACGTGGACGTCGTGCTCGATCTCATGATCCACGACCTCCAGATCGCGCAGACCGTCGTCGGGCGGCCGGCCGTCGAGGTCCGCGCGGCGGGAGTCGCGGTTCTGACCCCGAAAATCGACATCGCGAACGCCCGGATCGCCTTCGAGGGAGGGTGCGTCGCGAATCTCACGGCGTCCCGGGTGTCGGCCGACAAAGTGCGCAAGTTCCGGGTCTTCGGGCCCTCGCGCTACGTCTCGATCGACATGGGATCGCAGGAGATTTCGGCGGCCGCCCTCGTCGCCGGTCCGGACGGCCGGCCGCTCATCGTGCCGTCGAAGATCGACGTCGCTCGCGAAGAGCCTCTCCGTCGCGAGCTCGCAGGGTTCGTTCGAGCCTGCCGCGGCGCGGGTCCGCCCCTCGTCTCGGGCCGGGACGGACGGGAAGCGCTTGCGCTCGCTCTCGATGTTCGCGATGCGATCGCGCAACACGAGCGGAGCGTGTCCTGAGCGGGCGAATCGGGATCCTCGGGGGGAGCGGGTTGTACGAGCTCGCGGCGCTCGCGAACGGCCGCGAAGAGACGCTGCGGACGCCGTTTGGCGAACCGTCGGACTCCTACGTCGTCGGCGACCTCGCCGGCAAGCCAGTCGCGTTTCTCGCTCGGCACGGAAGGGGGCACCGTTTCAGTCCGTCGGAGATCAATTATCGGGCGAACATCTTCGGTTTCAAGCTCCTCGGATGCGACGCGCTCCTGTCGGTCGCGGCGGTCGGAAGTCTTCGGGAAGAAATGCCCCCGTCGCACGTCTGCGTTCCGGCGCAGTTCATCGACCGGACCCGCGCCCGCGCGGACACCTTCTTCGGCCGCGGCGTGGTCGCTCACGTTTCCCTCGCCGATCCCGTCTGCCCTTCGCTTTCGAGCGTGCTCGCGGCGTCCGCCCGGAAGGCGGGAGCGGCCGTGACCGAGGGGGGGACGTACGTGTGCATGGAGGGGCCCCAGTTCTCGACGCGCGCCGAGTCGGAGCTCTATCGCTCCTGGGGCGCGAGCGTGATCGGGATGACGAACCTGACCGAGGCGAAGCTCGCGCGGGAAGCCGAGCTTTGCTATTCCACGATGGCGATGGTGACCGACTACGACTGCTGGAGGCAGGGAACCGAGGCCGTTTCCGTCGAGACGATCCTTTCCGTGCTGAAATCGAACGCTCAGCGGGCGCAGGCGGCGCTGCTCGACGCCGTTGCCGCCGTGGACGGCGCGCGCGCGTGCGCCTGTCGCGAGGCGCTTCGCTTCGCCGTTCTGACTCCGGCGGCCGCGATTCCCGCGGCGCTGCGGTCGGAGCTCGCCCCCCTTCTCGGACGTTACCTGTCGTGAGCGCTCGCGGCCGCGACATCGTCGTCACCGGGTCGGTCGCGTACGATTACCTGATGACCTTCCCGGGCCGGTTCCTCGAGCACTTTCTGCCGGACCGGCTGCACCACATTTCCGTGTCTTTCCTCGTCGACGAGATGCGGAAGGTGCGCGGCGGATGCGCCCCGAACATCGCCTACGGTCTCGCGCTCCTGGGAGAGCGGCCGCGGATCGTCGCCGCCGCGGGCCGCGACGCCGTGGAATATCGCGACTGGCTCGCGGCCGAAGGGGTTCGCGTCGGCGGATTCCGGATCTTCGAGGACCTCTTCACGGCGTCGTTCTTCGTTTCGACCGATCTCGAGCAAAACCAGATCGCCTCGTTCTACGCGGGCGCGATGGCCCGCGCGTCGGACGTCCCGCTGCTCGAGGGCGATCCTTCCGAGATCGCGTACGCGATCATTTCGCCGAACGACCCCGCCGCGATGGCGCATTACGCGCGGGATTGCCGGAGCACGGGAATCCCGTTCGTCTACGATCCGTCGCAGCAGGTCGCGAGGCTTTCCGGCGAAGACCTCTGGGAAGGGATGGAAGGCGCTTCGGTTCTGATCTGCAACGACTACGAATGGGGAATCGTCCTGCAGAAGACCGGCAAGGACGAGGCGGAGATCCTGTCGCGGGTCGCGACCCTCATCGTGACGCACGGCGCCGAAGGCTCGAGTTTCCGGTCCGGCTCGGCGTCTTTCCGGGTGCCGGCGGCCCGGCTCCGCGGCCCCGCCGTGGACCCGACGGGAGTGGGCGACGCGTTCCGCGGGGGCCTTCTCAAGGGAATGCTGCGGGGCGACCGATGGGAGTTCTGCGGGCAAATTGCGAGCGTCGCGGCGGCATTCTGCCTCGAATCGCTCGGTCCACAGCCGCCCCGAATGAGTCCCGAAGCGTTCGTCGACCGATTTCGCGAGAGCTACGGCGATGCGCCGGAACTTTCGGGCCTGTTCGAGCCGGTTCTGGCATAAAATGACGAAGCTCGGCCGATGCGAAATGGTTCATTGAAGTCTCCGGAAGGCCTGGACGCGGCGGGACTCCGTTTCGCCGTCGTCGCTGCCCGCTGGAATTCGCGCTTCACCGATCGTCTGCTCGCCGGGGCCCTGCGCGCGCTTCGCGACGCGGGCGCGAAGAAGGGGGACGTTTCGGTGGTTCGAGTGCCGGGCTCTTTCGAGCTGATTTCCGCCTGCCGTCGAGCCGCCTCGGGCGGACACGTTTCCGCGATCGTGTCTCTCGGGTGCCTGATTCGGGGAGAAACGCCCCACTTCGACGTGCTCGCGAACTCGGTCGCCTCCGCGCTCGCCCACCTGAACGCGACGCAGGACGTCCCGATTTCGTTCGGCGTTCTCACTTGCGACAACGAAAAGCAGGCGAAGGCCCGGTCGGGCGGATCGGCCGGCCACGCGGGAATCGAGGCGGCCGAGGCGGCGATCGAGATGGCCAGGCTGCGCCGGGGCTCGCCTCCCGCCCGGACGCGCCGCGCGCCGGGATCCGCGCGCTGATGGGCTCGCGCCGGCGCGCGAGGGAGCTCGCGCTGCAAATGCTCTTCGAGAACGACCTGACCGGCAGCTCTCCGGAGGACATGTTCACGCATTTCCAGGAATGGCACCACGCGGCCGAGTCGACGCGCGATTACGCGAAAAGACTCGTCGTGGGAACGCTCAACCACCGTTCGGAAATCGACGCGCTGATCGTTCGTCAGGCGGACAACTGGCGGCTCGAGCGGATGCCGGCCGTGGACCGAAACATCCTTCGAATGGCGCTCTACGAGATCAAGCACGAACCGGACACCCCGGCGCCGGTCGTCATCGACGAGGCGCTCGAGATCGCGAAGCGATTCTCGACCCCGAGATCCTCTCAGTTCATCAACGGAATTCTCGACGGGGTTCTGAAGGCTCCGGCGGAATCCGAGCGGCCGTGAAGACGGTTCTCGCGGTCGCCGCCCTTCTCGTCTCGCTGCCCGCCGCCGGCGAGACGGCTGTCTACCTGGCGCGAGGCCGGGACGCCTCTCTCTTCGGCCCGTACGACGTGAACGGTTTCTCGGTAGAGGCCTTTCCCGAGCGCGCCGGCGTCCGGCTGATCGTTCGGTCCGCGGCTGCGGCGACTCCGGGGCGCTCGCCCTACGCGCCGGACCGGTCGGGATTCCGTCTTCCGCCCGCGCCGGAGCGCGATGCTCTGGCGGCGATGCTCTGCCGCGGGAAAACGATCGAAGGCGAAGTGGAGAAGGCGATCCTCGAATGGGTGTCCGCCGAGGTCGAATACGACCCCGATCGCAGCCGGTCCCAGGATCCCGTTTCGGTGTTCGCGTCGCGTCGCGCCTATTGCGTCGGCTTCGCGGAGCTCGCCGTCGATCTGCTGCGGCGGGCGGGGATCGCGGCCGAAACGGTGCAGGGGATTCTCGTCGCGGACCCGTCGATGCCCGGGTACTCTCCGGAGCTCGGCGGCGTCTATCATCGCTGGGTGAAAATTTATTCGCCCGGCCGCGGCTGGCGTTTCGCCGACCCTCTCGCTCGGCGGCTCTCGGTGAACGCGCACTACGTGCCTTTCGCGCACCGATCCTGGACGCGGCCGGAGGACCTTCAGCTCGAGCGAATTTCGGGGGGGGCGCAATGATCAAGCGCGTTCTCGTCGTCGAAGATTCCGACGCGACCCGGTCCATGATCGTCGCAGCCCTGGACGATCCCGAGCGCCGCGAAGTTTTCGAAGCCGCGTCCGGTTTCGAAGCGCTCCGCCTCTTGCCGCGACACCTGTTCGACATCATCGTGACCGACGTCAACATGCCGGACATCAACGGCCTGGAGCTGATCGGGTTCCTGAAGAACCACCCGCAGTACAAGACGATCCCGATTCTCGTGGTCTCGACCGAAGTGGCCCAGGAAGACGTGGAGCGCGCTCTTTCGCTCGGGTCGGAGGACTACGTCCGGAAGCCATTCACGCCGGAGCAGCTCTGCGCAGCGGTGGACCGGCTCCTCGAAAAGAAGGTTTCCTCCGCGCCATGAAAGGGCCCGCCGGGCGGGTCGATTTCGCCGCGGAGGCTTCGGAGAGGCTGGAGGTCATCCACCGGATCCTCGAGGCCGGACACGCGCCGAAAATCGCGGAGATCAACGAGCTTTTTCGCGCCGTTCATTCGCTGAAGGGCCTCGCGGGTCTCGCGGGCATGTCGAAGTTCGGCCGCGCTCTCCACGAAGCCGAAAATCTCCTCGACTCGATCCGCCTGTCGAAGCTCCCGTGGTCGGGGCCGGTTCGCGACTCGCTGGCGAGCTTCTTCGAGATCTTCGAAGACTCGCTGGCCGCCGCCGCGCAGGGCGGAACCGACGAGGGATTTTCCGCCGAAGAAGCCCTCGTTTCGCTTTCCCGGGCCCGTGAGCCGGAGGCCGCCGGCCCGCTCACGCCTCTGGCCGAGCTCGTGAATCTCCCGGAAAAGACTGTGTCGTGCCTTTCGGAGTACGAGGAGAGCCGGCTCCGCGTCAATCTTTCGGCCGGCCTCCGGATCTTCACGCTGGACGCCTCGTTCCCGCTCGAAAACTTCGAATCCGGCCTCAAAGGCCTCGGAGCCCGGTTGAACGAAAGGGGCGAATGGATCGCGACGCTGCCGCAGGTCTCGGGGTTTTCCGCGGAGCGTCTGTCGGTCCAGCTGCTCGCCGCCTGCGCGAGCGATCCGGAGGGTCTCGAAGAGGGGATCTCGGCCGTTCGCGTGGACCGCCAGCGGGAGCCCGAGCCGGAAGTCGAATCGATTCGCTCGACGACGGGCAGGAGCATCCGCCTCGAGACCGCTCGGGTGGAACAGCTTCTTTCGGAGGCGGAGGAAGCCCGCGCGGCCTTCCAGAAGCTCTCCGGGGAAGTCGAAAAGATCGAGTCGGGTCTCGCGCCTTCGCAAAGAGTCTCTCTCTCGCGGCTGCGAAAGAGAGTGGACGCCTCGCTGTCCCGGCTGACGAAGGAGGCGGCGGCGATTCGGACGGTTCCGCTTTCGTCGCTCGCCGACCGGCTCCGCCGGGCAGCGGAGAGGATTCTTTCGACGTCGGGCAAACGAGCCGCGTTCCGGATCCTCGGAGGCGACGTCGAGATCGACCGCTCGCTCTCCGAGGACCTGGCGGACCCGCTTCTCCATCTCGTTCGGAACGCGATCGACCACGGGCTGGAGTCGCCCCTCGAAAGGCGCGCCGCGGGCAAGCCCGAAGAGGGCTCGATCACGATCATGGCCCGTTCCCGAAGCTCTCGGCTCGTCGTTTCGATCGCGGACGACGGCAAGGGAATCGACGAAGCGGCGGTCGTGGCGCGCGCGAAGAGCCTCGGCTGGATTCCGGACGGGACGGTCCCGAGTCGCGACGAGATCTTCGCGTTCCTGTTCCGTCCCGGCTTTTCGACGGCGAGCGCGATTTCGGAGATCTCCGGAAGGGGAGTCGGTCTGGATCTCGTGAAAGACCGGGTCGAGTCCCGCCACGGCGAGGTCCGCGTCTTCTCGACCCGGGGATCGGGGACGCGGTTCGAAATCGAGGTCTCCGTATCGCAAGCGGTCTTCGACGCGATCGTCGTTCTCGAATCGGGCCACGCGTACGCCTTTCCCGTCGCGGCCGTCGCGCGAATCGCGAGGGAGGGCTCCGCGTCGGGCGCTCTTCCGCTTTCGCGCGCGCTCGGCAGGGGAGAACCGCCATCGCCAGGAAAGCGCGTGGAGATCTTCCTGCCCGATTCCTCGTCGATTTCGGTCGGCGAAGTCCTGCGTCAGGAGATGCTCGTCGTGCGGCCGGTCGCGACGTCGATGGCGCCGGCATACCTGATCGGAGCTTCCGAAGGACAGGGGTGAGGAGGCGATCCTCGTGCTCGACCCGAAGAGACTCCTGCGCAGCGCTTCCGAGAAGCCGAATTGAGCGAGCGTCGGGAGTCTCCCGCGAGGAGGGCGATCGGCCGCTACTTCCGAGAACCGCCGGTTCTGACGCCCGACGACCTGGGACTGGCCTTCGGCCACGGCGGGAAGGGGGTCTTTCTCCCGGCCGATTCCGTCGTCGAGATCGCGCCCGTGCTGGCCTGTTCGCTTCTGCCCGGCGCTCCGGGAGTCGGAGTTTCCTTCTGGCGCGGCCGCGCGCTGGAGGTGCGCGGGGTCGGAGGCCATGCGGAGAGCTTCGTCCTCGTTCGGGGAGCGAAGCAGGACTTCTTTCTGGTGGCCGAAACCCGGCCGGAGGCGATTTCCCGAGCGCTCGCGGGAGATGTCGAGCTCTACGCGGAGGAGAAGTGAACGACGGAGATCTCATCGACGCCCTGAAGCGCGATTCCCAGGACCAGAACTCGGACGTGCGGCAAAAATGCGCGCGGATCCTGATGGAGCGTTCGGACGCCGAATCCTTGAACCTGCTCGTTCAGCTCGCGGGAGATCCCGATTGGCGGGTCCGGAAAGCCGCGATCGAGGGGCTCGAGGCGAACCCCAGCGAAGACGTCGTCAAGGCATTGATCCCCGCTCTTTACGATCAGGCGAACGCCGGGCGGCGAAACGCCGCCGCCGACGCGCTCCGCGCGATCGAGAGCCGCGCGCTTCCTTACCTGCTTTTCGAGCTGAATCGCGTCACCGAACCCGACGGCAAGATCGCGATCGCGACGGTGCTCGGCGACATCCCGGGAGACGAGAGCGTCGCGGCGCTCGTGGGTCTGCTGAGCAACGAGGACGTCAACGTCGCGTCGGCCGCGATCGTCGCTCTCGGAAAACTCAGCCGCCGCGAAGCGATCCCCGCCCTGATCGCGATCCTTTCCGGCGACAACCCCTGGCTCCACTACCACGCGATCGAAACCCTCGGCCGGCTGAAGGCGGTGGAGGCCCTCCCGGCGATCGTCGCCTGCGATCACAATGCCGCGCTCAAGAAGGCGATTCTCGAGGCGGCGGGGTCGATCGGGGGATTCGGTTCGATCGATCTGCTCGCTTCGAGGTTGACGTCTTCCTCGATGCCCGATTTCCCGCTCCTCCAGGCCTTCGTGGCCGTGGACGAAGCGCCGAGGCCCCGGATCGTGGCGGTGCGCGAGCGCGCGTATCTTCGGCGAAAGTTCCGCGAGAACGCTCCGCCGGGCGCGGCCGCCGCGATCGCGGTGGCCGCTCGCAAGACCGAGCGCCCCGACCGAAAGGGAAACCTCCTGCGCGCGCTCGGCTGGATCGCCGCGCCCGAGTCGGTTCCCGCGCTCCTCGCGGCGCTCGGCTCCGAGGTCTCCGACGCCGCCGAGCGCGCCCTCGCGGATTTCGGCGCCGCGTCGGACCCGGCGCTTCTGTCGCTCCTCTCGCCGTCCGCCGACGAGGAGAAGGCGGAAATCGCGCTGAAACTGCCTCTCGACCCGACCCGAGCCCGGGATGCTCTTTCCGGTCCTCGGGCTGCTCGAGCACGATTCGCCGGCGGTTCGGCGCAGGGCGGTGGAGCTGCTCTCGAAAATCGCCGATGCGCGCGCGATGGACTATCTGATCGCCCATCTCGGCGATTCCGACCTGGGCGTGGACAATGCCGCCGTCGACGCTCTCGCGGCGCTCGTCCGGCGGCACCCCGATCTGAGGGATCCCCTGCAGCGGCGCGCGGCTCGAGCGGCGGCAGGTCGCGATCCTCTGACGCGGGCCAACGCGCTCTCTCTGCTGTTCGAGATCGGGTCCGAAGAGTTCCGATCGAGGGTTTCGACCGCGAGCAAGGACGAGGACTCCGTGGTCCGGGCGAGGGCGGTGGCGCTGGCGGCCCGGTCCCTGGACGTGTCTCTCGCGCCCCTTTTCGACCACGCGCTCGCCGACGAAAACGCTCTCGTTCGCCAGGCCGCGGTCGTCGCGATCGCCGCGACGCCGTATCCGTCGAGCCGCCGGGAGGCGATTCTCGCCTCGCTGCAGGACGACGATCTCTGGGTGCGAGCGGCCGCGTGCCGGGGCCTGGGAGCGATGGGCGGGCCCGAGGACGCCGAGCGGCTGTCCGAGATCTCGGAAAAAGGGGAGGCTCCGGAACGGATCGCCGCGCTCGAGGCGCTCGGGCGGATCGGGGGGGGGGCGGCCTGGGGCTCGATCTCTCGTTCGCTCGAAGACCCGGACGCCGAGATCCGGCAGGCCGCCCTCGCGGCGGTCGCGGAGACGCCGACCGCGGAAGCGGATCGGGAGCTGGACCGTCGCGCGGCCGATCCCGACTGGCGGCTGAGGGCGACCGCTCTCGAGGCGCTCGGCCGCCGGGGCCGAGCGGACCGCCGGCCGCTCCTCCACCAGGCCCTTCTCCAGGACCCGGATGATCTCGTCGCGCGCTCCGCCCTCGCCGCGCTCGAGCGGATCGCGGCCGCGCAGGACATTCCGGTCCTCGTTCGGGCGCTGTCGCGGACTGCGCTCGCGGAAGACGTGAGCGCGACACTCGCGCGCCTGCGGCCGAAGCTGTCCGCCGAAATCGAGCTCGCATGGCGCGAAGCGGAGCCTCGCACGGCCGGGGTCCTCGCGGAAGTCCTCCGGAGCGAGCCGGTGCAGTGACGCAAAACGGCGGGGCGCCCTTTCCGAACGAGCTCTATCGCGTCTTCGCGGATCTGGTTCGAGAGAGGTGCGGCATCGATTTCACCGACTCGAACCGGTTTCTTCTCGAGTCGCGGGTTCTGCGCCGCGTCGAAGAGCTGAGGCTCGACGGTCCCCGGTCGTACCTTCTGCGTCTCCGCTACGGCAGCCCGGAGGAATCGGAGTTCGACGCTCTGCTCGACCGGATCACGAACCCCGAAACGTACTTCTTCCGGGAACCGGAGCAGCTCGCGGCGTTCACCGACGAGGTGTTTCCGGAGTGGGAAGCGGCTTCTCCCGGGGCCGAGCCGCTGAAGATCTGGAGCGCGGGGTGCGCTTCCGGCGAAGAGCCCTACACGCTGGCCATGCTGCTCGACGAAAGCGGCGTTTTCGAACGCCGCGACGTGGAAATCTTCGGCAGCGACGTGTCCCTCGGGAGCATCGGGAGGGCCCGGGCCGGCATCTTCCGCGAGAACTCCTTCCGGCAGACTTCCGAGGACCGCCGCTCGAAGTTCTTCGAGCTGGAGGGCCCCGGGCGATACCGGATCCGGGAAGACGTTCGCCGCCGCGTCTCGTTCGGGCGCGTGAACCTGATCGAGTCGGCGCGCCTCGCTGCGCTTCCGGTTTTCCACGTCATCTTCTGCCGCAACGTCCTGATCTACCTGGAGGATTCGGCGAAACGCTCCGTCGTCGCCTCGCTGCACAAGCGGCTCGCGCCCGGCGGGCATCTCTTTCTCGGGCGCGTGGAATCGCTCGTCGCCTTCTCGACCGAGTTCCACCTTCGCCACCTGAAGAACGACATGGTCTACCAGAAATGATCCGCGTTCTCGTCGCCGACGACAGCGCCTTCTCGCGGGTGACCCTCTCGCGGATGATCGAGTCCGATCCGGAGATGAAGGTCGTCGCGGCGGCGGTCAACGGGGAGGAGGCGATCCGTCTCGCGATGGCGCACGAGCCGGATCTCATCACTCTGGATCTGGAAATGCCGGGGCTCGACGGCTTCTCGGTTCTCCGGTGGCTCGCGTCGAACCGGCCGACGCCGACGATCGTCGTCTCCTCCCGGCACAGCCGGGAAGACGTCTTTCGCGCCCTCGAGCTCGGCGCCGTCGATTTCATCGTGAAACCGCAGGCAACGGCCTCGCCCGAGTATTCGAAGCTCGAGAAGGTCCTTCTCGAAAAGCTTCGCACGGCGGCCGGCGCGCGGGTGAGCCGGCCGGTCGTCGTGGAGAGGATCCGCCCTCCGGAGCCGATCGCTCCGGGCGTGGGCGTCCTCGTCATCGGCGCCTCGACCGGGGGCCCGTCCGCGATCTCGACGCTCTTCGCGGCCCTGCCCGGCGATTCCGTTTCCGATCGTCGTCGCGCAGCACATGCCGCCGGGCTTCACCCGTCTCTTCGCCCAGAGGCTCGCCCGAATCGCCGTCGTTTCCGGTGGAAGAAGCGGCGGATGGCCAGCGGGCGAAGCCGGGCGCGGCCTATGTCGCTCCGGGAGGCGGCCACCTGGAGTTTTCCGGGGACGGCCGAAACCGCGAGGTTTCGCGTTTCGGCCCGCCTGCCGCAGGACCTCTATTCGCCGTCGGTGGACCGGCTCTTTCGGAGCGCGGCCGCGAGCTTCGGTCGCCCGGACCGTCGCGGTCGTCTTGACCGGGATGGGCAGCGACGGGCGCGAAGGCGTCGTTGCCGTGCGCGGAGCCGGAGGGCGGACGCTGGCGGAGGCGAAAGAATCGGCTGTCGTGTTCGGCATGCCGCGCGAGGCCGCCGAGTCGGGAGCGGTCGACGAAGTCGTCTCCCTCGCGGAGATGCCGCAGCACGCTCCTGCGCGTTCTGTCGTCCATGGGAAACCTGGAGCTTCGGGCGTAACTGCTTGAATCGCGATCTCCGGTCATTTAGATTCGCTTCTCTTTCATGAGCGAGCGGGACGGCTACGCGCCGGACGAGATCGAGCCGAAGTGGCAGGAGCGGTGGGCGAAGGACAGGGTCGCCTTCGTGGACACGTCCGACGAGTCGGTGTCGGGTCTGTACCTTCTCGTCATGCTGCCGTATCCCTCCGGCGACCGGCTCCACGTCGGCCACGCGAGGACCTATTTCCTGACCGACGCTCTTCATCGTTACTGGCGCCAGCGGGGGAACACCGTCTTCTGCCCGATGGGATGGGATGCGTTCGGATTGCCGGCCGAAAACTATGCGATCGAAAAGGGCGTTCACCCGCGGAAGTCGACTCTCGCGAACATCGCCGCGATGAAGGAACAGTTCCGCGCGTGGGGGGTGCTCTACGACTGGACGAAGGAAGTCACGACCTGCGAGCCCGAGTACTACCGCTGGAACCAGTGGTTCTTCCTGAGGATGTACGAGCAGGGCCTCGCGGTTCGAAAGAAAGCCCCCGTCAACTGGTGCCCCTCGTGCCGGACCGTTCTCGCGAACGAACAGGCCGAGGGAGGCGTGTGCGACCGCTGCAAGACCCCGGTCGAGTCGAAAGAGCTCGAGCAGTGGTTCCTCAGGATCACGGAAGAGGCGGAATCCCTCCTCTCCGGGCTCGACGAGCTCGAAGGCAAGTGGCCCGACAAGGTCCGGGCCATGCAGCGCAACTGGATCGGCAAGAGCGCGGGCGCCGACGTCGTTTTCCGGATCCCGGCGCTGTCCGAAGACCTGACCGTGTTCACGACGCGCCCCGACACGCTCTATGGCGCGACGTTCGTCGCGCTCGCGCCGGAACACCCGCTCGTCGCGGCGATCGCTTCGAAGAGCAACCGCCGCGCCGAGATCGAGGCCTTCGTCGGGAAGGTCCGGGACGAGTCGCGGATCGATCGGGAGGCGGAGACGGGCGAAAAGGAAGGTCTCGCGACCGGGTTCGAAGCGATTCATCCGCTCAACGGCGAAAAAGTCCCGGTATGGCTCGCGAATTTCGTCCTGCCCGATTACGGGACGGGCGCGATCATGGGAGTCCCCGCCCACGACCAGCGCGACTTCGAATTCGCGCGAAAATACGGCATTCCGGTCCGTCCCGTCTATCGAACCGAGAAAGAGCTCGACCCGGCGGAAATGACGGCGGCGGCGTTCTCGAACGAAGGGGTTCTGTACCGGTCCGGATCGTGGGACGGAATTCCCAACGGGTCCGAGGCCGTCGAAGCGGCGATCGCGACGCTCGAGAAGTCGGGGGCCGGCCGGCGCCGGGTGACCTATCGCCTCCGCGACTGGCTGATCTCGCGGCAGCGCTACTGGGGGACCCCGATTCCGATGATTCGCTGCGAGAAGGACGGGTGGGTTCCCGTGGCCGAGTCCGATCTGCCGGTGCTGCTGCCGGCGGACGCGCCGTTCACGGGGAAGGGGGGAAACCCCCTCGAAAAGGTCGACTCTTTCGTCCATACCCGGTGTCCGCGCTGCGGCGGCCCGGCCCGCCGCGAGACGGATACGATGGACACGTTCGTCGATTCCGCGTGGTACTACATCCGCTACCTCGATCCGTCGAACGCGAACCGGCCGTTCGATCCCGCGATCGCGCGGCGATGGATTCCCGTCACCCAGTATGTCGGCGGCGTCGAGCACGCGATCCTCCACCTCCTCTACGCCCGTTTCTTCGCGCGCGTGCTCAAGCGGCTCGGGATGCTGAAGGCGGAGGAGCCGTTCGCGGCGCTTTTCAATCAGGGAATGATCACGCGAATGAGTCCCTCGGGCCGGGTGGAAAAGATGTCGAAGTCCCGGGGAAACGCCGTATCGCTCGACCCGTTGATCGCGAGCAAGGGCGCGGACGCGGTCCGGGCGTACGTGCTGTTCCTCGGACCCGCGACGGCCGAGGCCGAATGGAGCGACCAGGGAATCGCGGGCGCGGAGCGATTCCTGGCCCGCCTTCGCGCCGTTTCCGACCGGCTGATCGAGGCCGGACCGGCGCCGTCCGGGAGCCCGGCCGCCGACACGCCGGCCTCGCGCGCCCGCCACCGGGCCGTGAAGATCGTGACGGAAGACTTCGAGAGCTTCTCGTTCCACACGGCGGTCGCCCACCTGATGGAGTACCTTCACCGGGTCGTCGACCTCGTCGGCGACCCGGCGGCAGATCCCGCGGAGAAATACGCTTCTCTGAGAACCCTCCTGTCTCTGGCCCATCCGGTCGCCCCGCACCTGACCGAGGAGATCAATGAGCGTCTCGGCGGGCGGACGAGTCTGCTGCTGTCGGGTTGGCCGGCGTTCGACCCCGCCCTCGTGATCGAAGAGACCGTCACCTACGCGGTTCAGGTGAACGGGAGGCTGCGCGGCCAGGTGACGCTCGGCCGGGGCGCCGCGGAAGGAGACGTCCTTTCCGCCGCCGAGAGTGACGAATCGGTCGCGAAGTGGCTCGACGGCAAGCAGCGCGTGAAAGTCGTTTTCGTTCCCGACCGGCTGCTCAACGTGGTGGTCCGATGATGCCGGAACATCGGGCGATTCGGCGGATGCTCGCGGGACGGCTGCTGGGGGCCGCGCTCCTGGGATCTGTCGCTGTGGCGGCGGGCTGCGGTTATGCGCTCGTCGGCCGCGGGAGCTTCCTGCCGGAGTCCGTCAAGCGGGTCTCGTTTCCGACGTTCAAGAACTCGACCCCGCGGGTCGGCCTCGAGCAGCGCCTCTCGAAGGCGGTGGCCTCCGAGCTCGCGTCGCGCGGCCGATTCTCCGTTTCCGCCCGGGAAGGGGACGGGGACGCGCAGCTTTCCGGCGAAATCACCTCTTTTTCGCTGTATCCGGTCGCCGCGGACTCGCTCGGGCGGGCGACCCAGTACCAGATTCAGATCATCGTCAAGGTCGCGCTGACCGAGCTTCCCGGCGGGAAGGCCATCTGGAAGAACGACGCTTACACGTTCCGGGAGAACTACGACGTCGCGGCGGGCAACGTTTCGGCGGCGAATTTCTCGGATCTCGAGAACGTCGCGATCGACGCCGAGGCGGACCGCTTCGCGCAATCGCTCGTGACGAGCATTCTGGAGGGGTTCTGAGCCCGATGAACGACGACTTCGAGATCTCCGCGGCCGAGGCGAAAGCGAATCTCGAAAAGGGAGAAACCGTCCTCCTGGACGTGCGCGAGGGCTTCGAGCGCGAACGCGCGTCGATCGAAGGTTCCGTGTGGATCCCCATGCGCGAGATTCCTCCCCGCGCGGGCGAGCTTCCCGCGGACCGCGAGATCACCGTGTTCTGCCACCACGGGACCCGCTCGGCGCAGGTCGCGATGTACCTCCTTCGCAACGGGTATTCGCGGGTGCGGAACCTCTCCGGGGGAATCGACGCGTGGTCTTCTCTCGTGGATCCTTCGGTCCCGAGGTACTGAAGGCTTAAATCTCGTTTTCGAGATCGGCGAGCCACGCCTCGGGCGAGACGTCCGCGGGCATTCTCCAGTCGCCCCTCGGGGACAGGGCCACCGTTCCGACTTTCGGGCCGTCGGGCATGGCGTTGCGTTTGAACTGATTCGCGAAGAAGCGGGTCAGGAAGGCCCGCAGCGTCCGGATCACGATCTCGGCCGGATATTTCTCCCCGAACGCGCGGCCGGCGAGAAACAGCAGCTTCTTCGGGGGGTCGCCTCCGCGCAGGAAATGATAGAGGAAAAAATCGTGCAGCTCATACGGGCCGAGGATCTCTTCCGTCCGCTGCGGCATCTCGGCGCCCGATTCGAGCGGCAGGAGCTCCGGCGAGGCGGGGGTGCCGAGCACGTCGTCGAGCACGCGCGCGATCTTCGGGTCGGCGCGGCGGGAAAACCACGCGACCACGTGGCGGACGAGCGTCTTCGGAACGGACGAATTCACGGCGTACATCGAGAGATGATCGCCGCCGTACGTGGACCACCCGAGCGCGATCTCGGAGAGGTCGCCCGTGCCGACGACGATCCCGTTTTCGGCGTTCGCGAGATCCATCAGGATCTGCGTTCGCTCCCGCGCCTGCGCGTTTTCGTACGCGAGGTCGGCCGCGCCCGCGTGCTTCAGGTCCGACAGGTGCTGCTGGAGAGCGGCTCGAATGTCGATTTCGCGGAACTCGGCCCCGAGCGAGCAGGCGAGGCGGCGCGCGTTTTCGCGCGTGCGCGCGGAAGTCCCCGGCCCGGGCATTGAGACCGTCAACAGATCGTGAGCGGGCCGCTGGAGCTGCTCGAGCGCGCGAAGCGAGATCAGCGCGGCGAGCGTGGAATCGAGGCCTCCCGAGAGGCCGAGGACGGGCCTCGACGGCGAAACATGGCGGAGGCGGCGGACGAGCCCGGCCGCCTGGATGCTCGCGACCTCTTCGCAGCGCGCGTCGAGGGTCGAAGGGTCGTCCGGAACGAAGGGGTGCCTTTCGACGTACCGCGAGAACGCGTGCGCCGGTTTCGTTTCGAGCCGGGGCAGCTCGAGGACTCGAAAACGCGCGGGGCTGAGCGCGGCCGCGTCGGCGAAGCTCCCGATGCGGTCCCGGTCGGCCGTCAATCGATCGATGTCGATTTCGGTGACGGCGAGCGTGGGGCCGGCCTGGAAGCCCCGGCGCTCCTCGAGGATCGCGCCATTTTCGGCGATCAGGGAATGGCCGCCGAAGACGAGATCCGAGGAGGACTCGCCCGGTCCGGACGAAACGAAGATCATTCCGGCGAGGCAGCGCGCGGACTGGGACGCGACGAGGTTCGCCCTGCGGTATTCGCGTTTGCCGATCGTGTCGTCGGAGGCGGAGAGGTTCAGCAGGATCTGTGCGCCCGCGAGCGCCTGGAAAGAGGAGGGGGGGGTCGGGACCCAGAGGTCTTCGCAGATCTCGATTCCGAACACGACCGGCCGTTCCCAGGAGCCCCGGAACAGCAGGTCGGTCCCGAACGGCACCGAGCGGCCGCCGACCGAGACCTCCGAGGAGCGCGCGGACAAGCCGGACACGAACCACCGTTTCTCGTAGTATTCCTTGTAGTTCGGCAGAAACGTCTTCGGAACGAAGCCTTCGATCCGGCCTCCCGCGAACACGATCGCCGTGTTGAACAGCATCCCGCCGTTGCGCCACGGCACGCCCGCGACCGAGACGATCGACGCCGGAAGATTCTGCTCCAGCCAGAGCGCCGCGTCGCGGGCCTCGTCTTCGAGCCGCTTCTGGAGGAAGAGGTCTCCCGCCGTGTAGCCGGTGAGCGAGAGCTCGGGAAAGACGACCAGGCGAGCGCCCTCGTCGGCCGCCCGCTGGGCGAGCTCGGCGATCCTCCGGGCATTGACCCGCGGCTGCGCGGGGGCGCAGACAGGCACCGCCGCCGCGACGCGGAAGAAGCCAAAGTCGGACGGGTTCTCCACGCTGAAGATTATTTCATACCCACCCGAGGATTCCGGACACGGTAGAATCGAGTCGTGCGCAGAGCCCTGCATCTCGACAGCCGCGGCCGGGCCCGGATGGTCGACGTCGGAAACAAGAAGACGACGAAACGCACCGCTCGGGCCGGGGGACAGGTCCGTCTCTCCCGCGCGGCGTTCCGCGCCCTGCTCGGAGGAAAGCTCGCGAAGGGGGACGCTCTCGCCGTTGCGAGGATCGCAGGCATCCAGGCGGCGAAGAGGACCTCGGAGATCGTTCCGCTCTGCCATCCTCTCTCTCTCGATTCGATTTCCGTCGACCTGACGCTCGACGGCGCCGCGCAGCGGGTGGTCGTCGAGGCTTCCGCGTCGATCCGGGGGCGGACGGGCGTCGAGATGGAGGCGCTCGTCGCGGTGTCGGCCGCGTGCCTCGCCGTCTACGACATGGTGAAGGCGATCGATCGGGGCGCCGTCATCGGCGAGATTCGTCTCCTCGAAAAGACCGGAGGCCGGTCGGGCCGATTTCTCGCTTCGGAGCCGAAAAGGCGGCCGCGGTGAAAGCCGGGGTGCTGACCGTTTCGGACGCTGCCGCGCGGGGGACGCGCGAGGATGGCGGAGGCCCGGCCGTGCGAAAGGCCCTGCACGAGCTGTGCGGCGCGGAAATCGCGACGTCGGCCGTTCTGCCGGACGAGCCGGAAGAGATCCAGATCCTGCTGCGCCGCTGGTGCGCCGAGAAACTGGACCTCATCGTCGTCACGGGAGGAACGGGCGTTTCGCCCCGCGACCGCACGCCGGAAGCCGTTCGCGCGGTTCTCGACATCGAGGTGCCGGGGCTCGCGGAGCGGATGCGGGCCGAGACCGGCAAAGCCTTCCCGGCCGCGTACCTCTCGCGCGCGGTCGCGGGCGTGAGGGCGACGACCCTGATCCTCGCCCTGCCCGGATCTCCGCGAGGCGCCATCGACTGCCTTTCGGCCGTCGCCGGCCTCATTCCCCACGCGCTTTCGGTCGTTCGCGGCGAATCGGCTCACCCGGCGCATCCGCCGGCATGGAGCCGGCTAGACGGGAAAAGTCTTGCCGCTCTGGAGGAGAGCTTCGAACCCGTCGCTCGTGAGCGGCTCGCTGAACAGGTAGCCCTGCATTTCGTCGCACTTCCGGCGTTTGAGGAATTCCAGCTGGTCCCGGGTCTCGACGCCCTCGGCGATGACGTTGAGCTTGAGCTCGTGCGCCATGACGATCGCGGCGCGAACGATCGCGGCGTCGTTCGCGTCGGTCGTCACGTCGCGCACGAACGTCTGGTCGATCTTGATCGTGTCGATCGGAAATTTTTTCAGATAGGAGAGCGAGGAATAGCCGGTCCCGAAATCGTCGATCGTGATCCGGATTCCCAACTCCTTGAGCTGCCGCAGCGTCACGACGTTGACGTCGACGTTCTGCATCGCGATGCTCTCGGTGATTTCGAGCTCGAGCTGTTCGGCGGGAATCCCGTCGCGTCCAGAACTTCGCCGACCTGGCGCACGAGGTCCTGCTGGTGAAACTGGCGCGCCGAGAGGTTCACCGAGACCCGCAGCCCGGGAAATCCGGCCGCCTGCCACCGGCGGGTCTGGCGGCAAGCCTCGCGCAGGATCCGGGCGCCGAGCGGCACGATGAGCCCGGTCTCTTCGGCGATCGGGATGAACTCCGCCGGGCGCATGAGGCCCCGAAGCGGATGCCGCCAGCGCGCGAGGGCCTCGGCGCCGACGATTTTGCCGGTCGCGAGATCGATCAGAGGCTGGTAGTAGACGGGAAAGATGCCGTTCTGGAGGCCCTTGCGGAGATCGGTTTCGAGAGCGAGCCGGGTGATCGCGTCGTGCGTGTGTCGCGACGTGTGGACCTGGAAGTTGTCCCGACCCTCCTGCTTCGCGCGGTACATCGCGATATCCGCGTTCTTGACGAGCGTCTCGCGATCTTCGCCGTGGTGAGGGTAGATGCTGATTCCGATCGACGCGCTCACGAAAAGCTCCCGGTCGCCGAGGACGAAGGGCTTCTTGAACAGCTGGAGGATCTTGTGCGCGACGCGCGAAGGGTCGTCGTCGTTTTCGATCTGGGAAAGCAGGATGATGAATTCGTCGCCGCCGAGCCGGGCGAGGTATCTCCGCCGCGGATGATCTGCGCGAGCCGGTTCGCCGCCTTCTGGAGAAGGAGATCGCCCACCTTGTGGCCGAGGCTGTCGTTGACGACCTTGAAACGGTCGAGATCGAGGAACAGGATCGCGACGTGATGGCCCTCGATGCGCGCCTGGGAGAGCGCGAGCTCGAGGCGATCGGCGAAGCGGGTCCGATTCGGCAGGTTCGTGAGGGCGTCGTGGTAGGCGAGGCGCTCGATCTGCATCTTCGCGCGCTTACTCTCGGTGATGTCGCGGCACACCGAGAGGATCGCGGTTCCGCCCCGGTAGTCGACGAGTGACGAGCTGATGAGAAGATCGACGGGAGTTCCGTCGCGGCTGAAATGCACGGTCTCGAAGTTCTCGCTGCTTCCTTCGCGCAGGATACGGCGGATCTGCTCTTCGCTCCGGTAGACGTCGCGCGTGAAGCCCTTCAGGCTCTTCCCGACGATTTCGTCGTGCGGAAGCCGGTACGTTTCGCACGCCTTCCGGTTCGCCTCCAGGATCGTCTGGTCTTCGGGCCGGAGGATCAGGATCGCGTCGTTGGCCTTTTCGAAAAGGTCACGATACTCCGCGGCGGACCGGAGGAGCGACTCCTCGGCCTGCTTGCGCTCCGTGATGTCGGTGATCGCGGCCAGGGTGCCGATGATTTCCCCGCCCGCATCGCGAAACGGGATCGCGTTCACTTCCGCGGAGAAAGGGCCGCCGTCCCTGCGGACCATCTCGACTTCGTATCTCTCGCTCTCGCCGCGGAGACGGCGGCGATTCCTCTCGTCGATGGAGGGCCATTGGTCCGGGGGCAGGAGCTCGCGGTGCGCGATTCGGCCGGTCAGCTCCGCGACCGTCCGGCCGGCCATTTCCGCCATCCGGGGATTCAGGAAGAGGATCGTGTCGTTCGGATCGG
The DNA here is from genome assembly GCA_963773815.1 of uncultured Acidobacteriota bacterium. Taxonomy (GTDB): domain Bacteria; phylum Acidobacteriota; class Thermoanaerobaculia; order UBA5066; family DATFVB01; genus CAWEYG01. Next base: position 73,229 of record CAVZCI010000010.1, read on the forward strand.
TGATCAGCAGTCCTTCGTCGAGGTTCTCCACGACCTCCCGGTAGCGGCCTTCGCTCTCCCGCAACGCCTCCTCGGCGCGATGCCGGGAAGTGACGTCCCGGAAGCTCCACACGCGCCCGACGCTCTCGCCGTGCAGGCGCTGGGGAATCGAATACCGCTCGAAAACCCGTCCGTCGAGGAACTCGAGAATGTCGTAGCTCTCGGCGTGGGGGTGGGAATAGAGCTCGCGGACCTTGCGGAGGAAGGAGTCGGGATCCTTCAGCTGGCTGACGACGACGGAAAGGGCCGCGTTGTCGTCGCCGGTCGCGGCCACGACGTCCGGGATCTGCCACATCTCGAGGAAACGCTGGTTGAAGCTGACGATCTTGCCGGCGACGTCGACGACGAGAAGGCCGTCCGCTGTCGATTCGAGCGTCGCCGCGAGCAGCGACAGCGTCCGGCGGTTCGCTTCCTCGCCCTTTTTTCGCGACGTGATGTCCCGCAGGATCGCCATGATTTTGGTGGGATCTTCCGGGCTGTACCGTTTGACCGCGACCTCGAGCTCCACGCGCGTCCCGTCCTTGCGGAGAATGGCCGACTCGTAGTGGTCCGGGACCTCCTTTCCCGCGATCCGGTCCCGCAGGCGTTTCTCCAGCATCGGGCGCATCCCGGGATCGACGATGTCCAGGAAGGACGGAAGCGCGAGCAGCTCGTGGGCCGGGTAGCCCGCGATCCTGCAGAACGCCTCGTTGACATACGTGAGCTTCTTTCCCTTGCTGAGGAAAAACCCTTCGCCGAGGTCGCTCTGCGCCTGGAGAAGGGCTTCGAATTCGTGCTGGATCTCGCCGGCGGAGGGCGTTTGGTCCGAGAGGCCTTCGTCGGCCTTCCCGGCCGGGCTGGGGGAGGCATTTCCTCGATTCTATCTTGATCCAATCTGGGATAATCGGATCTTCATGTACGTGCTCGCGATCTTGCGCTATCGCCGGAGCCTGGAGGAAATCCTGACAAGGCTCGACGCCCACCGCTCCTATCTGCGAGAGCTCCGGGAGCGAGGGCTCCTGCTCGCGTCGGGCCCGTTCGATCCGCGCTCGGGCGGCGCGCTCCTCCTTCGGCTGCCGGAAGGCTCGACGACGGGCGACCTGGACCGAATTCGCGACGCCGACCCGTTCGTTCAGGACGGGATGGCCCAGTACGAGATCCTCCCGTGGAATCCCGTGATCGGCAGGGAAGACCTGGATCTCCTCGGACGCGCGGCTCACGACTCGCGGCGATAGAACCCGAAGAGCAGCTGGGAAAAGCCGTAGGCAATCAGCCCGACGGCGAGCCCCGCGAGGATCGCGGAACCGAACGGAAGGAGCCCGACCCGCCTCAAAGCTCCTCCCGTCAGCACGGCTCCGCGCGGATTCGCCGCCAATCCCGCCCGCACGAGAAAGAAGCCCATCACGGCGATCAGCGCTCCGTGCGCGGCGAGGCCGAGCCGCGCCACGGGAAGCCGACCATTTCTTCTCGAGCCTTCCCATCTTCTTCTTCACGAAAGTCTCTCGAAGACGCCCGGTCACGGCCTGAAAGATCTCGCGGAGGCCGACGATGCCCGCAACCGCGCCGGCCGCAATGATCGCTTTCGTCCCCCACGGCCGAGCCATGACCCAGCCGAGCTTTTCCCGGAGAAAATCCCCTTCGCGCTGCAGGCGCACGTTCCGGTAGACCTGAAAGGCGGTCGCGCCGAGGGCGGCGGCGCCGACGCCCCGCAGGAAGAACGCCAGTCTCGCGGGGATTCCGCGTTTCCGCTGGGAGGCGGCCTGGATCAGGCGGAAGAGCGCGTCCGCGAAGAACGCGAGGGCCACGGCGCCGACGAAGAGGCGACCCTGCGCGCCGCCCAGCACGGCCTTCAGAGCGGCGCCGGGCCCGACCGCCCGGGCATGACTGAAGATCGCCGCGCGGCCCGTCCAGATTCCCATCGCGAGGTAGACGACGGCTCGCGCAAAATGGCCGAGACGCGCGAGCATCCCGAACCGCCGGACCGCGGAGACGCGGCGCTCAGCCAATTCTCTTCTCCAGCCACGCGATGACGCCCTCTTCGGCCCACGATCGGAGCGACCAGGGATCGCGGCCCGCGAGAAATCCGAGGTGGCTGCCCCGGTCGGTCATGCGAAATTCGATGGACGGCGACGCGGCGTCGCGAGCCGCCAGGGCCACTCGAGCCGGGAGGAACGGGTCGTCCCGGGCCGTCACGCAAAGGGCTTCCGTATCGATCTTCGGCAGATAGCCGAGCGAGCTCGATCGCGAATAGTAATCTCCCGCGCCTTCGAATCCGTGGAGCGGCGCCGTTGCGGCGTCGTCGAACTCGAAGAAGGTCCGCGCGGCGGCGACCCGCGCCGGATCGATCCGCCGGGCGGCGTCGGGGAAGCGGCGCGCGACCGAGAGAGCCTTGGGCCGGAGCGTGCGGAGGAAGGCCGCGACGTAAAGGCTTCCCATCCGCGACTCGAGACTTCGGGCGCAAGCCATCAGGTCGTAGGGCGTCGAAAGGGCGACTGCCGCCCGTACCCGCCGCTGTCCCGGATGCTCTCCCAGCCACTTGAGCAGGACGTTTCCCCCGAGAGAACCGCCGACGGCGGCGAGCGGGACGCGCGGTTCGCGGCGCCCAAGCGTTTCCACCGCGAGATCGAGGTCCCGCGTTTCGCCCGAGTGGTACAGGCGCGCGGTCCGGTTCGCGATTCGTCTCGAGATCCGGGACGGGTCTCGCGCGCAGGATCGGAAGTTCAACGCGGTCCCGTTCCAGCCGCGAGCGCGCGCGAGGGCGAGAAGCCCCTGCACGTAGACCGAGAAGGAGCTCCCTTCGAGTCCGTGGAGGACGAGAAGGCGCGGCCGGTCGCCGGGGCCCGCGTCGACGTGATCGAGCAGGATTTCGTCGCCGTCGTCGGTCGCGATCGCCTCGCGCCGGAAGGCGACGAGCCTTCGGCTCCGCAGCAGCGGCCCGAGGGCGAGCTGGACGTGCGGATTCCGCAGCCAGACCGGAGGGATGTAGTCCTGTCGTTCCACCGCGCCGCGATTCTAGTGCGGCGCGCCGCCGCGTGATTAAATGTCCGCATGAACGAAAGACTGTGCCGCCGGGTTTTCGTGTCGATCCTCGCCGTCTTCGCGCTGCCCCTCCTCGCCGCTCCGGAGGAGCCCGCCGCCTCGATCTCGCAGCGCACCGCCGGTCTCCAGCGGCACGAAGGGTTCATTCCCTACTACTGGGACGCGCGGAAGGGCGCTCTCCTGCTCGAAGTCTCGAGCGGAAGGGGGAAATTCCTCTACGGATCGGGCCTCGCGTCGGGTACCGGCATGATCGAGACTTTCCTCGACCGCGGGCAGCCGGGGAACCTCGGGCTGTGCCGGTTCGAGCGCGTCGGCCCGAAAGTGCTCCTCGTGGAGGAGCAGACGACCAATCGCAGCGGGGACCCGGACCCCGAGCGGACGCGTGTTGTCGAAGAATCGTTTCCCACGTCGATCCTCGCGGCGATGCCGGTCGTCGCGGAGGAGGGCGACCGGGTGCTCGTCGACGCGACCGAGTTCCTGCTGCGGGACACGGAGGTGCTGCCGATTCTCCGCGAAGCCCATCAGGGCGACTGGAAGCAGGACCCCGCGCGGTCCGCGCTCCATTTCGAGCGGACCGGCGCCTTTCCGAAGAACACGGAGATCGAGGCGGCGCTCTCGTACGTTTCCGACAACCCTTCGCCGGCGGCCTCGGACGTCCTGCCCGACGGCCGGACGATGACGCTGCGCATCCATCACTCGTTCGTTGAGCTGCCGGAGCCCGGGTTCTCGCCGCGGCCGCTGGATCCGCGGATCGGATTCATTCCTCTTTTCTACCGCGACCAGACGGCGCCCATATCGGAGCCGATCGAGCGCTATCTCGCGACGCGCTGGCGTCTCGACGCCTCGCACCCGATCGTCTACTACCTCGACCGCGGAATCCCGGAGCCGGAGCGCACCGCGATTCGAGATGCGGTGCTCTGGTGGAACCACGCGTTCGCGGAGGCGGGGTTTCCGAACGCGCTTCGGGTCGAAGACCTGCCGGTCGGGGCGACGTTCCTCGACGTGCGCTATTCCGGCGTCGAGTGGGTCAACCGCGCGGAGCGGGGATGGTCGGTCGGAGAAATCCAGGTCGATCCGCGCACGGGCGAGATCCTGCACGGCGTCGCGAGGATCGATTCCCACCGGCGGCGGACGACCTCGCGAATCTGGCGGAATCTCCAGCCGCCGGCCCGCGGTTGCAGCGCCGGCGACGCACCGGACTATTCCTGGCTCGCGGCCGGAGGCTCGGGGGACCCGGGAGTCGGGGAAGAAGCGCTCGTGCTCGAGAGGCTCGCCTACCTCGCCGCGCACGAAGTCGGCCATACGCTCGGCCTGATGCACAACTGGGCCGCGACGACGTTCGGATGGGGCTCCGTCATGGACTACCTTGCCCCGAACATCCAGCTCAGGAACGGCAAGTTCGATCTCTCGGACGCGTATCCCTCCGACGTGGGCTCCTACGACAGGTTGATGATCCGGTGGGGATACACCGCCTCGAGCGATCCGGCGCGACTCGCGGAGATCGTCCGCGACGGCTACTCGAAGGGCCTGGTCTATCCGCTGGAAAGCGACCCGCGCTGGGCCGAGTACGACTGGGGCAGCGATCCGGTCGAGTGGCTCAAAACCACACAGGAAGTTCGCGCGGCGATTCTCGCGCGCTTCGGCGAGAGCCAGCTCGCTCCCGGGGAGCCGGTGCACGACCTGCAGGAGCGATTTTCGCTCGCGTACCTCTACCATCGGTTCGCGATCCAGACCGCGCAGCAGTTCGTGGGCGGTCAGTTTCAAACGAACGCCCTCGCGGGCGACGGTCAGAAGCCCGTCGCCTGGGTTTCCCCGAGGCAGCAGCGAAGGGCGCTCGATCTCCTCGTTGCGGCCCTCTCGCCGGAAAACCTCGACATTCCCGATTCGATCGTCGCTGCGCTCGTCGCGGCTCCGCAGGGGGAAAGGCCCACGCGGGAGCAGTTTCCTTCCGAGGCGGGAGACACGTTCAGCCCTCTCACGGCGGCGCGGACGCTCGCCGGACTCATCGTCGGGCCGCTCTTCGACCCGGCGCGCGCGGCGAGGTTGACGCTCGACCGCGAGGCCGGGGCCCTGCGCCTCGACGACGTCCTCAAGCGTCTCGAGGACTCGACCTGGGGCTCGCCCGCCCCGAAAACCTCGCGCCTCGCGGCGCTTCGGCGCGTGGGGGAAAGAGCCGTGCTCGACTCCGCGTTCGACCTCGCGGCGAGCTCCTCGGCCTCCCCGGAGGTCCGCGGGGCGGCCTGGGGCGAGCTCTCGCGCCTGCGGCGGCGGCTCGCGGGGCCGTCCGTCCCGGGGGAAGACGCGCAGTTCCGCGCGCTCGCGAAGCGGGACCTCGACGAGTTCTTCGAAAAGCCGGAGACGCGGAGGAATCGTCTTCCGGAGCCGAAAGCTCCTCCCGGACGGCCGATCGGAGGTTCGCCCCGCTAGGACCTTCGGATCGCGACGATCGAGACGTCGTCTTCCGGGGCGCGCCGTCCGCAGAACACCGAGAGCTCCCGCGCGAGGCTTGCCGTCAGGTCCGACACGGGCTTCTCGGCCGACTGCCGGACGATCAGCCGGACACTCTCGTCGCCGAACTCCCGCTCGCCGTCCCGCGCTTCCGGCAGCCCGTCCGAATAGAGAAGGAGCGTCTCGCCGGGACCGATCGATCCCGCGAGGGTCTCCCACTGCAATCCGTCCTTGATGCCGAGCGGGTAAGCGCCTTTGCCGAGGGAGTCGCGGAGCTCTCCGCTCGAGCCGAAGATCAGGAGGGGAGGGTGCCCCGCGAACGTGGCGCTGAAGTTTCCGTCGGGCGACAGGAGGACGTAGGCGCAGGAGAAAAAAGACCTCGGGCCGCCCGTCCGGCAGAGGATGCGATTCAGGGCGCCGAAGATGGACGAAGGCGAAGGATCGACCTCGAGCTGCGTCTGAAACGCCGCGTGCGCGACCGCCATCACGAGTCCCGCCGCCATTCCGTGCCCCGAGGCGTCGCCGAAGAGAAGCGAGAGCCGCCCGTCCGGGAGGATCACGAAGTCGTAGAGATCTCCGCCGACCATGTTCGCGATCCGGTTGAACGCGGAGATCTCGAAACCCGGCACGGAGGGAGGCGTCTTCGGAAGGAGGTCCGCCTGGAGCTGGCGGGCGAGCACGAGCTCGTCCCGGAAGGCGAGCTTGTCGACGAGCTCCATTGCGAGCAACCCGAGCAGGAGAACGACGGAGACGGAGAGGATGCCTCCGAAGTCGATCGAAACGTGGAGCCGGCTGTCGCTCCTTCCGATCTGGCAGGCTCCCATGCCGCTCAGCAGGACGCAGACGAGCGCGATCGCGAGCACGAGGCGGCGCGTCGGGGCGAGGCGGCGGACGAGCCCGTACACGATCGCGTTGACCTCGAGGAGAAAGCGGCGAAGCCGCCGCGGCTCCGTTCGAAGGCGGTCGCGGTATTCCGCGACGAGAATCTCCCGCGCGCCCGCCCATTCCCTCGAGAAGAGCTCCCGCATGTCGTCGCGCCCGATCGAACGCGCCGTTTCCTTCGCCATGTCGGCCCAGTCGCGAAAGATCGCCATTTGCGGAGAATACGAAAAAATACGCGAAAGGGTTCGGCGGGACACTAGAATCCCCCTCGCGTGTTCCAATTCGGAATCGACCGACTCCTGGAGGATCCCTCTCCGATCGAGGGACTGCGCGTGGGCCTGCTTTCCCACCCGGCCGGCGTCACGTCTTCCCTCGTTGCGGGGTGGAAGCGTCTCGCGAACCTTCCGGGCGTCCGCCTCGTGCGGTTGTTCGGGCCGGAGCACGGCATCGACGGGGGAGCCCAGGACATGGCGGAGGTGTCCGATTCCCTCCACTCCGAGACCGGTCTTCCGGTTCGTTCGCTGTACGGCGGCACCGCGGCCTCGCTTTCGCCGACATGGGCCGACCTCGAGGGCCTCGACGTGCTCGTCTGCGACCTGCAGGACGTCGGGAGCCGCTACTACACGTTCGTCTGGACGATCTGCCTCGCGATGGAAGCCTGCTCGAAGGCGGGCGTCCGGGTCGTGGTGTGCGACCGGCCGAATCCCCTGGGCGGAGCGCGGGAGGGGGAGCCCCAGCGCCCGGACTTCTGCTCGTTCGTGGGACTGCTCCCCGTGCCCGTTCGCCACGGTCGGACGGCGGGTGAGATCGCGATGCTCTACCGGGAGCGGAAAGGGCTCGACGTCGACCTCGCCGTCGTTCGGATGAGCCGCTGGGCGAGAGCGACGGGCTGGCCGGCGGGGGCGGCGTGGGTCGCGCCTTCGCCGAACATGCCGACCCTGGACACCGCCCGCGTCTACCCGGGCGCCTGCCTCGTGGAGGCGACGAACCTCTCCGAAGGACGCGGCACGACCCGCCCCTTCGAGCAAATCGGCGCGCCGTTCCTCGACGCGGACCGGCTCGCGGACGCCCTCAACGGGGTAGCGCTTCCCGGCGTCCGGTTCCTTCCGGTCCATTTCCTTCCGACGTTTCAGAAGTTTGCCGGAGAGATCTGCCACGGGGTCTTCCAGCACGTCGTCGACGCGAGGGTCTACCGTCCGTTCGAAACCGGCCTTCGAATCCTCGAGGCATGCAGGATTTCCGCGCCGAAGCGTTTTCAATGGAGGTCGCAGCCCTACGAGTTCGAGAGCCGGCCGGCGATCGACCTTCTGACGGGCTCGCCGGAATTCCGGGAGCTCCTGGAGCAGGGGTCGGATCTCGGCCCCTACTGCGAACGGCAGCGGGATGTCGCCGATCCGTCTCCCGAAACACGAATCTACCCGGAGCAACGGCCCGCCGCGATCGGGATTTCCGGCGAGCACAACTCCGGCAAAACGACGCTCCTGGAAAAGCTCGTTCCGAAGCTCCGGGACCGGGGCCTTCGCGTCGGCGCGGTGAAGCACACTCCTCACGACGTCGAAGACGACGTGCCGGGAAAGGACTCGTGGAGGGTTCGCGCGGCGGGGGCGGATCCCTCGGCTTTCGTTCGGACGGCGGAATCCACGGTGCGCCGCCGGGAAGCCGACGATCTCGAGACGATCCTCCGGCGGGACTTTGCCGAATGCGATGTCGTTCTGGTCGAAGGGTACAAGCGCCTGCCGATGACACGAATCCAGGTGGGGAAGACCCGGCAGTTCGGAGTGGAATTCGACGGGACGGACTACAGCGACGACCTCGAGGGCCTCGTCGCCTGCTTGTTCCGCCGCCTCGGAATCGAATGAAACCCGGGGCGATCGTGTTCGACCTCGACGGCACGCTCATCGACGGCTACGACGCGATCGAGGAAGCCCTCGCTCACGCCATGAAGTCTCTCGGGAGGGAGCCTCCCGGCCGCGGGCGCGTCCGCGAGATGGTCGGTCACGGGCTGGAGAAGCTCCTGGAACAGGCGGTTGGGGCCGGGGATGCCGCGGAGGGCGTGCGCCTTTTCCGGGAGTATTACCCCGAAGTGGCGATCGAAAAGTCCCGGCTGTTGACGGGCGTGCCGGAGGCCTCGAGAACCTGGCCCGGGAGGGGTACGCGATGTGCCTCGCTTCGAACAAGCCGCTCCGGTTTTCCCGGCAGATCCTCGAGTCGAAGAACGTTGCCTCGTACTTCCGGTCCTTCGCGGGGCCCGACGCGATTCATGCTCCGAAACCCGATCCCTCGATGCTCCGGGCCCTGATGGCGGAGATGGGTTCGACGCCCGAGGAGACGGTCTGTGTCGGCGACATGGAAGTCGACGTGGAATTCGCGCGCGCCGGAGGATGCCGGGCGATCGTCGTCCCGACGGGCTCGCGCTCCCGGGAATTCCTGGAGACGGCCGGCGCGGATCTGCTGATCGGCGACCTTTCGGAGCTGTCCGCCGCGCTGGTTCTGCTTTCCTCGCGCGGGTATCCCGGCTCATTGACATAGGTCTGCGTGCGGGAAAGAATCGCGGCATGAACGAAAAACCGCCTTTCGCCGGCACCGTCAAGTTCTTCCTGCCCGGGCCGGTGTATGTCCGCCCGGAGGTTCTCGCGGCGCTTTCGAAGCCGATGATCGGGCACCGCGGCAAGTCGTACGCCGACCTCCAGGAGCGGATCGAAAAACGAATTCCGGCGGTGTTCGACACGAAGAATTTCGTGCTGCTCGCAACGTCCTCGGCAACGGGACTCATGGAGGCCGGCCTGCAGAACGCGAACCCCTCGCGCGTGCTGTCGGTCACGGTCGGCGCGTTTTCCGAGCGGTGGAACAGGATCGCGACGGACAACGGGTTCGAAGCGGACAAACTGTCCTTCGAGTGGGGGGAGGCCGCGGACCCGGACCGGGTGCGCGAGGCTCTGCGAAAGAAGAAGTACGACGCTGTCACCGTCGTTCACAACGAAACTTCCACCGGAGTGATCTCCCCGCTCGGAGAGATCGCGAAAGCGGTCCGCGAGAGCTCGGATGCGTTTCTGCTCGTCGATGCCGTCACGTCTCTCGCGGGCGCGCCGGTCGAGACCGACGCGTGGGGCATCGACCTCGTCCTCGCGGGTTCGCAGAAGGCCCTCGCCCTTCCGCCGGGGCTCGCGGTCGGGGCCGTTTCGAAGCGCCTGCTCGACCGGTCGCGGTCGGCCGGAGTCCGGTCGCACTATTTCAAGTTCGCCGAGTACGAGGAATTCTCGAAGAAGCACCACACCCCGACGACGCCCTCCCTTCCCCATCTTTTCGCTCTCGACGTCCAGCTCGGCTTTTTCGAGCAGGAGACGCTTCCGGCGCGGTACGAGCGCCACCGCGCGATGCGAGCGCGCGTCGAGTCGTGGGCCGCCGCGAAAGGCTGTGAATTCTTCCCGGCTCGCGCGGAGCACCGTTCGCCGACCGTCTCCTGCCTGCGGCCGCCGGCGGGCTTCTCGTCGGAAAAGCTCAAGAGCGCCCTCTCCGCGCGCGGCTGGACGATCGGCGGCGGATACGGAAAGTTGAAGAACGACACGTTCCGGATCAGCCACATGGGAGACGTCGACCTCGACTCCCTCGGCTCGCTCCTCGCCGAGATCGACCAGGTTCTGCCCGAGTGCCGGGCGTGAGCCGGGTCGTCGTCGCCGAGAAGATCTCTTCGTCCGGAATCGACCTGCTCCGCCGCGACGGCCACGACGTCGTCGACGCGGTCGGCTGGCCGCGGGAAAAGCTGCTCGACGCCCTGAAAGACGCCGATGCCCTGCTCGTTCGCAGCGGAACCAAGGTCGACGCGGAGCTCCTCTCCCGGGCGCCGAAGCTGGCGGTGATCGGACGCGCCGGGGTCGGCGTGGACAACATCGAGATGGCCGCCGCGACCCGCCGGGGAGTCCTCGTCCTGAATTCGCCGACCGGAAACGTCGTGTCCGCCGTCGAGCACACGTTCGCGCTGCTGTTTGCCCTCCTGCGAAAGGTGACGGTCGCGGCCGCCTCGCTGAAGGAAGGCAAATGGGAGAGGTCGAAATTCGTCGGGACCGAGCTCGAAGGCAAGACGATCGGGATCGTCGGCCTCGGCCAGGTCGGCTCGAGGGTCGCGACGCGGGCGAACGCGTTCGGCGCTCGCGTCCTCGGGTTCGATCCGTTCCTGCCTCCCGAGAGGGCCCGGGAGCTCGGCGCCGCTCTCGTGGAGTTCGAGGAGCTCCTTCGCGAGGCCGACATCGTGACGCTCCACGCGACCGCGACGGACTCGGCGAAGAAGATGATGGACGAGAAGGCTTTCGCGGCGATGAAGCCGGGCGCGGTACTCGTGAACGTGGCGAGGGGAAGTCTCGTGGATCGCGACGCGCTGTACGGGGCGCTCTCGTCGGGCGCGGCTCGGCGGAGCCGCGATCGACGTGTACGATCCCGAGCCGCCCGACTTCGCGGACCCGATTTTTCGCATGGAGAACGTCGTCGCGACGCCGCACCTCGGCGCTTCGACGCAGGAAGCCCAGGAGCGCGTCGCGTCGCAGACGGTCGAGGCCCTTCGGGAGGCGTTGTCCGGCGCCGCGTACGTTCCCGCCGTGAATCTCCCGTTCCGGAAACCGTCGGACGCCGGCGCGGCCGCGGGATGGATGGACCTTTCGGAACGGGCCGCGAGATTTTTGCGCTGCATCTCCGACGGGCTTCTCTCTTCCGTGTCGGTCGAAGCCTGGAATCTGCCTTCGGAATTCCTTCGTCCGGTCGCGCTCGCGGCGGTGAAGGGAGCCCTTTCGGGCGTGTCCCCCGAGACCGTCAATCTCGTCAACGCCGGGGCCGTCGCGCGCGACCGCGGCGTGTCGATCTCCGAAACCTCGCACGAGGAGAGGGGGGACTACGCCGCGCTGCTGCGGGTCAGTCTCAAATCGGGAGCGGCCGCGCACACGGCGGAGGGAACGATCTTCGGCAAGGGCGATCCTCGGCTCGTGTCGATCGATGGCCGATCCCTCGAGTTTCGCCCGCGCGGGGTGGCGCTCTACGTTCTCAACCGGGACGTGCCGGGCGTCGTCGGCCTCGTCGGAACGATCCTCGGCCGCGCGGGCGTCAACATCGCGGATTTCACGCTGTCCCGCGGAGACGGCTCGGGCGGCGCCGTCTCCGTCCTGACGGTCGACACCGTTCCGCCGAAGGAGACGCTCGAGTCGCTCGAGGCCGCGGAAGCGATCGAACAGGTCCGCGTCGTCGAATGGTGAAACGCCGGGTCGCCGTCGTTTTCGGCGGCGTGTCGGTCGAGCGCGAGGTTTCGCGCGTGTCGGCCCGCACGATCCTCGACGGCCTCTCGGCTTCGTTCATCGGGGTCCCCGTCGGCATCGACGCCGCGGGCCGGTTTCGCAACGAAGAGGATTCCCGGATCCTGCTCGAGCGGGGGTTCGAGTCGCTGCCGGCGCATTCCGAAAACGAAGATCCGTGGCGGCTGTTCCGCGGCGTCGACGCCGCGTTTCCGATCGTGCACGGCGAGGCCGGCGAGGACGGCACGCTGCAGGGTTTCTTCGAAACGATCGGATTGCCCTATGTGGGCTCGGGGGTCTCGGCCTCGGCCCTCGGAATGAACAAGATCGCTTTCAAGGCGAGAATGCGGGAGGCGGGAATTCCGGTCGCCCGTTCGATCGCGGTTTCGAGGCAGGAATGGGCGGAGTCGGCGCCGGCTCTCGCCGATACGGTCGCTCGCCGGTTCGCGCTTCCCGTATTCGTGAAGCCGTCCAATGGCGGATCGTCGCTCGGCATCACGAAGATCAAGGATTGGAGCGACCTTCCGGGGGCGGCCGCGCTCGCGTTCGAGTACGACGAGTTTCTCCTCGTGGAAGAGGGCGTCGACACCCGCGAGATCGAAACGGCGATTCTGGGCAACGAGGAACCCGAAGCCTCGGGATGCGCCGAGATCATCCCGGGCCGGGAGTTTTACGACTACGAGGACAAATATCTGTCGAGCGCGGCGCGGCTCCTGGTGCCCGCTCCTCTCGACGAGGCGACGGCTCTCGACGCGCGAAAGACGGCCGTCCGCGCGTTCCTTCTGTGCGGCTGCTCGGGTCTCGCGCGGGTCGATTTTTTCCTGGACCGCAAGTCGGGAGCTCTCCTCCTGAACGAGCTGAACACCCTTCCGGGTTTCACGTCCATTTCCCTGTATCCCCGGCTCTGGGCCGACGCCGGCGTATCCCTGCCGGATCTCCTCGACCGCCTCGTACGCTTCGGCGTCGAGCGCTTCCAAGGCGCGGCGGGCGGTTTCCGTCCGGAGGGGAAAGCCACCGAAAATCGGGTAGGGCGTCGCCGGATCGGCCGAGACGGCATTGACCCGGCCCGCCGCCCGCGCGCGCAGGATCCTCGGACGGTCTCCCTGCGTTGACACTCGATCCGGTCGCTCTTAGAATTTAGCCACTCGGAGAGGGCTTTCTACCGAAAGAAGACAATGAGCGATCGCGCCGACAGTATTCCGAAGTTGAGCCGCCTGGGACGGTTCGAGATCTTGAGCGAGCTCGGCAAGGGCGCGATGGGGGTCGTGTACCTCGCGAAGGACCCTTCGATCGGCCGCCTGGTCGCGATCAAGACGATCCGGGCGTCCGGGGGCGACGAGGACGATTCGGAGTCCCGCGAGTTCCGGGAGCGCTTCATGCGGGAAGCGCAAACGGCCGGAATCCTGTCTCACCCGAACATCGTCACGATCTACGACGTCGGAGAAGACAAGGAGACCGGGGTTTCCTTCATCGCGATGGAGTACATCGAGGGCAAGACGATCAAGGCCCTGCTCGTCGAGATGACCCAGTTCGCCCCCGACCAGATCTCGGACATCATCGGCCAGGTCGCCGAGGCTCTCGACTACGCGCACCGCAAAGGGATCATCCATCGCGATATCAAGCCGGCGAACATCATGATCACGACCGACGGCAAGGTGAAGATCACGGATTTCGGAATCGCAAAGGTCGCTTCCTCCAACCTGACGACGACGGGTCAATTCCTCGGAACCCCGAACTACATGTCGCCGGAACAGGTCACCGGGGCGTCGGTGGACGGGCGCAGCGACATCTTTTCGCTCGGCGTCGTCCTCTACGAGATGCTTTCCCGCCGAAAGCCCTTCTCGGGCGAGAATCTGACGACGATTTCCTACAAGATCGTTCACGAGAATTTCACGCCCCTCGCGGACATCTCGAAGAACGTTCCCGGAGAATTCGATTCCATCCTCGGGAAAGCGCTTTCGAAGGATCCGTGGAATCGCTACCAGCGCGGGAAGGATTTCGCTCTCGCGCTCTACCAGGCGAAAGCGCGATTCGAAGAGCAGGCGATTTTCCAGGACCTCGGGACGATGGTGTCGTCGGCCGAAAATCTGCCGACGATGAAATTCGAAGGGCTCGAGGAGGCCACGCGCCTCGACGCTCCCTCGGTGGGACGCCGCGCAGGGCGGGACCGTCGCGATCGCGGAGGGAACGGGCGGCGCGCGCGCCGCCGCCCCGGTCGGAGATTCGACGCGCGAGGTCCCGGACTCCGCCACCTCGGCGGTTGCCGGCGGCGCGGCTCCGGCGGCTCCCGGCCCCGCTCCGGCTCCCGCGGCGAAGCGATCGCCGTCGGCGGGCAAGGCGACGGTCTGGAAAAGCGCCGTCAACCCGAAGTACTGGTGGGGAATCGTCGCGGCCGTGATCGTCGTGGTCGGCGCCGGATTGCTTGTGTTGAAGTCCCGCATTCCGGGAGGCGAGCCTCCGAAGGCCGCCGAGGAAGCGAGCCGCGCCCAGCTCGATCTGCAGAAGGAGGTCGCGCAGGGCAAGGACCTCTATGCGAAGGGACGCTACGCGGAAAGCCTCGCGATCTTTCGGTCCGTCCTCCAGCGCGATCCCTCGCTCAATGCCGCCCGTCAATACAGCCAGATGTCGGAAGAAGCGCTCCGCAACGAGCAGCAGAAGAAGGCCGACGAGGAAAAGACGGCGCAAATCGCGGCGCACCTTCAGGCCGGCAGAACCGCCCTCGACGGCAAGGACTTCGACACCGCGCTGAGGGAGTCGGAGGCCGTTCTGAATCTCGACCCGAAGAACGAGGAAGCGACGAAACTCTCGGAGGATACCCGCAAGCGGCTGACGGAAGAGAAGAAAGCGGAGCTGAGGAAAGGCGAGAAAAGGAAGAAAACCGAGTCGCTCGCCCGGGTCGGCCAGACGCAAACCAGGACGCCGGCCGCGTCGGCCGCGCCGAGCCCGGCGGGAAGCCGTTCGGCGGCGCCCTCCGCGACGACGCCCGCGACCATCCGGGTGACGTTCGCGAGCCCGATCCCGAAGGGATATCTCATGATCGCGGTCAACGACGCGATCATCTATCGCAAGAATTTCGACTTTGGAAAGCAGAACGGCGGAATGCTGTCTGACACTCTGAAGGTCGCTCCGGGTTCCGCCACCGTCAAGGTCTGGCTGACGACTCCGGACTCTTCGGTGAAAGGCTATCAGCCGATCAATGCGACCCTCGCAGGAGGAGATTCTCGCGTGCTCACGATCACTCTGCAGGGAAAGAAATTCTCCGCCCATCTTTCGTGATGTCGTTGTTGTCGTTTTATTGAGGAGGTCGACATGCGCAAAATCGGTATTCTCTGCATTTTCGCCGCGGCTCTTGCGGCGCCCGTCGTCGTTCGAGCGAGGGGCAAGGACAGCCCCGGCCCCGACAAGGAGTTCCTCGGCGTCGACACGCACAAAGGAAAGTATCTCGATCAGGAATACGTCGCGCCCGGGGCGGATCTCGCCGGGAAAACGATCCACGTGGAGAGATTCGAGGTGAAATGCGAGCGTCCCGAAAAGGAGAAGGGGGATTTGAGCTGGAAGGAGCTGCCCGGCTTCATGCAGGAGGCGATTTTCGACAACGCGGCCGACCGTTCGGGAGGGTCGATCAAGCTGTCGAAGTCTTCCGGGAGCTACAAGCTCATTGGCCAGGTCACGGAGTTTCGGCCGCCCTCGGCGGGGGCCTCGTGGGGAGGCTGGATCGGCGAAGCCGCCGGCTCGGGCACGATCGTGTTCGACTTCAAGGTCGTCGACGGGTCGGGCAAGGTCGTCGCCGCGGGACATCACAAGCTCCTCGCGCAAGCCTCGGATTCGCTGCGCCGCCGGGTCGAGAACGTCGCCGGCGACGAGCTCGGCCATTTTCTGGCCGCCGCCGCAAGGTAACTCCTTTCCGGTCAACATCTTCGGGCCCGCTTCGGCGGGCCCCCTTATTTGCGCGCCCTCCCCGGGGGTGGTAGCCTTTCGGTTGGCGGGAACGGTTCCGCCGGGAGGGAAACGATCTCGGAGATTTTACAGAGCGTCTCGATTCCGGAGGCCGGGATTTCGGCGCTTTTCGGCAGGCTCGACGAGAATCTCCGCGCGATCGAAGAGTCCTTCGGCGTGAAACTGAAGGCTCGGGGGACCGAGATCTCGGTCGTCGGAGACGGTCCTCAGGTTCCGGTCGTGCAACGCATGCTGGCGGAGCTCTCCGAGCTTTTGCAGCGCGGCTTTCCCCTCCAGAAGACGGACGTCGTGACCGCGATTTCCGTCCTCAAGCAGGATCCGACCGCTTCTCTGACGGAGTTCTTTTCGGGAGACTTCCTCGGTCCCGCGCTGCGCGCCGTCGTGGCGCCCCGCAACGCGAAGCAGCGCGAATACCTGAAAACCGTCTCCGAGCACGACGTCGTTTTCGCGATCGGCCCGGCCGGCACGGGAAAGACATATCTCGCCGTCGCGATGGCGGCGGCCGCGCTCCTGGAGCGAAAGATCAAACGGATCGTCCTCTGCCGCCCGGCGGTCGAGGCCGGGGAAAGGCTCGGCTTCCTTCCGGGGGACCTCGTCGAGAAAATCAACCCCTACCTTCGGCCGCTCTACGACGCCCTCTACGACATCCTCGGCTATGAGAAGACCGGCAAGATGCTCGAGAGGGGAGTGATCGAGGTCGCGCCGATCGCTTTCATGCGCGGCCGCACCCTCAACGACGCTTTCATCATCCTCGACGAAGCCCAGAACACGACGACCGAACAGATGAAGATGTTTCTGACGCGAATCGGGTTCTTCTCCAAGGCCGTCATCACGGGAGACGTCACCCAGGTCGATTTGCCGCAGGGAAAGGCTTCCGGCCTTCGCGAAGCCCGCCGAATCCTGTCCGATGTTCCGGAGATCGGTTTCGTCACCTTCAACGAGCGGGACGTCGTTCGTCACCCGATCGTGCAGAAAATCGTCGCGGCTTACGAATCGGAAGAGAGCGCCCGGCAGTCGAATTCCGCGAACAACGCGCGCTGATCATGGACTCTCGCGCTTCCCGCCCTCGATTGCGTCTGTTTTCCTTTCGCCGAAAGCCCGAATCGGACGGCGCTCGCCGGAGCTCGTGGCGAGATCGAACCGCCCTCTGGACGGTGCTCTACGTCGTCGTGACCTCTCTGTGTTTCGCGCCGGCGATCTCGTTCCGGGCGACGAAGCTGAAGTCGGGCACGATCGCGCGTCGGGACGTGATCGCGTCGCAGGACTACATTCTTCCGGATTCCGATTCGACCGAGAAGAAGAGGATCGAAGCGGCGGCCGCCGTCCGCCCGGTCTACGACCACGACAGCCAGGCCGCCGCGCGGCTGGAGGACCGGCTGCAGAAATCCTTCGCTGGCGCCCGGGAGGCCGAACGGGCCGCGCCATCGGGCAAAAAGGGGGGCGCTCTGGAGGCGGCCCGGGACGGTTTCGCGATGCCGATCGGCGACGAGGCGTTTCAGGCGCTCGCCCGGGACCGGTTCTCCGGCGAGCTGGAAGCCCGTTTGATCGCGAGCGCCGCTCGGCTGTATCGCAACGGGATCGTCGACAACAAGGAGCTCCTCCTTCAGAATCGCGACCGGGGGGTGACTCTCCGGGACACGGCGACGGGAACGGAGAGGACGACCGTGGACCTTTTTTCGACCGCGGAGTACGGCTCGGACACGAAGTCGCTCGTCGCCGCGGAGCTCGCCGGGGGGAAGCTGACCTCGTCCGAGGTTCGCGAGGTCGCGGCGTTCCTGGCCTCGGCGCTGACTCCGAACCTGATCTACAACGGGGCCGAAACGGCGCGGCGGCGGGAACTCGCGGCCGGTCAGGTCGAAAGCGTCCTCGTGAAGATTCCCCGCGGGCAGGCGATCGTCCGCCGCGGGGACTTCATCACGCCCCGGACCGCGCGCATCATCGGGGCGGTCCAGGGCTCGGCCTCCGAGCCGCAGCCGTGGTGGCGGCTTTTCGGCGTCGTGTGCATCCAGGTCCTCGCCGCGCTCGCGTTCTGGATCGACAGCCAGGTCCGGGCGCGCACGATGCGCAAAGAGCCTTCGACCCTGCTTCCCCTGCTCGCCGTCGGCATCGTCTTCGCGCTCGTGATGCGGGGAGGCTTCACAGTCGCGCAACTGCTCTCCGCGAATTTCTCCTCCGATGCCCTGTCGTCCGATTCCCTCGCGCTGCCGTTCGCGGCCGGACCGATCGTCGCCGTTCTCGTCGCCGGCGCCGGCCCCGGGCCCGCGGTGCTCTTCGCGGCGGTCCAGGCGGTCGGCGCGGGAATTCTCCTCGGCCTGAACTTCCAGTTCGCGCTTTTCGCGCTCGCCGGATCTCTCGCGGGAATCTACGGGATGAAACGCCTCGGCTCCCGCAGCGTGCTGTTCGGGATGGGAGCGATCGTCGCGGGCACCAACGTGCTCGTCGTCTCCGTCTGGCATGCCCTTTCCGGGGACGCGACGACCCTATTCGCGGACATGGGGAGCGCGGCGGCCGGAGGGCTCGTCGTCGCGGCCCTCGTCGCCTTTCTCGTGCCCGTCTTCGAGACCCTGTTCCACGTCACGACCGACATTCGGCTTCTGGAGCTTTCGAACCTGAACCTGCCGGCCCTTCGGACGCTCGCTTTCGAAGCTCCCGGGACCTACCAGCACTCGCTGATGGTTGGCCATCTCGCGGAGACGGCGGCCGAAGTGGTGGGCGCGAACCCTTTGCTCGCCCGCGTGTGCGCCTACTACCACGACATCGGCAAGACGAAGATGCCGGAGTATTTCATCGAGAACCAGCCGCGGGGCTTCAATCGGCACGACCGGCTCGAGCCTTCGATGAGCGCCCTGATCATCGCGTCTCACGTCAAAGAAGGCGTGGAACTGGCCCGAAAATCGCGGCTTCCCGAGCCGATCGTGACCGGCATCCGGGAGCACCATGGCACGAAACTGATTCGATACTTCTACCAGAAGGCGCTCTCCCGGGTCGAGTCCGGGTCGCCCCCGATCCTGGAATCGGATTATCGGTATCCCGGGCCGAAACCCTCGAACCGCATCACCGGAATCCTCATGCTCGCCGACGCGGTCGAGGCGGCTTCCCGGACGCTCGTCGAGCCCACGCCCGCGAAGATCACCGCGATGGTCCGGGCGATCGGGAGCGACTGCCTGCGGGACGGGCAGTTCGACACGTGCGACCTCACGATGGGAGATCTCACGGCAATCCAGGAATCCCTGATCCGAACGGTGACGACGATGTTCCACCACCGGATCGATTATCCGGGTTTCGATTTCAACGCGCTGGAGAAGCCCGAACCGTCTTCGCGCCGCGGCAGCGACACCGTCCGGCTGAATGTCAAATGAAGGTCGACGTTCGATCGACGCTGAAGCGCCCGGGATATCCGGCCGCGCGCACGAAGAGGTTCCTGAACCGCGCTCTCGCGCTTTCGCGCCATTCGGCCGTGGAGATCTCCGTTCTCTATTGCGGTGACCTCGCCATGCGGCGGCTGAACCGCACGTACCGCCGCAAAGACAGGACGACCGACGTCCTTTCCTTTCCTTCGGGGGAGCGAGGCGGCTTCCTCGGCGACCTGATCGTCTCGGCGCCCGAGGCCCGGCGGCAGGCCCGTCACGGCGGGTCGACGTTTCCGAAGGTCGTCGAGAAACTCCTCCTGCACGGGTTGCTCCACCTGCTCGGGTACGACCACGAGACCGATCGGGGCGAAATGGACGAGATCGAGGGAAGGCTGCGCCGCCGCCTTTCGACGGCCCGATGATTTCGCTCCTGCTCTCGGCCCTCTGCCTGTGCGGCTTCCTGCTGTTCGAGCTTTTCTACCAGGCGCTCGACCGACTCTCACCGATCAAGCTCCGGGGCCTCCTGGACGAGCACCCGAAGGCGCTCTCGCTGCTCTCGGGCAAGGAGGAGCCGGCGGTCGTCAAGACGACGCTGAAGGTGCTCGTGCAGATTCTCCTGCTCGCCGGCCTCTGGACGCTCATCCGCGGCCTGACGACGCTCGATGTCCCGGCACCCTGGGTCCTTGGAGGGGCGGTGTTCCTGCTCGGATGGCTCCTCATCGAGGGAGCGCTCCTGCGGGCGGCCTCCCGGGCGGCGCCCGAAAAGCTCCTGACGAGCCTTCATCCCGTCATCTCCCTTTTCGCCTGGGTGATCCGGCCCCTCGCGTGGCCGGTGCGGGCGATCTTCGAGGCGAGAACGGAGGACGAGGGCCCCGCCTCCGACGAAGAGATCCAGGCCTACATCGATGTCGGCCGGGAAGAAGGAATCCTGGAAAGGGAAGAGGAGAAGCTCCTCCTCTCGATCGTCGACTTCGGGGACACGACCGTCAAGGAAGTGATGACCGCGAGGACCGACCTCGTTGCGGTGGAAGAAGCGACGTCGCTCGAGCGCGTCGCCGACCTCTTCGTGGAGACGAAATATTCGCGCCTTCCGGTCTACAAGGGAACGATCGATCAGGTGACCGGGATCCTCCACGTCAAGGACGTCTTCGAGGCGGTGAGACGCAACGTCGCTCGACCCCTCTCGGAAATCGCGCGGCCCGTGAACTTCGTCCCCGAAACGAAGAAGACGGCGGAGCTCCTGCGGGAATTCCAGCGGAAGCATCTCGCGATTGCGGTCGTCGTCGACGAGTACGGCAGCGTGTCGGGTCTCGTCACGATCGAGGACCTTCTCGAAGAGATCGTCGGCGAGATCGCCGACGAGCACGAGGACGAGGGCGAAGCGGTCGTGGAGCTGCCGGGCGGCGCCTACTCGATCTCGGGCAAGACGCACGTCGAGATCCTCCACGAGCTCTTCGGCCGGGGCCCGAAAGACGAGGAATTCGACACCCTGGGCGGTTTTCTCGCCGCGAGGCTCGGCCGGATTCCCAAGGTCGGCGAGAGGCGCGAGGAAGACGCGCTGCGATTCACCGTGGAAGAGGCCGACCGCCGGCGCGTGCTTCGCGTGCGCGTCGAACCGGTCGCCGAAGCCGCCGTGCCCGCGCCGAATGTCTGAAGAAGGTTTCCGCTCCGGCATGGTGGCCGTCGTCGGCCTTGCGAACGCGGGCAAATCCACGCTCGTGAACCGCCTCGTCGGGACGAAAGTCGCGATCGTCTCGGACAAACCCCAGACGACCCGAAAGCGGATTCTCGGCGTCGCCGCTCGCCCGGCGGCCCAGATCGTGCTCGTCGACACTCCGGGCATTCACCGGCCGGAGCACCGGATGAACGCCGCGATGGTCCGCGACGCGTTCGACGCGATGGCGGGGTGCGACGCCGTCCTCTTCGTCGTGGACGCGTCGGAGAAGCACGGTGCGGGCGAACGCCGCATCGCGGAGCGGCTCCGCCGGGAGGGGGGGCCGCCTTCGGTGCTCGCGCTGAACAAGATCGACCGCATCGCGAAGGCAAAGCTCCTGCCCCAGCTTTCGGAGCTCGCCGCCCTCGCGCCGTTTTCCCACCTCGTTCCGATTTCGGCGCGAACGGGCGACGGAGTCGAAGAGCTCATGACGGCGATCGTTGCCCTCCTGCCCGAAGGGCCGGCCCTTTTTCCCGCGGAGGAGCCCGACCCCGGGCCTCTCCGGGAGAAGATCGCCGAGCAGATCCGGGAGCCGGCGCTCGCGCTGACGCGGGAGGAGGTGCCCTTCTCTCTCGCGGTCGTCGTCGACGACCTGCGGCTCGACGAAGAGAAGGGCCTCACGGTCGTCGAGGCCACCCTCTGGGTCGAGCGCGAGGGGCAGAAGGCGATCGTCATCGGCCGGGGAGGCTCGATGATCCGCGAGATCGGCACGGCCGCGCGCGCGGCGTGCGAGCAGCGCTTCGGGGGGAGGTTCTACCTGGACCTGCGGGTCCGCACGCGGGAGAACTGGCGCGAAGACGAGGGATTCCTGACCCAGATCGTAAACCCGGAAGTCTAGAGGGCGCCACCTCCCGAAGCGCTTTCGAGGAGGGCGCTACGGGTAGTACCCGGAGATCGTCCTCGCGAGCAGCGCGGGCGGGTTCGTCTTGACCTCGATCCGCCTCCACTTGTTGTCGGTCGACGGGTTCGTCGAGTAGTACGTCAGCAGGTACTGCGTCCGGAGCTCGCTGTTTATCTGGCCGTAGACGTTCTGGAGGCTGCGGGTATTGTCGATGTAGAACGTCGCCCCGCCCGAGGCCTCCGCCATCCGATTGAGCTTCGCCTTCACCTCGAACTCGGCCTTCGAGATATTCAGCCCGATCGCGTAAACCGCGACGCCCGCCTTTTTCACGTAGTCGAGCAGCGTGTCGAACTCGTATTTCGAGGTCGTGTCTTTGCCGTCGGTCAGGAGAACGAGCGCTTTCTTCCCGCGAACGCCCTGGAACTGGTACAGGGCGTAGACGATCGCGTCGTAGAGCGCGGTGGAGCCTTCCGCGCGGAGGCCGGCGAAAGAACGGCCGAGCCGCTCGCGGTTGTTCGTGAGCTTGCACAGCGTGTAAGGCGAGTCGTCGAACGACATCGTGAACCCGCGATCTTTTTCGCCGAGCGTGGAATCGATGAAGTCCACGGCGGCCTTCTCGGCCGCCGGCAGGTTCTCGATCATCGACGCGGACGTGTCGATCGCGACGCCGACGGTCAGCGGCAGGTTCGTGACGTGCTCGAAATGCGCGATCTGCTGCTGCTTTCCGTCCTCGAAGACCTTGAAATTCGTTTCCGCGAGGCCCTCGACGGGCCGGTTGCCCCGTGTCACGGTCGTGTAGAGCTCGACCGCGTCCACGTTGATCTCGCTGATGTACGCCGGGGCGTTGACGTATCGGAGGTCTTCGGAGATGAGGCCGTCGTCGAGCGTCCCAACGACGCGGACGTAGCCGAGCGAGCCGGTACTGCGGAAGGGAACGATCTGCTGCCACGGAGGCTGGAAGAGCGTCGCGACCTTCGTGTTGTTCGAAAAGAACTCCATCTTCGTGATCTTGTGCCCTTCGGGAGCGGTCGCGTCGGCGACAACCGTCGTCGGACCATTCGCGTTGGACCCGCGGCGCGGAGCGATGATCTTCACCCGAAACGACTCGCTGCCCTCGTTGATGTTGAGCTCGTCCTCGCCGACCGAGCGGCCCTGGCGGTCGTAGGCGATGACTTTGATCGCGTGGTGCCGGGGCAGGGGGCCGAGGTTGAGATCCGCGTCGAAGGGAGATTTCGTCCGGGTCATGACCTTCGCGCCGTCGAGAAAGAAATCGACCGCGAGAATTCCTTCCGCGGATTTCGTTTCGAACCGCTGCAGGCCGGTCAGGATGTCTCGCACGGGAGGGAGGATCGAGATCGCCGAAGGGCGGAAATCGCCGGTCGGCAAAACGCCGGGGTTGCGCGCAAGGCCGGCCGAGGCGACGAGCGCCGCCGGGGCGTCCGGCTGTTCCGGGACGCGGAACGCCTGCGCGAATCGTCCTTCGCCTTTTCGATTCGAGTCGGCCGCCTTGAGCCTCAGCTCGTACTGGCCGGGAAAGAGGTAGCGCCGGAGCGTGAGGGGAAGCTTCTCGCCCGCGACTTCGTCGGAGGGAATGTCGAACCGATATTTGAAATTGTCGAGGATGCGGTCGTTCTGAACGATCTCGCCGATGAGATCGATGTCGTAGAACTTCTCGTCGCCGAGGTCGCGCAGGGCGAGATCCTTGCGCGGGAGGAGAACCGAGATGTCGCACGCGATCTTCCCGTCCTTCTCCTCGGGGAACAGGAAGGTCTTTTCGACCGGGATCGCGGCGGCACCGGCGTCCATCTGCGTCGTCAGGCCGAGAAAGCGGTCGATTCCCTCGGTCTCGACGGGCGGCGGCGCGAACATCTTCGTGGCCTCCGCCATGCCGGAAATTCCGTTTCCCAGGATTGCGTTTTCGGCGGCGATCGCCTGTTGCACGGTGCGGGCGTCGAAGCAGCGTGTTTGCGCGACGCGAGGGTCGTAGGTTCCGCGGACCGCGAGCTTCTCGATTCCGTCGAGCGGAAGCCAGAGCTTCCAATCTCCGGGGACCCCGTACGGCTCGTAGAAGATCAGGTAAGCCTTGCTGCGCAGAGATTCGAGGCGCTCGTAGTACCAGATTCGAATCGGGACGAAGACCTCGGAGCAATCGATCGGGATGATGGCATCCGGGGGGCCGTTGAGAACGTAGACCTTGGCGGCGTCCGACCAGAGGTTCTTGAAGTTCTCCTTCGCGTATTCGGTCCGCGCGCGGTAGACCTCGCGGAAGTTCGTGCGTACGCCGTCCTTGTCGATCGAGCGCCGGCGCCAGAACTCCTCGATGAACTTGTCGCGTTCGATGTTGTCCTTGACCTGAAGGAAAACGTCGCGTTCGGTGTCGGTCATGATCATCTCGACGTCGGAGAGCCACTCCCGGTACTTTTCCGGCAGGGCCTTCGCGAGCTGCAAACGGTCGGACCGCGTGAGTTTCCGAGCGGGGGAGACGGGCGCTTCCGCCGCCGCCGGCGAGACGCCGATCGGCGAAGGACCCGGGGGCGCCCCGTTCCCGGCGAGGCGGGTCTTCCACTGGTTCCAATCGTTTTCCGGCGGCTGCCGGAAGGCCGTCAGCTGGCCGACTTCGTCCAGAATGCCGGACGCCCCCGGAGCTCTCAGGGCGCGCAACGCGGCCTGCAGGGATTCGCGGACCTCGGGCCTGCAATCGGCTTTCGGACCCGCGACGCGAAGGGCGTCCTCGCCGATCACCGGCGTCCACAACTTCCACGGGCCCCCTTCGAAATCGCGGTAGTACACGAGCCGCGGCGGTTCGGGTTGGCCCGGGGCCGCGGCCAGGACCCAGATCTGGATCGGCCGAAACTCTCCCGGACACTCGATCGGGAGCACCTGTGCGGGAACGCCGAACGTCAGGACGGTCCTGCCCTGGTCGCTCTTCCAGCCGCCGTACTTTCTCCTCGGCGAGACGGAAGCGAGTCTCGTACAGATTTTTGAATCCCGGACCGAAGGGGGCTTTTGCGCCCTCCTCTTCACGGGTCCGCCAGAATTCGGCGCGAAACTGCGTTCGCTGGCTCGGAGACGGAAGGTACAGGTAGATCTTCTTTTCGTCCTCGGTCGCGAGCGGGGCCGCCTCTTCCTCGATCCAGGCCCTCTCTTCCTTCGATATCGGAGAGGGAGTCGCCGACAGCTCCGGAGAGTGGGCCGACGTGGCTGGCGCGGAAGAAGCCGGGGACGGACTGCCTTCGACGAACCGCGACCGCCAGTGGTTCCAGTCCCCTTCGGGAGGAGACGGAATTTCCGCCAGGGAGGCCACGAAGCTCTCCGCGCCGAGATTCCCGAAATCCCTCATCGAAATGATCGTCGGCCAGAGAACGTCGCATTCGTGATCGCAAGTGGGCTCCTTGGCCCTCGGACCGCAGCGCGCGGAGAACATCTGCTGGGGGTCGCGGCTCGCGTTCGAAAGCTGTCCCGACCGGGGATCGAAGCTCTGGCGCTCGAGCGGCTGCAGGAGAGCTTCCTGCCCGAGGATCGGTGTCCAGAGCTTCAGAGGGCCGGACTCGTAGTCGCGATAGAAGATGAGCCTCTGGGGAACCTGGTGCCCTTCGGCCGGGGGCATCGTCCAGATCTCGATCGGCCGAAAGATGTTCACGCCGGCGCATTCGATCTTGAGAACGCTCGTCGGCTCGCCGAGGGCGAGAACGATGCGGCCGGCGTCGGTCTTGCGGCCGCCGTAGTCGGCGTTGGCGATCTCGAGGCGCGATTCGTAACGACTCTTGAAGTTCGGGCCGAACGGCGGACGAAGTCCGTCCCGCTCGCGAAGCGCCCAGAACTCGTCCCGGAAGGCCGTGCGCTGACCCGGCGTTGCAAGGGAGTCGTAGACGCGCTTCTCCTCCTTCGTCATCAGGGGCGCGACGTCGTCGAGCCACTGCTTCTCTTCCTTCGTCAGCGGGGCGGGCGTCACCGATTCGTCGCGCGGCGGGTCTTCGCCAAAGACGCGGCTCGGAAAACCGCCCGAACAGAGGAAGCCCGCGAGGAGAAGGACGATACGGATCGATCTCGGTATTCGCATTCCAGCCTCGATATTGCATCGTAACGCCGTCAAAATACACACTATTCCTTTTTTTTGGAGAAGTTAGAATCCGTTCGTGATCTACCTCGACCACAACGCGACGACTCCCGTGGACCCCCGCGTCGCGGCCGCGATGGAACCGTTCCTGACGGCGTCGTGGGGAAATCCGTCTTCCGTTCATTCGGCCGGCCGAGCGGCCCGGCGGGCGGTGGAGGAGGCCCGGGAGCGGGTCGCCGCCCTGGTCGGCGCCGGGACCCCCGAGGAGATCGTCTTCACATCCGGCGGCACCGAGAGCGACGCGCTCGCGCTCTCGATCGCGAGGTCGTTCGACAGGGGTTCGACGCTCGTCACGACGGCGGTCGAGCACCCGGCCGTCTCGGAATGCGCTCGCCGGCTCGCCGGCGAAGGCTACCGGATCCGCGAGATCGCCGTGGACCGGGGCGGTCGGCTCGACCTCGATTCCGCGCGCGCGGCCCTCGGGGGAGGCGCGGCTCTCGTTTCGGTCATGGCGGCGAACAACGAGTACGGCGGCCTTTTTCCCGTGCGCGGAGATCTCCGCGATGGCGAGGAAGTCCGGGGCCGTCGTCCACAGCGACGCGGTCTCGGCGCTCGGCCGGATTCCGATCGACGTCCGCCGCCTCGGGGTCGATCTGCTGTCCCTGTCGGCCCACAAGATCTACGGCCCGAAGGGAACGGGCGCGCTCTACGTTCGGAGGGGAATCGATCTCGAGCCCCTTTTCCCGGGGGGCGGCCAGGAGCGCCGCCGGCGCGGCGGAACGGAGAACGTCGCGGGAATCGTGGGGTTCGGGCAGGCCGCCCGATGGATGGCCGAGGAGGGGGCGGAATCGACGGAGCGCGTCCGCCGCCTGCGCGACCGGTTCGAGTCGGAAGTGGCGGCCCGATTCGAAATCGCGAGGATCTGGGGACGGGAGGCGCCCCGCCTGCCGAATACGTCGTCGATCGCGTTCCCGGGATACCCGGGAGAGGCCCTTCTGATCGCGCTGGACCTCGCCGGCATCGCCGTTTCGGTCGGATCCGCCTGCTCGTCGGGAACGCTCCAGCCGTCGGCGTCGATTCTCGCGCTCGGCGCGACCCGGGAAGAGGCGAAATCCACCCTGCGATTCTCGTTCGGGAAGGACAACCGCGAAGAGGAAATTCGGCCCGTGATCGACGCGCTCGCGGGAGCGCTCGACCGCGTCCACGCTTGATCTCGCGCGCGCCCGATGGGAGAATGCCGGGAAGAGGCCTCTCGACACGATGGCGCGGAACACTAAGGCGAAGGGGATTCGATCATGATCGTGGCGTGCTCTTCGTGCGGCGCGAAGTACCGATACGAGGAGTCGCGGTTCGACGGCAAGGCGTCGAAGAGAATCCGCTGCACGAAATGCGAGACGGTTTTCGAGGTGTTCAACCCCGAGGTCGCCCTGCGCCCCGAATCGCGGCCGGATCCGCCGGTCGTGAATCCGGCGCCGGTCCGCACGGCCGACACGACGCAGATGAGAAGGCCGGAGCACGACGATCCCCCGCCGAGCGAAACGACGAAGCAGTACGTCCTGGCCAAGCTCCGGGCGGCCATACCGGCGCAGAACCTCAAGCTCCCCGCGGGGAGGAAGCTCTCGCTCGCCGTCATTTCGGGCGCCGATTCGGGCCGGAATTTTCCGATCGAAAAGCCCCGCGTCGTCATCGGGCGCTCGGGAGCGGACGTTGCGCTCTCCGATGCGGAGATCTCGCGCGAACACGCCGCCCTCGAGATCGCCGACGACATCGTGACGCTCGTCGATCTCGCGTCGACGAACGGCACGTTCGTCGGCGGGGGACGCATCGAGAGGGCGGACCTCGAGAATTACGGCGAGTTCGAGGTCGGCGGCACCACGCTCATGCTGATCGTCACCGGCGAGACCCTGTGATTCCGGGCCGTCGATGAGGATCGCGGTCGCGATGTCGGGCGGCGTCGACTCCTCGGTCGCGGCGCTGCTCCTCCGGGACCAGGGCCACGAGGTGGTGGGTCTGTCGATGCAGTTGTGGGACCACAGCGCGGAGAAGGGGCGCAGCGGGCGCTGCTGTACGCTCGACGATCTGTCCGACGCGCGCAGGGTCGCCTGGGAGCTCGGAATTCCGCACTACGTTCTCGACCTCGAGCAGGAGTTCCGGGACAACGTGGTCGTGCCGTTCGTCGGCGAATACCTCGCGGGCCGGACCCCGATCCCCTGCTCGGAATGCAACACGAAGGTGAAGTTCCGCGCTCTCCGCGACCGTGCCGCCGCCTTCGGCTGCGAGAAGGTTGCGACGGGGCATTACGCGAGAATCGGGCGCGACGAAGACGGCCGCGCCGTGCTTCGCAAGGCCGCGGACCCGGCGAAGGACCAGTCGTACTTTCTCTACGACCTGACGCCGGATCAGCTCGAAGCCGCGATCTTTCCGATCGGCGAGCTGACGAAGAACGAGGTCCGCGAGACGGCGCGGCGCGCGGGCTTGCCGACGGCGGACAAGGACGAATCGATGGAGATCTGTTTCGTCCCGGCGAAAGAGTCGGTCGGGGATTTCATCGCCCGTCAGGCCGGAGGGCTCGGATTCGAGCTTCCCGCGCACGGACGCTTCGTCGATTCCTCCGACAATCCGGTCGGCGAGCACGGCGGCATCTATCGCTACACCGTCGGGCAGCGGCGAGGCCTCGGAGTCGCCTCGACCGGGCGGCGGTACGTGACGCGGATCGACACCGAATCCGGAACGGTCCGCCTCGGCGAGGAGTCGGAGCTGATGTCGAGCGAAGCGGAAGTGGTGAGCGTCCGGTGGGCTTCGCCCCCTCCGTCCGGCGGCGCCGTCCGGGCCGACGTTCGCATCCGACACCGGGGACGGGAATCGCCCGCGACGATCCACCCCCGGGAGCATGATGCGGCCCGAATCGTTTTCGACGAGCCCGTCCGGGCGGTCTCTCCGGGTCAGGCAGCGGTCTTTTCGAGGGGCGACCGGATTCTGGGAGGCGGAATTCTCGCGGCGAAAGGCTAGTTCGTCTGGGGCTCCGGCGCGGGCATCTGTCCCGGCGCATACTCCGGAATCGATCCGAACTGCTGCTCGTAGAGCCCGATATTCTGCGTGAGGGCTTTGAGGAACTGCTTGGCGTGGACGGGCGTCGTCAGGATGCGGGCGTGGATCTTCACGTCGGGGCGCCCGGGAACGATGCGCCCGAAGTCGAACACGAATTCCGTGGGGTTGTGCAGAATGTTCGCGAAATTCACGTAGTGGCCGGCGGATGTCGGTTCATCGATCGTCATCTTGAACTCGACCGGCTTTTCGTCGCTCATGGATCAGCTCCTGAAACAGTCTAGCACGCCGTCCTCTATAATCGATTTCGGAAGGAACAGAAATGCACATCGCGTTCGCAGCCGTGTTTTCGCTCCTGGCCCAGATCCACACGACCACTCCTCCTTCGCAGCCGACGCTGCCGTCCCCGCAGGATCGGGCGATGGAGAGC
Organism: uncultured Acidobacteriota bacterium; assembly: GCA_963773815.1. Lineage (GTDB taxonomy): Bacteria > Acidobacteriota > Thermoanaerobaculia > UBA5066 > DATFVB01 > CAWEYG01. The sequence goes on from CAVZCI010000010.1 coordinate 102,283, forward strand.
CTCCACCTGAAGACGCAGGCGAAGGAGGGCGATGCTCATTACCAGCGGCGCGCGGACGGCCGGCAGGCCGACGTCGCGTCGTCGATCGAGATCGACGCGTCGCTCGAGGCGTACTCGGCCGCCCTCAAGAAAAACCGCGGCGACGCGGACGATCGCTGGAAATACCTGCGGTCCACATATTTCAAGGCGGAGTACACGGGGTTAAACGACGAGCAAAAGGCGGCTCTCTACGAAAGGGCCCTGCCGATCGCGGACGAGGCGATCGCGATCGAGCGCGACACCGCGGGCCGGCGATCCGGGCAGAACGCCCGCACGATGGAGCCGGCCCAGCTCGGCGCGGCGCTCGCCGGGGATCAGACGGCCGGAGAGACGTTCTTCTGGACCTCGGTGACCTGGGGGCAGTGGGCGCTCGTGCACGGAAGGCTCCAGGCCGCGCGCCAGGGGGTCGCGGCCCGGATCCGCGACGAGGCGCGAACGACCATCGCGATCGACCCGCGGCTCGAGGATGCCGGCGGATATCGCCTGCTCGGCAGGCTTCACTGCGTTTCGCCCAGGATTCTGTTCGTCACGGGTTGGGTCGACCGCGACGCGGGGGTCCGGTACCTGCGAAAGGCGGTCGAGATCGCGCCCGACAATTTCGTGAACCTCTTTTTCCTCGCGGAGGCTCTCCGCGAGAACACCGACCGGCGCGACGAGGCGGCCGAGATCCTGAGAAAGGTCGTCGCGGCCACGCCGCATCCCGACCACCTCATCGAGGACTTGAGAATTCAGGCGGACGCGCGGCGCGACCTCGCGGCCTGGAAGTAGCCCGCGTTCGGCGACCGGTCTCGGGGTCTTGCCCGGCGTCACCTTCCGGCTGTGCGTGGAGCCTTCCATGCCGAAGACCCGGATAAACGGAATTCGCTCCTCCGCGCAGGCGGAGGGCATCCGCCGCCGGTCACCCCTCGACCGGGTCTTCGATCGCGCGGAGCAGCTCCCGGGCGGTCTTGCCGAGCTCGGGGTGTCTCCAGCGGGGCGCGATCTCGGCAAGCGGCTCGAGGACGAAACGGCGCTCGCTCATCCGGGGGTGCGGCAGCGTGAGCGACTCCGTGCGGAGCGACTGCCCGCGCACGTCGAGCAGATCGATGTCGATGATCCTCGGGCCGTTGCGGAAAGAAGGCGCCCTTCCCAGCCGTTTCTCGATGGCCTGGGTCCGCGCCAGGAGCTCCCTGGCCGGCATCGACGTCACGATCTTGATCGCCGCGTTCAGGAAACGGGGTTGGCGCCGGAAACCGATCGGGTCGGTTTCGTGGAACGGAGAAACCGAAACGACGCGGGCGATTCGGCCGATCTCGCGGACGGCATCCCGCAGGTGTTTCGTTCGGTTTCCGAGATTGCTTCCGAGTCCCAGGTAGACGGGCCCGCGGGTTTCAGAAGTCTTCTTCTTCTTCCCGTTCGTGGATCTCGAGGGGAGCTTCCTCGTCCTCGATTTCCTCTTCTTCGCCGTATCCGGGAGCCGCCTCTTCTTCCTGCGGCTGGTCTTCGAACTCGTTGACTTCTTCGGGCGCGACGACGATCGGAGCCATTCGCCGCGGGCGCGGAGCGGCGGCCGCTTCGTCGGCGTTCTTCGCGTCTTTCTGGTTGGCCCCGCATTTGGGACAGATCGCTTCCGGCTTGCCGAGGTCGTAAAACTTCGCCCGGCAGTTGAAGCATTCGAATTTTTTTCCGAGATTTGACATCCACCCCCCAAAGCGGGGGCGAACGTACCACCCCCGGTATCAGCCGTCAAGGCATTGAAAAGCTTCCATGCTAGGCTCGCGATTCTTGAAAAACTCCGATCGATTTTTCGAAATTCTCGCCGTCGACGGAGCGGCGCGAAGGGGCCGGCTCGGGCTCCCCCGGGGCGCCGTCGAGACGCCCGCGTTCATGCCCGTGGGCACGCTGGGCGCCGTGAAAGGCGTTCCCTTCGACCGGCTGGAGGAATGGGGATGTCAGCTCGTCCTCGCGAACACGTACCACCTGATGCTCCGGCCGGGGCTCGAGGGAATTCGCCGGGCCGGGGGCCTTCATGCTTTCATCGGCTGGGACCGTTCGCTGTTGACCGACTCCGGGGGATTCCAGGTGCTCTCCCTCGAGAAGAACCGGAAGATCCGCGAAGAGGGGGTCGAATTTCGCTCGCATCTCGACGGCGCTCTTCACTTCCTCACGCCGGAGCTCGCGATGGAGCTGCAATCGGCGTTCGGCACGGACGTCGCGATGTGCCTGGACGTGTGCCCCGGGCTTCCCTCGCCGGAGGCCGAGCTGGAGGCGGCCGTCTCCCGGACGGTCCGGTGGGCGCGGCGATGCCGGGACGCGTGGCGCGGGCCGGGCGCCCTCTTCGGCATCCTGCAGGGAGGCGCCCGGGCGGACCTGCGGCGGCGGTGCGCGGAGGAGATCGTGCCGATGGATTTCCCCGGGTACGCGATCGGGGGAGTCGCCGTGGGGGAGTCGAAGGACGAAATCGAGGCAGCGGTCGAGATCTCGTGCGCCGCGCTTCCGAGCGAAAGGCCCCGGTACCTCATGGGAGTCGGGACGCCGTCGGACCTTCTCCGCGCCGTCCGCCAGGGCGTCGACCTGTTCGACTGCGTTCTGCCGACGCGAAACGGGCGGATGGGCCACGCCTTCACGTCGGGGGGAAGCGTCACGATCAAGAATTCGCGGTTCGCTTCGGATTTCGAGCCGCTCGATCCCGGCTGCGAATGCCCCGTCTGCCGCCGACACTCGCGCGCCTACCTCCGCCACCTGTTCGTGCTCAAGGACATCTCGGCGCCGGTTTTGATTTCCCAGCACAACGTGTTCTTCTATCTCGCCTGGATGAAACGAATCCGCGAGGCGATCGCCTCCGGCACGCTGGCAACTCTCGACGCGCCTCCCGACCGGGGAGGGAACGAGGAGGAATCGTGACGAACCGGGAATTCGACTTCCGAACGGTTCTCGTGACGGGGGGCGGGTCGGGCCTCGGGAAGGCCACGGCGCTCGCGTTCGCGCAATCCGGCGCCCGCGTCGCGATTCTCTCGCGTTCGGCGGAGCGGCTCGAGGCGGCCGCCGCGGAGATCCGGAAGGCGGGGACGGCCGTCCTTCCCGTCGCGGCCGACGTCCGCTCTCCGGAAGGAATCGAGTCCGCGGTCGAACGCATCGAGAAGGAGCTCGGCCCTCTCGACATCCTCGTCAACAACGCGGCGGGAAATTTCCTCGTGCCGTCGGAGCAGCTGTCGCCGAACGGATTCCGGTCGGTCGTGGAAATCGTTCTCCACGGCACGTGGTTCTGCTCGTCGATCGTCGGCCGCCGCATGCTTTCGCGAGGGCACGGAGCGATCGTGAACGTCGTCGCGACGTATGCCGAAACGGGGATGCCCGGCGTCGTGCATTCGGCGGCGGCAAAGGCCGGAGTGCTTTCGATCACGAAGACGCTCGCGGCGGAATGGGGCTCGCGGGGAATCCGGGTGAACGCGATCGCTCCCGGGATCATGGCGACCGAAGGCGCGTCCCAGAACCTGAAATTCGCGGATCCCGAGACCCAGGAAAAACTGAAGAAGACGATTCCCGCGCGCCGGCTCGCGCGGACGGAAGAGGTCGCGGACGCGATTTTGTACCTGTGCTCTTCCGCCGCCGACTACGTGACGGGAACGTGCCTCACGATCGACGGGGGAATTTCACTGCCTTCGGGGTTGATGCCGCGGCGTTAGTCTTTCGCTATCTCGCGGAGCGGGAATTCCCGGTTCGAGTCGGCCGTTCGGCCGGCGGGGCCACGAGTTTCTTCATGTTTTCGCGGTGGCGCAGTCTCTTCTTCTTCGACTTCGCGAAACGCGCCTTGTCTCCGTTTTTTTCTGACATTCCGGCAGTCTACACCGCAATCAGGGGGCGCGGATTCCGAGCCACTGGAAGGCCTCCTCCGGGCGGGTCGTGGATCGCACGATCAATCCTCGGTTCACGGCGACGAGCTCGCCGAACCTTCGCGGATCGACGAGCTCGTTTCCGAGGTAAGCGAAGCGCGGCGCTCGCAGTCTTCCCGCGATCGCGTGGGCGTGGACCTGCCGGGCCATGAAGTCGGAATAGTCCCACCTCTCGATGACCGAGATCATCCCCCGGACGGGGCGATGGTCGACGAGAACCCTGGCCAGCCCGAGATCGATGCAGGCCGCGAGGAACTCGAGGGAGAGCGTCTTTGCGTCGCCCAGATCGAAGGATCCCGTCATCTCGACCTGGAGATACTCCTCCTTCGGGTCGAGGGCGGCGCGCATGCTCATCGCGGGAGTCTACGCCGCAACGCGCCTTCTCGGTGGCCGGGCAAATGGCGAAATTTTCTCCCTTGCCGATCAAAATTGCCGGTGAATTTTTGACCGACTCGCCAGCATCGTCCGGAACGACGAGCGATTCGGTCAGTGCTTTCTTGGACTTGACGAATCGATTTGCCGAGGGTCCCCATGGCGCACGCCTTGCGATGGGAGATGGGCAACGAAAGGGAGGACAAGATGGCAAACGATGTACGAATCAAGTTGACCGAAGAGCAGATGGCGAAGATCAAGGCGGGAACGGGCAAGGACATGGGCGAGATCCGGGTCGGAAACCTGGGCAACAACCCGGCGCTTTCGGCTCCCGCTTCGAGCCACGCCGGCTCGACCTTCTCCAGCAAGCAGGGCCTCTCGGGTAAGCCCGGCCTCAGCGGCAAGCCTGGGCTCTCTGGCAAACCCGGCCTCTCGGGCAAACCTGGACTGTCTGGCAAGCCGGGGCTCTCTGGGAAGCCTGGTCTCTCTGGCAAACCCGGCCTCTCGGGCAAGCCTGGACTGTCTGGCAAGCCGGGGCTCTCTGGGAAGCCTGGTCTCTCTGGCAAACCCGGCCTCTCGGGCAAGCCTGGACTGTCCGGCAAGCCGGGGCTCTCTGGGAAGCCTGGCCTCTCTGGCAAACCCGGCCTCTCGGGCAAGCCTGGACTGTCCGGCAAGCCGGGGCTCTCTGGGAAGCCTGGCCTCTCGGGCAAACCCGGCCTCTCGGGCAAGCCTGGACTGTCCGGCAAGCCGGGGCTCTCTGGGAAGCCTGGCCTGTCCGGCAAACCCGGCCTCTCGGGCAAGCCTGGACTGTCTGGCAAGCGGGGCTCTCTGGCAAGCCTGGCCTCTCTGGCAAACCCGGCATCTGATCCGGCCAAACGGTTCCACGAAAAGCGCCCCAACCGGGGCGCTTTTCTTTTTGGAGCGAACCCGGCTAACGGGCTCTCGCGCCGGCGCTGAACGGCCACTGCTTCAAAGCAGCGAGCGCCCGAGGAAGAACACGACTCCGGCCGACATGACGACCGCGCCCGCGACCTGGAATCCCTTTTCGGGCGACGCGACGACGTAGCCCCAGAGGCCGAGCGCGACGAACACGGGAACGGGGTAGAGCCACATCTTGAACGGACGCCTCCCGTTCGGATTGCGGCGGCGGATCACGACCGATCCGATAATCTGGGCGATGAACGGAATGATCGCGCGGATCGAGAGGATCGACTTGATGACCGTCGGAAGCGGCAGCAGGCAAAAAAGCGCCCCGACGATGCCGAGCGCGAGAAGCGCGACGTACGGAAACGCGCCGCTCGGGTGGAGCCGGGAAAAGATCGAGAAGAAGTTTCCGTCGCGCGCCGCGGCGTAGAGGATCCGCGAATAGCCGAGCATGAGGGAAAAGATCGACGCGAGGCCCGTCCAGAGGATCAGGATCGAGACGGCCCTCGCCCAGCGCGATCCGAGGAGGACCGCGAGGTAGTCGGAGAAAACGTGCTCGGAGGTCATCGCCTGCTTCATCGGCAGCACGGAAACGAGGCACGCGTTCATCAGCAGGTAGAGAACGGCGATCGCGATGATCGAGATCACGATGACGCGGGGGATCGTCTTCTCGGGCTCGTGGATCTCGTCCCCGATATAGCAGATGTTGTAGTAGCCGAGATAGTCGTAAACGGCGTAAATCAGCGCGACCCCCAGCCCCGACCACCCGGCTCGCGCGTCGAGGCGCGGAGCGTTCCAGAACTCGACCGACGCGAAGCGGAAATGCGGAAGCCCGGCGCCGATGACGATCGCGATCGTCGCGAGCACGCCCGCCCAGAGGAGGATCGAGAGTTTCCCGATCGAGCCGATTTTCCGAAACAGGAGTGCCGTCAGGAGGAGCGCCGCGAGCGCGGCGATCGCGCCGCTGCTCCACGTGATTCCGGGAAAGACGAACTTGAGGTAGCTGGCGAAGCCCTTCGAGCCGGAGGCGATCGAAAGAGGCGCCGAGATGAGGATCTGGAAGAGAAACAGGAACGAAACGAGCCGCCCCCACTTCGCGGGTCCGTACGCCTCCCGGAGGAACACGTACGAGCCGCCGGAAGCCGGCAACTCCGCCGAGAGCTCGGCCGTGACGAGCCCGTCGGAGATCGCGAGCAGCGCGCCGAGAATCCACGCGAGCATCGCCCGGCCGCCGCCCATCGCGGAGAGGATCAGGGGCATCGTGATGAAAGGGCCGATGCCGACCATGTCGATCATGTTCAGCGCGACGCCGCGCCAGAGGCCGATTTCGCGCTTGAGCTCGGTCATCGCCCGCCGCCCGACTCCCTATCGCGACTTCGAGGGTGAAATCAGGTTCACGAAGATCCGGATCGCGCCCGGAACTCCCTCGGGTAGCTCGCGGAACCATGACAGTGCCGTGTAAATGTAGGTGCCTTTCCCGGGGTGAGCGATGAGCGTGCCGCCCAGGAGGGGTTCTTCGCCCGGGTCCCGCATCTGGACGAGGGGCGTGTAGTCGCTCGACCACTGGGCGGGGAAATAGAGCCCGCGCTCCTGGACCCAGCCGTTGAAATCCGCGAGAGTGATTTTGTTCGGAGTAGTTCCAGACCGCGTTTTCCGGATGGAGAATCTCGACCGGCGAGTCCTCCACAGTGATTCGCCGCGTTTCCGGGGAAAAGGACGCGGGGAATGGAAACTCCCGAAAACTGCGGACGTTCGTGTTGTACTGAACAACGAGACGTCCCCCGTTGCGGACGTACTCCATGAGCCGGCGGTGAGAGCGTCTCAGGTCGTCCCGCACGTCGTAAGCCCGCGGTCCGGTGACGATCGTCGGGAAGGCGGAAAGGTCGCCTTTTTCGAGGTCTTCGGGAGAGAGAAAGACGACGCGGATCCCGAGTTGCTGCAGGAACTCCGGGATCGAGTCCTCCGGTCCCCGGACATAGCCGATCGTGAGATTCTCCGGGACGACGACGTCGACGACTTCGATTTTCGCCTCGGCGGGTTTCAGAAAATACGACGGCGCGATGTCCGGATGCTCCAGGATGTCGAGCGTCTGATCGAAAGGACCGGCGGACGCCTTCAGGACGTAGGTGCCCTCTTTCGCTCCCTTCGGAACGGACAGGGCGGCCGCGAGGCGCTCCGCGTCGTTCTCCTTTTCGAGGGAGAAGGATCGCGGGCTCGGGCGCTTTCCACCCGGGGGGCGGCGCGAGCCGAAGCTGCCCCTCCTGTTTCCGGCGGCATGGTTCGTCAGCTCGAGCTCGACAGCGACGCTTCGCTCGCCCGCCTTCGAAAGGGGAACGATCGCGAGCGGCGGGCGAACGCGAACCGAAACGGCGGGCTCGACCGCGAGGTCGCGCGGCAGCTCTCCGCGGAGCGTGTCGATCGTCCGGGTGACGACGGCTTGAGTGATGAACGCGTTCGTGCCCGCGAAGTCGTAATGGACGCGCGCGGTCAGGGGGATACGAGGGTCGGGGATTGCCGGTGAGGCGCGGATCGTCCACTTCGTAGAGCGGGTCGTCCACGGTTCGCCGGTGCCAGAACGGTGCCGTGGACGGCGAAGGCGAGGCAACACGGACGCGGAAAACCGACCGGGCCGAGGCGTTCGATCCGAGGGTTCCGGGGGGAAGGAGCGTTTCCGGATCGGTCTTCCAATCCGCGGGAGCGAGAACCTCCGCGCTGACGAGCTTCAGGGAGAGTGAGGAGCGGTTGACGAGTGTCACGGAGACCGGAAACGACTCGCCCGCGACGGCGACCTTCATCGTGTCGACGGCGAATCGGAAGCCGGGAAAAGGGGAGCCAGGCTCCTTCTCCGGCTCGACGCGGGCGAAAAGCGTGAGAGAGAGCGAGTCGTTCAGCGCGTTCTGGAATTCGGCGATCTTCTCGTCCAGCAGGAAAGCGGCCTCGCTTCTGTCCGCCGCGGACGCCGGCCCGGAGTCGATCTGGCCTCGGATCTCGCGGGCGAGCTTCAGGCCGCGGGCGAGGGGCTCCGCGCAGGCCTCGGGATGCGTCGCGTCGAACCTTCGAATGGCCTCCTCGGCAGCGATTTCGAGCCGATCGAGCTCTCCCGCAAGGGTTTTCCCGGCCCGGCTTCCGAGCCGCTTTTCGAGCCCGGGCAGCGTCTCGTCGAGGCCGTCGAAGAAGTCCTTCTCCGGCTTCGCGGGCCCCTCACGAAAGGGGTTTTCGATCTTCCCGTCGGGCCCAACGGCGGCCAGCGGCGTTCCGTCGATGCGCTCGTAGTAGACGGTTCGCGAACCGGGATCCGGGCGTACCTGTCCGACCCCTTGCGTCCTCTGGTGCGAGAGGCCCTCCCAGGCGAGCTGGGAGTAGGAGAGCCCGAGAAGAGGATCGTACGCGCCGACGTCCTCGGAGACGGTCCATTCCTCGTTCGCGCGGAGAATTCCGATGTAGAGCTTCTTCGGCTGCCACGGGAGGAGGCCCTCCCGGAGGAGCTCGGGAAAAGCGGAGGGGTTCCCCGCTTCGGCAAAAGCCTTTCGCGCGAGAATCGCGGAAGCCTGGTGGTGGGCATGGCCGTCGCGCAGCGTTCCGCTGAAGCGCGCGACGAGAACTTCGGGACGAAACCGGCGAATCGCCCGGACGAGGTCCTCGACGACCGGTCCTCCGTCGCGATCGTCGAAGCGCCATTTGTGAAGAGCTTCGGATAGCGTTTTTGAATAGCCGTAATCGACCGCGCGGGTAAAAAAGAGGGAAATGCCGTAGTAAGCGGTCGAAGCCAGCAACTCTTCCGTCCGCGTGAGGCCGAGCTCGTCGAACAGCTCCGTTCCGATCTTGTTCTGGCCGCCCTCGCCCCGCGTGAGGGAGACGAGGCCTGTCCGAACACCGCGGCCTCGGGACAGGAGAGTGAGGAGCCCTCCGTCCTCGTCGTCGGGATGCGCCGTGACCTGCAAGACACTCGCCGTCGTGCGGAGGCGAAGGAGATCGCTGTGCAGCGCGGCGGCGCCATGGTTCGCGCGCGGGTCGGGAGATTGAGCGCCGACGCCCGCGGCGAAAAGGGAAAAGGCGAGAAGGAATCGAAACCGACGATCGTGTTTCACGTATATTCTCCCGGGCGAGGACGTTATACGAAAGATGGGCGACAAGGAAATCGGCGATTCGATCGGCCCGGACGAATCCCCGAGGATGTCGTCGATCCCGGAAACGCCGGCCGCGGACGCGAGAGGCTGGCGGAAGACCTTTCGGGCTTTTTCGTATCGGGATTACCGCCTGCTCTGGTCCGGCTCGTTCACCTCCTCCTGCGGGACCTGGATGCAGGAGGTCGCGCAAAACTGGCTGATCTTCGACATGACGCGTTCGGCGTTCTGGCTCGGGCTGGACGCCTTCCTCGGCGACGCGCCGTTCATCCTGTTCTCGTTGATCGGGGGCGTCGTCGCGGACCGCTACGACCGGCGAAAGATCCTGCTTTGCTCCCAGTTCGTCCAGCTCACGAACGCGTTCGTTCTGGGCGCGCTCGTCTGGTTTCACCAGGTTCACGTCTGGCACATCCTCCTGCTCTCTTTCCTGACGGGCGTCGCGCAATCCTTCGGAGGCCCGGCCTACCAGGCGCTCGTTCCCACGCTCGTCGACAAGGAGGACGTTCCCAACGCCGTCTCGCTCCAATCGACCCAGTTCAATCTCGCGAGGGTCGTGGGGCCGGTTCTCGCCGCGACGGCGTTCCAGAGGTACGGGGCGCCCGTCTGTTTCGGCCTGAACGGGCTCTCGTTCTTCGTCGTGATCGCGGCGCTGCTCCTGATCGGCAACCGATTCGTGCGCCGGCAGGGAAAGCATCCGCCCGTGGTGCAAAGCCTCCGGGAGAGCCTTTCCTTCATCCGGAGCACGCCGGCGATGACGGCTCTCATTCTGCTGGCCTTCGCGGGGAGCTTCCTGGCGTTTCCCGCTGTTGACGTTCCTGCCCGTGTTCGCGAAAGTGGTTTTCGCGAGGGACGTCCGGGCTTACGGCCGATTCCTGACGTTTTTCGGAGTGGGGGCGGTGCTGGGAGCCGTGGCCGCGGCGCGGCTTTCCCATTCGGCTCGCAAGGGCGTGCGGGCGGTCTCGGCGCAGGTCGTCTTCGCCTCGATCATCGTGGCGTTCGCGCTCTCGCGGAACTTCACGCTCTCCTGCGTCCTGCTCTTTCTCGGGGGGGCGGCCCTCTCCGTCGTGTTCACGATGCTCATGTCGCTCGTCCAGACGGTCGTCGCGGACGAGATGCGCGGCCGCGTGGGATCGGTCTACATGCTCGCGTTTCGGGGGGCAATCCCGCTCGGAAACGTGATCGCGGGCGCCGTCGCCGCGAGGACTTCGGTGACGGCCGTGCTCGTCTTCAACGGCATCCTGCTCGCGGCCGTCAGCACGACCGTCCTCACGATTCGGCGATCGGCGCTCGTCGAGTAGAATCGCGATCCATGAGCGAATCGGACAGCGAGAACTCGGGTTCCGCCGGCGCCCCCGATCCCGCCGCGGAGGACGAGCGCCGGGCGCGCGCGGCCGAGATCAATCGGAAACGAACCGAAGACGAGTGGAATCGCAACAAGAAGTCGTGGCTGAAGGGGAATTTTCCGGATAAAGCGGACGCTTAGCGAGGGGCCGGGAGGTCTAGCGGCGGGGAGGGGCCTTGAGCCCCGATCCGGTCGCGACGACGGCCGACGGAGCGGAATTTCCCGAGCGCGCCAGAGCCGCGAAAGCGAGCGCGGAGGTCGGCTCGATCGGAAAGCCGCTCCGCCAGGCGTCGATCCAGGCCCTCTCGATCTCCTCCTCCGTCGCCGTCACGGCCTCGCCGCCGCTCGCCGCGATCGCCTCGCGGATCTCGTCCGCCGCGGGCGGACGGAGGATCGCGCAGCCGTCGGCGATCGTCGAGCCGTCGCCCGGCAATTCGGGACGCGCAATCGGCGCGCACCGCTCGGCCTGCACCGCGACGAGCCTCGGGAGAGCGTCGAGCCGGCCGCTCTCGCGGAGCGCGAGGAGACCGTCCCAGAGGCCGAGAAGGAGAGAGCCATTGCCGACCGGCAGGTAGACGACGGCGGGGATCGCCGCGATTTCGATCCAGGCGCGGGCCAGCGTCGCGACGCCGGCGCGGAACAGGGGGTTGCGAACGTGGCTCGCGTCGTACGACTCCGAGTCCCGGACGCACGCCGCGGCGGCTTCCGCGCGGGTGGGATGGATTTCGAGGGCGGCGCCCGTCGCGCGCAGGAGGGCCGCCTTTTCGGGGGCGATCGAAGCGGCGACGCGGATCAGAGAAGAAAGGCCCGCGCGAGCGGCAGCCGCCGCGACGGCGAGGCCCGCGTTGCCCGAAGAGTCCAGCGTGACCCGCCGGGCCGCGGATTCTTTTGCGGCCGCGACGACGGCGGCGGCCCCGCGATCCTTGAACGACCCGGTCGGCAGCGCGAATTCGGCGACGACCGAAGTCCTCGGCCGCCGCGGGTGCGGAAGAATCGTCGCCCCGAATACCGGAAAGGAGCTCACGGAGTCAGGCGCGCGACGATTTCGGCGTGATCGAACGCGAACGGAAGGGACTTTGCCTCGTCCGGCCCGAACCAGCGGGCTTCCGCCGCATCGTCGCCGCCGGCGGCCGAACCCCCGACGGCGCGGCAACGAAAGACGATCGAAACGGTGTGGCCGCGGGGATCGCGGTCGGGGCGGGAGAACACCCCTCCGATCGATTCGATCTCGACGTCCACGCCGGTTTCTTCCCGCGTCTCGCGGATGCACGCCTCTTCGACGGTTTCGCCGATCTCCACGAAGCCTCCCGGAAGGGCCCATCGCCCTTCGAACGGCGGCCGGCCGCGGCGGACGAGGAGGATCCGGCCGCGCGGGTCGATCGTGAGCGAATCGACGGTGAGGCGCGGCCCCCTATCCACGGGCGAAGAACTCCCGCACGGCTTCCTCCGGGTTTCGCGTGACGAGCTCGTCCGGGCTCTCGTCGTACCAATCGCGGGGGAGGTACCGCTGGTAAGGCTCCTCGACGAAGCGCCGGCAGAGGAGCGCGACGACTCCCCGGTCGCTCTCCGAGCGGATGAGCCGGCCCGCGGCCTGGATGACGCGCGTCATGCCGGGCTGGATGTACGCGAATTCGAAACCCGATTCGTCGTGCTCGTCGAAATACCTCTTCAGGAGTTGCCGTTCGAACGAAACCTGGGGGAGGGAGGGAGACACGATGAAGACGCCCGAGAGCTTTTCCCCCGGGTAGTCCACGCCCTCCGCGTACATCCCCCCCGCGACCGCGAGGAAGAGGAGCCCCTCCTCGGGAGGGGATTCGAGCGCGGCGAGGATCTGACTCTTCTCGAAGTCGGTCAGCCGCTCCCGCTGTTCCAGGATGCGCGCCTGCATCGGCGGGAGACGGCTCGAAACCTCGCGCAGGAATTTGTAGGACGGGAACAGGGCGAGATCGTTGCCGGCGTGGGCGTCCGCCATCCGGGCGAGCAGGCCGGCGATCTTCTCGTAGTTCTTCTCCCGCGACGTGAACGTCGTTCGAACCGAGGACACGACGAGCACGCGTCGATTTTCGCGGGGAAACGGAGGCGGAAGGCTGAGCTCGGATGTCCGGTCCCGCGAAAGGCCGGTCAGCCGCCGCAGGACCTCGAACGGCTCGAGCGTCGCGGAGAGGAGAATCGTCGACGATGCGGCATTGAGGATCGGCGCAAGGGCGCGAGCGGGGTCGAGGCAGATCATCGAGGCCCGCACGCCCCCCGGCGTCCGCTCGACGACGTTCGCGAAATCCGCTTTGCCCGCGGCGAAGCGGAGGACGATCCCGAAGCGGACGACGGAGAAATGGAGTCCGATCACGGGGTCGTCCTCCGAGGCGTCGTTCGTGTCGCGCTTCCACTCGAAATACGCGACCATGGCTTCGTCCCACCGGGCGAGGAAATCGCCGAAATCGTCCGCCGGGAAGGCGGTCTCGCCGATCGCGCCGGTTTCTTCGGCCAGCTCGCCGCCCGCCGACCGGAGGAACTGGCGGAGCTCCGCGAGGCTTCGGCCCAGCCGGGACCAGACGTCCCCGGCCGAGAGCGACGCGAGGTTTTCGACGAGCGCGACGTCGCCCTCGTCGATCGAGGGCGAATAGATCTTTCGGGCCCGGTCCGGCAGGTTGTGAGCCTCGTCGACGACGAGGATGCAATTCCGCAGCTCGTCGGGCCCGAAGGCGCGGAGGGCCGTCACGGGCTCGAAGACGTAGTTGTAGTCGCCGACAAAGACGTCCGCGCGGGGCGCGAGCTCGATCTGGACTTCGAACGGACAGACTTCTTCGGCGCGCGCGTTCGCGAACACCGAGTCCGGGTCGAGAACGGGGTGGGTCGCGAGCAGCCTGTCGGTGAGCCCCGATCGCGCCATCTTGAGGGGATAGTCGCGGGCGAACCGGCAGTGGTCTTCGTCGCAGAAAATCCGGTCGTTCGCGCACATCCGTTCCTTCGCGCGCATCCAGAGAACGCGAAACTGGCCGTCGTTGATCTTCCGAAGCGTCTCGACCGCGAGAGTCTGTTGAAGCGTCTTCGCGGTCAGGAACGCGAGACGCTTGCCCTGCCGCATCGCCTCGGAGAGCGCCGAGTGCAGCGCGGCGGCCGTCTTGCCGGTCCCGGTGGGGCTCTGGAGAAGAAGGTGACGGCCTTCGGCGGTAGCCTGGTCGATCGCCTCCATCATTTCCCGCTGGATCGGCCGGGGCTCGGCGAACGGGAAGCGGATCGTTTCGGCGGCTTCCGCCTTTGCGCGCTTCTCTTCCCTCAGCTCTTCGAGGCGATCGAACCGGGAGTCGAGGATCGCCGCGATTTCCGTCTCGACTTCGGCCGCGCGGAAGGCGACGGTTCTCGATTCCTCGAAGCGGCCGGCGGCGTCGACGAGAACCAGGGCGGTTCGCACGCGACCGCGGCCCGCTTTCTCCCAGAGGGCCCCGTACACGAGAAGCTGACGGCGCGCCCGGGCTTCGCGTTCCGGAGGGAAGACGGGCGTCCCGCCGGCGGTGAACGGGCAGGTCTTGTACTCCTCGATGAGCCAGGACCCTTCTTCGGCCTCGACGACTCCGTCGGCGCGGCCGCTCACGATCGCGCGGTAGCGAGGAGTCGAGAATTCCCCGGAGAGCCAGACTTCTCCGCGGTATCCGGGGAACGCGTCGACCCGGGAGGCGAGGGTTCTTCGGTGAGCTTCGCCGCCGAGCGCGAGCCGCCGCCAGCTCCGGCTTCTTTCGAAGCCCACGCGGTGAAAACTCTCTTCCTCTTCCACCAGTTCGCGGACCGAAATTTCAAAGACGCGAGTTGTCTCGTCGAAAATCAAGATTTCTATTTTATAATCCCTTCGTGGCCAGCGGGTTGGAAAAGAAATTGCTCGCTTCGATCGTCGCTGTTTCGTTCGCCGGCGCTCTCGCGGTTCCCTGCGGGGTGGAGGCAAAGCCGGCCGATGGGGGGCTTCGCATGGCGCTCGCGCGCGCGGCTCAGCGGCCGCCGGCACCTCCCGCGGGCGTGTCGATCGTCGTCGCCGAGGAGAAGGGGGACGGAGCTCCGATTTTCGCGGTGAACCCCGACGGAACCCTCACGATCGCTTCCGTTTCCAAGATCTTTTCCACCGCCGCCGCGCTGGCCGGGCTCGGCCGCGATTACCAGTTCAAAACGACGCTGTATCGTTCGGGCTCGATCTCGAACGGGCTCCTTTCGGGTTCGCTTCTCGTGCTGGGCGGCGGAGACCCGAACCTGTCGGGACGCTTCTACGCGAACGACATCGAGGCGATCTTCGACCGTTGGGCCGACGGGCTGCGGCTGGCCGGAATCAGCCGCGTCTCGGGGGACCTGATTCTGAACGCCTCGTTTTTCGACTCGACGTACCGGAATCCGGGATGGCCCGCCGGGCAGGAGGCCCGCTGGTACCAGGCGCCCATCTCGGCGCTCTCTTTCAACGACAACTGCGTTTCCGTCGCGGTCCTTCCGGGATCGCGCCCGGGCGCGCCGGCTTCGGTGCGGTTCGAGCCGCCGACGAAATTCCTTCAGGCCGTGTCGTCCGCGACGACCGTTTCGGCGCGCCGCCCCGCGCGGCTCGCGGTCGCGCGCAACTTCGGGAGCCGGGTCGTTCGCGTCGCGGGCACCGTCCCGTTCCATCGCTCGGGCTGGTCCACCGTGATCGCGATCGACGATCCGCCGCGGTACTTCGGCACCGTGCTGAAGGAGCGGCTCACCCAGCACGGGATCGCGATCGACGGCAGAGTGGTCGAATCGACGGTGAAACCCGACGCGAGCTGGGCGACCGTGGCCACGACCACTTCGGATCTCCTTCCGTCGATCGCCGTCGCGAACAAGCGCAGCCAGAGCTTTTACGCGGAACAGATCTTCAAGACTCTCGCGGCCGAAAAGGGGAAGGAAGGTTCCTGGGCCGAGGCCGTCCGGCTCGAGAAAGACTTCGTCGGCTCCCTCGGGCTGAACCCCGGCCGGTACGACCTGCACGACGGCAGCGGGCTGAATCCCGCGAACCGGGTCGCGGCGATCGACATCGCCGCCTTCCTGCGCAAGATGGCCGTTTCCTCGATCGCGGAGGACTGGGTTTCCACGCTCGCGGTGTCCGGCGGAGGAGACGGAACGCTGCGCCACCGGTTCCGGGACCGATCGGTCCGGGGACGGGTCTTCGCGAAAACGGGCAGCCTCGACCACGTGAATTCGCTCGCCGGATACGCGACGGCGGCGTCCGGCAAGAATTACGTTTTCGCGATCGTCCTGAACGGGCGGAAAGTCAACGACGGAACGGGCCACGCCTTCGAGGACCGCGTTCTGCGCGCGCTCTTGGCGAAAGGATGATTTCTCCGTAGAATCGCTTTTCTTGGAATCGAAAAAGTCACTCTTTCGCAAAGTCGAACGGGCCATCGAGACGATCGAGAAGTCTTCGGACGTCGCGTCGACGGTCGTGTCCGCGGCGGGCGCCGTGATCGACAATTTTCGCGACGACCTCGGCGTCCGGGGCGGGCGCCTCTACGAGCGGCGCGACAACGCCTACGAGATCACGCGGACGTTCGGAGACGTCAAGCCCGTTTCCCCCGGGCTCTCCGTGCCGATCGATTATCCGCCGATCGAGCAGGTGCTCGACGGGGGAGTCGTCGTTCTCGACCTGAACGCCCCCGGCGTCGATCGCGAGTTCGAGGAGAAGATCGGCGCAAACCGCTTCGCCGCGATCGCGGTCGGGGAGGAGCAGTTCATTCTTTCCTTCTCCGTCGACCCCGGGGCCAATGACGAGGACCTCCTGATCTCCCTCGGGATCCTGCGGCATGCGGTCGACCAGAAAATCCGGCAGGAGCGCTTCGCGACCCTGCTGCAGGAGGCGCGGGAGATTCAGACGTCCATCCTCCCGAAGCGGCTCCCCCGGTTTGGAAACTTCGAGATCGCGGGAAGGTCGTGCCCCTCCGAGGTCGTCGGAGGGGACTTTTACGACATCATCCCGGTCTCGGACCAGATCATCGGGGTCGCGATCGCCGACGCCTCGGGCCACGGCCTGCCGGCGGCCCTGCAGGTGCGAGACGTCTACACCGGGCTTCGAATGGGCGTTTCGCGCGATTTCAAGATCGTGAAGACCGTGGAGCGGCTCAACCGGATCATCCACGAATCGCGGATGACCTCGAAGTTCGTCTCGCTGTTCTACGGGGAGCTGGAGCAGTCGGGAAATTTCATCTACGTCAACGCGGGCCACAACCCGCCGATCCTCGCGCGGGCCTCGGAATCGGTGCTTCTGCGGCAGACCGGAATGGTCCTCGGCCCGACGAGGGAGGCGACGTACAGCCGCGGCTTCGTGACGGTCGAACCGGGCGACGTCCTCGTTCTCTACACCGACGGGATCGTCGAAGCTCATGACCGGAAGGACGTCGAGTTCGGCCTCGAGCGATTGAAGCGCGTCGTCGCTTCGGTCCACGAGAAGACCGCGGACGAGATCCTCGCGGCGATCCTCGCGGAAGTTCGAAAATTCACGCAGGGCGGACCGGTGGAGGACGACCAGACGCTCCTTGTTCTGCGCCGGGGATGGGCGCCCGTCCCGGAGCGCCGGCTGAGCGCCGAAGTTGCCATCCCGGCATAGAAAAACGCCGCGCCCGGTCCTGCTCCTCGATCCGGCGCGACTTCCCCCGCGGGCGGCGGACCGGGCATTCTTCCGGCGGGACACCCGAACCGTCGCGAAGGATCTGCTCGGCGCGTGGTTCCTCCGGTCCTGCGGCGGGAGGGTCCATGGCGCGCGGATCGTCGAGGTCGAGGCTTACCTGGGCGAGCGCGACGCGGCCGCGCATTCTTTCGGCGGCCGCCGGACGGAGCGCGTCGAGCCGATGTACGGCGACGGAGGCCTGCTGTACATTTTTCAGGTTTACGGTCTTCATTTCTGCGCGAATGTGGTGACGCGCGCGAAGGGCGTTCCGCAGGCCGTTCTCCTGCGCGCGGCGCGTCATCCGGCGGCCGATCCCCGGCTCCTGTCGGGGCCGGGCAAGCTCTGCGCGGCTTTCGGGATCACGAAAGCGCAAACGGGGATGGATCTCGTGAGTTCCTCCGAATTCGAGATCCGCCCGGATCCGGTCGCGAGGTCGCGGATCGCCGCGTCTCCGAGGATCGGGGTGGACTATGCGGGAGAGGCGAGGGACTGGCCGCTTCGGTACTGGATCGCGGACGACCCCGCTGTTTCGGGAAAGGTCAGTTCTTTTCCTTCCAGCGGATCACCTTCTCGGAGACGAACTTCCGGAAGATCAGGAGAACTTCCATCTCGCGAATCGGGGAGATCTTCGCGATCGAATTCACGTCCCAGGATCCGTTGATCCGGGAGAGGATGAACCCCTCGTTCGGAGTCAGGGCGAGATTCGTCACGTCGGCGATCGAGATGTTCAGGACGGGGATTTTGTGGCGCTCGACGCCTCCCGCCTTGAGGAAGGCGGCGAGGCGGTCTTCCGTTTGCCGAAGGGATTCCCGGGGCCGCGGATCCGAGGGGTCCAGCTCGGAAGCCGCCTTGAACATCTTCCAGGCCGTCTCCGGATCCTGGTTCATCAGCGAACGGCCGCGGCGGAGGAACTGCTCCACGTCGCCCGCGATCTTCTTCTCGGATTCGTCGACTTCCTCGGCGTGCGGAAGGCTCTGGTCGAGGACGATCGTCCCGTCCCGAAGGCCTTCATTCACGATTCGCGCGACGACGAAGTCCGCATTGTGCGTCTGCACGGCGATCTCCTCGATCGACCGCTCCCCGTTGATGTAGGGGACGACCAGTTTCTCCTGGTCCGAGAACTTCTCGAGAGGAAAACCTCCCACGATCCTCGGGACGACCGAGAGCAACGGAAGCCGCTGCCGGATCTGCTTCCACTCGTCGAAACGGCGAAGGCCTTCCATGACGATGCCGGTGACGTCGAGCGACAGCGCGACCATCTGCTGATCGGGCAGATCGTTGTCGACGAATTCGAATTCGCCTTCCGGCCAGAGGAAAATGGCGTAAATCGACTCCTCGGCTTTCTTCTTCATCAGCCGGAGGAGATCGGATTCGGAGATCGCATTGATCATGACGAGGATCTTCCCGAGGAGGATCGAGGATTCTTCCTGGACCTGCATCGCCATTTTCAGCTCTTCCTCGCTGATGTACCCGTGCGAGACGAGGAACTGGCCCAGGTATTCGCGGGGATCCGAGGAGGACGTGGACGTGATCCGTCCTTCGGCGAAATAGATCCTCTTCTGGATTCCCCGTCCTTCGACGAGGAGGGTGCCCGTCTTGACCCCCAGCGAGAGCCACTGGAGGAGCTCCGACAGCACCATGGTCTTGAGGTTTCCGGTGATACCCACCGGGGGCTACTCCATCGGAGGGTTG
Source organism: uncultured Acidobacteriota bacterium (assembly GCA_963773815.1). Lineage (GTDB taxonomy): Bacteria > Acidobacteriota > Thermoanaerobaculia > UBA5066 > DATFVB01 > CAWEYG01. The sequence goes on from CAVZCI010000010.1 coordinate 121,297, forward strand.
TACGACGGTATTCCCGTGACGGCCTCGCCGATCACGAGGGTGTGGATGTCGTGGGTTCCCTCGTACGTGTAGACCGATTCGATGTTCGCGAGGTGCCGGAAAACCGGGTATTCGTTGACGATGCCGTTGGCGCCGAGCGTCTCCCGCGCCAGCTTCGCGCACTCGCGGGCGACCCAGACGTTGTTGCGCTTGGCCATCGATACGTGTTCGGGTTTCATGGTGGCGGCGTCCTTCAATTTGGCCAGCTGCCAGGCGAGGAGCTGAGCCTTCGTGATCTCGGTGATCATCCAGGCGAGACGCTCCTGCACGAGCTGGTGAGCCGCGATCGGGCGGTCGCGGAACTGCTTGCGGGCGACCGCATAGTCGAGCGCGGCCCGATAAGTCGCCATCGCGGAACCGATGGCGCCCCAGGCGATTCCGTACCGGGCCTGGGTGAGGCAGGAGAGCGGCCCTTTGATGCCCTCGACATTCGGAAGGACGTTCTCCCGGGGAATCCGGCAGTCTTCGAACGCGAGCTGCGACGTGACGGAGGCCCGCAGGGACATTTTTCCGCGATGCTCCGAGGTCGAGAAGCCCTTCGTTCCCTTTTCCACGAGGAAACCGCGGATCTTGCCGCCGTCCAGCCGGGCCCAGACGACCGCGACGTCGGCGATCGAGCCGTTCGTGATCCAGGCCTTCGCGCCGTTCAGGACGAAGGAATCGCCGTCGGTTCGCGCGGTCGTCCGCATTCCCGACGGGTTCGATCCGAAGTCCGGCTCCGTCAGACCGAAACAGCCGATCGCGGTGCCCGCGGCCATTCGGGGAATCCAGTGGTCCTTCTGCTCCTGCGACCCGTACGCGTGAATCGGGAACATCACGAGGCCCGACTGCACGGAGACGAACGACCGCAGACCGGAGTCTCCGCGTTCGAGCTCCTGCATCGTGAGTCCGTAGGCGACCGAATCGAGGCCGGGAAGTCCGTATTCCCGGATCGTCGATCCGAAGAGCTGCAGCTCGGCCAGCTGCGGGATCAGCTCCTTCGGAAAGCGCCCCTCGTAAGCGCAGTCCTCGATGATCGGCATCACCCGGTCATCGACGAAGTCGCGAACGGTCTGGCGGACGAGCCTTTGTTCCTCCGTCAGGAGGGAGTCGAAGTCCAGATAATCGACGCCGGGAAACGAAGCCACGGGCGCTCCTTTCGGGGATAACGCGTTGAATCTTATCAGGAACGGCTTCGAAAGCGGGGCGAGAGAACGGGGTTGCGGGCCTTTTCCGGCAGCAGCGCGTAGCTGATCATCTTGTAAGCGAGCTTCGCGGCGAGGAAGTCCGGGGCGCGGTTGCCCGCGAGCGGCGCGTGCTCGACGAGGTCGGCGCCGACGATCCGTTTCGCGGCGGAGACTCGGCGAAGAATCTCGAGAGCCTGGGCGTACGTCCCGCCGCCGGGCTCGGGCGTCCCGGTGCCCGGCACGAGGGAGCCGTCCAGGAAGTCGATGTCGAACGTCACGTACACGTCCGCCGTGAGCCGCTCGAGCGCCGCCTCCATCCAGTCCCAGCCCGCGTGCATCTCCCGGTTCGAGACGACGAAGAGCTTGCGGTCGAGGACGAAATCGGCCTCCTCCCGCGAGATCGAGCGGATCCCGACGTGAACCGAGGGTCCGCAGTCGACGAAGCGCCTCGCCGCGCAGGCATGGGAGTTGCGCGACCCCTCGTACTCGTCCCGGAGGTCGCCGTGGGCGTCGAAGTGCAGAATCGAGAGGCCCGGGTACTTCTTCGCGTGCGCCCGGATCACGGGCGGCGAGATCGAGTGCTCGCCCCCGAGCAGGAAGAGCAGCTGGCCGGTCTCGAGAAGCTCCGCGGCCTTCTCCTCCAGCTCCCCGACCATCGCGTCGGGCTCGGGGTCATGCGGGATCCACGGCTCGAGCGTGTGGATGCCTTCCTCGTGGGGATCGGCGTCGAGCTCGTCGTCGTACAGCTCGACGAACCTCGAAGCCTCGAGAATGGCCGCCGGCCCATTTCGCGTTCCGGTGCCGTAGGAGACGGTGCGCTCGTACGGAACCGGGAAGACGAGGACGCGCGCCCTTTCCGGACCGTTCTCTTCTTCGGGGATGCCGAGGAAATTCTGCGGGATGGACGGCACTAGTTTTCCGGAGAGAGCAGGATGCAGGCCGAGATGACGGTCGTCCAGAGGCCCTTCTTGTCGCCCACGGCGGTCTGGGAGATATTCATCGTCCGGACGATCTGGCCGGATATCTTCCACTGTTCCTTCCGCTCGTCGTACGACTTGTCGTAGTCCAGCTCGACGCCGAGGGTCGTCGCGAGCATGCCGGCGGCGAGATCTTCGGCGTAGTCGCCCGCCACCTTCTCCGTCTGCCCGTAAGAATGGTGCTCGGAAAGATAGCCGTACGTATCCGAGTTCTTCGGGATCGCGACGCCGACCGAAGCGGCGATGAGACGGTGCGGCTCGTTCGTCGCGTTTTCGCTCATGACGACGAACGTCACGGCGCCGGACCTGAGCTTCTTCGAGCCCTCCTTGCGGGAAACGATCCGGCAGTGGGGAGGGAAGATCGACGACACTCGAACGAGATTCTGGTCGGCGATGCCCGCGTCCCGAAGGGCCATCTCGAAGGAGGTGAGCTTTTCCCGGTGGCGGCCCACACCCTTCGTCAGAAAAACTTTTTTGGCGACAAACATTTCCGCTCCTCGTGAATCAATCGCCTTATAGACGATCGGTCGGGTGGAATCAATGCATTTCAGAGGGGAGGCCGGCGTTTTCTCCTCCGGCCCCGGCGCGCGCGGGGCGGACGGCCCTCGGCGGAGGGAGCCGCGGGAGCGGCGGGCGCCGAAAAAGTGTGCCCGGCTTCGTGGACGCGATGATGAAGATTGTGCCATTCCCGCACGGGTTCGGGATCGCGCCCTCGAGCCATCGATCGCAGGTCGAAAAGGTCGAGCGCGGGAAGAAAGTCCGGGTGGAAGAGAAACCTCCGGGTGGAAGCCTTCCATTCGGGCCGTTGCTCGAGCTTCGTCTGGGCGTAGAGAATCGACTTGACGGCATGGACGAGAGCGTTGGGCGCCGCGAGACTGGCCGCAAGCGGCCCGACGACTTCGTTCGCTTTCGCGATGACGAGCCCGGGTTCCGCGGGCCCGGCGGGTCGCGCTCGCCGCAGCTCGGCCCGAAGCAGCGGCAGCGCGAGCAGGGAAAAATAGACGGCGTCGTCGAACGACCGGCCGTGGCGCCTCTCCGCGTCGAGAACCTCGAGCAGGGTCCAGAAATAGTGGCCCGTTCCGCCGGGGTGCTCGGGATCGATCCGCCGCAGCTCCGTCGAGAGGTCGGGAAGGATCACGTCGAGCAGGCCCATCTCGCGCAGGAGGAGGAACGTCGGCAGGGCGTGGCCGCCTCGGAGCATTCCGGTCAGCTCCTCGGTGACGCGCGGCGTGGCGGAACGGACGAGCTCCTTCCGGTGGCGCAGAATCGCCTCGTAATCGAGGGGGGTGATCGCGAACGAGAGGCGGCTCGCGAACTCCGCCGCCCGGAGCATGCGAACGGGATCCTCCCGGAATCGAACGTCGGGGTCTCCGATCGCGCGGATCAGGCCCGCCTCCAGGTCGGCCAGGCCGCCGACGTAGTCGATGACGGAGAAATCGGCGATGTCGTAGAAGAGCCCGTTCACCGTGAAGTCGCGCCTCTCGGCGTCTTCCTCGGGCGTGCCGTACGTGTTGTCCGACGTCACGAGAAGGTCCGCCTCGGGGTCCTCCGCCGGCGCCGGCCGCCCGCGAAACGTCGCGACTTCGATGATTTTCCCCCCCGAAACAGGATGTGGGCGAGGCGGAAGCGGCGACCGATGAGGCGGCTGTTCCGGAAGAGCGACCGGACGTCTTCGGGCCGGGCGTCCGTCCCGATGTCGAAGTCCTTCGGGCGCCGGCCGAGCATCAGGTCGCGGACGCTTCCCCCGACGAGATAGGCCCGGTATCCGCTGCTCTTCAGCCGGTACAGGACCTTCAACGCGTCGGGGTCGATCGCGTCCCGCGAGATCGGATGGGCGCTGCGCGGCCGGACGATCGGAAGCCCCTGATTCATCAACCTCTCGATTCTAGTGTCACTGGCTTTTTGACTTTTGCGGAGACCGAAGAAATAATAGCCCGCTTTTGCGTAAACCAGATTGAGGAGGAGCTGAAAACATGAGAATTCGAACGCTGACGGGGTTCCTGGCGGCGGCTGCGGCTCTTGTGGCCGCGGGCTGTGCGCCGGGGGGCAACTCCAAGGAAATCGTTGTGGGTGAATACGGATCGCTGACGGGCAACACGGCCACGTTCGGGCAATCGACGAAAAACGGCAGCGAGATGGCTTTCGCGGAGATCAACCAGGCCGGCGGCCTGCTCGGCAAGCAGGTGAAACTCATCGTCGAAGACGATCAGTCCAAGCCGGAAGAGGCGGCCACGGCCGTGACGAAGCTGATCAACCAGAACAACGTTCAGGCCGTTCTCGGGGAGGTCGCCTCGTCCCGCTCGCTCGCGGCGGCTCCGATCTGCCAGGGGGCGAAGGTGCCCATGATCACGCCTTCCTCGACGAACCCGAAGGTCACGCAGGTGGGCGACTACATTTTCCGGGTTTGCTTCACCGACATCCAGCAGGGCGAGGCCGACGCGAAGTTCGCGGCGAAGTCGCTCAAATTGAAGAAGGCCGCGATTCTCTACGACGTGCGCAACGATTACTCGGTCGGCCTGCGACTCGTCTTCATGCAGAAATTCAAGGAATACGGCGGCGAGATCGTCGGGGAGCAGTCCTACTCGGAAGGGGACTCCGATTTTCGGGCGCAGTTGACCCAGCTCAAGTCGGTGAATCCGGAAATCATCTACGTTCCCGGTTATTACACCGAAGTCGGAACGATCGCGCGCCAGGCGCGAGACCTCGGAATCACGGTTCCGCTGTCCGGCGGCGACGGCTGGGATTCCCCGCGGCTCTGGGAGATCGGCGGCAAGGCCCTGAACGGCTGCTATTTCTCGAACCATTACTCCGTCGACGACCCGGCCCCGGCGGTTCAAAAGTTCGTCTCCGATTACAAGGCGAAATACGGCGCCATTCCCGACGCCCTCGCGGCCCTCGGCTATGACGCCGCCCGGATCTACGCGGACGCCGTGAAGCGCGCGAACAGCTCGGAGCCTGCCAAGGTCCGGGACGCGCTTGCCGCGACGAAGGATTTTCCCGGCGTGACGGGATCGATCACGATCGACGCGGAGCGCAACGCCGTCAAGCCGGTCGTCATCCTGAAGGTGCAGGACGGCAAAAAGGTCTTCCAGGAACGGATCGAACCCGGCGCGTGAGCACGTTCTTCCAGCAACTCGTCAACGGGTTGTCGCTGGGGTCGATCTACGCGCTGATCGCCCTCGGCTACACGATGGTGTACGGCATCCTGCGGCTGATCAACTTCGCGCACGGGGACGTCTACATGGTCGGCGCGTACGTCGGGTACTACGCCTCGTCGCGCTTTCGCGGCGAAACCCCGTCGTACGGCAGGGCTCTCGGAATCATGGTGTTTTCGATGGCCGTGTGCGCGGTCCTCGGAATCGTGATCGAGCGCTTCGCCTATCGGCCGGTCCGGCGGGCCTCCAAGATGACGTCCCTCATCACGGCGATCGGCGTGTCGCTGCTTCTCGAGAACGGCGGCCAGATTCTGTTCGGCGCCGACCCGAAGTTCTTTCCGTCCAACGCGCCCCACCGGGAATTCAGCGTCGGGGCGGTCCGACTGACCTCGGAGCAGCTGACCGTCTTCGTCGTCTCCATCGTTCTCACGCTGATCCTCCTTTTCTTCATCCAGAGCACGAAGACGGGCAGGGCGATGCGCGCGGTTTCGTTCAACCTCGATGCGGCGAAGCTCATGGGCGTTTCGACCGACCGGATCATTTCCATCACGTTCGCGCTCGGCTCCGCGTTTGCCGCCGCCGCGGGGGTTCTCGTGGCGATGGCAATTCCGAAGATCGATCCCCTGATGGGGATCCTGAGCGGGCTCAAGGCGTTCGTCGCGGCTGTCCTCGGCGGCATCGGCAACGTTCCCGGAGCCCTCCTCGGCGGCCTGATCATCGGCATCGCGGAGGTCTTCACGGTGGGCTATCTTTCGCCGACGTACCGCGACGCGATCGCGTTCGCGATCCTGATCGCGATCCTGCTGTTCCGGCCCCAGGGAATTCTCGGACGCGTGGAAAAGGAAAAAGTGTGACGCGACGGTTTCTCGCGCTCGCGATCGCGGGCCTCTCGATCTGGTTCGTCGACGCGCTTCTTTCGGGCAGGATCGTCGCGGCCGCCCGGATCTCGCCCTACGTCCTCCAGGTGATGACTCTGGCGGGGATCAACATCATCCTGGCCGTGTCCTTGAATCTCATCAACGGATTCACGGGCCAGTTCTCGATCGGCCACGCGGGTTTCATGGCGATCGGGGCCTACACGTCCGCGTTCATCTCCGTCAATTTCGGCACCCGCCTCGAGCGGGTGGTTTCATTCCTGCCGCCGGCCGGCCGGGGCGCCGTCGTTCTGTTGATGGTTCTCGCGGTCGGGGCGGTGTGCGCGGCGATCGCGGGGTTCCTCGTCGGCGTGCCTTCGCTGCGCCTCCGGGGCGACTACCTCGCGATCGTGACGCTGGGATTCGGGGAGATCATCCGGGTCTTCATCCTGAACATCGACGCCGTCGGGGGAGCCCGCGGCCTCGGGGGGATCCCGAAATACGCGAGCTTCGGATGGGTGTACTTCTTCGCGGTCGCGTCGATCGTCCTCGTTGCGCGTCTCGTCAATTCGTCGTTCGGCCGGACGCTCCTCGCCGTGCGGGAGGACGAGATCGCGGCCGAGGCGATGGGCGTGAATACGACGCGCACGAAGGTGATTTCGTTCGTGATTTCGAGCGCGATGGCGGGCGTCGCCGGCGGCCTCTTCGCTCACTACCTGATGTACGTCCACACGAATTCGTTCACGTTCCTGAAGTCGATCGAGATCATCATCATGATCGTGATCGGCGGCCTGGGGTCGATCACCGGTTCGGTCGTCGGCGCGGTGCTCTATATCGGGTTGACGGAAGGTCTGCGCGCGGCGCGAACAGTACCGGATGGTCGTCTTCTCTCTGCTCCTGATCCTCATCATGATCTTCCGCCCGCAGGGTCTCACGGGCCATCGCGAGTTTTCGGCGAGAAAGCGGCGCGACGCGGCGCGGCCGAAACTCCGGGTATCGGAGCGTAAGCGGCCGTGGCACTGCTCGAAGCCCACTCCGTGACGATGCGGTTCGGAGGCCTGACGGCGGTCAAAGATTTCGATCTTGCGATCGAGGAAAGGGCGCTGTACGGCTTGATCGGGCCGAACGGCGCCGGCAAGACGACGATTTTCAACATGATCACGGGCGTCTACAAGCCGACCGCCGGGGAGATCCTCTTCGGCGGCCGCCGCATCGACGGCGAGAAGTCGTGGAAGATCACCGAAGACGGCGTCGCCCGGACGTTTCAGAACATCCGCCTCTTCTCGAATCTTTCGGTCATCGACAACGTCAAGGTCGGTTTCGCGCGCCGCCAGAAAGCCTCGATCCTCTCGTCGATCGTGCGGGGACCGATGTACGTGCGCGAGGAGGAGCGGATCGAACGGGAATCCCTCGAGCTCCTTCGAGTCTTCAAGCTCGACCACCTCGCCGCCGAGACGGCGCGGAACCTGCCCTACGGGAGCCAGAGGCGCCTCGAGATCGCCCGCGCCATGGCGACACGGCCGCGACTCCTGTGCCTGGACGAGCCGGCCGCGGGAATGAACCCGCACGAGTCGCGCGAGCTGATGGACCTGATCCGCTGGTTGCGCGACCAGTTCGAGATGGCCATCTTCCTCGTCGAGCACAACATGAAAGTCGTCATGGGCGTCTGCGAAAAGGTCCACGTCGTGGACTACGGGTCGACGATCTGCCTCGGGACCCCGGCGGAAGTTCAGCGGGACCCGCGCACGATCGAGGCGTACCTGGGAGGCGCATGATCCTGGAGGTGACGGATCTCCAGGTTCGCTACGGCGCCGTGTCGGCGGTCCGGGGGATTTCCCTGACCCTCGAGAAGGGCGAGATCGTGACCTTGATCGGGGCCAACGGCGCCGGAAAATCCACGACCCTTCGGGCGATCATGGGACTCGTTCCGCCGCTCTCCGGCTCGATTCGCTACCGGGACCGCTCGATCGTCGGGACGCCGACCTACAGGATCGTTCGCGACCGGATGACGCTCGTTCCGGAAGGCCGCGCGATCTTCGCAAATCTCACGGTTCGGGAAAACCTCGAGCTCGGCGCCTATTCGCGCCGCGACGCGCCCCGGATCTCGTCGGATTTCGAGCGCGTCCTGACGGTCTTTCCCCGGCTGAAAGAGCGGATTCGGCAGCGGGCGGGGACGCTGTCGGGCGGCGAGCAGCAGATGCTCGCGATCGGGCGCGCCCTGATGTCCCGCCCGGAAGTGCTGCTGCTCGACGAACCGTCGCTCGGCCTGGCTCCGATCCTCGTGCACACGATTTTCGAAGCGATCGAGACGATCAACCGGGAAGGCGCTTCCGTCCTTCTCGTCGAGCAGAACGCGAACGCCGCGCTCAAGCACAGCCACCGCGCTTACGTTCTGGAGACGGGGACCGTCACCCTCTCCGGCCCGTCCGGCGAGATCGCGACGAACCCGAAGGTCAAGGAAGCGTACCTGGGGGAGTAGGCCCGGCCGGGGTCACGCCCGGGCGTCGACGGGGACGTACTTCTGCGGGTAGACCGGCCCGATGTAGTCCGCGCGGGGACGAATCAACCGGTTGTTCTGGTGCTGCTCCATCACGTGGGCCGTCCACCCGGCGCAGCGCGACAGCGCGAAGATCGGCGTGTAGAGGTCCGGCGGAATTCCCAGCATGTAGTAGGTCGAGGCGGAGTAGAAATCCACGTTGCAGTTCAGGCGCTTTTCCTGGTTGATGATCGTCTCGATGCGGCGGGACATGTCGTACCACTTGCTGACCCCGGAAGACTCGGCGAGGTGCTGGGACATCTGGCGCAGGTGCGTGGCGCGGGGATCCTCGGTCGTGTAGACCCGGTGGCCGAACCCCATGATTTTCTTGTGCGCCGCGAGCAGCGCGTGGATGTAATCGTCCACGCGCGAGAGGTCGCCGATCTCCATGAGCATCCGGATGACCGCCTCGTTCGCGCCTCCGTGCAGCGGCCCTTTGAGCGTGCCGATCGCCGAGACGACGGCCGAATGCATGTCGGAGAGCGTCGCGGCGGTGACCCGCGCGGCGAACGTCGACGCGTTCAGCTCGTGGTCCGCGTGCAGGACGAGCGCCATGTCGAACGCGCGGGTCATCTCGGCGGAGGGCCCGCGCCCGTTGAGCATCGCGAGGAAGTCTTCCGCATGGCCCCGCCCGGGATCGGGTTCGACCGGCGCCTCGTTCGACCGGAAGCGGTGAATGGCCGCGACGAGCGTGGACATTTTCGCCGTCAGGCGGAGGGCCTTGCGGCGGTTCGCCGCCGGGTCGTTCGACGCGACGTCCGGATCCGTCTCGCACAGGGCCGAAACGGCCGTGCGCAGCGCGTCCATCGGAATCATCCGGTGTTTCAGGAAGTCCTGGACGAGGGAGAGGATTTCCGGGGAAACCTCCCTCTCGCGCCCGAGGCCCTCCCGGAGGGCGGCGACCTCCGCCTTCGTCGGGAGGCGCCCCTCCCACAGGAGGAAACACGTTTCTTCGAACGACGAATTCTCCGCGAGGTCGTGAATGTCGTACCCGCGGTACGAAAGGACGCCTCGTTCGCCGTCGATGTAGCAGATCGCGGACTCGGCCGCGACGACGTCCTCGAGCCCCTCGTGGAACCGGTGTTCGCTCTCGATCGCTCTTTCCACGGCCGTGTTCAGTTCGCCGGCCGGATCGCCTTCGGAATCGAAGGGTCGAGCCCGGGAAACTGGGCGAGCCAGGCCTCCCGCTCGGATCGAAGCCGCGCGACGCGGGCGGCGTATTCCTCCGGCGAGTAGTACTTCCGGGGATCGTATTTCGAAAGGTCGACGCCCGGGACCTGACGCGGCACGGAATAGCCCCAGTCGGGGTCCGGCTGCCAGGAAATTCCGTCCTTCGCGATTTGCTTCATGATCTCGGTCGAAACGCGGATCGAGATCTTCTCGCCGTCGGCCCCGTCCGCCGCTCCGACGGAGCCGGTGTTCAGAATGTAGGCTTCCATGTCGGGGTTCTCGGAGAGGAACTTCAGAATGCGGTTTCCCTCCTCGGCCTCGGGCCCGACGATGAAAGGATTCGTCCCGACTTCCCGCTTCGCCTGGCCCGCTTTCGTGGGGTCGCCCGCGGACGTTTCGATCGATTCGCCGAGCATGAAGAACGCGGCCCCCTGCTGCGGGGTGAGCTTCGCGACGACCGGGACGACGTCGTTCCGGCGCGTGATGAAGATGATCTTGTGCGCCTTCGGCAGGTCGATCCCGTCGTCCGTGCCGTGAATGAACTTCCGGAGAACGACGCCCCTGCCGTTGGAAGTGAGCGTCGTGTCGACGAAGTCGATGTCGCCGTTCTCGTGGATCTTGACGTTCTCGAAGCAGGCGGTCGGAGAGATCGCCGCGTCCCAAAGGACCCGCTGCGTCGGCTCGAGGCCCTCGGTCTTGATGTAGAAGCCGTCTTCGGTGCCGAACGCCTGCGCGTCGGGCGCGAGCAGAACGACATCGTCCTGCTTGATGATCACCCGTTCGGGCGCTGCGAGACCGTGGTCGTGGAGCGTGAGCGTCGTCTTTCCGGTGCCCGAAAGCCCGAACAGCAGGAACCCGACGTCGCGAGACTTTCCGTCCGGGCCGGCGACTCGGAGAATTTTCGACCCCGCGTGGAGACCGAGACCGCCGCGCTTCTTCATCCAGTACATCGCCTGGCGGAGCATCGATTTCTTCGCCTCTCCCGGGTAATCGGTGCCGCAGATGTACGTGTACCCTTCGTTCGGATCGAGAAAGATGATCCGCTCGGGCCAGTCCGGGACGTACACCGACACGAAATCCGGCTCGCCCGAGGAGGCGATCGGGAAGAGCATGTTGTGCCACATGTAGGCGATGCGGGCGAACTCCGCCGGAACAAAGAGGCGGCAGTGGAGCGTGGCCTCGGACGCCATCCCCATTCGGCGGTCGACCTGGATCATCACCCGCGAGGCGATCGATTCCTGCAGCTTCCGCACGAGGGCGCGGGCCTTCTCGGGGTCCATGCCTTTCTGATGGGCGCCCAGATTCACCCCGTTTTCGACGACGAACGTGTTCTTCGCGGAGCGACTCTTGACCGTCGTGAAGTAGATGGGCGATCCGTACGAGGAGGTCGTCTCTTCCCCCTTCGCGAGGTCGCGAAGCTCCGGACCCGTCAGGTCTTTCAGGATCTTCTTCGCCGTCACCTTTTTCGGGTTGACCATTTCCACAGTGCTCATCGCTCTCCTGACTCCGCGGCGCGGTCCGAACGCGGTTTTTATCAACGATGGATCGTGAAGTCAAAGAGGGAAAAAATGGGACAGGATTTCGTCGGGCCGGCAGATCTTCGTCTCGCCGAACTCCGAGGCGCGCATCCCCTCGATCAGGTGAAGCGCGCGCTGGGTGATATAGGCGAAATTCTCCTTCACGCCAGATTCTTTCTGGTCGGCGTACATCGCGCGAAGCGAGTCGAGCTGGTCGGCCAGGGCCCGTTTCGGGTCGGCGGCGAGCAGGGGAGCTTGCCGGTCGGACCGCGACGGTTTGTCGATCTTCAGGTGAAGGAAGCGTTTCTCGAGCTCGTTCACCTCGCGGTCGACGGCCGACGCCGTTCGAGGGCCGGCGACGGAGTCCGAGGCGAGGAGGATCGGCCGCCGCCGGCAATTCGCGTCATGGATGCGGTCGCTCTTGAGCACCCAGCCGAGGTTCGTCAGGTTCAGCCGGGAGGAGACGTTGTCGACGAGGTTATCGACGAAGGGCGCGACGGCCGTCTCGTACGATTCGCGAACCCCGTTGAACATGTTCAGGACGTAGTACACGCGAAAGTATTCGACGGTGTCGCGTAGCAGGCCGAGAATCGGGTGGTCGCCGAGGCTCTGGGCGAGGTCGACGAGGAACGCGTCGATGTTCGAAATCGATTCGTCGTAGACGTCCTCGACGGAGTCGAGCAGCGAGGACACCATCTCCGGGTACCCGGGACCGAGTCCCCGATAGACGGGCGACTCCGGGGAAAAGAGGATCCGGAGCTTGCGGAAGAGGATCGCCTTCACGATGTCGGACGCCGCGAGAGTGGCGGACGGCAGCTGGGGAGTGAAGACGAGAATTCCGGAGTTCGAATACGGGAGGAAGTCGATGACGTTCGGGTCGAGGCCGGCTTTCATGTCGAGAACGACGTACCGGGTCGGCAGCTGGTTGATGGCGGCGATCAATTTCGCCTTCGCGGGTCCTCCGAAGTTCGACACGTCGTCGATCAGGTGCTTCGGCCCGGCGATGAATCCGAAATCGCGAAACTCTCCCTCCGGGTCGAGCTCCGGCGTCAGGGTCGTGATGCAGTCGAGCAGCGGGATGTCTTTCTTGAGGAAGTGGTAGAGGTCGCGCGGCACCGGCGAGTCGATCGAGCTCCGGATCGACGAGGTCCCCGTGTCGAGGTCGACGAGCACGGTCGGCCCCGCTTTCGAGAGGGCGAGGGCGAAGTTGATCGCGAACGTCGTCTTGCCGACGCCCCCTTTGCCCGACGAGACGGTCAGAATCCTTTTCATGGATTTGTTTGCGGGATGCTAGCACACGGGACCCCGCGAGAGGGCCGGGGACAACGCGTTCAAATGGAGAGGCCGCGAGAGCCGAGCACGCCCGCAGGGCGACGGGTATCGCGCGCCGGTTACCGGCGTTCCGCGTCGTGGAGCAGCCAGAGGGTCGAGTAGGCGCGCAGAAGACGGAAGCGCGAGCGCACGAGAGACCCCATTTCTTCCGGCATGGACCCGTCCCCGGCGTCCCGGATCATGTCCGCGAACTTGTGGTCGGTCGCGCCGGCGAGGGCGAGCGTCTCTTCCGCGTCGGACCGGAGGGACCCCAGCGGGTTCCCCATTCTCTTGTTTTGAGTCCAGCGGGCCGCCTCTTCCTCGGCCTTCCCGCGAAGCGCGGCCCCCTCGAGCAGCAGCGCGTCCCGGTCCGAGGGCGGCCGTCCACTCTGGCCGATCGCGGCTTTCGCGGAGCGCAATTCCCACGGCTCCAGGCCGAGGTTCGCGATCTCCTTGAAGCCCCCGTCGCTCATTTCGACGGCCGCGAGGATCTTCTGAATCGCGTGGCGAAGGCCGTCCGGATGTTCCGCGGCCTCGTCCGGGCCGGCGTCGGGAATCTCGAGCGCGTCGTCGATCTCCGCCAGGTCGATCTCGCCGAGATCGAATTTTCCGAGAACGTCGGTGATCGAGCGCATCACGGCGAGGACGTGTTCGCTTCGCAGATTGGATTCGTCGTGGAGCCTCTGGAATTCGTCGTGGTTGTCGCGGAACCGGCGAAACTCGTCGGGCAGGTCCTTGCGGCCCGTGCGGGCGAATTCCTGCTCGAGGCTCGCGATACGGTCGCCCGCCTCGCGGATCCGGTTCCGCTCCTCCTGCAGACGTCTTCGAAAGACCTCTTTCGTCCTGACGTTGCAGATCGCGACGGACGCGAGCACCTGGGGGTTCGCGAGGGCATGGCCGAGGCGGCGCTTCACGGTTCGGATGTTTTCGACGAGCTTCTCCGACGTCAGGGCCTCGAAATTGCGCGCGCGCGAAACATTCTCGGCCAGCTCGTCGATCGCGGCGACGAGGGCGTTCACCTCGTCGTTGCCGGTCGCGGGCCACGAGCACTGCGACACGACGGCTTCGAAAATCCGGACGACCTCGACCCGGGGGCGGGGGAGCACGCCCTCGCCGCCGGGATGGGTGGCCGCGAGAGTCGCGAGAAAATCGATCTTGTCGGCGAGATCTTCGTCGATCTCGGGCTGCGAAAAGTAGAACCGGAGCAGGTTGTAGACGATCTTCTCGTCTTCGGTTCGGAGCTTCTGGAAGAACCGGCGGACGAGCGACGGCGACACGGCCTTGTCCCCGAGCCGGAGCTTTCGCGAAACGAGCGCGAGCTCGGTTTCGACGCGGTCGATGTCGTCCCGCACGGAGGTCGATCCGGTGGAAATGTCCCCGGAGACTTTCCGCAACTGCTCGTAGAGGGAATTGAAGTCGACCTCGTAGGTCGGAGCGTCGGCGAGAAAGTTTTTGTGCACGCCTTTCAGGAACTGATGGAAAGTCCACAGCGCCTTGAATTTCTCCGTCAGCCGGATATACGCTCCGTGGAGAGTCTGAAGCTCGGATACAAGCATGAATTCCCGCTCATTTTAGGACAAGGACGAGGTGTGGGTCATCAGATTTCGGAGGTGATCGTCGAAGAAAGCGCCGTCCGCGAAGGGGTCGCGCGCCTGGCGGGCGCGATCGACCGCGATCTCGGCGGCCGGACCGCTCTTCTCGTCGGCGTTCTCAAGGGGTCGGTGTTCTTCCTCTGCGATCTCGCGAGCCGAATCCGCGCGCCGGTCACGCTTGATTTTCTCCGCGTCTCTTCCTACGGGTCGGGGACGCGCTCCTCGGGGGAAGTCCGTCTCGTCGGCGACCTGCCGGCGGATATCTGCGGCCGCGACGTGATCGTCGTCGAGGACATCGTCGATTCGGGCAGAACGCTTCGGAAGATCCTCGATCTGCTTCGCGCGCGCAACCCGCGGTCGCTCAAAGTCTGCGCGCTCCTTCGCAAGCGGATCGCCGGCGCGGAGCCGGTGCCCGTGGACTACCTCGGTTTCGAGATCGCAGACCGGTTCGTCGTCGGATACGGTCTGGACCTGGCCGAAGCTCACCGAAACCTTCCTTACGTGGCGGCGATCGAAGAAACAAAAGAGGAAGAGCCCATGAAACCCATCTCGACCGACGGGGCGCCGAAAGCGATCGGGCCCTACTCCCAGGCCGTTCACTCCGGGGGATTCCTGTTCACGGCCGGCCAGATCCCGCTCGATCCCGCACAATGAAGCTCGTCGAGGGGGACATCGACGTCCAGGCGGAGCGCGTCTTCGACAACCTTCAGGCCGTGCTCGATCAGGCGAAGCTCACGTTCGCGGACGTCGTGAAGTCGACCGTGTTCCTGCTGCGGATGTCGGACTTCGCGAAGATGAACGAGGTTTACGCGCGGCGATTCGGTTCCCATCGGCCGGCGCGCTCGACGGTCGCCGTCGCGGAGCTTCCCGCGGGCGCGCGCCTCGAAATCGATCTCATCGCAAAGACGAAGGATTGATTTTGCGCGCGGCCTCGACGGCCCGGTCGATGTCCGCGGCGCCGACGTCGAGGTGGGTGACCATTCGCACTTCGTTCGGCGCGAGCGCGGGGCCGACGAGCACGCCGCCGGCCCGGAATCGGTCGATCCAGTCCGACGCGAGACCGGCGACGCGGAAGATGACGATGTTCGTCTCGACCCCGTAGGGCAGCGTCACGCCGGGGATCGACGCGAGCCCATCGGCGAGCCGTCGCGCGTTTCGATGGTCGTCGGCGATTCGCGCCCGGTTGTCGAGGGCGACGAGCGCCGCGGCCGCGAGAACCCCCGCCTGCCGCATCCCGCCCCCGAATAGCTTCCTCACGCGGCGCGCCTCGGCGATGAACGCGCCTGTTCCCGCGATCGCCGATCCGACGGGGGCGCCGAGCCCCTTGGAAAAGCAGACATTGACCGAATCGACGCCCGCGGCGAGGTCCTTTTCGGAAGCTCCGAGCGCCGCCGCCGCGTTCCAGATCCGCGACCCGTCGAGGTGGACGCCGAGTTTCCGCTCGCGGGCGAGCGCGACGAGGCTGTCCTGGGCGGTCCGGGGAAGGGTCTTCCCGCCCCAGAAGTTCTGCGTGTTCTCCAGGCAGAGGAGCGACGTGCGGGGCCGCAGGGGACTGTCCTGGATCAGCGGTTCGACGAGCTCGCGCGTCAGGATGCCGTCGGCTGTCGGGATCGGGCGGGGCAGCAGGCCGAAAGCGCCGCCATCGCGGCCATCTCCGCGTTGTAGATGTGGGCTCTCCCCTCGACGATCACCTCCGTGGCCGGCGCCGCGAGCAATCGGGCGCAGATCTGGTTTCCCATCGAGCCGGTCGGAACGAACAGCGCCGCCTCCCGGCCGAGGAGCGCCGCGGTCGCCTCTTCGAGCCGGCGAACGGCCGGGTCGTCCCCGTAGACGTCGTCGCCGACGTCGGCATTCGCCATCGCCTCGCGCATCCGGGCCGAAGGCTTCGTGACCGTGTCGGACCGCAGGTCGATCATGGCGCGAAGAAGAGCGCGGCCGACGCGGCGAGGAGGCCGAGCATCGCGACGCGCGTCGACCGCCGGTGGAGGGCCTGGAACTTTCGCCGCCACGGGTTGTCTTCGGGCGAATCGTCGAACGAGCCCGCCTGCGCGCGGTAGTACGCCATGCGCGGGCGAATCACCATCGAGGCGTAGACGTTCGTCGCGATCGCGAGGAAGATCCCGATCGCGGTCCCGGCGGCCCGGCCCGCGATTCGGCCCTCTCGGCCGACCGCCGAGAAGACTCCGACGACGAGGATGACCGAGAGGACGTGGAAGAGCGCTTCGAGACGCTTCAGGACCTCGCCGAAGACCCTTCCGGCCAGGTCGCGCGACGCGATCTCGCGGAAAACCGCGGGCGCGGCGATCGCGGAAAAACCGCTCCGCCGACCCAGAGCGCGAGGGGAAAGCGCAGGAGAACGATGTCCGCGGGATTCACGGCGCGAGTCTAACCCCGATCGGCGGGAAGAAATAGAATGAAGCCATGAAGGGAATCGCGGGAGACCGGGCCCTCGACGACGCGCTCGACGATCTCATCCTCGGGAGGGGCGTCGCGCGCGGCCGGCACCGCCTCTTCCTCGACGGCAAAGACGTCACGGCCGACTTCCTCGCGCGGCTCGAGGCGAATGGATTTCGCCCCGTCTCGGTCCGCGAGGTCCTCGATCGAGGAAGGGCAGAGGATCCCCGCGTTCTGCGTGCGGGGGGACGTGGCGGATTTCGGCTATATCCGGTGGGAGGTCTTCACGCCCCGTTCGCGGCGGAAGCTTTTCGCCTCCGAAAGGCGCGATCCCGGAAACGACGAATGGGCGGTCCAGATCAACCTCGGCTCGGCGGAAAAGGTATGGGCGGACGAGCGCCGGAAAGAGCGGCACGACGTGGAAACCGTCGTTCCGGTCATCCGGTAGGGAGCCGGAAATGACGCGCATCGCGGCGACGATCCCCGTCGGGCCCCTCGCGTGCAACTGTTCGATCGTCCTGGACGAGCCCACGGGCGAGGCCGTCGTGATCGACCCGGGCGACGAGGCTCCGAAAATCGTGGAGGCGCTCCGCCGGGCGGGCGCGACGGCCGTGTTCCTTCTTCACACCCACGCGCACTTCGACCACATCGGCGCGGCGGGCGGCGTTCAGGAGGCGACCGGCGCGCCCGTCTGCCTGCACCCGGACGACCGCTTTCTGTACGACCAGCTGCAGGACCAGGGCCGGGCCTTCGGCTTTTCTTTCGAGCCGGCGCCCGCCGTGAACCGGTGGATCGTGGACGGGGAAACCTTCGAATTCGGCGAATCGCGAATCCGCGCCCTGCACACGCCCGGCCATTCGCCCGGTTCGACGTGCTTCCTCCTCGACGGCGCGGCGCCGGCGCTCTTTTCCGGCGACACGCTCTTCCGCGACTCGATCGGCCGCACCGACCTGTGGGGAGGCTCTTTCGAGACGATCGAAGCCTCGATTCGCCGAAAGCTCTACTCGCTTCCGGAGAGTGTCCGCGTGATCCCGGGACACGGAGCGGAGACGACCGTCGGACGCGAAATGCGCGGAAATCCTTTTGTCCGCCCCGCCTGAAGTTTTGCTAAAATCCCGGCGCATGAAACTCTCTCTCGAAGATCAAAGCCGCCTCGTCGCGGGCTTCTGGAGCCAGAACCCCGTGCTCGATCCCGACTCCGGCGAGCCGATGCGGGCGTTCTACGTCGAACGAACGTTCAACCCCCAGGTCGTCATGGTGTCCCCGAAGGGGAAGATGTACCGCTTCAACCAGAAGCCGAAACAGATCCAGTTCTCGATGGGGCATCTCAAGGCGATGGTCACCGACGCGCAGGAGCTGGAGAATCCCGCCTGCCCCCAGGATTTTCAGCAGCTCGTCGTGTACCGCACGCCGGCGAAGCACATGCCCCAGCAGTGGGACTACAAGTTCATCTGCCCGAGCTGTCTCTCGTTCGGGTTCTGGCTGAACACCGGGAAGACCGACGAGGTCAAGGCGAAGCCGGCCGTCAAAAAGGAAGCGCCCGGCTTTCCACGACGAAACGATTTCGCTTCCGAAGCGGATGGAGATGGCCAAGGCCGGCGACCTGAAGACGAAGCTCTACGCGGCGATGGCGCAGACCGATTGCACGGCTTGCGGGTACGACTGCGAGGGCTACGCGGCGGCGATCGCCGCGGGAACCGAGAAGGATCCGAACCTCTGCGTGCCGGGCAAGGAAGAGACGGCCCTCGTCATCAAGGATCTGCTCAAGGGCACGGGGCTCCCGGCGGCGAGCGGGTAGGGGCAAGAAGACGCCCGTCATTGCGAGGAGCGCAGCGACGCGGCAATCTGACCCCGGTGCCGACGGACCCCAAATCCAGCAATCGCGCAATCTCGCAATCGCGAAATATCTTCCCTGTCCCCGTTTCGCGATCCCCGCGATGGGAAGGGTGAGAGCACGTTGCCCGCGGGCGGCAGAGCGGCGGAACCGAAGGGACTGACAGGGGCTGGATGGTAAAATCGAGTCAAGTGAAAAAGATCTTAGGCGTCAAGAATCGTCGCGTTTCTGGATTTTCCTTCGGACGCCGAATACATGTTCGCCCGCGGAAGCGCCATTGTGCTGTTGGCTTCGCTCGCGTGGCTAGGTTGTCGCTCCCGGCCAAACGCCGAGCCTAAGGTGGTAGGCCTGGAGAAACGGGGTCGAGGAATATTTGCCCGAGTGCCGCCAGCGTAACGCGCATTCAGGCAACAGCGTCGGTTTTGGCGGGTCATTGCTTCAACAAGTACACCAACGAGGAAATCGAGGGCGCAGGTCGTAAGGGATCTGACCGGCAGAAGCAAGGATCAAATTCTCTCGAGTGACGCCCACGGACGCTTCTCTATCCACGCGTCGGATGGCCCGTACAGCGTCCTGATCTGCCCAGGTCGGGGTTATGCAGGGATGCTTGCGGACGTGAGACTCTTTTCCGACGAGGCGTGAAGGAAATCTCGTTCCCGCTCCGGACCCCGACATGTAATGAGAGTTCTACGAAAAGTAATGCCGCGGGCGAACATCGGCTTGCAGCGGACCACCTCCGCCAAAGGCTCGGCCCGGCAAGCTTTCCGGCCTGCGGGCTTGCTGCTGAATCCGGGTCGTTCGGTGTGCTGGGCGTCGCCGGCGGGCGAGGTACAATCTCGTGACTCCGGAGGACGCATGGAGGTCAAGCTCACGGCAGTATTCCGGCAGGTCCCGGAGGGGTACATCGGCTTTCCGTCGAGGAACTTCCGGGCGCAAACACGCAGGCGGAGACCTTGGATGAAGCGCGGGAAGACTTCCAGGAGGCCGTCGCGCTGGTGCTCGAGGCCAACCGCGCCCTTTCTGAGGAGCAGATCGGCGGAGACGCCGTCATTCGCGAGCCTCTTCTCATTTCTTGAAGAGGTCCGATCTCGTCCGACATCTCCAGACGCACGGCTGCGAACTTTTCCGGGAGGGCTCGCGGCACACGGTCTATGTCAACCGCGCGACGAGAAAATCCACCGCCGTTCCCCGTCACCGCGAGGTCAACGAATGGCTCGCCGAAGATCTGCCGTGATCTGGAGATTCCGGAACCCTAGCACCCCGAACACCCGCGTCAGCGGATGTCGCTGCGCTCCACCGCTGACGCCGCGTCGTTCGGCCTCAGAGAGGCCCATCCCTGACAGGTGCTAGCCTGCGCTCCTTCGAAGGAGCGCAGATGACCCGTCAGATCGTTGTCGCCTCGAATGCCGCCAAGCCCCCGGCCACGTACAGCCAGGCCGTGAAGGCCGCGGGGCTCGTCTTCGTTTCGGGCACCGCCCCGCACGATCCTGCCACCGGCGCCATCAAGGGCGCGACGATCCAGGAACAGACGCGGCAGTGCCTGACCAACGTCGCGGCAATTCTTGAGGCCGCCGGAAGCTCGATGGATCGTATCGTCAGCGCCACCGTCGTGCTGGCCGACGAAGACGACTTTTCCGGCATGAACGAGGAATGGCTCAGGTGGTTTCCGAAGGACCCGCCGGCGCGGCAGGGGGCGAAGCTCCCGGTGCGCATCCCGGGGCTGAAGGTCTCCATCGCGGTCATCGCCGAGGCCTAACACGCCCCGCAACGGCCTTCGCTACGCTGGCCGCTGAACTCAGGTCGCGGCACCGAAGACCCGCGCGGGCTCAGCCGCGAGGGTCGGCGAGCAAACTACCTCTTGAAAAACCCCTAGTTCGCGGCGGCCTTTTTCGCGCCCGCGACGTCGGCGAGCTGCGCGTTGAGCTGCTTGATCCGGTCGTTGAGCACCGCGATCTTCTGACCGGCGTCTTTCTGGATCCGGTCGGCCTCGCCCCGCAGGCGCGAGGTCTCGGCTTCCAGATCCGCGTAGCCCTTCGTCTTCGCGTCCATCAGCCGGCGCTGGTCCTCGACCTCGTGGCGAAGGCGGCCGACCTCTTCCTGGACTTCGGCCATCCGCAGTTTCCACTTCTCTTCCTGCTCGTCGTAGAGCTTCTGGGTGTCCATGAGCCCGGTGACGATGGAGAAATCGTTGAACGACATGTCTCCTCCTCGGAAAGATTCCTCGATCTGCGGAAACAGCTTGCGCAGTTTCAGCGAGAGGTCCTCGGGGTCCGTCGAAATCTCCATCGCCTCCTCGTAGGTGATCTTCCGGTGAACCAGAAGGGCGAGCAGCGACTGGTTCATCGACTGCATCCTGTAGTAGCCGCACCGAGGATTCGATTTCTTCCTGGAGGGCCTTCGTTTCGCCCATCTCGATCAGCTTCGCGATCCGCGGCGAGTTGCCTCAGGATTTCGACCGCGGCGGTCAGGCCGTTGCCGTCCGCGCGCTCGACGAGCTTCAGGGAAATGATCGCCCTGAAGGACGGTCGCCAGCTGGTCGCGCGATCTGCTCTGGTGGTTTCCCCGGGGAGGTGGTCGATGATCCGGTCGATCGTCTGCGCGGCGCTGTTCGTGTGGACGAGTCGAGAAGACGAGGTGCCCCGTTTCCGCGGCGGTGAGCACGGTCTGGATGGTGTCGAAGGTCGCGCATCTCGCCGACCATGATGACGTCGGGGTCCTGGCGCAGGGCGTTGCGCAGCGCCTCGTGCGAACGCCGGGCGTGTCGGTCCCGACCTCGCGCTGGGAGACGGCGCGCGAGGCCGTCGGTGAGGAGGTATTCGATCGGGTCCTCGATCGTCACGACGTGAACCGGGCGCTTCTCGGTGATCTCGCGCATGATCGCCGCGAGCGTCGTGGATTTTCCCGAGCCGGTCGGGCCGGTGATCAGGACGAGCCCGCCCGGGAGGTGCGCGAAAGACTTCAGGACTTCGGGGAGCTCCAGATCCTCGATCGTCGGGAGCGTGAACGGGATGCGCCGGAACGCCGGCCGCGTAGGAGCCGCGCTGCGTGAAGATGTTGCAGCGAAAACGCGCGACGCCCTGAAGGCCGTATCCGATGTCCACGGAGAAGTCGCGCTCGAGCCGCTCGCGCTGAACGGGCGTCAGGATCGGAAGAAGCATCTCCTCGAGAACCTTCGGGCTCATCGGCTCTGTTTTGAGGGGAACCATCTTCCCGTTCAATCGCAGCAGGGGCGGCCGCATCGGCTTGAGGTGGAGGTCCGACGCGCCTTTCTTTGTGGTGAATTTGAGGAGTTCGGAAAGATCCACGCACCCCTCCCTTTCGGGCAGATTACTCCTCCGCCCGCGCGCCGTCAAACGATCGCACGGCCCGTTCGATCTGCCCGCGCGTCCGCGCCGCCCGCGTGAAATACAGGAACGCGGCGTGCCGGAGCGCGCGGCCCAGGCGTTCGCCCGGTGGAATCGCGAGCCAGCGGGCGATGTCCTTCCCGTCGACCGGAGGGAGCCGGAAATCGCAGCGCCGGGCGCGAGCCTCGAGCTCGCGCGCCCGCTTCTTCTCTTGCGCGTTCCTCCCGCGAGGCGGAGGAGGACGCGAAGGTCCTTCCACTGCCCGCGAAACTCGAAGAGAACCCGCGAGGCCGGTTCTCCGGAGAAAGCCGCTTCGAGAAAACGAGCGTTCGCCGCGACGGAGGACGCCTCGGATCGCGAAAACCCGGCTTCCCCGAGACGGGAAGCGAGGTTTTCCGAGCCGCCGCCCGACCGGAAAAGAAGCGTCGCGAGACGGAACGGGAATCGCAGGCGCGCTTCGAAGCGCGGCGCGTCGAACGGGGAGAGGATCCGCGCGGGCGCCGCCGGCAACGTGCCCGGCAGGCGGAGACCGGCCGCGAGAACGCCGTCGCTCGAAGCCCAGGCGATCGGCCGCGACGCCGTTTTCGCGCCGAAGAGCCGGACGAGCTCGGCGCGGATCCTCTCTTTCGCCTCGCCCGCGAGCGTCGCGGCTCGCGCGGCGAGCGCGGCCCGGGTTTTCGGTTCGATCGTCCACCCGAGCGTCGCCGCGAGGCGATAGGCGCGGAGGATCCGGATCGGGTCGGCGTCGAGGTTGGCCGGCGCGATCATCCGGATTCGCCGCCGGCGAAAGTCCGCCCGGCCGCCGAAAGGATCCACGAGGCGCCCCGAGACGACCTCCCGCGCGAGCGCGTTGGCCGTGAAGTCGCGCCTCCCGAGATCGTCCTCGATCGACCCGTCCTTCTCGAACCGCGCGATGTCCACGGTCCATCGCGGCCCCGCGAGACGCCAGACCGGAACGGGGGAGGACTCCGAGGAGATTCGAACCGCGCGCCCGAAGCCCGCCCCTTCGAGCTCTCGCGCGAGGTCCGCCTCGCCCCGTCCGACGGCGAAATCGAAATCGGTGACCGGAAGCCCGAGCAGCCGGTCGCGGACCGCCCCGCCCACGAGGTAGACCGGGTTCGCCGGCTGCCGTCGCGCGAAGGCGCGAACGATCTTCTCGAGGCTCCTCGGTCCCGGAACTGTCTTCATCCGCTTCGAGAGGTTACAATGAGCGCGATGCGAGGCGACGCCGAAGATGTCTTCCTGTCCCCCGAAGGCATCCAGCGGGTCGCGCGGCTGGCGCGCCTCCGGATCGACGCCGGAAGCCTCGGGCGTTGGGGCGAGCAGATGGAGCGGATCGTCGAACACGTCCGGAAATTGAGGGAAATTCCGGATTCCGAGCTGCCCGAGCCGGCCCTTCCCCCCGAGACGACGCTCCGCCTGGACGAGCCCGCGGCCGGCGACGGCCGAAAGGAGCTCGCGGCGAACGCCGGAAAACTCTCCCACGGCCTCGTTCCCGTGCCCCGAGTGGTGGATCCCGCCCGGTGAGCTCGATCGTCGAGATTGCCGCCGCGGTGACCTCGCGCCGGCATTCCGCGGAGGAGTTCGCGCGCGAAGCGCTCGAACGCATGGCGGAACGGGAACCGAGCGTCGGCGCGTTCCTCTCCTTCGAGGAAGACCGAATCCTGGCGGACGCGCGGGAGGTGGACCGGCGGGCGGCCGCGCGCGAGGATCTCCCTCTCGCCGGGGTTCTCGTCGCCGTGAAAGACAACATGGCCGTCTCGGGATACACGGCCACGTGCGCCTCGAAGATTCTCCGCGGCTTCTCGCCGGGCTACGACGCGACCGCGGTGGAGCGGCTCAAGGCCGCCGGAGCGGTTGTCGCGGGAAAGACGAACCTCGACGAGTTCGCGATGGGCTCCTCGACGGAGAACTCCGCGTTTCAGCTCACCCGCAACCCGTGGGACCCGGAACGGGTGCCGGGAGGTTCCTCCGGCGGCAGCGCGGCCGCGGTCGCCGCCCGGGAGGTCTCCGCGGCCCTCGGTTCCGACACGGGCGGGTCGGTGCGCCAGCCCGCCGCGCTCTGCGGGGTCGTGGGCTTCAAGCCCACGTACGGAAGAATCTCGAGATACGGGTTGATCGCCTTTGCGTCCTCGCTGGACCAGATCGGGCCCATTGCGACGTCGGTCGAAGACGCCGCGAGGATTTATGCCGCGATGGCCGGGCCCGATCCGCGCGACTCGACGTCGCTGCGCGAGCCCGTCGGGGATCCCGTCGCCGCGGCCGGCCGCGGGATCCGCGGAATGAAGCTCGGGGTCCTGAAGGAAGCGGTCGAGGGCGATCTCGACCCGGAGGTCGAGAGGAACTTTTCCCGCGCCGTCGACGTCCTGCGGAGCCTCGGCGCGACGGTTCGGGAAGTTTCCGTTCCCCGAGCGCCGTACGCGATCCCGATCTACTACGTCGTCGCGAACGCGGAAGCCTCGTCCAACCTCGCCCGCTACGACGGGATCCGGTACGGGCCCCGGGTGGAGATGCCGACGGTCGAGGAGTTCTACACGGAACAAAGGACGCTCGGCTTCGGCGAAGAGGTCAAGCGGAGGATCCTGCTCGGGACCTTCGTTCTTTCCGCGGGATACGCGGACGAGTACTACCGCCGGGCCGAGCGCGCTCGCGCCCTGTTGCGCGCGGACTTCCGGGAAGCCTTCTCCCGCGTCGACGCGATCGTCACGCCGACGGTCCCGGGCCCGGCGTTTCGGTTCGGGGAAAAGGCGGACGACCCGGTCTCCATGTACCTGTCCGACATCTTCACGACGCCCGCCTCGCTCGCGGGGCTTCCGGCGATTTCGGTGCCTTCGGGGCCCGCGGACTCGGGTCTGCCCCTCGGACTTCAGATTCTCGCGGATCGCGGCCGCGACGATTCGGTGTTCGCCGCGGCGGCGGCTTACGAACGGGAGACGCGTTTCACGGATGCGGTGCCTCCGGTCGCGGCTTAGCCTCGTCCTGGCCTTCTGCGCGCTCGCGGTCGCGGGCGGCGCGGCGGACGAGCCGGAGTTCTCCAGGACCGTCGTGATTTCGGCCGAGCTGAAGGTCGGCATCGCGCGCGGCGACCTCGTCTATCTCTTCGCGAAACCGCTGCCGGGCGAGGGCATCAACGCCTTCGTTCGCCGCTTCACGGAGGATCCGGCGACGAAGGCGCGAATTCTGTCGCTCAACAAGGAGAGCGACGTGCTCCGGCGGGCCGTGTTTCTGCGCGTGCCGTACGAGCTGCTGTCGGCCAACTACAAGAAGATCGCGATGCAGGCGCTCTTTTCGGGGGACAGCGCTTCGCCGGCGGGCTGGACCCACACGGTCGTGGGCCTCTCCGGCGAGCCGGAGAGCCTCTGGAGGATCGCGGAGTGGTTCACCGGCGACGGCGCGAACTACGAAAAGATCAAGAAGGCCAACCGCGTGTCGTCCCTCGAGACGGAAAAGGGCCAGGAGCTGAAGATCCCGATCGATCTCCTGCTGCCGGCGTTCCGGGCGGAGGCTGTCGCGAAGGAAGTGACGGGGCCTCCTCCTCTTCCTTCGGGAAAGACGCGCAGGGCCACTACGCGGTGTACCGGCTTCAGAAGGGAGAGGCGCTCTATTCGGCGGTCGTCGTCCGGTTCACGGGGCTCGTGTACGCCGAAGAGGTCAACGCCGAGGCTCGGAAGATCGCCGAGCGAAGCGGCGTTGAGAACGTGCACGCGATACCGGTCGGATACGAGATTCGGATTCCCGTCGAAGATCTCCTGCCGGATTACCGATCCGCGGACGATCCGAAGCGCGTCGCGTACGAGCACTCGAAGCTCGAGGCGGCCCAGTTCGCGAATCGCCTCAAGGCCGCGAACCTCCAGGGGGTCACCGTGATCCTCGATCCGGGCCACGGCGGCCGCGACACGGGCGCGCTCGTGTCGGGAGTCGCGGAGTCGCGCTACGTGTACGACATCACGATGCGCACGGCGGCGCTCCTGCGAAAGTTCACGCGAGCGCACGTCGCCGTCACCGTGGAGGACCGGTCGGTTCCCGGCGCGACGGATCGGGACAGGCTCGCGGCTTCCCACGGCGGCCGGGTCATGACGAACCCGCCCTATCCGATCGACGACACCGTCGCCGGCGTGCACCTGCGCTGGTACCTGTCCAACGCGCTCCTGCGTTCCGTGATTTCGCGCGGGGGAGACGCCGCGCACGTCGTGTTCCTGTCGTTCCACGCGGACTCGCTCCATCCCTCGGTGCGGGGCACAATGGTCTACATTCCGGGCGAACAGTTCCTGAAATCCTCGTTCGAAAAGTCGGGGTCGATCTACGAGGCTCGAAGGGAATACCGGCAGGCGCCGAGGGTCTCGTTTTCCCGCCGCGAAAGGCTCGAAGCCGAGGGAGTTTCGCGCGGTCTCGCCGAAAAGATCGTCGGCGCGTTTCGCCACGACAACCTGCCGGTCCACGCGTTTCAGCCGATTCGCGAAAGCGTGATCCGCGGCGGCCGCCAGTGGGTCCCGGCCGTGATTCGCTACAACGAAGTCCCGGCGAGAGCGCTCGTGGAAGTCTGCAACCTCAACAACGAGGAAGACCTCGCGCTCATTCAAACGAGAAAGTACCGGGAGTCCGTCGCCCGCGGGATCGTGTCGGCTCTGTCCTCGTTCTACGACGGGGCGGGGGAGGGAAAGGCGGCGGCCCGAAAGAAGAAAGCCCCCGCCCGGGCCGCTTCGAAGGGAAGACGCTCGGCGGCGCTCAACTGAGGTTGCGCAGCGCCGGCGGCTTCTCCGCGAGGAAGGCTTTCCAGGCGGCCTTCTCGGCGAGCAGCGAAAAAGTGGGATCGTCCGAGAGCGTCCGGCGATCGATCGGTCGAAGCTTCTCTTCCTCGCGCAGCCGCGCGATCGCGGTCGCTTCGTCCCCCTGGGTCGCCGCGATCCGGGAGGAGAGGTCGTACGATTCCGGCCTCGCCGGATCGATGTCGATCGCTTTTTGCAGGCACTCCTGCGCGGCGGGAGCATCTCCGTCTCGCGCGAGCGCGGCCGCCTTCAGGACGAGCGACGTCGGATCGGCCGCGGTCTTCGACAGGTACCGGTCCCAGTCCTCGACGGCTTCGCGGTAATTCCTTCGCTCGAAGGCGATCCGCGCGAGCCCCGCCCACGCCCCCGGGGCCGGCGCCGGGGGAGCGAGAGACGCCTCGTACTCCTGCGCCGCTTCGGGAAGATGGCCGAGATCTTCCGCCACGCGCCCCAGGACGAAATGAAGGGGCTGGGGCATGGCTCCGGCGGCGACGGCCTCCGCGGCGGTCCGCCGCGACGCCTCCCAGTCGCGGGCGTTGACGGCGACCTGAAACCGGTGAAGAACGCGGTTTTGCGGCGTCACGTCCGCGAGCCGAAGCTCGACCGGCTCCTTCCAGATCCGCGACACCGCGAGGTACCCGTCCACCGCGAACAGCACCGCCGGCACGGTCGCAATCGACAGGATCACCCAGCGCTGGGAACCTCGGAGACGCCTCAGGAAGATCGCCGTCAGGAGCACGACGGCCAGGAAACCCGCCGCTCTCGGCAAGGCGGCCCGCCTCGCCTCGGCGCGGGTCTCTCTCCAGCGGGCGATCGGGGGCGCGCCGAGCGATTCAATCGCTTCCCGCCGGATCGAACGCGCCGTGTCGGTCAGCACGATGTCCTCGAGACGCCATTCGCCGTGGCGGAGTCGGAGGTTCCAGTCCGCCTTCAGGTCCCCGGAGGTCGAGGGCATGAGCAGCGTGACGACGGCCTGGCCGCCGTGTCCGCCGGCCGCGAGCACCCGGACGACGGCCTTCGGGTTGCGGGAAGTCGTGAACGGTTCCGCGATGGCGGCCGAAAGGCGATCCGCGATCTGCCGGGTCTGGCGCGGCGTGAGGCCCGAGAGAAAGGCCGGTCCGACGGCCGATCCGACGATGGAAAACTCGTCGAGCGCCTCGCGAAGGAGCGTGGCGCGGCCGCGGACGAGCGCGTTTGCGGTGTGAACCGCGACGGAGCTCGCCTCCTCGCGATCGGCCGGGCCAAGGAGTGACGCCGTCCTGGGCGGCGATCACGGACGCGGCCGAAAGGGCGAGCAGGGCGGCGCAGAGCTTTCTCTTCACGTCGGTCGATTATAAAATCGAATCGTGAGGTGGAAACCATGAGGACCGCGGCCCGGAATGCGCCGACGAACTCCGCCGTGTCGACCGAGCCCCTGCCGGGATCGCGAAAGGTCTACGTCGAGGGCAGCGGAGGGCTGCGCGTGCCGTTCCGGGAGGTCGAGCTCGCGCCGACGCGAACCGCTTCGGGACAGGCCGTCGCGAACCTCCCCGTTCGCCTCTACGACACCTCGGGGCCGTACACGGACCCCGCGGCCGCGATCGACGTCACGAAGGGCCTTCCCCCTCTGCGCGAGCGATGGATCGCGGAGCGGGGCCCGCACGACCGCGTCGCGCCGTCTTATCGTCTCGTGCCCGGCCACAGCGATCCCGATCTTCCGCTTCCGCCCCGCCGCGAGGTGCTGCGAAGCCGCGGCAACGCGACGCAGATGCACTTCGCGCGGAAGGGCGCCGTCACGGCGGAGATGGAATACGTCGCGATCCGGGAGAAGTGCTCTCCCGAGTTCGTCCGGTCGGAGGTCGCGCGGGGCCGAGCGATCATCCCGGCCAACATCAACCACCCGGAGATCGAGCCGATGGTCATCGGCCGCAATTTCCTCGTGAAGATCAACGCGAACATCGGAAACTCGGCCGTGACGTCCTCGATCGAAGAAGAAGTCGAAAAGATGGCGTGGGCGATCCGCTGGGGCGCCGACACGGTGATGGACCTTTCGACCGGCAAGAACATCCACGAGACGCGCGAGTGGATCGTGCGCAATTCGCCCGTGCCGATCGGAACGGTCCCGATCTACCAGGCGCTCGAGAAGGTCGCGGGCAAGGCGGAGGATCTGACCTGGGAAATCTACCGCGACACGCTCATCGAGCAGGCGGAGCAGGGCGTGGATTACTTCACCATCCACGCCGGCGTGCTGCTGCGCTACGTTCCGCTGACGGCGAAGCGGGTGACGGGAATCGTCTCGCGGGGCGGCTCGATCATGGCGAAGTGGTGCCTCGCGCACCACCGGAGAGTCTTCCTCTACACGCGCTTCGGCGAGATCTGCGAGATCATGAAGTCGTACGACGTGTCGTTCTCGCTCGGCGACGGCCTGCGTCCCGGCTCGATCGGCGGACGCGAACGACGAGGCGCAATTCGCGCGAGCTCGAGACGCTCGGCGAGCTGACGAAGAAGCGCCTGGGACCAGGACGTTCAGGTGATGATCGAGGGCCCCGGCCACGTTCCGATGCACCTCATTCGCGAGAACATGGAGCGCGAGCTCGCAGTGTGCCACGAGGCGCCGTTCTACACGCTCGGGCCGCTGACGACCGACATCGCGCCCGGCTACGACCACATCACGTCGCGCGATCGGCGCCGCGATGATCGGCTGGTATGGGCACGGCGATGCTCTGCTACGTGACGCCGAAGGAGCACCTCGGCCTGCCGGACAAGAAGGACGTGAAGGACGGCGTCATCGCCTACAAGATCGCCGCGCACGCGGCGGACCTCGCGAAGGGGCACCCGGGCGCCCGCGAATGCGCGACAACGCGCTGTCGAAGGCGCGCTTCGAGTTCCGCTGGGAGGACCAGTTCAACCTCGCCCTCGACCCGGAGACCGCGCGCGAGTTCCACGACGAGACGCTGCCCGCCGAGGGCGCGAAGGTCGCGCACTTCTGCTCCATGTGCGGCCCGCACTTCTGCTCGATGAAGATCACGCAGGACGTCCGCGAGTACGCGGAGAAGACGGGCGCCGACGAAAAGGCCGCCCTCGCGAACGGGATGGAAGAGAAGGCGAAGGAGTTCGTCGAGAGCGGGGCGGAGGTTTACCGGAAGGCGTAGCCCTCCCCGGCGGTCACATCGTGAGGACGACTTTTCCCCGGGCGTGTCCCTCTTCGAGATAGCGGACGGCCTCCGCCGCGTCCGCAAGCGGATAACGGCGATCGATGACGGGCGCGATCTTACCCGCGGCGAGCAGATCCTTCAGAAAATCCAGATCCGCCCGGGAGCTCTTCGCGCCGACGAATCGGAACGTTTTGTTTCCGAACCGCGAGAGCAGAGGTCCCAGCAGCATCGATTGGAAGATCGGCGCCCAGCCGCCTCCCGCGATCACAAAGATTCCCCCGGGGCCGAGCGCTCGCCGGTAATCGAAAAGCGAGCGATGGGCGTTCGCGCCGAAGATCAGGTCGTAACGATTCGTGCTCTTCGTGAAGTCCTCGCGCGTGTAGTCGACGACGTGGTCCGCCCCGATCGATCGCGCCGATGTCCACGTGTCCCTCGTGCTGCACACGGCGGTGACTTCGGTCGCCGAACGACCTGGCGATCTGGACCGCGAACGTTCCCACGCCGCCGGACGCGCCATCGATCAGAACCTTCTGGCCCGGCTGGATGCGACCCCTGTCGCGCAGGCCCTGGAGGGCCGTGAGCGCCGCCATGGGCACGGCCGCGGCTTCCTCGAACAGACACGTTGGGGGGCTTATGCGCGAGCGTTGTCTCTCTTCGCGCACGCGTATCTCGGCAAAGGAGCCACGGCAAAAGCCGAAGACCTCTTCTCCCGCCCGGAATCGGGTCGCGCTCCCGGCCGACCCCTTCGATCTCCCCGGCGACGTCCCGGCCGAGGCGCGCGTTCTTCGGCCGGAGCAGCCCGCCGCTCATCAGACGGGCCGGCAGGGGCTTGCCCCTCATCATGTGCAAATCGAACGCGTTGACGGAGGCCGCGCGAATTCGTATCAGGACCTCATCGTCCTTCGGGGCGGGCTTCTCAATTTCGACGAGCCGAAGAACCTCGGCCGAGCCGTACTCCGTGTGGGTGACCGCTCGCATGCCGCCGGGCGCTATCCCGGGATCTCGGCCTCGACGAGCTTCGCCAGGAGCGTCAGCGATTCCTGCCAGCCGAGGTAGCACGCCTCGGCGGGGATCATGTCCGGGACGCCTTCCTGCACGATCTTGAGCTCGGTTCCGACGGACACCTTCTTCAGCGTGATCGTCGTCTGCATCTCGCCGGGCAGGTTCGGGTCGTCGAACTGGTCCGTGTAGCGGATGCGTTCGTTCGGCACCAGCTCGAGGTACTTTCCGCCGAAGGCGTGGCTGTTGGCCGGTCGTGAAATTCGTGAACGACATCTTGTAGGTGCCGCCGACCTTCGCGTCCATCTGGTGGACCTTGCCGGTGAATCCGTTCGGCGGAAGCCATTTCGCCATCGCGTCGGGGTCCAGGAACGCTCGATAGACCCTCTCGGGCGTGGCCCGGAGCACGCGGTGAAGCCGGATCGGTGTTCGGCATCGTTTCCTCCCGCGATCGATTCTATTCGAGCGGAGCGCGGTTCTCCTTTCCAGAATGCCCGTCCCGATGCGGGAAGGGAACGCTTCGCTCGATCCCCCATGGACGGCGATCTGCAGTTTCCTCCGGGAGTTGGCCGTCGTTCGACCGTCTCCTCTCGAGGGCCCCGTTGTTGCTCCCTCCATGGAACCGCAAAGGGGGAATCCTGATGAGATCTCTGCCGGCTCGGCTGAAAATCGTTCTGGGCGTCCTGGTGGGATGCGCCGTGGGCGCGATCGCTCGCGACGCTTCCGCGGCAACGGCTCCTTCTTCGAGGGGAGACTCCGTCCGTCTCGCGGAGAGGATCGCCGTTCCGGCCGATGCCGTCGACCTCGGGCCGGCGGACTTGAACGCGCCGCTCGATCGCATGATCCTCGTTCTGACGCGCTCGCCCGAGGCGGACGCGAAACTGGAAAGCCTTCTGGCCGCCCAGCAGGACCCCGGC
Organism: uncultured Acidobacteriota bacterium; assembly: GCA_963773815.1. Classification (GTDB taxonomy): domain Bacteria; phylum Acidobacteriota; class Thermoanaerobaculia; order UBA5066; family DATFVB01; genus CAWEYG01. The sequence goes on from CAVZCI010000010.1 coordinate 153,002, forward strand.
TCCCCCGAGTATCACCGCTGGCTCACGCCGGCGGAATTCGGCCGGCGATTCGGAATCTCCGACGAAGAGGTCGAGAAGGTCGCGGCCTGGCTCGAGCAGCAGGGGCTGACGATCGACGAGATCGGCCAGGGACGCGGGTGGATGAACGTCTCGGGTCCCGTCTCGCGCGTGGAGTCGGCTTTCGGGACGAGGGTCCACACGTTCTCGTCCGCGGAGGGCGAGCGTCCCGTTCGGGTGGATTCCCTGGCGCTGCCCCGCGAGCTCTCCGGATTGGTCGCGGGGCTCGCCTCGCTCGGCGGCGCCTCGCGGCGGCCGATGAGCCATCGAGCTCCGGCTGCCGGGAGCCTCGCGGAGTCCGGCGGCGCCTCGGCGGACCGCGCGCTCGCGCCCGAAGACTTCGCGACGATCTACGGCGTCGCGCCGCTGCACGCGGCGGGCGTGACGGCGGCCGGCGTGACGATCGCGATCGCGGGCCGGACCGAAATCTCCGTCGCGGACGTCTCGGCTTTTCGGAAACTGTTCGGCCTTCCCGCGAACGATCCCGTGATCGTGCGCAACGGGCCTTCGCCGGGGAACCTCGGAGGTTACGAGGAGTTCGAGGCCGATCTGGACGTGGAATGGTCCGGGGCGATCGCTCCGAATGCGGAAGTGAAACTCGTCGTCTCCGGCTCGACGGCCGCGACCGACGGCATGGACCTTTCCGCGCAGTACATCGTGGATCGGAACCTCGCGCCGATCGTCTCGGTCAGCTTCGGAAACTGCGAGGCCGAGATGGGCTCCGCAGCGAGCGCGCTCTACAAAAACCTCTGGGCCCAGGCGGCCGCGCAGGGAATGACCGTGTTCGTCGCGTCCATGGACAGCGGCGCGTCCGGCTGCAGCATCGCCGACGATTCGGAGGGGTCGGGAAGGGCGGTCTCGGGGCTGTGCACGACGCCCAACGACGTCTGCGTCGGCGGCACGCAGTTCGACGACCACGGCGATCCCGGCCGTTACTGGGCCGACTCCCGCGACGCGCGGCTCGGTTCCGCGCTGTCCTACATTCCCGAAGCCGCGTGGAACGAAAGCGGAAAGACTCCCGGCGGATCGGGCCTCTGGTCGACCGGGGGCGGCACGAGCACGCTGTTTTCTCAGCCCTCCTGGCAACAGGGGGTTCCGGGCATTTCCGCCGGAGGCCGGCGACAGGTGCCGGACATCTCGTTCGCGGCGGCGGGGAGCGTCCCGTACCTCATCGTCCAGGGCGCGTCCGCCTCCTCTTCCGGCCTCTATGGAGCGGAGGGAACGTCCGTCTCGACCCCTTCGATGGCCGGCATCATGGCGCTCATCGTCCAGAAGACGGGAAAGCGCCAGGGCAACATCAACCCGAACCTCTACCGGCTCGGCGCGAACCAGTTCGCGCGCGGCGGCGCGGCGGTCTTCCACGACGTCGTCGAAGGCGACAACAGCGTGCCGGGAGTCACCGGATACTCCTCCGGCACGGGCTACGACCAGGCGACGGGACTCGGCTCGCTCGACGCGGCGGCCCTCGCGGCGAGCTGGGAAGCCACGCCCACGCGCGGCTGCGCTGCGAGGAGGGGCGGCTGTATTGCGCCCGCTCCCGCGCCGGATCCCGTGAAAGTCGGGCGGAGATGAGCGCGATCGATTTCCGGAATCGCTAGTTCAGCTTCGGCTTTCGCGGCTTCCGCGGGCGGGGTCGCGCGGGTTTCGGCCGCGGCCGGGCGGGAGGAAGCGATGAGACGTGCCGCCACGCCTCCCGGACGACGTCCTCCAGGAGCGACCGCCGCACTTCGGCGAGCCGGATGAGAACGGCGGGGTAGTTCCGGTAGTGCTCGGTGAAAAAGAAAGCCTGCGGATCGATCTCCATCAGAACGTCCCGATCGGCGATCGCCTTGAGCTGGAGGACGAGGACCGCGTCGTCATCGCGGAATCGCGCGAAGAACCGGCCGTTCACGAGGAACGAGGGCATCCGGTAGGACGTGCCTTCGACGACCCCGTCGAGCTTCAGGATCAGCTTCCGGGCGTCGGAAACGGAAACGCCGCGAGTGTCTCTCACTTCCGGCGCATCCAGACTCGCCAAGTCAGCGGTCCCGCGACTTCGTTCGGGATCGCGAGCCCCGCGAGCTTCAGGGCCAGCTTGATCTGGCCGTGATGGTAGCCCTCGTGCCAGAGCATGTGCCACTCGCCCTCCATCGCCCTCGCTTCGAAGCCGCCCTCGGGAACGGCCTGAAGCAGGTTCGTCAGGATCGTGTTGTTCCGGTCCCAGGAGTCGAGGAGGGCGTCGAGCAGGGGTTGGTCGCGCGCGTCAGGCATGGGGGTCTGGTCGTTCTACTTCGGCCCGGTTCTCTTCGGACTCCGCTTCTTCGAGGAAGACTTGATGACGATGCGGGTCGAGCGGGATTTCGGGAAGGTGACCCCGGAGTGCTTGATCGCGGCCTGGATGAGTGCGTGGATATCTCCGTGATCGAGCTGCGATGCGGCCTTGAGGGCAACGCTGTGGACTTTCGTGCCGGAGCCCTCGAGAAGGCCTCCAGGGTCGGGCAGCGACTTGTCGAGGTATAGCCGGACCCAGCGCGGATAGACCGCAAGGGCGACGATGGCCTCGTACCCGCGCTCGGACATGCCGAACGCGACCACGAGAGAGTTCGAATAGTTGTAAACGAGCTGAGTGGAGCCGGGGAAAGCGCGGCGGAGTTTGGGCAGACACCGCTCTACCAGCGCGACGATCTCGGGGGAAAACCTCGACAGGAGGGCAGAAAACTGTGCGTTGGGGCTGGTCTGGCGAGCGCTCACGAGTAGACGCTACCTCAAGAAAGGGCGACAGGAGCCGGATTGCGCGATTTGTGTCCCCCCCCTCACCCTCCGCGCCTTCGGCGCTCCACCCTCCCGCATTCACGCGACTCCTGAAGGCTGCCCGCCGGGAGAGGGGAATTCGGATACATCGCTTCACTCGCGGTCCCCTGTGCTCGATTGCGCGATTTGGGGGCTCGCCATTCCCTCTCCACATGGCAGCCTTTAGACTGACAAGTGAACGCGGGAGGGTGGCCGTGAGGCCGGGTGAGGTCTTCCCCTCCTTGGCTCGATCCCTTCGATCCGAACACCGAGTCGGCTGAACGTCGTTTCGCGAAAAGGTAAAATACTTCGGTGGACTTCGGTTATGGCTATCCGCTCGACCTGCCGGCCGCGTGCGAAACCGACGCGGAGAGCCGTGGAACGCTGGAGCGAGCCGTCGAATTCGGAGTGGACCTGACGAGCCTCATCTCGAACCTGCGCCTCACGCCGACGGAACGGCTGCGAGAGGCGAGCGCATTTCATAATTCAGTTGTGAAGCTGCGAGAGCGCGTTGCCGAAGCAGTTTCCCGCTGATTTTTCCGGGCTCCTGACGTCTCTGGCGGACTCGGGCATCCGCTTCGTCGTTCTCGGAGGAATCGCCGCAGTCCTCCACGGCTCAGACTATCGGACGAGAGACGTCGACATCGCCTATTCCCGAGACGATGGGAACCTGAAACGACTCGCGGATTTTCTCGATCCTTTGGGTGTCCGTTTGCGTGGTGTAAAGGATACCGTTCCCTTCCGGCCGGATGCGTTGACGCTGAAGTCGGGCTCGAATTTCACTTTCGAAACGAACATGGGGCAGCTGGATCTTCTGGGTCACGTGCCCGGATTGGGGGACTTCAGAGAAGTCGAGGCCGCCTCGATCGAGATGGAGGTTGAAGGCCGGAAGATTCGCGTGCTCGATATTCCGGGCCTGATCGCCGCCAAGAAAGCCGCGGGCCGAGCGAAGGACTTGCTGATGATTCCGGAGCTCGACGCTCTTCTCGCGATTCGAAAAGCCGCCGATAAAAGGGGGGCCTGAGCCCCCTACGCCTCGATCGGCTCGAGCTTCGACGGGCGAGGGGAGAGGACTTCCGATCCCTTCTCCGTCACGACGACGTCGTCTTCGATCCGCACGCCGAACTTGCCCGGCAGGTAGATCCCCGGCTCGGACGTGAACGTCATTCCCGGCTCGAGCAGGATGTCGTTGCCGGAGACCATGTACGGCGGCTCGTGGACGTCGATGCCGAGGCCGTGGCCGAGCCGGTGGGTGAAGTACTGGCCGTAGCCCGCCTTTTCGATGACGCGCCGCGCCGCGGCGTCTGCCGCGGAGCACGGAACTCCCGGACGAGCAGCTTCAATGCCCGCCCCCTGCGCCTCGTGCACGATGTCCCAGACCTTGCGGTACTCGTCGGTCGGTGTCCCATAGAACGTCGAGCGGGTGATGTCGTAGAAATACCCTTCCGGGTTGTCCCAGGCGTCGATGAGGACGGCTTCGTTCTTCGAAAGCTTGCGCTCCGATGCCTCTCCGTGCGGGACGGCCGCCGACGGCCCGAACTGGACGACGTTCTCTCCGCCGAACGCGGCGGAAATCTCTTTCTCGGCGACTCCCGGCCGCAGCTTCGAGAACGCGGCCTGGAATCGGCCGACTCCCGTCTCGATCGCTCGCCGCATCGCCGCGAGCTCGTCCCGGCTCTTGACCATCCGCATCGCGGCGAAGAGGTTCGCTCCCGACTTCGCGGTCCAGCCGGAGGCGTGGGCGAGCAGCTTTTCGACGTCGTCGAACGCGGTCGACGGCTCGACGAGGAGAGTGCCTTTCGACGTGCCGAGAAACGATGCCGCTTTCGCGAACGCGTCTTCGGTCTCCTGCCACGTGACGATGCGCTCGATCGGCGTCATCGACCGCGCGTGCGTCTCTTCGAACGCGGGAACGAGCAGGACCGGGTCCCCGTCTTTCGCGACCAGAACGGCCGTGAGGCGCTCGCTGCGGTGAAAGGAAATTCCGGCGAGATAGAAAAGATTCGTCGAGGGCGTCACGAAGAGCACGTCGGCGCCCGACTGGGCGAGCTTTGCGCGAGCCGTCTTCAGTCTTTCCGCGATCGACGCCGCGGCCGGTTTTTTCTCTGACATGCGCGAAGAATAGCACGCTCATCTGGCGGGCTGAATTGGCGCGCTCGTGCCGAAACGACCGGGCGATCGGAGCAGAGGGTTTGTTTCGCGGCGGAAAGCCGTTACACTGCGCGGGCTTCGGCGTGGCACTGGGGTTGCTAAACGGGAGAGAAATGATCGAAGTCCGGAATTTCACGATGAGGTATTACGGCCCGCCGGCCGTGGACGACATTTCGTTCGAGATCCCCGAGGGCGCGATCGTCGGATTCCTCGGCCCCAACGGTGCGGGGAAAACGACGACGATGCGCGTCCTCACGGGATTCCTGCCGCCGACGGAAGGCGAGATCAAAGTCGCCGGGCACGACGTCGTTCGCGATTCGATCCAGGCCCGGGCCTCCATCGGATATCTGCCGGAGAACGTGGCCCTGTATCCCGAGATGCGTGTCCGCGAATACCTGCGCTACCGGGCGGACCTCGAAGGCGTCGCGTCGGCGGAGCGAAAGATCCGGGTCGACGACGTCGTGGAACGCTGCCTGCTCGACGAAGTCGCGGACCGCATCACCGGCACGCTTTCGAAGGGCTACAAGCAGCGGGTCGCGCTGGCCGGCGCTCTCGTGCATCGCCCCCCGATCCTGATCCTCGACGAGCCGACCGTCGGCCTCGATCCGAAGCAGATCATCAAGATCCGCGAGCTCATCAAGGAGCTGGGAAAAGAAAGGACCGTTCTTCTCTCCACCCACATCCTTCCCGAGGTCGAGGCGATCTGCGACCAGGTGCTCATCATCGACCGCGGGAAGATCGTCGCGCAGGGCACCCCGGCGGAACTGCGGCGGCGCGGCGCGGGCGCGGCCATGGTTCGCGCGACGTTCACGGGCGAGGTCGACGCGCGGCCGGTTCTCTCCTCGATCGAGGGTGTCCGGGCGATTCACCAGTCGTCGGATTCGGGCGAGACGCGGGTCCGCCTCGAATGCGACGAAGGCGCCGATTGCCGCGAGGACGTCTTCCGCAAGGCCGTCGCGAACGGCTGGACCCTGAGGGAGCTCGTCGGCGAAACGGCCACCCTGGAAGACGTTTTCGTCCGCCTGACGACGCAGGATCATTCGGCGCCGCAGACGGCCGAGCCGGAGGAGGCCGTTTCATGAGGAAATTCGCCGCAATCGTGAAGCGCGAATGGCTCGCGTATTTCTACTCTCCGCTCGGGTACATCATCCTGGCCGCGTTCTGGTTCCTGAACGGATTCATCTTTTCGACAATCCTCGGATTCCTGAGCCAGCCCGGCGCCCGCTCGATGCAGCCGCTCGGGATCCTCTTCAACAACACGTTCTTCTGGATCTTCATGATTTTCTTCATTCCCGTGATCACGATGCGGCTCATTTCCGAGGAAAGGAAATCGGGCTCGATCGAGACTCTGCTGACCTCGCCCGTGACCTCGGGAACGATCATCCTCGGAAAGTTCACGGCCGCGTTCCTGTTCTACGCCGTGCTCTGGGCGCCGGTCGTCCTGTACGCCCTCATTCTCGAGAAGTTCGCGACGATCGATCTGCGGATCGTCGCGTCGAGCCTGCTCGCCGTGTTTCTGCTCGGGGCTTATTTCCTCGCGATCGGCACATTCGCGTCGAGCCTCTCGAAGAACCAGATCATCGCCGCGATCCTCGGTTTCGTGATGATCCTCGTCGTGTTTTCCGCCGGGCTGCTGCAGTCGCTCGCGAACGAGCCGTCGTGGCGTGACTTTCTGAGCTACGTCACGATCTGGGACCACATGGAGGAGTTCTCGCGCGGGGTCGTCGACACCCGGCATGTCGTGTATTACGTTTCCGCCGCCGCGGGATTCCTGTTCCTCGCGCAGGCGACCCTCGAGGTGAAAAAAGGACAATGAAGACGACCCTCGGCGGCCGCCGGCGCGCCGCAAGCGCCGGGATCTTCTCCGGATCCGTCGTGATCGTCGCGGCGATCTTCGTTCTCGTCAACTACCTCGGCTATCGCCACTGGATGCGCGGCGACTGGACGAAGGCGAAGATCTATTCCCTTTCGGACACGACGAAGAAGATCGTCGCGAAGGTCAAGACCCCGATCGACGTGACGGTCTTCATGAGCCGCGAATCGCGAACCTACCCCGAGGTCAACGAGCTGCTCGAGCGCTACAAGAAGCTCTCGCCGGCGATGATCCGGATCGAGCACCTCGATCCCCGCCGGAACCTCGCCCGCGCGCAGGCGCTCGTGTCCGAATACAACGTTCGCCAGAACACGATCGTCTTCAAATCGGGGGACAAGAAGAAGTACGTCACCGAAGACCAGCTCGGGGACATGGATTTTTCGGCGGGTCCCGGCCAGCCCGGCGGCTTGAAGAATTTCAAGGGCGAGCAGGCTTTCACGTCGGCGATTCTGGCCGTCACCTCGCAGAAGTCGCCGAAGATCTACTTCCTGTCGGGGCACGGCGAGAAGTCGATCGACGACGCCGGCGAGCGCGGCCTCTCGGGAATCAAGGACCTGCTCGGCAAGGACAACGACACCGCGGCCGCCTGGGATTCCCTCGGGAGGGCGGTCGTTCCGTCCGACGCGGACCTCGTCGTGCTCGCGGGTCCGCAGACGGCCCTGCTGCAGCCCGAGCGCGACGCGCTCGACAAGTACCTCGGCGCGGGGGGGCACGTGCTCATCCTCGTCGACCCGGTCCTCCCGAAACCGGCGGGGCCGCCCGCGGATCTCGGGCTTTCGACCCTGCTCGCGTCCTGGGGAGCGAAGCTCGACAACGACATCGTCGTCGACCCGGGGAACACGCTTCCCTTCATCGGCGCGGAGACGGTTTACGTCAACCATTTCGGCTCCCACGAGATCGTGGCGTCGCTCGATTCCGCGAAGACGGCGGTCATCCTGCCGCTCGCCCGCTCGGTGCAGCCGGGGACGGCGACACATGCGGGGTTCATCGCGACGCCCCTTCTCCAGACCACGTCGGACGGGTGGGGCGAAACCGATCTTCAGAACCTTTCGGCCGTGAAGAAGGACGCGAACGACGTCGCCGCCCCCGTGACGCTCGCGGTCGCCGTCTCCCGCTCGGCGTCCGCGGCGACGGCCGGGGCCGACACGTCGGCGGGCGCGCGCCTCGCCGTCTTCGGCGACTCCGATTTCGCGTGCAACGGCGAACTGCCGAACGTTTCGAACGCGAACCTGTTCCTGAACACGGCCCACTGGCTGATCGGCAACACGGAGCTCGTCGGGATCGCCCCGAAATCGATGGAGCAGACTTCGCTCACGATCTCGGCGTCGACGTTGAAGAAGGTCGGCCTGCTCTGTCTCTTCGGTATTCCCGGGCTTGCGATCCTCGCCGGCATCGTGGTCTGGACGAAGAGGCGAAACTAGTGCCGCGCAGCGGAAATCGCCGGCAATGACGCTCCGCCGCCTCGGCCTCCTCACGGGCATTCTCGCCGTTCTCCTCGTGTTCATTCTGGTTCTCGAGCGGCGCATGCCCACGACCCAGGAGCGGCTCGAGAGGGGTGACGTCCTGTGGCAGATCGAGGAAGCCGACATCCGGAAGATCGAAATCGTGCGGGACAACATGGCGCTCGAATTCTCCCGAACCCCTCCCGGGGACTGGAAGATGGTGAGGCCCGAATCCTATCCGGCCGACGCCGGATCGCTGTCGTCGCTCGTTTTCGACCTCGCGAAGCCGCCCCGGGAAGGGGAGGCGCCTGCGGCCGCGAACGAGCCCGATTACGGCCTCGTGACACCCCGGGCGGTCGTCACGATCACGTCGATCGATTCGAAGGAGCCGAAGGACAAGAAGCCGGAGATTCATACACTTTCGATCGGGAAAGAGATTCCCGGGACCGACACGGTCGCGGCGCGCGTGAAAGGGGAGAACCGGACCGTCTTCCTGCGGTCGAGCCTCGCCACGGACCTCCTGAAGCCGGCCGACGATTTCAAGAGCAAGAAGATCTTCCCGGGCTCGGTCGCCGACGTCGGCCAGCTGTCGATCCTGCGCGGGCGCGGCCGGATCGATTTCGAGAAGCGCAAAGAGACGTGGTGGATGACGCGTCCGGCGTCCGACCTCGCGGCCTCCGCTCCGGTCACGCGGCTCATCGACGATCTCCTCGCCGCGAACGTCACCGAGTTTCTGAAGATCTCAAAAGCCGACCTCGGAGGCGACGGTCTTGCGCCCCCGATCTACACCGTGACGATGACGATTGCCCGGAAACCGACCGTGCTCGAAGTCGGCGCCACCCGCGCAGACGGCAAGTCCGCCTATGCCCGCAGCGGCGACCAGACGTTCGCGATCGACGCGACGCTCACCGACGAGCTGTCGAAGGAGGCGGACGCGTACAGGGAGACGAAAGTCGCCCGATTCGAAACGCCCGACGTTCGCGAGCTCGACTGGAAGACGGGGGAGGAGAGCCGGTCCATCCGGAAAGACGGGACGGAATGGAAAGAGGGCGCGAAGACGATTCCGGCGCCGGCGGTCGAGGACGTGCTGACCGCGATCGCCTCGCTCGACGCGAAAGACTTCCTCGCCGAAGCCTCGACCCGCAGGCTCGAGAGCCAGCCCGAGACGGCGAGCTGGAAGATCGGCCTCGTCTCGGGGGGAACGATCTCGGCGGCCGCGCGGCCCGAATCGCCGGGCCGGGTCGCCGTCGAGGTTTCCGGCCGGCCCTCCGCGCTCCTCGTGCCGAGCGCCGACCTCGAGAAGGTCCTTGCCGCGGAGAAGAAGGTCCCCGCGGCGGCCGCGACTCCGCCCCCGGCGCCGAAGAAAACGGTCCGCTGACCGCGGCGACCGATGGTCATTCGTTCGCTCGGCCTCTTCCTCGTCGAGACTTCGGCCGGGATTTCCCTGCTGCTCGCGTTCTACCCCACGCGCGTGCTGGGGAAGGGATTTTTCGCGCTCCACGGTTTGATCGCCTTCCTCGCGCTCGGTCTCGCGGCCGCCGTCTCGCCGCGGGAGATCGGGCCGGCCGGGGCCGTCTGCGTCGCCCTCCTCGCCCTCTACACGCTGTTCGCCCGGATCGGGCGGATGGGCGGGGCGAGGGGCCTGCTGCTCGCGGCCGCGGCAGGCCAGTTCTGGATTCTCTCGTCGTTCGCCCGGTCGATCGACCCGGAGGCGGGCGTCTGGATCGCGGTCGGCGCCGCGCTCGGCTCGATTCTCTTCGGAACCGTCCTGCTCACGATGAACCTCGGCCACTGGTACCTCGTGTCGCGGTCGCTCCCGCTTTCGCTTCTGTTTCGCGCGGCGGTCTCCTATGCGGCCGCCTGCGCCGCGCGCGCGGGCTTTCTCGCCGTCGTCGCCGCGAAGCCCCCGAAAGCGGCCGGCTGGGAGGCGCTGACCTCGCTCGACCGCGACGGCCTGTTCTTTCTGTTCCGGATCGTCTGGGGGATCGCGGGCCCGCTCGCCCTGTCGTACTTCATCTTCCAGACTTCGAAGATGCGCTCGAACCAGGCGGCGACGGGCCTTCTGTACGTCGCGCTCATCTTCGTCCTGATCGGCGAGATGCTCTCCGCTTACCTGACCGTTCTCACCGGATTCCCCGCGTGAAGATCCGGCGATATTGCCCGTCCTGCTTCCGGCGCGTCGAGATCGAAAGCGCCGCCGCCTCCTCCGGCGGCTGCGCGAAGTGCGCGACGGCCTGGACGTTCGAGCCGACTCCGGCCGAGCTCGCGTCGAACCTCGTCGACCGGTGCGGGTTCTGCGGAAACCGCGCATTCTTCGTCCAGCGGGACTTCGACCAGCGGATCGGCTGCGCGATCATGGCGGCCTCGCTCGGCCTCGCGCTCGCGATCGGGTGGAAATACGGCTGGATCTATTTCACGCCCGTCCTGCTCGCGACGGTCCTCGTCGATTGGGTGCTCGCCTGGCGGATCGGTCCCGTGACGATCTGTTACCGGTGCGACGCCGAGTACCGCGACGTCGCGGCGAACGCTCGCCACAAGCCGTACGACCCGCACATCGCGGAACGGTACGCGGCCGTCAAGACGGTCCGGCGAATGGCGCGCTGAGCTCGCGCTCCGGAGCGGAGACCCGCCGGCCGAAAATCGCCCCGAAGTGCTCGACGAAGACGCGCCCGACCTCCGCGAGGTCGACGCGGCGGCCGAGCACGCGTTCCATCGAAGTGACGCCGCCGTCCGTGATTCCGCACGGAATGATTCCCAGGAAGTGCTCCAGGTTCGTCGCGACGTTCAACGCGAAGCCGTGCGTCGTGACCCAGCGGGAGAGGTGAACTCCGATCGCCGCGATCTTGTCGTTGCCGACCCAGACGGACGTGACGCGGTCTTTCAACGGGCTTCGCTTCCCCTCGATTCCGAAGTCTGCGAGCGTCCGGATGAGCGATTCTTCGAGGTCGCGGACGTATCGCCGGACGTCGCGCCGGTCGGGAGAGAGGTCGAGGATCGGGTACCCGACGAGCTGCCCCGGGCCGTGGTACGTCGCGCGGCCGCCGCGGTCCGTCTCGTAGACGGAGATGCCGAGCTCCTCGCGGCGCGCGGGCGTGAACAGGATCTCGCGCGGGTCGGCGTTCCGGCCGAGCGTGTAGACGGGCTCGTGCTCGAGGAGGAACAGCGTCTCGGAGCCGGTCTCGCGGCACCGCTCGGCCGCTTCGGCCTGCAGCGCGAGCGCGCGGCCGTATTCGATCCTTCCGAGCTCCCGAACGGCGACGGTCTTCAATAACGACTTCCCCCGAGAAGCCGAAGGATGCCCGACGGGGCGTACAGAATCAAGATCGGATCCCAGGACGCCATTCGATAACGGAGGAGAACGAGGAGGAGGACGTGAACGGCCATGGTGATCGCGAGCGCGAACGCGCAGAACACGGCGATCCCCCGCCGCCGCGCGCCCGCGAGCGCGACGCCGGCCGCCACGAAGAGAGCGGAGTAATAGACCGTCGTCAGCGCGAAAACCGTCCGGCCGCGAACGAGCGGGCTCGTGCCCGGGCGAAGCCACTCCAGCGTCTTCTTCCACAGCAGCCACGCCTCCTCCCGGGGTGGGCGCGCGCCCAGCGAAGACTCGCCGCCGCGAGCGCGGAAGAAGGTCTCGGAGGAATCGGGCCGTCGAGCCGGGCGATATCCCTCCATTTCGTCGCGGCTGCGAGGTTGAATTCCGCCATCCATTTCCGGAATTCCCCGGGCGTCCGGAGCCGGTAGAACCGGACGTTCCAGTCGCTGTTTCCCTGGTAGAGAACGAAGCCCGCCTCGTCGTTGACCGGCAGCACCGCATGGAAGCGGACGGCGTTTCGCAGCATCCAGGGCGCGAGAGCGAAGCAGAAACCGAACACCGCGGAGCCCGCGAGAGCCCGGCGCACCCTCGGGGGATATCGGCGGTCGAACAGGGGAGCGGCGAGCAGCGGGGAGAGCGCGAGGCCGGACGGGCGCACGAGCGCGGCGAGCGCGAGCGAACCGCCGGCGAGCAGCCCCATTCCCGACGACGGCCGGTCGACGCAAACGAGGAGGAAGAAGCCCGCGCCCGCCGCGAGGACGAGGTACAGCGGCTCGCTCTGGACCTCGGAGCCGAGGAAGAGAAAGGAGGGATGGAGGGCCGCGAGGCCGCCGGCCGCGAGAGCGATCGCGCGGCTCGCGAACACGCGGCGGGCGATCGCCGCGAGAAGGACGACGAACGCGGCGCCGAGGAACGCGTTCCAGACCTTGTCCAGCGCGATCCATCCGGGATGGCCGAGCGTGCTCACGGCGAGGAAAAAAGGATATCCCGGCGCTCGAAAGAAGAACGGGTCCGTGTGGCCGGGGTACGAACCCTCCCGCACGAGCCGCTCGGCCGCGCGAACGTACGCGAGCGAATCCCCGAACCGGATCGAGGCGAAACCGCTCGCGGCGGCGGCCGCGAGGCGCGCCGCGAGCGCGACGGTGAAGAGTAGCGCCCGGTCCCTTTTTTCCGACAACGGCTCAGGCGAGGGAGAAGCTGCCGGATTCCAGCGTCTTCTTGATCTCCGCCATGAACTGGTCCGCGACCGCGCCGTCGATCAGGCGATGGTCGAAGGACAACGCGAGGTATCCCATCGTGCGAACGCCGAGGGAGTCGTTTCCGTTCGAGTCCGTGACGACGACGGGCCTCTTCTCGATCGCTCCGACCCCCAGGATCGCGACCTGCGGCTGAACGATGATCGGCGTGCCGAAAAGCGAGCCGTAGACTCCCGGGTTCGTCACGGTGAACGTTCCGCCGGCGACTTCCTCCGGCTTGAGCTTCTTCGACCGGGCGCGCTCCGCGAGGTCCTGGCTCGCCCGCGCGAGGCCGAGGATCGATTTCTCGTCGGCGTTCTTGATGACGGGCACGATCAGGCCCCACTCGAGCGCGACCGCCATGCCCAGGTGAACGTCGCGGTGGTACACGATGTCCTCGCCGTCGATCGAGGCGTTCAGCTCGGGATGCTTCTTGAGCGCGGAGGTAATGGCCTGAAAGATGAACGGCAGGAACGTCAGCTTCACCCCGTTGGCCGCGAGGAAGGATTCCTTGTTCGCCTGGCGGAGCCGGTTGATCGCGCTGTAATCGATGGAAAAGACGGTCGCGACGTGCGCCGAGGTGCGGCGGGATTCCACCATCCTCTCCGCGATCTTGCGACGCATGACCGACATCGCGACGACTTCGTCCCGGGCGGTGCGAGGGGCCGCGGCCGCCGGAGCAGCCGGAGCAGCCGCGGGCGCGGCTGCGGGAGCGGGCCTCGGCCTGGGGGCAGCTTTGCGATTGTCGATGAAAGACAGGATGTCGTTCTTCGTCACCCGGCCGGCGATCCCCGTCCCTTCCACCTCGCCGATCGCGATCTCGTTTTCGGCCGCGATCTTGCGCACGAGGGGAGAGGACCTCGTTCGAATCCTCTCTTCGAAGGACGACGGCGCCGAAGGGGCGGGCGGAGAGGCCGCCGGGGCCGCCGCGGCGGCGGGCGCCGGGGCCGGGGAAGCTGCGGGCGTTGGAGCCGCGGGCTTCGGGGCTTCGCGGTTCTCGGCGGGTTTCGGAGCCGCGGCCGCGGGGGCTTTGGGCGGTTCCGCGGGAACCGGTTTCGGCGGCTCCGCCGGGGACGGCTCGGGCGTGGCGGCCTGCTTTTCTCCCGATTCTCCGATGCGGCCGACAACCGTGTTCACGCCGACCGTCTGGCCCGGCTGAACGAGGACCTCGAGAAGCGTCCCCGCCGCGGGCGAGGGGATTTCCGCGTCGACCTTGTCGGTCGAAATCTCGAAGAGCGGTTCGTCGCGAGCGACCGTATCGCCCACGTTCTTGATCCATTTCGTGATCGTGCCCTCGGCGATCGATTCGCCCATCTGCGGCATGATGACATCGGTGGCCATCGAGTCTCCTTTCAGTATCCCGCCAGCGCGCGGGCCGCGCGGGCGACTTTTTCGGCGTTCGGAAGAAAAAAATCCTCCATGGGAGGAGAGAAGGGAACGGGAGTATCGGGGGCGGTGACCCGCAGGATCGGTCCGTCGAGTTTGTCGAAGCACTTCTCGGAGAGCCGCGCGGAGATCTCCGCGCCGACGCCGCCGGTCAGCGTGTCCTCGTGGAGGACGAGAGCCTTGTTCGTCCTGCCGACCGACTCGAAAACGGTCGCTTCGTCGAGCGGCAACAGCGTTCGAAGGTCGATGACCTCGCAGTCGATGCCCTCGGTTTCGAGCTGGCGGGCGGCGTCGAGGGCGACCCAGACCATCGCTCCGTACGTGATGATCGACAGGTCGCGTCCCGGCCGGGCGATCCGGGCCTTCCCGATCGGGACGACGAAATCTCCGGGCGGGATCTCTTCCCGGATCCGCCGGTAGAGGTACTTGTGCTCGAAGAAGATCACCGGGTCCTCGTCGCGGATCGCCGCCTTGAGCAGCCCCTTCGCATCGGACGCCGTCGCCGGCTGAACGACCTTCAGGCCGGGCGTGTGGATGAAATAGGCCTCGGGGTTCTGCGAGTGGAAGGGGCCGCCGTGCACTCCGCCGCCGGAAGGGCCCCGCACGACGATCGGAATTCCCACGCCGGTGCGGTATCGCGATTTCGCCGCGAAATTCGTGATCGGATCGAAGGCGCACGCGATGAAGTCCATGAATTGCATCTCGGCGACCGGGCGCAGGCCCATCATCGCCGCGCCGATCGCCGCGCCGACGATCGCATCCTCCGAGATCGGCGTGTCGAGGACTCGCTCCCGCCCGAACCGCTCCGCCATTCCGGCGGTCGCGCGAAACGCTCCGCCGTAGACGCCGACGTCCTCTCCCAGGATGAAAACCCGGTCGTCGCGCTCCATCTCTTCCCAGAGCGCGTCGTGAATCGCCTCGACATACGTCGTTCCCCGCGGCTCGGCGTCGCGGGGGAGCGCAGGGGCGGTCACGGAACCCTTTCGTCCGCGTAGCGGAGCGCGGATCGCTCGGCGTCGGCCGGCCGTTCCGCGTAGACGTTCCGGAGCGCCTCGTCCGGCTCGGGCATCGGGTCCGCCTCCGCCTGCCGGAGGTCCTCGTCGACCTGCGCCGCCACCTTCTCGTCGATGCGTCGCAAGTCGTCGGCCGACGCGACGCGCCCCGCGAGGAGACTGTCGGAATAGCGGTCGATCGGGTCCCTTTTCTTCCACGACTCCAGCTCTCCGGGATCGACGTACTCCTGCGCGTCGTGCTCGGCGTGGCCCTTCATCCGGTAGGTGACGGCCTCGAGAAACGTGACGCCTTCGCCCCGCCGGGCCCGTTCCACCGCCTCCCGGGTCGCGGCATGGACCGCCTCGACGTCGTTGCCGTCGACGGTCGCGCTCGGAATTCCGTACGCCTTCGCGCGGTCCGCCAGGTTCGCGCACGCCATCTGGCTGGAGATCGGAGTCGAATAGGCCCAGTGGTTGTTTTCGCCCACGACGACGAGCGGAAGCTTCTGCACCGCGGCGAAGTTCATTCCTTCGTGAAACGGGCCGGTCGACGTCGCGCCGTCTCCGATGTAGGTGAGGCACACGGTCTTGCGACGCTGCATGCGCGCGGCGAGGGCGACGCCGGCCATGATCGGAATGAGCTCTCCCAGCATCGAGATCGGCCCGATCACCCCGCGGTCGAGCGAGGCGAAATGGAGGTTGCCGTCTTTTCCCCCCGACGGGGAGGTGCGGCGGGCGAGATACTGCGCGAAGAGCTCGCGCGGGGAAAACCCCCGCACGAGAACCGACCCGAGGTTGCGGATGAGAGGGCTCAGGATGTCTCCTTCCCCGAGAGCGAACGCGCTTCCCACGGAGGTCGCTTCCTGGCCGAGGGAGCGGTACAGGCCGCCGACGATTTTTCCCTGCCGGTAGAGGTTGACGAGCCGCTCTTCTACGACTCGGTTCATTCGCATGAACCGGTACAGCTCCAACCGCTGATCCTGCGTGAGTTGGGCCATTCCCCCTCCGTTCGCGATTATAACCGGGCGTCGTTTTCCGTCTATGATGGCGGCGTGGCGAAACCGGCGATCTCCGTCGTGATCGCGTCGGACCGGGAGGGTCCGGCGCTGCTTGCGTGTCTGCGATCGCTCGAGGAGCAGGCCGGCGCGCCCCGTTCGAGGTTCTCGTCGCCTCGCGGGCGGAGCCGCCTTCGCTCCCGCGCCTGCTCGTGGGCTGGGTGAGGTCCCCCGACCGGAACCCCGCGCTTCGCCGCAACCGGGCGGCGGATTTCGCGGCGGGAGATTTTCTCGCGTTTCTGGACGACGACGCGCGCGCGTCGCCCGATTGGATCGCGAGAGCGGCCGAAACGGCGAAGACCGCGGCACTCTTCGGAGGCCCGGATCTCCTTCCCCCCGGGGCGTCGTTCCCGGAACGGATCTCGGATCTCCTGCTCGCGACGCCCGTGATCGGATCCCACGTCGCGGCGCACGAGCGGTCGCCTCGGTCCGGGCGCATCCGCCGCGCCTCAGACCTCGCCCTGTGCAACCTCTTCGTCGCGCGCCCCCTGTTCGACTCGCTCGGCGGCTTCGACGAAAGCCTCGGCTACATCGGCGAGGACACGGATTTCGTCGGGCGCGCGATGGCCGCGGGGGAGAGTCCCGTGCTCGATCCCGGCCTCGTCGTCTTCCACGACCGGCGGGCGTTTCCGTCGGCCTTTCTGCGTCAGCGGTGGCGGTACCGCTGGAAAACCGGCTGCCTGCTCGTTCAAAGGCCTTCGGCCCTGCCGCGGGTTCTGATCTATGCGTTCCTCGCCGGCGGGCTCTCCGCGGCCGTTCTCGCAGCGTGGCTTGGCTGGCGTTTCGTCGCGATTGCGGCGGGTCTCTACGCGGCGGCCGTCTGGGCGTTCTCGTTCCCGATCTGGCGCCGGGACCCGGCGCTCTTCCTCCCGGCCCCGTTCGCCTTCGCGATCCACCACGCGAACTACTGGATCGCGACGTTCGGCGGCCTGCTCGCCGCGGCCGCCGGGGCGGCGTTCGGCCGGCGCCATCCGTCCTCGGGCCCGGTCGCGAAGGCGATGCCATGAACCGGGCCCGGCTCGCCGGCCAGTGGCTCCAGGGGCGCGACACGCTTCCCCGGTACCTGATCCTGGGGATGACGAACCTGTGCAACTCGAAATGCGTGACGTGCTTTTACTGGGACCACCTCAACGTGAACCGGCATCTCGAGCTTTCCCTCGAAGAGTACGACCGTTCCCTCGCCGACCTCGGCGAGCTCTACTCCGTCGTGCTGACCGGGGGCGAGCCGACGCTGAACCGCGACCTGCCGGAAATCACCCGGATCCTCTACCGCCGGCACGATGCGTCCAACATCACGATGCCGACGAATTCCCTCATTCCGGAACAGGTGGAGGCGATCGTCTCCCGGGTGCTCGAATCGCGCGCCGACGAACGCCAGACGTTCACCGTGGGCCTCTCGCTCGATCATCTCTTCCAGAAGCACGACGTGATTCGGGGCGCGCCGGGCAACTTTCCGAAAGTCGGCGAGACCTATCGGCGGCTCGCGGCCCTCAAGCGAAAGACGAAGGGATTCACGCTGAACGTCCAGACGGTGCTCGCGTCGTTCAATAAGGACGATCTGCCGGAGATCACGGGGTGGGTCGGGACGAATTTACCGGAAATCGATTTCCATTCGTTCGAGCTCCTTCGGCCGCCGTTCCCCGACCCGACGATCCGCGCCCTCGACTCCCCCCGAGTACGCGGAGAGCCTTCGCTTCCTCCGGCCGTACTGGAACCGGTTCGGCGGTTACTCGCCGGTGCTGAAGCGACTGAAGGTCGCGGCCCGAACGGCGGAGCTCGAAACGCTGGAACAGGAGCGAATGGTCTACCCGTGTTACGCGGGAAGCGTCTCCGGCGTCCTCAATCCCGAGGGGACCGTCTCGCTCTGCGAAGTCCAGTGGGAAGTCGGCAACATCCGCGATTTCGACTATTCGTTTCGCAAGGCCTGGTTCTCGCCGAAAGCGGCCGAGATGCGCCGGAGGATCGCGAACCGGGAGTGCTGGTGCACCCACTCGTGCTTCATGACGTCTTCGCTTCCGTTCTCGGTGAAGGGCGCGGCGCACCTCGCCCGGGAAGCTCTGCTGCCCGCCCGGGGCTGACTTTCGCGCGACCGAATCGGGGGCTAGGGAATCGCGTAGCAATACAGGTTGCCGGCCGTGTCGCCGAAGAAAACGCGCCCGTCCGAGATCGCGATCCCGCCGTAAATCGTCGCCGCCGCGTCCGCGCTTCCACAGCAGGGCTCCGTTCGAGGCGTCCAGGCCGACGCACGAGCTTCCCGCCGCCGCGAACACGACGCCGTTGGCAACCGAGACCGGCCCCAGCACGGGCCCCTGCAGGTTGGAAGACGACCAGAGTCTCCCGCCCGTCGCCGGCTCGAGCGCGGTCACCGCACCGGGATCGAAGGAGGGGAAGCCCGTGTTTCCGCCTCCCACGTAGAGGCGCGTTCCATCGAAGGCCGCCGTCGAAATGCTTCCCTGGCCGCACTGCGGGCAGGGGCCGGCAATCGCGATGGGCGTTTGCCAGACAGGACCCCGGGCGAGGTTTCCGCGGTCGAACGCGTAGTACTTGCCGTTCTTCTGGCTCGCGCCGACCAGCAGTCGCCCGTTCGCGTCGTGGAAGAGGGTCGGGGACGACCCCCAGTCGGGGTCGGCCGTCTCGTTGAAGTCGTCCGGAGTGATTTTCCAGGAGTCCTCCACCGCGAGGTTCTCCCGCGAAAGCCGGACGATCGAGTACGCGAGGCCGTCGTCGTAGTGGTATGCGGACGCGGTCGCGACGAAAATGGACCCCGAGTCGGAATCGATCGCCGGCGAGGACCAGACGCCCGCGCCGAAATGAGACGGGTCGGAAGTCTGCGACAGGTTCTCCCGGGCGGCGACCGCGCCGGACCCGGAATCGAGGGAGACGACTTCTCCCGCGACGAAGGGGTTGTCGCAATTGCTCGAAATGCCCTGGAAGATCTTCCCGAGCAGGGGAGACGGCGAGCTCCAGCCGTAATAGCCGCCGGCCGCGGAGTTGTCGCCGAGCTTCGTTTTCCAGGCGATCTCGAGGCTTTGCCCCTCGAGGGCGTAAAAGGAGTCGTCGCCTCCGGCGAGATAGAGCCTGCCGTGGAAGTAAGCCGCGGCCGACGTGATGCCGAGGTTCGGCGGGCCGCATTGCGGCGCGGCGGTGGTGCCGAGGTCCGCATGGGCGAGGACCTCGCCGGTCGCGGCGTCGAGCCTCCATTCGATTCCCGCCCAGTCGCCGATGTACACCGATCCCGCGGCGATCGTGGGCGAGGAGGCGATCACTCCGGAGAGCGAGATCTGCCACGCGAGTTTCAAGGATCCGGCGGACGCCGGCGAGATTTTCGTCTCCGCCCGCGCCTGCCCCGTCATCGCGAGGTCCGCGCAATATTTCGGCCAGTCGTGGCCGCGGTCGATCGCGGCGATCGCCGCCGCAGGCGGAGATTCTTCACCGGAGCGATCGGCGAGGCGTGGCGCGCGAGGACGGCCATCGACGAAAACGACAGGGCAGCAGCCGCGGCGCGGCCCGCGCGATCGGCGTCACTTCTTGAAGAGGGCTTCGAACGCTTTCTTCGCGTCCGACGGTGAGTCGGCGGCTTTTCGGCCGGTCAGGTCGAAGCTCGCGGCGGGGGCGAATTCGGGGCAATCGTTCTTTGCGGTCTTGACGGCGATTCGCGCGGCGACGCGGTCGTTCCGGGAGCATTCCCAGCGGGCCGAAGAATCGAAGAAATTGCATTGCAGGCAAGAGTGAATCGCCTGTCCGCAGCGCGGGCACGCCGTCTCGGCCGAGATTCCGTCGAGGCCTTGCACGGGGGTGCCGCACTTCTTGCAGACGACCGCGAGATCCTTCTCGACGCCGGCGCTTCGTCCTCGAGGGGCCCCCGGCGAAGAGGATCGGTCGGGTTCGGCCGGGCCCCGCGGCCTCGCTCCCGGCTCGCGTCCGCTGTCCATGTAACCCCGGTGGCTGTATTTTCGATCGTCCGACACGCTCTTCACTGTAACGTATAATTCTCCGCGAATGAGCGACAAAAAATCGGAGAATGACCGGAATCCGCTCGTGCCCGGGAGCGTGGCGGCGGGCCGGCAAAAGTGGGAACGGTCCGCGAAGAACGCGTTCGAGAAAAAGGCGCCCTGGAAGACGGATTTCACGACGGTGTCTTCCCAGGAGGTTCCGGCGCTCGCCGGTCCCGACACCCAGCCCGGATTCGATTTCGACCGCGACCTGGGATGGCCGGGCGAGTTTCCCTACACGCGGGGCGTGCAGCCGACGATGTACCGGGGCAAACCGTGGACGATGCGGCTGTTCGCCGGCTACGGCTCCGCCCGGCAGACGAACGAGCGATTCAAGTACCTGCTCGCCCACGGCCAGACGGGGCTCTCGACGGCGTTCCACCTGCCGACCCTGTACGGCTACGACTCCGACCACGAAATGGCGAAGGGCGAGGTCGGCAAGTGCGGCGTCGCGATCGATTCGCTCGCCGACATGGAAACGCTGTTCGACGGCATCGACCTCGGCGCGGTGACGACGTCGATGACGATCAACTCGACGGCGCCGATCGCGCTCGCGATGTACCTCGCCGTCGCCGAGAAGCACGGGACCCCCTGGAGCCGCGTCGGCGGCACGCTCCAGAACGACATCCTCAAGGAGTACATCGCCCAGAAGGAATACATCTTCCCGCCGCGCCCTTCGATGCGGTTGATCACCGATCAGTTCCAGTTCTGCGCGAAGCACGTCCCGAAATGGAACACGATCTCGATCTCGGGTTACCACATCCGCGAAGCCGGCTCGACGGCCCTCCAGGAGCTCGCGTTCACCCTTCGCGACGGAGTCGAGTACGTGAAGTACGGCATCGACGCGGGAATGGACGTCGACGAGTTCGCGCCCCGGCTCTCTTTCTTCTTCAATTCGCACAACGACTTCTTCGAGGAGATCGCGAAGTTCCGCGCCGCGAGGAGGATCTGGGCGAAGACGATGCGCGACCGTTTCGGCGCGAAAGACCCGAGGTCGTGGATGTGCCGTTTCCACACCCAGACGGCCGGGTGCTCCCTGACGGCGCAGCAGCCCTACAACAACGTGGTCCGCACGGCCCTCCAGGCCCTCGCGGCGGTTCTCGGGGGCACGAATTCCCTCCACACGAACTCGCTCGACGAGACTCTCGCGCTTCCGACCGATTTCGCGGTCAAGGTCGCGCTTCGCACGCAGCAGATCATCGCCCATGAGTCCGGCGCGGCGAACACGATCGACCCGCTCGGAGGCTCGTATTTCGTGGAGGAAATGACGACGCGAATGGAACAGGGGGCGTTCGACTACTTCCGGCGGATCGACGAGCTCGGCGGAATGGTCGAGGCGATCGAGGCCGGGTTCCCGCAGCGGGAGATCATGGACGCGGCGTACCGCTACCAGCGGGCCCTCGACGACGGCGACAAGATCATGGTCGGCGTCAACGATTTCACCGATACCGGCGAGGAGCCCCCGCTGCCGATCCTGTACATCGACAACGCGACGGAGGACATCCAGAAGAAGGCGCTCGCGGAAGTGCGGCGCCGACGCGACGGAAAAGCCGTCGTCGCGAAGCTCGGCGACCTTCGGAGGGTCTGCCGCGACGGCGGCAACGTGATGCCGGAGCTCGTGGAGGCCGTCAAGACGTACGCGACGGTCGGCGAGATCTCCGACGTCATGCGCGAGGTGTTCGCGACCTACGAGGAGCCGGTGGTCTTCTGAGGGACGCGTCGACGCCCGGGGCGAGGAGCGGAGAGGGAAGGCGGACGGAGGGCGGCATGGCGAGCACGGAAGCTTCGGGATTTTTCGGGGAGGACGCGGCGCTCGATTCCTCGCTTTCGACCCTCGCGACCGGCGTGATCGGTTCCGAGATCCTGAAGATCGCCGCCGACGTGCGCGCGGCCGTTTCCCGCGGGGAGAAACTCCTGAATCTCACGGTCGGCGATTTCTCGCCCGATCAGTTTCCGATCCCGGAGGCGCTGCAGCGGGAGATCGACCGCGCCTACCGGGAGCACCAGACGAACTATCCTCCTTCGGACGGCGTTCTCGCGCTGCGCGAGCAGGTGGCGGCGTTCGTCGAGAGCGAGCAGAACCTGCGCTATCCGATCGGTTCCATCCTGATCGCGGGAGGAGCGCGGCCGATCCTCTACGGCACGTACAGGACCGTCCTGGACCGCGGGGACACGGTCGTCTATTCCGTCCCCTCGTGGAACAACAATCACTATGCCCATCTCCTCGAAGTCGTCCCCGTCGAGGTCGAGGGCCGGAGGGAGAACGGATTCTTCCCGACGGCGCAGGAGTTCGAGCCGCATTTGCGGCAGGCCCGGCTGCTCGTCCTGAACTCTCCGATGAATCCGACCGGAACCGTCGTGGACCCGGTCGAACTGAAGAAGATCTGCACAATGGTCCTGGACGAGAACGCCCGAAGGAAGAAGCAGGGACGCAAAGCCCTGTTTGTCCTCTACGATCAGATCTACTCGGCGCTTCACCTCGAGAACGCCCGGCGGTCCAGCCCTCCGGAGCTCGATCCGGAAATGTACGCCTACACGGTGCTGCTCGACGGCATCTCCAAGCAGTTCGCCGCGACCGGCCTCCGCGTCGGCTGGGCGCTCGGCCCGCCCGCGCTCATCCGGCGCATGCGGGACATCCTCGGTCACGTCGGCGCCTGGGCTCCGAAGCCGGAGCAGGTCGCGACGGCGCGGTTCCTCGCGGACCGGGCGGCCGTCGACGCGTACCGGTCCGACTTCCTGTCGAAAATCAGGGCGCGATTGCGGCTGCTCTATTCCCTGTTCTCGAAGCTGAAGCGCGAGGGGCTGCCCGTCGACGCGATCGAGCCGCAGGGAGCGATCTACCTTTCCGCGCGCTTCGACCTCGCGGGCCAGGAGGTCGGGGGCTCGGTGGTCCGCACGAACGAGCAGATCCGAAAGCTGCTCCTGGAAAAGGCCGGGATCGCCGCGGTCCCGTTCCAGGCGTTCGGCTATCGGCCCGAAACGGGATGGTTCCGCCTCTCCGTCGGCGCGGTCTCCGAGCGGGACATCGAAGAAGCCGAGCCGCGGCTCCGCGCGCTTCTCGAGGCCGCGAACCTCGCCGTGTCCCGGCATTGACCGGGTTTTCCCGAGGCAGTAGATTGTCGTCATGAGCGAACAAGGTTCCGCGGGCCTCGGCCTGCTCGGGTTCGATTCCTTTCACTTCCTCGTCGCCGACATCGAGAGGAGCCACCAGTTCTACACGCGGCTGCTGGACTGGCCGCTCGTCGCGCGCGCAAACGCCGATCTGACGGAGCGCAGCGCGCAGCGGACGAACGTCTATGCCGCGGGCGACATCCGCGTCGTCGTTTCGACGCCCGTTTCGAACCGCGGGCGGGCCGCGACGTACCTCCGGAACCATCCCGACGGCGTTTCGTCCGTCTCCTTCCGCGTGAAGGACGTCGACCAGGCGTGGGATTTCCTGGCGCCCCGCGGAGCGACGTTCCTCTCCGACATCGAAACGTACCGCGACGGCAGCGGCGGCGCCTACCGCCGCTTTCTCATCGCGACGCCGCTCGGCGATCTCGTCTACCGGTTCGTCGAGAAACGCGGCTACGCGGGTTTCGCGCCCGAGTTCGAAGACCTCCCGAAGGACGATTCGTCGTCGGCGCCGGACAACCGGCTCGGCTTTCAGATCCTCGACCACATCACGTCGAACGCTCAGACGATGGCTCCCGTGATCCTCTGGTACCGCGAGGTCATGGGATTCGAGGAGTACTGGAACATCCAGTTCCACACGGAAGACGTCAAAAAGGGGGGGAGCACGGGTCCGGGTTGAAGTCGATCGTGATGTGGGACCCGGCGTCGGAGCTGAAATTCGCGACGAACGAGCCGCTGAAGCCGTTCTTCCGGGAATCGCAGGTGAACATCTTCACCGAGGAGAACCGCGGACCCGGCGTCCAGCACATCGCGCTTCGCGTCGCCGAAAATCATCCCGGTCATCGACGAGATGAAGCACCGGGGCGTGAAATTCCTCGACGCCCCGCGGACGTATTACGACAACATCACGAAGTGGCTTTCCGAAAAGCACGTCTCCCGCATCCGGGAGCCGATCGACGACCTCCGCCGCCTGAACATCCTCGCGGACGGCGAGAACGAGAAGTATCTCCTCCAGATCTTCATGCGCGACGGCGCAGCAGCTCTGGGGAGACGCGAAGGCGGGGCCGTTCTTCTACGAGGTCATCCAGCGGGAAGGCGACCCGGGGTTCGGCTACGGCAACTTCCGCACGCTGTTCGAGTCGATCGAGCTCCAACAGAAGGAGACCGGAACCCGGCCGGCCGCCGCCGACGAGAGCCGCCCGGTCGGGTAGGGGAGCGTGAACCCCGGGCCCGGTTTTTCGTAGTAGGAATCGGGAGGCTCGATATGGCTCTTCGCCGTTCCCTGAATCACAAGATGATCGCGGGCGTCTGCGGCGGCATCGCGAAGTCTGCCGGGTGGGATCCCACGGCCGTGCGCGTGGGTTTCGTGGCCCTCTCGATTTTCTCCCACTGTTTTCCCGGGATCCTCGCGTACATCGTGCTGTGGGCCGTGATGCCGAGGGAGCCGCTCGGGACGCTCGGCTAAAGCCGGGGGATGCACGCTCATTCAGCTCAGCGGGGTGACCGTCAGGGAGTAGATGTCCTCGCTGCCGAGGCGGATCGCCTCGAGGGTATCGGCGTCCGGCTCCTTGTCGAGCTCGATCCTCGCGCAAGCGGCCTGCGCCCCCTCGAAGATGATGTTCTCCATCCCCTGGACGGAAATGCCGTCGGTTTTCAGGGCGCCGAGGACGTGCGCGAGGACGCCCACCCGGTCGCGGTGGCGCAGGACGAGCAGGTGGGTCGCCGGGAGGGCGGCGCGAAACGTTCACGACGTTCTCGACCCTGCCTGTTTGGAGGTATTCGCGCACGATCCGGACGGTCTCGGCCGCGATCGCTTCCTGCGCCTGGTCGGTCGACGCGCCGATGTGGTGGGTGCCGAGGACGCGCTCGTCGAGAGCGAGGGAATCGTCGATCGGTCCCTGCCCGACAGCCGGCTCTTTCGGAAAGACGTCGAGAGCCACGCGGAGCTCCTTCTCGCCGATCGCGCTCCGCAGCGCGTCCGCGTCGACGAGGTCGGCGCGCGCCGTGTTGACGAACATAGCGCCTTTCCGCATCCGGGCGAAGAATTCGCGCCCGAAGAGGCCCTTCGTTTCCGCCGCGGCCGCGAGATGCAGGGTGACGATGTCGCTCCTTTCCGCGAGGTCGAGAACCGAATCGACTCGTTCCACCCCGAGCTCCTCCGCCCTTTCGGCGGTCAGCGACCGGCTCCACGCGAGCGGGCGCAGGCCGAACGCGCGGGCGCGCCGCGCGACTTCGCGGCCGATCGAGCCCATCCCGGCGATGCCGATCGTCCGCCCGAAGAGGCCCCGGGCTTTCGAGAACTCCTTCTTGTTCCATTCGCCGGCATGGAGGTGGCGGACGTTGTCGGGAATCCGCCGGTCGAGCGCGAGGATGAGCCCCATCGCGAGCTCGGCGACGGCGATCGAGTTCTTGCCGGGGCAGTTCGCGACGAAGACCCCGCGCAGCGACGCGGACTTGAGGTCGATCGTGTTGACGCCCGCCCCGGCCCGCACGACGAGGGCGAGTCCTCGGGCCGCCTCGAGGATCGGAGCCGTCACTTTCGTCGATCGAACGATCAGCACGTCGGCGGCCGTCTCGCCGAGACGCGCGCCGAGCGCGTCGTCCTTCAGGTCGGGCTCGTACAGCACCTCGGAACCGGTATCGCGCAGCCCCGCGAGGCCGGAGGCTTCGAACTTGTCGGCGACGAGGATTTTCATGGGTTGATTCTAGCCGAGCTAGAATGGATTGCATGATCGACCGCTGGATCCAGGGCAGCATTCCGGAGAAGCCGCACACGGTCTTTCGCGACCCGAAGTCCGGAGCGATCTTCTACGAGGAGTGCTTCACCCGACTGGGGTTCGACGGCCCGTACTCGATCCTCTATCACCGGCGCCCGCCGACCCAGGAATTGTCGACGGAATCCACCGAACGCGGGTTCCGTCTCCGGCCGGCCGACGCGGCCGGCCCCGCGCCGCTTCGCCGGAGACTCTTCGACTCGGACCGGGTGGCCGACGGGGGCGGCCTGATCGACGCGCGGACCCCGCTCCTTTTCAACGCCGACATCGTGATTTCGGTCTCGAAGCCGGGCGAGTCGGATCCCGCGTTTTTCGTGAACGGCGACGGGGACGATGTTTACTTCGTCGAGGCGGGCTCGGGGCGCATCGAGTCGCCGTTCGGGACCGTGCCCTTTCGGACGCACGACTATCTCGTCATTCCGAAGGGTTGCATCCACCGTCTCTCGTTCGACGGGCCCGCGAACCGTCTCTTCGGAATCGAGTGCCGGCGAGGGTTCCACGTCCCCGCCCAGTTCCGCAACGACGCCGGGCAACTCAAGATGGACGCCGCGTACACCCATCGCGATTTCGTCCGCCCGACTCTGCCCGAAATCGCCGATTCCGACTCGGCCCCCCGGGAGATCTTCGCGAAAAAAGACGACGCCTGGACGCGGCGCGTTCTCGCCGGCTCGCCCCTCGACGTCGTCGGCTGGGACGGATACGTCTATCCCGTGGCGTTCCCCATCTCGAAATTCCAGCCGAAGACGGGACTGATCCATCTGCCTCCGACGATCCACATCACGTTCGCGTCGGGCGGGGCGGTCATCTGCTCGTTCGTTCCGAGGGTCACCGATACTCATCCCAATGCGATCCCGTGCCCTTACCCGCATTCTTCCGTGGATTGCGACGAAGTCATCTTCTACGTGGACGGCAATTTCACGAGTCGCCGCGGAGTCGGCCCCGGAGCGATCTCGTTTCATCCGGCGGGAGTTCCCCACGGGCCCCACCCCGGCGCGTACGAGGCTTCGATCGGGGCAAAAGCGACGAAGGAGCTCGCCGTGATGATCGACACGTTCTCGCCCCTCCGGGCGACGGCAGAAGCGCTGGCCGTGGAAAGCCCTGACTACCACGACTCCTGGAAGATCCGGGTCGAAGGGCCGACGACCGAGATTACCTAGGGAGGTTACTTCGGGGGTTGTTTCGGCGCCGCGGAGGGCGTGATCCGGATCGCGACCGCTTCCTTGTTCTTCGCGGAATCTTCCCGATACTTGATCGTGACGTGGTCGTTCGCGCGAACGTCGGCGAGGGTCGCCGTATCCGCGCCCCGGACCACGGCCGTCTTCGCGGTCGTCGAGAAGGTCGTCGTCTTCGGTGATCCGTCGCGGAGAGTCTCGCGAACGACCAGTTTTCGAACCGCCGCCTGAACTTCGACGACCTCGCCCACGAAGCTGTGGATTCGAGGACGGCGCGGAGCCGGCGAGGCGGACGAAGAAGCGGAAACGGGGGCGGCCGGAGAGGTTCTGGGCGCGGCTCCAGGAGCAAATCCGGCCGCGATCGCCCCGACGACGATCGCGGCGAGAAGGGGACCCGCCGGGCGCAACGCTCCCATACGGCGCCCTGTTGCGAACCCAGTGCCAGAGCGAAGAACCCGAAAAGCGGGGTTTTCGTCCGGCGGATCTCCCATTTGGGATACCGGATCTCCCAAATCGGTCATTCGGGCTTCCGGATCCCGAACTTTTCGAGCCGGTATTGCATCGTGCGATAGGTCAGGCGAAGGAGCTTCGCCGCCCGCGCGATGACCCAGTCGGACTTCTGCATGGCCTGCAGCAACAGGGATCGCTCCACCTGCTCGATGTCGATCCCTTCCGGCGGGATCTCGACTCCGATCACCTCGGCGGGCGTTCGGGCCTGTACCAGCTGGGGCGGAAGGTCGTCGGGCCGGATCGAATCGTTGTCGGTGAGCAGCACCGCCCGCTCGAGGATCGATTCGAGCTCCCGGACGTTGCCCGGCCAGTCGTATCGCAGGAGAATTCGAAGGGCCTCCGGGTCGATTCCGGAGATCGGTTTCCCGTGCTCCGCGGCGACCCGACGCACGAACCTTTCGGCGATGATCGGGATTTCCTCCCGGCGATCCCGCAGGGGAGGCAGCACGATCGGGAGGATGTTCAGCCGGTAATAGAGGTCCTCGCGGAAGGTGCCCGCCTTCATCATTTCCTCGAGGTCGCGGTTCGTCGCGGCGAGAACGCGGACGTCCACGGGTATCGATTCGTTTCCGCCGAGCCGCCGGATCTCCTTCTCCTGCAGGGCGCGAAGAATCTTTCCCTGAAGCGGAAGCGAGAGGTCCCCGATTTCGTCGAGGAACAGCGTCGATCCCGAGGCCGCCTCGAAGAGACCGATCTTCCGGCGGTCCGCGCCGGTGAAGGCGCCGCGCTCGTAGCCGAAGAGCTCGGATTCCAGGAGCGTCTCGGGAATCGCGGCGCAGTTGATGTCGAAGAAGTTGCTCTCCGCGCGCCGGCTCCGGTGGTGAATCGCCCGAGCGATCAGCTCCTTGCCGGTACCCGACTCGCCGCGAATGAGGACGGTCGTGGACGAGCGGGCGATCTTCAGCACGAGCTTGAACACGTTTTGCATCGCCTCCGACTCGCCGACGAGGGAGTCGAGCGAAACATGGCCCTTGAGCTGGCCCGAAAGGACGCGGTTGGCTTCGCGCATGGCGCGCATCTCGACCGCGCGCTCGATCTTGAGGATGAGGTCGTCCGGTTGAAAGGGCTTGGAGAGGTAGTCGAAGGCCCCCATGCGGTTCACGAGCTCGCGCCCCGCCTCCTTGGAGCCGTGGGCGGTCACGACGATGACGGGCGGCGGGTCTGTGAGTGCCTGGAGGTGGGCGAGAAGATCGGTCCCCGTCATGACCGGCATCAGCAGGTCGGTGACGACGACATCGACGATCGTTTCCTCGAGCCGGTCCAGAGCGACCCGCCCGTTCTCGGCGGTGATGACCGTGAATCCCTCCGCGTCGAGGATCTTTCGCAGGAGGTCGAGCGCCGATTTTTCGTCCTCGACGAGGAGAACGGTTCCTTTCGCGGTCTTCACGCGGACACGGCCTGGGCCACGTTCGCGCGGGGGAGCACGAACTCGAAGCGGCTCCCGCCGGCCGGAAGGTTCGAAGCGGTCAGGTCCCCGCCGTGATCGTGCACGATCTTCCTCGTCATCGCGAGGCCGAGCCCGACGCCGGCGTCGCGCGTCGAGAAGTACGGCTCGAAAATCTTCGCGAGGTGGGCCGGGTCGATGCCGGGACCCGTGTCGTCGAACCTCACCCGGACCTCCTCGCCGCCGAGAATCTCGATCCGCAGCGTTCCGCCGGCCGGCATCATCTGGACCGCGTTCAGCGCGACGTTGAGAAACGCCGCTTTCAGGAGATCCCGGTCCGCGACGATTTCCGCTCCTTCGCCGCTCACCTCGATGCGGATGTCGCGGCGGTCCGCCTCGGGCCGGAGCTCCTTCGCGACCGAACGAGCGAGGTCCGCGATCCCAAACGCCGCGGGGTTCAGCCGCATCGGCTTTCCATACGTGAGAAAGTTCGAAATCAGAGAGTTCAGACGGGCGATTTCCTCTCGAAGGCTCCCGGCCGTCTCCTCGAACTCCCGGCGGTCTTTCGCCTCCGAGGGAAGAAACCGCCGGCGAAGGTAATCGACCGCGAGCGCGATCGTGTTGAGCGGGTTTCGAATCTCGTGCGCGATTCCCGAGGCGAGGTGGCCGAGCGACGCGCGGCGCTCGGCGGCCGCGAGGCGGGACTCCAACGCCCGCTGCTCCTTGAGACGCGCGACCATTTCGTTCCAGGTGGCGACGAGCGCGCCGAGGTCGTCGTTCCGCGTGGAGGCGATCTCGGCGTCGAGGTTCCCGCCCGCGACGCGTTCGGCCGCCCTGGAAAGCTGACCGATCGGCTGTGTGAAGTTCCGCGTCAGGAGAAGCAGAAACACGATGCCGACCCCGAACATGGCGGAAACGGCGATCGCCCGGCGCTCGAAATTCTGCTTGATGATCGACTCGTAATCGTCGAGGAGAAGTTCGACCGTGACATAGCCGACTTTCTGATTCTGGGAAATGATCGGCATGATCAACTTGTACTCTCGCTTCGGCGCGCTCGAATCCGATTCCGCCCCGATCGTCCCCTTGATGGAGATGTCTTCGGGGCGGCGCCGCGCGCGGGCGCGCTTTTCGGCGCTCCGGGAGCTCGCGATAACGGTCCGCTCCGGGTTCAGGATCTGGATTTCGCGGACTCCCCGGAGCCGGAGCTTCTCCGCGTAATCCTGCAGGACCTCGGTATCAATCTCTCCCGTCGTCGAAATCTGCGCCTGGTCGGAGGCGACTTCGATCGCCTTCGTCACCGCGTCCATGGTGTTCTCGAACTCTTCGATCGATCGCCGCTCGTTGAAGGTGTCGACCGCGAACAGAACGGCCAGGGTCAGGACGAACAGGAGGAGCATCGCGAGCGCGAGCTTCGTGCGAAACCGCAGCGGGGGGATGCGAAGATTCACGGCGCTTATTCTATGATCGAGCCGGTTTGGAGCCGGGGAAAGAACCGCAGCGCCTCGACACGTGGCTCGACGTCGCGTGCGTCTTCAAGACGCGGTCGGCCGCCGCGAAGGCGTGCGACGGCGGCAAAGTCGACGTCGGCGGGACGCGCGGCAAGCCCCACAAGCTCGTTCGGCCGGGCGACCTGCTGACGGTCACGCTGGAGGCCGGCCGGAAGAGGATCCTCCGGGTCGTCGGGACGTGCGAATCCTCCCTCCCGAGGGCGAAAGCCCGGTCGCTCTACGAAGATCTGACTCCCGCGCCCTCCCCGGAGGAGGTCGAGGCCCGGCGCTTCGAGCGGCTCTCGCGTCCGGTCCACTCGGGCCGTCCCGATTCACGGGAGAGGCGGTCGCTGCGCAGGCTCAAGGGAAAGGGCTAGCGTCGCGAGTCGGAAATGGCGATACCGTGGCATCCGCGCCGCGGGAGTAGAATCGCTTCGTGGCGGAATTCGAAACCCTCTGTCCGCAGTGCCAGTCGCGCCTGAAGATCGACACCGACCTGAAGGCGGTCATCGATTCGACGAAACCGGCCGATCCGAAGACGTTCGAGAACCTCGAGGCCGCGATGGGGCATCTCAAGACCCACGACCAGGAGAGGGACGCGAAATTCAAGGTCGCCATGGAGTCCGAGAAGAGCAAAAAGGAAGTCCTCGACAGGAAGTTCGACGAGCTCTTCAAGAAGGCCCAGGGCGACACCTCGAAACCGATCCGCGACATCGACCTCGACTGATTTTCATATAGTCTCCCGACATCGACGGGAAAGGCCCTTCCGACGAAGCCCCGAAAGCGGGACAGTCCGGCGAGCGAGATGACCGCTCGAACGGCCGCTACGCGCTGCTGTTCGACGAAAATCTCGCCGCGGTCTTCCGAAGCGACGCCGATGGCCGCCTGACCGACTGCAACGAGGCGTTCGCGCGGATCTTCGGCTATTCATCCGCCCGCGAAGCGCTGGCCGCGCCGGCAGCGGGCCGGTTTCTCGCCGAATCCGACCGCGAGCGCATCCTGGAGTCTCTCCGGAAGAAGAGCCCGGCCTCGAATTTCCGCGCCGACGCAGTCCGCCGGGACGGAACTCCGACTGTGATCCTCGGCAATTTTTCCCTGTCGCAAAAAAAGGACGCCCCGTTTCTCGAGGGGGCGCTCGTCGAGATTTCCGAATTCGCGGCGTCGCAACGCGCGATCGACCACCAGCTCTACCACGACAGCCTGACCGGCCTGCCGACCCGAAAATTGTTCCGCGACCGTCTCGAGCTCGCCGTGGAACAGGCCCGGCGGACGCATCGCGGCCTCGCCGTGCTGTTTTTCGACCTCGATCACTTCAAGCTCGTCAACGACAACCACGGGCACGACGTCGGGGATCGGCTCCTCCAGGCCGTCGCGACGCGTCTCGCCGACACCGTTCGAAAGATCGACACGGTCGCCCGGCTCGGCGGCGACGAATTCACCCTGCTTCTCCTCGAGACCGCGACCGGCGAAGATGCGATCAAGGTCGGCCGGAAAGTCCTCGAGGCGATCGCGGAGCCCTTCCGGATAGCGAACCTCCAGATCGAAGTGAGCGCGAGCGTGGGCATCAGCCTCTTTCCCGGCGATGGAGACGACCAGGAGACGCTCGTTCGCAATGCCGACGCGGCGATGAACCGGGCGAAGGAGGCCGGACGCAACAATTGCCAGATCTACACGCGATCGATCCACGCCCTTGCCACGCAGCGCCTGCTTCTGGAATCAGAGTTGAGGGAGGCGCTTCGGCGCGACGAGTTCGACGTTCACTACCAGCCCCAGATCCGGGTCGAGACCGGAGAGATTACCGGCTTCGAGGCGCTCGTGCGGTGGAATCACCCCGATGGCCGGACGGTCCTTCCCGGTTCGTTCATCTCGGTCGCCGAGGAATCCGACCTCATCGTCGGGATCGGAGCGCGCGTCCTGGACCGCGCCTGCCGCGAAGCCCGCGTCTGGCACGACGCCGGATTCCCGGCGGTTTCTGTCGCCGTGAATGTCTCGCCCCGCCAGATCCAGGCCGGGGGGATGATCGACGTCGTTACCCGGGCGCTCTCGGATTCGAGGCTTCCGGCCCGCTCGCTCGAAATTGAGGTCACCGAGAGCGCCGCGATGCAGAACGTGGAACAGACCCGGACGCTCTTCTACGCCCTGCGCGGCCTCGGGGTGCGCGTCGCGATCGACGACTTCGGTACCGGCCATTCCTCCCTGAGCTACGTCAAGCACCTCCCTGTCCAGACCCTGAAGATCGACCAGTCTTTCGTCCGCGACATCCCGGGAAGCGCGGTGGACGAGGCGATCGTGGGCGCGATCGTCCACATGGCCCGCGCGCTGCGGCTTCGTGTCCTCGCGGAGGGCGTCGAAACCCTCGCGCAGCGCGACGTGCTGCTGAAAAAGAACTGCGGGGAGATGCAGGGATTCCTCTTCGGACGGGCCCTCCCGGCCGAGGCGGCCCTCGCTCTCCTTCGCGACCTCGCGCCGAAGTCCTCGAACCGGCCGGCGGCGGGTCGCGCGGAGGAGTGACTTCGGATAATCTTGGGGGAATGTCCGAACAGAGAAAACTCTCCCGACGGTCCCTGCTGGCGGGCTCCGCCCTCGCCGCGGCCGCGGCGGCCGTGCGTCTCGAGGCCTCGCCGGCATCCGCCCTTCCCGCGCTTCCGCCACCGCTTCCGAATGACGTCTTTCGGAAGCGCCAGGAGCTCCTGCGCACGGCGATGAAGAGCGAGAAGCTCGACGCCCTGTTCGTCACGCCCTCGACGAACCTGCTGTACGCGGCGAACCTGACGATCGGCCGGAGCGAGAGGCTGACGGCGCTGATCCTGCCGGCCGACGGCCCGGCCGCGCTGGTCACCCCCTTCTTCGAAGTGCCGCGGTCGGAGGGCCGGGGCGTCTTCGAAGAGACGCACTCCTGGCAGGAGGCGGAAGACCCCGTCGGCCTCTGCGCCCGGATCCTCGGCAAGAACCGCCGCGTCGGAATCGAGGGGTCGACCGCGTTCCATACGGCCGAGGCTCTCGGAAAGGCCGCGGAGGCGGAATTGCGCGACGCTTCGCGGATTTTCGACGCGATGCGGTCCGTGAAGTCGCCGGCGGAGCAGGAATTCATCCGGGCGGCCGCCGCCCGGACCGTCCGGGCGATCGAGGCCACGTGGAAACGCCTGCGGCCGGGAATGACGGAGCAGGAAGGGGAGCGCGTCCTCGAGCAGGAATTCGAGCGACTGGGCACCCCCTCGGGAGGACTCGTCCAGTTCGGTCCTTCGAGCGCGCTGCCGCACGGCGGGCCCGGCGGCCGGAAGCTCCGGCCGGGCGACGTCGTCCTGATCGACACCGGCTGCAACGTGAACGGATACAACTCCGACGTGACGCGCACCGTGTGTTTCGGCAAGCCCTCCGAACGCGTCCGTCTCGTTTATCGGACGGTCGACAGGGCCCAGCGGGCGGGAATCCAGGCGCTGCGAGCGGGCGCGACCGGCGAGCAGGTCGACGCGGCGGCTCGAAAAGGTGATCGACGACGCCGGTTTCGGGAAGTTCTTCACTCATCGCCTCGGGCACGGTCTCGGCATGGACGGCCACGAGTCGCCGTACCTCGTTTCCGGAAATTCGGCGCCGCTCGTCCCGGGAAACGTGGAGACGGTGGAGCCCGGAATCTACCTGCCCGGGGAGTTCGGGGTGCGCATCGAGGACGATTACGCGGTGACGGAATCCACCGCGCTCGGACTCTCCGAGAGGCCCACAGAAATGAACATCCTGGAAATCTGACACGAAAGGAAGAAGGAATGCCCGTACAGCTCTCATCGCACGTCAAGGACGCGACGCTCGCGCCGAAAGGAAAGCTCAAGATCGAGTGGGCCGACAAGTCGATGCCCGTCCTCGCGCAGATCCGCAGCCGTTTCGAAAAGGAAAAGCCGCTGCGGGGCGTTCGCCTCTCCGCCTGCCTTCACGTCACGAGCGAGACGGCCAATCTCGCCCGGACGCTCACCGCCGGCGGCGCCGACCTCGTCCTCTGCGGCTCGAACCCCCTTTCGACGCAGGACGAGGTGGCCGCCTCGCTCGTCGAGGACTACGGCGTCTCGGTTTTCGCGATCAAGGGCGAGGACCACGCGACCTACTACGACCACATCCGCGCCGCCCTCGCGCACCGGCCGAACATCACGATGGACGACGGGGCCGACCTCGTCTCCTCGCTTCTCTTTCTCGCCCTCGGCAAGGATGCGGAAGTCGATCCGGTCGTCCGGCAATGGGCGGCGTCGCTCTCCCCGGCGGACCGTCGAAGCCTCATCGACGGAATCGTCGGCGGCACGGAGGAGACGACGACCGGCGTCATCCGGCTCAAGGCGATGGAGAAGGCCGGCGTGCTCCGATTCCCGGTCGTCGCAGTCAACGAGGCGCAGACGAAGCACTTCTTCGACAACCGGTACGGCACGGGGCAGTCGACGCTCGACGGCGTCATCCGCGCGACGAACCTCCTGATTGCCGGGTTGAACGTCGTCGTCGCCGGATACGGCTGGTGCGGCAAGGGAGTCTCGATGCGGGCTCGCGGGCTCGGCGGTCACGTGATCGTGACCGAAATCGACCCGACGCGCGCGATCGAGGCGGCGCTCGACGGTTTCCGCGTGATGACGATGGAAGAGGCCGCGAGAATCGGCGACGTGTTCATCACCGTGACCGGCAACAAGGGCGTCATCGCCGGCGAGCATTTCGCCCGGATGAAGGACGGCGCCGTCGTCTGCAATTCGGGGCACTTCAACGTCGAGCTCGACATCCCGGCGCTGGAAAAGCTCGCTTCCGCCCGAAGGTTGATCCGCGATTTCGTGGAGGAGTTCCGGCTCGCCGACGGCCGCCGGGTCTATCTCCTCGCGGACGGCCGGCTCATCAATCTCTCCGCGGCGGAAGGGCACCCCGCGTCGGTGATGGACATGTCGTTCGCGAACCAGGCGCTCGCCGCCGAGTACATGGTCCAGAACCACAAAACCCTCGAGAAGCGGGTGCACGTCGTGCCCGAGGCGATCGACCGCGAGATCGCGCGTTTGAAGCTCGCGTCCATGGGAATCACGATCGACACTCCGACCCCGGAGCAGGTCAAGTACATGAACTCCTGGGAGGAGGGAACCTAGCCGGCTGCTCGCTCAGGTCCGGAGCCGCGTGAGCCGGTAGCCGGCGAACAGCAAAAAGATCAGATTCGGGGACCAGGCCGCGAGTCCGGGCGGCAACGAGCCCACTTCTCCGAGCTTCGTGAAGAACGCCCCGAGGACGAGAAAGAGCATTCCGCAGGCGAGCCCGAGCCCGACTCCCGTGAGCGCCCCGCGTTTTCCGATCGTGAAGGCGAACGGAATCGCGAGCAGCGCGAGGACGATCGACTGGGCGGCGGATGCGGGCTTTCCGGCGAGCGCCGTGGCCAGCGCCGCGACGGGGTAGCCGGTCTTTTCGAGGCGCGCGACGTAACGGGCCAGCGCCCGATATCGCATTTCGTCGGGCCGCTGCCGCAGAGAAGAAAAGAGACGCGGCGGGTCGCCCGCGACGAGGGCGGATTCCCCGAATTCCCGGAACAGGCTCTCGACGGGTCCCCGGAAGGTGCGCACCCAGCCGGACTCGAACACCCAGCCGGATCCGTTCCATCGGGCCGATCGTCCGCTCACCCGCCGCGTCATCTGATAATCCCGGTCGAATTCGAAGACCGATGGCTGCAGGAGCCGCCGGGCGCGGGGGTCGTAGCCGTCGAAATTCCAGATCCGGTAGCCGTCGCCTCCGAGCACCCAGACGCCGCCCGTCTGGGCCGCGGGCGGACGCTCCGCCCGGCCCTTGATGCGGTCGAGCTCCCTGTGCATTCGTTGATTCGCGGAGGGCAGGAAATACTCGCCGCACACGTAGGCGGCGCCGCCGGCGGCGAGCGAGAAGAAGAGAATCGGAATCCCGAGCCGAAGAAGGGGCACGCCGCTCGCCCGGAATGCCGTGTCCTCGTTGTGCCGGGAGAGCGAGCCGAGCGCGACGAGCGCCGCGAGGAGAACGCAGAAGGGGAGGATCTGGACCGCGATCGGCAGGAGCAGCGCGCGGTAGTACGAATGGACGACCGCGGCCGGGATGTGCCTCTTCAAAATGTCCTCCGCGTGGTCCGAGTAGTCGACGATCACGTAGAGGAAGGCGACCGTCGCGTAGATCGCGGCGAGCGCCGCGAGGAACGGCGCCAGCACGTAGCGGTCGATCCGCGTCGGGAATCGGCCGAGGCCGGAGAGGACGGACGGGCGCGATTCGGCTCGCGCCGGGGCGCGTTGTGCCCTCGAGAACCGCTTGAGCCAGACGGTCAGACGTTCGCGAAGGCCCCTCTTCTCCTGCTCCTTCCGGAAGAAGAGCGCGAGGCCCAGAAGCGCGAGGAGAAGGTTCGGCAGCCACATCGAAAGAGCGGGGGAGATGCGCCCGTCTTCCGCCCAGTTCTCGCCCGTATTGAAGAGCAGGTAGTAGCCGAGGATGATTCCGATGGAAAGGGCGAATCCGCTCCCTTTTCCGCCCCGGCGGTTCGTGATGCCGAGAGGCACTCCGACGAGCGCGAAGACGACGCAGGCGACCGGAATCGCGAACTTCTTGTGGATCTCCACACGGGCGAGCCGGTAGCGCTCCGGAAACAGTCCGCGGTCGCGCCTCGCCGTGCGAAGCAGCTCCGGAAGCGTTTGCAGCCGCAGGCCCTTTTCCGACGTCGTGGAGGCGCCTTCGCGGCCCCGCGGAGCCTCGTGGATGAGGAGGCTCAGCAGCTCGTTGCGGCTCTGGCTGTAGCCGCGCGGGTCGTCGCGCCGGGTCAGGTGCTGGACGGCGTCCTTCAGGTCGAGCCAGAGGCGATCGCCGTCCATACGAAAGCGACCCCTCGCGGGCGAGGATGACGCGCTCCTGGGTCGGGTCCGAACGGTCGTCGAGGAAAACGCCGCTCCATCCGGATCCACCGGGAGCGTCCCGGTCCGTGAAGAGAACCCAGTCCCAGTCGGTTCGTGGCGAGGCGAAGACACGCGGCCTCACCATGTCCAGGGCGGCGGATGCGAACAGCTTGTTCTGCAGCCTGTCGAGCCGGTCGTTCGCCGCCGGATATCCCCAGACGCTGAGAAACGAGACGAGGGCAGCGAGCGCGACTGAAAACGCCGCGATCGGCCGAAACAGGGCCCAGCGGGAGACGCCCGAGGCCCGCAGCGCGATCACCTCGGAATCGCCCGACATCCTTCCGACTCCGATCAGGATTCCGAACAGGAACGCCATCGGGATGGTCAGGACGAGGATCTGCGGCATCGTCAGAAGGAGCAGCTGGAGGATCGTCCCGATCGGAAGCCCGCGGCGCACGACAAGCTCGGAGAGCTGAAGGAGCGATCGGAGCAGCAGCAGAAAGGTATAGGCCGCGAGGCCGAGAAGGGTGGGAGGAACGATCTCGCGGAGGACGTTTTTCGAGATCAGGCGCAAGGGTTGTTCCTCGAACGCGAGTCTAGTGTCGCCAGGGCGGAAATAGCGATATTCGGCCAGTATTCTCAATGTCTGATAATGTATATTATGTTAAATAATGAAATCAGAGGATCCGCAGCCAGGACGTTCCGCCTCGCCGGCCCCGTTCTACCGCTACCGCTTCTTGAGATCGAGGCTTCCCGACTTCAATTCGGCGAGGATCTTCTCGAGCGCCTCCACAACCTCCTCTTTCGCGATCCTGCTCTTCGTTGAAGGCCAGGTTCAGGCGAAAGGGGGAATTCTTTGGTGCGTAACGGAACTGGAATGGCCGGGGCCGCTGCTTCTTTTCGTCGGACGAAGATTCCTCCTTCTTCCGGCGCAGAGTGTCCCGAGTCGCGCCGGATCGAAGGGCCAGAATCAGCTCCTCCATCGTTTGCCGCGACGAGGCGCGGGCGATCTCCAGGAGCGCGCTCTTCGCAATGTCGGCGCGCCGACATTCCTCTCGAAGGTCCTCCGGGAATTCGCAGGAGCGAGAGCGACTCCGTGATTCCGACGCGCGACTTGCCGACCGTTTCGGCGACTCGCTGGTGCGTGTACTCGAACCGCTCGATCAGGGAATTGAAGCCTTCCGCCTCTTCGAACGGCGTCAGGTCCTTGCGGTGCAGATTCTCGATCATCGCGATTTCGAGGACTTCGTTTTCCTCGACGTCGAATTCGATGCACGGCACCTCGGTGAGGCCGGCCTCGATTGCCGCGCGGAACCGGCGCTCCCCCGAAATGATCTGGTATTTGCCCGAAGCGATCGGTCGGACGAGGATTGGCTCGAGGATTCCCTTGCTCTCGATCGACGCCTTCAATTCGGTCAGGTCGCCGACGTTCTGGCGCGGCTGACCCGGATTCGTTTCGATCGCGCTGACCGGGAGATGCTTGCCGATTGCCCCGCTGAAACTCTCCGAGAGCGCGTCGACGAAGTGCGCGTCGTGGCGCATTTTCGACTGGTTCGGCAACCCACGTTTAGACACGGGCGAGTACCTCCTCCGACAGCGAGTAATACTCGAGGGCTCCCGAAGACCGCGGCGCGAACGTGAAGATCGATTCGCGGTGAGCGGGGCTCTCCTCGAGGCGAACGCTCTTCGTGATGACGGTCTTGAACAGCTTGTCCCCGAATACCCGGCCGATCTGGTCCTGAACGTCTTTCGCGATCACGGTCCTCTTGTCGTGGAGCGTGATCAGGACGCCGAGGACTCGAAGGCTGGGGTTCGGCCTCGCCTTGATCCTTTCGATCGTCTCCAGGAGGTCGTCGGTCCCCTCGAGGGAGAAGAAAGAAGATTGAATCGGAATCAGGATATGGCTCGACGCGACCATCGCGTTGACCGTGATCATTCCGAGAGTCGGCGGCGTGTCGATCACGATCGCGTCGAACT
The DNA here is from genome assembly GCA_963773815.1 of uncultured Acidobacteriota bacterium. GTDB lineage: Bacteria > Acidobacteriota > Thermoanaerobaculia > UBA5066 > DATFVB01 > CAWEYG01. The sequence goes on from CAVZCI010000010.1 coordinate 192,533, forward strand.
CGCTTCCGCGCGCCCGCGATTTTGTCCTTCAGCCGGAAGTGGCCGTCGAATTCTCCGGCGAGCTTGCTCTCGATTTTCGCGAGCGAGATCCGGGCGGGAGCGATGAACAACTTCGGGAGAGACGTCGGTTTGACGACCTGGGAGAATCCCACTTCCGGCTCCGACAGAGACGTCGAACATCGACTTCTCGACATCTCGCCGGTCGACGAACGTGATCGTGCTGTTCGCCTGGGGATCGAGGTCGACGAGAAGCGTGGAGAGGCCTTTCTGGGCGAGCGCCGCGGCCAGGTTGATCGCCGTCGTGGTCTTGCCGACTCCGCCTTTTTGATTGGCGATTGTGATGATCATGAGGGCCGTCCGGGACTATAGACTCGCCCTCCCCCGCTGTCAACGAGTCACATCTTGTACTTGCCGAGCTCCTCGGGATCCAGGTCTTCCAGCCACTTCTTGAGCCGTTCCGGGTTGCGCGGGTCTTCGATTTCGATCTTCCGGCTCTTCTCCAGCACCTCTTCCTCGACAAAAATTCCGGCGTCGAACCGGAGAGCGAGCGCGAGCGCGTCCGAGGGCCGGCTGTCGACCTCGACCGCCTCGCCCCGATGCGACAGAAAGATTCTCGCGTAGAACGTGTTGTCGCGAAGGTCGTTGATGACGACCTTTTCGATGCGCGTCTGGAGGTCCTCGAGGAGGTGGAACACGAGGTCATGGGTCAGCGGCCGGGCGGTTTCGACGTTCTCGATCTTGAGCGCGATCGCGTTTGCCTCGAAGACGCCGATCCAGATCGGAAGGAAGAACTTCTCTTCCGGGTCTTTCAGGACGACGACGGGGGTATTGGAGATCGGATCGAGCAACAGCCCCTTGATCTCCATTTTTTTCATGTCGGTCTCCTTCCTCGGGAACGATCAGACAGCGGCGGCGAGGGATCCCCTCAGCGAGTTTTCGAGACCTTCTTCGACCCGCACGTCGACGAAGTCGCCGGGCGTGAGCGCGGACGAGGAGGGCCGCGGAAAGTGGACGATGCGGTTGCACGAGGTTCGGCCCTTCCAGAGCCCCCCCCGCCCCTCCCCTTCGACGAGGACGTTCAATACGGAGCCTTCGAGGCTTCGGTTCTGCTGCCTCTGAATCCGCGCTGCAACTCGAGGAGACGGGCGAGACGGTCCTTCGCGGTTTCCAGCGGCACTTCCGAGTCGGCCCCCCATCGCGCGGAAGCGGTTCCCGGCCGCGGGGAATAGACGAAGGCGAAGAGGCTCGCGAAGCGGACGGTTTCGATCAGCTTCAACGTGTCCTGGAAGTCCTCTTCGTTTTCTCCCGGGAAACCGACGATGAAGTCCGACGAGAAGGCGACGTCCGGAGCCTGGCCGCGGACCTGGTCGACGATTTCGAGATATCGCTTCGCCGTATAGCGCCTTTTCATCCTGTTCAGGACCCTGTCCGAACCGGATTGCGGCGGGAAGGTGGAAGAATCGGCCGATTCGGGGCTCCCTCGCGAGCAACTCGCCGAACTCCGGCGTGACGAACGAAGGGTGCGACGTGAGAAAACGAATGCTCCGAAGCCCGTCAGTTCGCGCGAGCCGTTCGAGGAGACCGGCGAGGGACAGGCCGGATTCCGGGCAGCGGTAGGCGTTGACGGTCTGGCCGAGGAGCGTGACCTCGCCGTATCCCCGCGACGCGAGGTCGAGTGCTTCGAGCTCGATCTCGCTCGCCCGCCGGCTGCGCTCCCGGCCTCGCGTGAACGGGACGACGCAGAACGTGCAGAACTGATCGCACCCTTCGATGACCGTGATGTAGGCCTGGGAACCCGGAGCCCGCGAGATCGTCTCGAACTGATACGCGGGGGAATCGGACGGGAGCTCCAGAAGGGCCGCGCGGTTCCCCTCCCCCGCCGCCTCGACGGCTTCCGGGAGCCTTTCGACGTTGCCCGGGCCGAGCACGAAATCGACGAACGGGAGCCGGTCGAGGATGCGTTCGCCGACGCGCTGCGCGACGCACCCGGTGACTCCGATGACGCGGCCGGGACGTTCGCGTTTCCAGTCCCCGAGTCGGCCGAGCTCCGAGTAAACCTTCCATTCCGCCTTCTCCCTCACGTCGCACGTGTTCAGGAGAAGGACGTCGCAGTCCCGAGAGTCCTGCACAGCCTCGTAGCCCCGGGCTTCGAGAAGCCCGGCCATCCGCTGGCTGTCGAGGACGTTCATCTGGCAGCCCCACGTCTCGACGTGAAATTTCCGGCTCGGGGAAGTCATTCTCGGATCCAGCCGGGGTAGGCTCCCGCCTTCCGAGCGTCGTCTTCGAGGTCGTCCAGGGATTTCTGGGCGGCCGCGAGCGCTTCCCGCGCGCGCGCCGTTTCTTCCTTGCTGCGGTCCCAGGCGGGCTTGATGACGTTGTCGCGGTACTGCCCGTCGTCCCAGGCGTAAAAATCATTCTCTTCGCGCTTCTCTTCGAGCTCGGCCGTCTCGAGGGTTTGACGGGCCCGGGCGAGAGCCTCGCGAAGCTGCGCGGCCCTGGCCCGCCAGTACGCCTCGCCGTTTCCATTGAGATCGACGGGCGCAGCGGCCGTCACGGGAGCGGGAGGCGGTGCCCCCGAAGAGTCCGAAGCCGGCCGGGGAGCTTCCCCCTTTCCGCCGGCGTGTCGGGAGTCGCCCGCGACCATCGCGTTGTCCAGAACGAGCGGCTTCTCGGATCCCCCTTCCTTCGATTTACCGGCGGCCTTCTTGTCGGCGGATGCCTTCTTCGCCGCCGTCTTCGGCGGCTCCGGCTTTTGCTCGCTTTCCGTTTCGGGCGGCGTCGCGATCGGGTGGCCCTTGAACTCCCCTTTCAATCGTCGCGCCGGTTTCTCGGTGCGAGTCTCGGGAGTCTTTTCACTGGACGAAACGGGCACTTCGGAACGACCGGGCGCCGCCGCGAGAGAGCAAAGAAGCACGAGGAAAATATACTTTAAACTCTTCATAAAGAAGACTTTACTTCCGTTTTGGACGCCCCGATTCTGCCGTAGTTGTCTTCGAGACGAACCACGTCGTTCAACTCCGGGCTCGAGGCCTCGGCGATCTGACAGTCCGTCCTGCCGATCATCCGGTGGCGGGCGCGGGGAGGAATGTGACAGGAGTCGCCGGCCTTGAGCCGGCGAAGAACGAGCTCCCCTTCTCTCCTCGATCTGGAGGTCGAGATCGCCGCTGAGCACGAGGATCGTCTCGTCTTTCTTCTCGTGGTACTGGAGAGAAAGACGCTCCCCGGCCTTCACGAACAGGATCTTTCCCGCGTACCGATCGTTCTCCGGCATAGATGATCTCGTGCCCCCACGGCTTCTCGACTCTTCGCATCAGGCGTCGATTTTCCTCTTCAGGCGGTTGAGAACGTCGATAACTTCGTCCGAGGTCTTGCAGTCGAGCGCCTTCTCCGCAGCGTCGACGAGCCGGCCCGAATCGAGGAGGGAGAGGACCTCCTGCACTCGCGGGATCAGCACCGGCGACATCGAGAGATCTCTCACTCCGAGCCCGACGAGGAGGGCCGCGCCGAGGGGATCGCCGGCGAGCTCGCCGCAAACGGAAACCGGTCGATTCGATCGTTCGCCCGCATCCACGACCCATTTTATCATCCGCAGGACGGCCGGCGACGCGGGCCGGTAGTACGCGGACACGCCGGGGTCGCTCCGGTCCGCCGCGAGCGTGTACTGGGCGAGGTCGTTCGTCCCGATCGAGAAGAAATCGCATTCGCTCGCCAGGCGCGGGGGCGGTCAGCGCGGCCGAGGGAATCTCGACCATCGCCCCGACCGGGGGCATCCGCTCGACGCCTTCTTCCCTCGCGACCTCCGCAAGGTGCCGCCGCGCTTCGCGCACTTCGCCGACGTCCGAGACCATCGGCAGGAGGATCCGCAGGTCGCCGTGCCGCGAGGCGCGGAGGAGGGCCCGCAACTGGTCGCGGAACATGCCGGGATTCGCGAGGCTGTAGCGGATGCCGCGCAGCCCGAGCGGGCCCGTCGCGGGCGCTCCGAATTCCTTCTCCCCCCCGAGGTCGTAGGTTCGAACGACGACCGGGTGGGGCTTCGCCCGGCGCACGAGGGCTTCGTACACGCGCTGCTGCTCCTCGACTCCGGGCGATCCCCCGGGAACGTCGAGCGCGAGGAATTCCGAGCGGAACAGGCCGATGCCCTCCGCGCCGCTCGGTTCGAGGGCCTCCGCTTCCGCCTCGAGCTCGAGATTCGCTCGAAACGCGACGCGAACGCCGTCGGCCGTGCCGGGAGCGGCTCGTCGCGGAGCGGCCTTCTTCTCCCGCTCCCGCCGGCGGGACTGGGCGCGCTCCAATGCTCTTCGGATCTGCTCTTTCGTCGGGTTCGGTTCGACGGTTCCCCGGTCCCCGTCCACGATAATCGGGCGGCTCTTCGCGACGAGATCGAGCAACCCGCAACGCCCACGACGGCCGGAAGCCCGAACGAGCGGGCAATGATCGCGGCATGCGAATGGATGCCTCCGCGCTCGAGGGCGATGCCGGTGAAGTGCCGCGGGTTGAGGCGGGCGGCCTGGGCCGGCGAGAGCTCGTCCGCGACGAGGATCGAGCCGCCGTCCACGGCGAGAGCCTGGAACGCGCGTTCGGGAGGCCCGGCGAGCTCGGCCGCGATCGCGCGCGCGACTTCGAGGACGTCGTCTCCGCGCTCGGAAAACACGGGGTCGCTCAGCTTCCCGAACTCGCTCTTCAGCTCTTCGGCCCGGAATCGAAGCGACCATTCCGCGTTGATCTGCTCCCGGCGAATCATCTTCTCGATCGGTTTGAGAAAGTCCGGATCGAGCGCGATCAGCGCGTGTGCGGACAGGATCGCCGAGACTTCGCCGCCGATCGCGGCCGAACGGTCCCCGGCGAGCGCCGCGAGCTTCCGGGAAGCGGCTTCCGCGGCGGCGCGCAGTCGCCGGCACTCGGCCTCGACCTTGTGCGCCGCGATCGGGACTCGGGCGACCCATCCCCGCGCGGTGCGAAGCACCGCGGCCCGCCCGACGGCCAGGCCGGCGGAAACGCTCTGGCCGCGGAGCATTTCCTACTCCTCCTCGTCGAACCTTCGGGCGATGAGATCCTCGACGGCCGTCGAAGCTTCTCGTTCGTCTTCTCCCTCGACGATGACCTGAAGGGTCGTGCCGTTCGAAGCGGCGAGAAGCAGGATTCCGAGGATCGATTTGCCGTCGACCTCCTCGTCGTCCTTTCGGATCCGCACCGACGAACGGAATCGGCTCGACGTGTGGACGAGCTTCGCCGCGGCGCGGGCGTGGAGGCCGAGGCGGTTTCGGATTTCGATCGATTTCGTGATCATTTTTCCTCGGCCGGCGCGTCCGCGGCGACCTTCTCGCTCAGGTAGTCCGAGGCGACCTCGATCGCCTTCCGGCCCCTCTCCCGAACGGCCCGCGCGAGGACGGGCAGCGGGTCGCTCTTCCGGGTCGCGAGGCTTCGAAGAACCATGGGAAGGTTCACTCCGGTCACGATCTCGACCGAGCCTTCCTGGAGAAAGGGAAACGCGATGTTCGACGGCGTTCCGCCGAACATGTCGGTGAGCACGAGGACTCCCTCGCGGCCGCTCACAGCCGCGATCGCGGCCTCGATTCGCCGCCTCGCGGCTTCGGGGTCTTCGTTCCAGCCGAGGCCGACCGCTTCGATCTTCTCGGTCTCGGAAGAGATCGCCCTCGCGGCGAGCGCGAGTTGCTCGGCGATCTCCCCGTGCGTGAGGATGAGAATTCCGATCATGATTCCTTCGCCGCCGCGCTATTCCCGCCCGGCGTCGCGGTGCCGCACTCGAACCGGAAACTGCTTTTGCCGGAGGGCTTCGGCGAGCCGTTCCGCGACGTACACGGATCGGTGCCGGCCGCCCGTGCAGCCGATACCGATGGAGAGGTAGCTCTTGTTCTCTTTTTCATAGCGCGGCAGCAGATAGCCGACGAAGTCTAGCAGACGTTCGAGAAACGGGCCCGTTTCGGGATCCTTCTCGATATAGGCCGCGACGGCCGCGTCTTCGCCGGTCTTCTCCCGCAGCTCGGGGACGAAATGCGGGTTCGCGCAGGAAACGGACGTCGAACAGGAGATCGACGTCGTACGGCGACCCGTGCTTGAAGCCGAAGGAAGTGAGCGAAACGACGAGGCCGCTCTCGCCCGACCCGAAAGTCCGCGAGATCACTCCCCTCAGCTCGTGTACCGTCAGCGACGACGTGTCGATGAGAAGATCGGCGAGCGACCGGAGGTCCGACAGCATTTCCCGCTCCCGGCGGAGCGCTTCGAGCAGGGACGTTCCCTCCGCGATCGGATGGGGGCGGCGCGTCTCCGAGAACCTCCGGATGAGCGATTCCTCGGAAGCGTCCAGGAAGATCAGCTTCGCGCCCGGAACCCGCTCGCGGATTCGCCGATACGCCTCGGGGAACTGGGAAGCGAAACCCGGATTGCGGATGTCGAGCACGACGCAGACTTTCTGCTTCGGCGCTTCGCCCGCGAGCAGCTCGTCGAGAAGCGAGCCGAGAAGGGAGAGCGGCAGGTTGTCGATGCAGAAGAAGCCGATGTCCTCGAAGCATCGCTCGACGTAGCTCTTTCCCGATCCGGATAGACCGGTGACGATCACGAAGCTCTCGGGACCGCCGCTCAAGCTTTCCCGCGGGGGAGCAAAGAGCGCGCGTTTTTCGCGATCTCCTCGTCCACGCGCTCGGTGAACTCCCGCGCCGCATCGTAGCCCTGAAGTTTCAGCAACTCGTTGCGAGCCGCGATCTCGATCAGGATCGCGAGGTTTCGGCCCGACGCAACGGGAAGTCGAAGGAGAGGACGCTTCTCTCCCAGGATGTCGTAGGTTTCCTGAAGGAGGCCGATGCGGTCGTACTGCTCGCCCGGCTTCCATCGCTCGAGGGAGATGACGAGCTCCACCGACTGGGACATTCGAACCGCCGAAACTCCGAACAGGTGCTTGATGTTGATGATGCCGATGCCGCGAAGCTCCATGTGGTAGCGAATCAGGTTCGAGGCTCGCCCCACGAGCTGCCCCGAAGGAAATCGCCGGATCTGGACGGCGTCGTCGGCGACCAGTCGATGCCCGCGCTGGATGAGGTCGAGCGCGCACTCGCTCTTCCCGATTCCCGACTCTCCGACCAGGAGCACTCCCATGCCGTGAACGTCGAGGAAGACTCCGTGGACCGTCTGCTGGGGCGCGAGCGACTCCTCGAGCATCCCGGTGATGCGTTGAATCACGACCGATGTCGTCAGCGCGCTGACGAAGAGCGGGACCTGGCGGCTGCGGCACTCCCGGAGGAGCTCGGGCGGCGGCGTCAGGCCTTTCGTGACGACGAATCCGGCGACCGGAAGCGCCGTGATCGCCGCCATTCGCTGGCGCCTTTCGATCTCCGAGAGCGTGTCGATGTAGTCGAGCTCGCTCTGTCCGAGGATCTGAATGCGGCCCGGCTTGATGTACGGCAGGAAACCGGCGATCGCGAGCCCCGGCCGTTGAATTCGCCAGCCCGTGAGCGGACGGGAGAGCCCCTCCTCTCCCGCGACGAGCGTCAGGGCGAGGACGCCGAGCGAGGGGGCGCTCCGGAGGTCTTCCGTCGTCAGGTGGCCGGCCTGGGACTCCCTCATACGGCCGACATCTTCGACTCGGCCTCGAGGAGCAGGCGGCCGATCTGGTCCGGGCTGGCGGCGGAGAGAATTCCCTCCGTGATGCCGGGCGTTTTGACGAGCCGCGAGATTCTCGCGAGCGCCTGCAGATGGCCGGCGGGCGCCTCCGCCGGGGAAAGAACGAGAAAGATCAGCCGGACGGGCTTGCCGTCGAGCGCGTGGAAATCGACGCCTTCCTTCGAGACGCCGACGGCCAGCAGAACGTTCTCCAGCCCCGCCAGCTTGCAATGGGGGATCGCAATGCCGTTCCCGAGACCGGTGCATCCTAGTTTCTCGCGTTCGACGAGCCTTCGGGCGAGATCCACGGGGTCCTTGATGTCCCCCGACTCTTTCAAGCGCCGCGCCATATCGTCGAGGGCGGCCGTCATGGAACCCGACGGCACGTCGAGGAATATCCGCCGGGTTTCGAACGGAGACGACGCGGCCTGCGACATCACCATTCCGGAGCGATCAGGCCGAAGTTGCCGTCCCGTCGCTTGTAGAGAACGGAAACGCGCTCCGAGGAGGCGTCCTGGAAAACGATGAACTCGTGCATCGAGTCCTCGAGCTCGAAGGCGGCCTCTTCGGCCGACATCGGCTTGATCGGGATTCGCGTCGTCTTGACGATCCGGCGATCCTGCGGCGCGGCTTTCATTTCTCCGCGCTCGATCACCTCGACCTCCCACTCCGAGGTTGCGGTCCGAGCCGAAATCTTCCCCTTGTGGTCTTTGCGGCGCGCCCGGTCCTTCTTCGCCTGGGTCTCGATCTTGTCGAGGACGGACACGAGCGCCGTCGGAAGATCGGCGCTCTCCTCGTGGGCCTTCCACGTTTCCCGTCCGCTCGCGATGGTCGCCTCGGCGAGCACCCGGTGTTTTTCTCCGGTGACCACGAGGCGGGCCTCGTCGATTTTTCCGGTGTGCCGTTCCATCCTCGTGAGGCGCTCCTCGACCCGCTGCTTCTCCCGCAACGGGACTTCGATGTGCCGGCCCGTGATCTCGATGGCCATGAAGCGCCTCCTTTCAGAGCTCGAAGGTCAGAAGATGGCTTTTCGCTGGCTCGAGGACGCCAGCCTCAACTCTTCGCGGTACTTCGCCACGGTCCGCCGAGCGATCTGGATTCCCTCGCTGCGAAGTTTTTGCATGAGCTTCGCGTCCGAGAGCGGCTTTTTCGGGTCCTCTTCCGAGATCATTTTGGAGATCTTATTCTTGATCGAAAGGGAAGACACGTCCTCCCCTTCCGAGGAATCGATCCCGGTGTGGAAGAAGTACTTCATCGGAAGGATTCCGCGCGGAGTCTGCATGTACTTGTTCGAGACGACGCGCGAAACGGTCGACTCGTGCATTCCGATGTCGTTGGCGACGTCGCGCAGGACGAGCGGGCGGAGGAACTCGATCCCGCGGTCCAGAAACTCTTTCTGGTGCGTGACGATCGATTCCGCGACCTTGTAGATCGTCCGCTGCCTCTGGTCGAGGGACTTGATGAGCCAGACGGCGGAGCGCATCCGTTCCTTCAGGTATTCCTTCGCCTCGGCCGCGAGAGTGCCGTTCTCGTTGTGGAGCATGCGGCGGTACGAGTTCGAAATTCGCAGCCGGGGCAGGCCGTCCTCGTCGAGCAGCACGACGTATTCCCCGTCGACCTTGCGGACGACGACGTCCGGCTGCACGTACACGGTTCGCTCGCTCGTGTAGCGGCGGCCCGGTTTCGTCTCCAGGTTCCTCACGATCGCGAGAACCGCCTGGAGGTTCGGCATCGTCACGTTGAGCTCTTTCGCGAGGGCCGCGAACTGGCGGTTCAGAAACTGATTCCAGCGGGTCGTGAGGATCTCGTCGAGCAAAGGGTTCTCGATGCCGAGCATCCGGACCTGGCGCCGAAGACAGTCCGGAAGGTCGTAAGCGCAGATCCCCGGGGGGTCGAACGAACGGACGAACGCGAGCGCTTCCTCGACTTCTTCCAGGGTCGCGGACGCGGCCCCCGCGATCTCCTCCTTCGTGACCTGCAGGTAGCCGTCCTCGTCGATGTTGCCGATGATGAATTCGCCGATTTTCCGGATCTCCGGCCGGGCCGCGCTCATGCCGAGCTGCCAGTTGAGATATTCCGTCAGATCCGGTTGCTCCGCGAGCGTGTTCTCGAGGGGGATTTCTTCCCGCTCCTCGTACTGCCGCGGGTTGTACCCCGACTCCATGTAGTCCTGGAAATACGACTCGTAGTCGATTTCCTCGAACGAATCCTTCTGCGGTTCCGGCGTCTCGGGCGCCTCGGCCGGCGGCGGCGGCGGCCTCCTGCTCCTGCCCGTCCGCCGTTGCGGCCGGCTGGGGCGTCTCTTCTTCTTCCTCGGCGGCGTCCTCGAGAACGGGATTCTCGATGACCTCCTGGTTGACCGCCTCGGAGAGCTCCAGACGGGTCATCTGCAGCATCTTGATCGCCTGCTGCAGCGACGGCGTCATCACGAGCCGTTGAGAAAGTCTGAGATTGAGCTTCTGTTCGAGCGGCATGGCCTCTAATCGAGTTCCCTAAGAGAGCGTGAATTCTTCGCCAAGATAGACTTCCTTGACGAGGTCGTCGTTCGACAGAGCAAGCGGCGTGCCTGCTCGTAATATTTTGCCCTCATTGATGATATAAGCGCGATCCACGATTTTCAAGGTTTCCCGGACATTGTGATCCGTGATCAGGATTCCGATCTTTTCGGCGGCGAGCCGGCGCACGATTCTCTGGATTTCCAGCACGGCGATCGGATCGATCCCCGCAAACGGCTCATCGAGCAGGACGAACGACGGGGACAGGACGAGCGACCGGGCGATCTCGAGCCGGCGCCTCTCCCCTCCCGAAAGCGAATAGGCGCGAGTTCGGCGCACCTTCACCGAGCCCGAAGCTCTCGAGGAGCTCGTCGCAGCGTTCGAGGCGCTCCGATCTCGAGAGGTCGAGCGTTTCCAGGATCGCGAGGAGGTTTTCCTCGGCGGTCATCTTTCGGAACACGGAGGGCTCCTGCGGGAGATACGAAACTCCGAGTCGGGCGCGCCGGTACATCGGCAAGTCGGTGATCTCGCGGTCGCCGAGCCAGACGCGCCCCGAGTCGGGCGACACGAGGCCCACGACCAGGTAGAACGTCGTCGTCTTTCCGGCGCCGTTCGGGCCGAGGAGTCCCACGATCTGCCCTCGTTCGACGGAAAGCGAAACGCCCTCCACGACCTGCCGGCCGGAATACGTCTTGACGAGATCCTCTGTCCGGAGACGATCCGGGCCCTCGATCGGGCTCAATTCCCTGGCCCGCGCGTCCGTCCGTGGGACGGGCTCTTCGTCTGGTAAGTCGACTCGATTTTTTGCCCGTCTTTCGCCCTGGCTTCGACGCTACCGGAGTCTTTTCGGAAAGTCAAAATGGCGGCGGCGATTCGGTTGCCCTGGCCGTCGTGGGCCACCGCGGGATCGCCGAAGAGCGTCGTGATCCCGGCGAGAGGCTCGTCTTCGGCCCGGTCTCCCTCGCCCCTGCGGCCCGTCGCCGCGTCCGAAAAGCTCACTCGGCCGGACAGGACCGTTCGCTCGATCTGGTTCCGGGCGTTGAAATGCGCTTCCGCGGCGTCTCCCGTCGCCGCCTGCGGACCCCGGTTCGCGACGACGTGATTCGCGAACCGCGCTGTTCGTCCCGTATCCTCGTATTTCATCGCGTCGGCCGCGATCGTCGTGGGAGCGGGAGGCTTTCCGCCGGCGTCCGGCCCCGCGGACCGCGACACGGCCCGCACGTTCTCGTCCGCGGTCGCCGTCCGGTCTCGATCGAACAGCCGGATCGTGTCGGCGAACAGGGCATTGTCGTCCTGCCAGATCGCTGCGCCTCCCCGGAACGTCGCGGTCTTCGCCGCATCGTCGAATTCGATCGTCTCCGCCTTCGCCCTCGTCGGCTTCTTCGACGACGAAAGAAAGCCGGGAAGCCTTCCGTCGCCCGAGGAGGGTTTCAGAAAAGCCCGAGCGGAGCCGGATGCCGTGAGACGCGCCGCGCCGGAGAACAGGTCGATCCGCCGGGCGACCACCTTCCCGCGGGGCGCGGCGACTTCCGCGTCGCGATGACCCGCCGCGAGAAAGGTCATGCGGTTCTCCGCGGCCGCGAACGCCGCCTCCGGCGCGCTGGAGATCGCGTCGGGCGAGGTCGCGACCACGTTTCCGGAGAAACTCGCTCCGGTGATCGCGCCGTTCGAAAACGAGGCCTTCGCGGACTCCGACCGGATCGTCTCGTGAATCGCCTTGCCCGCGGGATCGCGGCTGTCGCGATCGAGGCGCGCCCCGCCCTGCGCGGACGCCCCGGAAAGCCGTCCCGCTTCGTAGTCGAGAATGAGCACGGGCGCTTCGACGCGGCGCGCGCCGGCCGACGGAGAGGCCGCGTCGGCCTGGATCTTCGCCGGAGCGCCGTTCAACCGCGTCCGGTCGAGCTCGCCGGAAGGCCCGAACTCGAGCGCGGCGCGATCTCCGGAAAAGATCTGGGGCGGCTGGCCCGGTTCTCCGGCGACCGATCCCTCGACGGCCCCTTCGGCGTCCGCGCGGTCGATCCGGTTCGCCGCCGTCAGGTGCAGGCGCATCGATTCGGATGAGAAGCGGTCGGCGCCCCGCGTGCCCTCGACGTGCCCGACGAGCTCGATCTCCCCCGGCACCCGCCGGTAGACCGCGCGGTCCGACCGGAGCGTGGAGAAAGGGACGGAGGCCGTCGCGGCCGGGGCAGCCGATTCCGCCGTCCCCTCGGCCGTGACCGGTCCGGCGAGGAGGAGCTCCTTGCTCGCCGCAGAGGTAATCCGCCGAAGCCGCGTGTCCTCGAATTCCGCCTCTCCGCATCTCAACCGGTCCCGGAACGTGGAGCGTATCTCGGGCGGGATCGTAGTCGACGCTCGCCGTCCGGAGCTCCGTGCCCGAGCTCTCCGTCATCACGACGTTGCCCTTCAGGTGCATCGCCTTCGTCCGCGGGTCGTAGTCCGCTCGATCCGAACGGACCTTGAAAGGCTCCCCTCCTTCGCCGAAGAGCGTCAGGGAGACCGATTCCAGGCCGTACCACGTCGAGGGCAGGCCCGCGCCCTGGGCGAATCCGACCGTGCGGTCGGCATGCACCTGGAATTTCGGTTTTCCCGCGGACGTCTGCGCGTAGTCGAACCCCGAGAGAACCGTCGTGGGGTGGCCCGCCCCTTCCGGCCCCGCGAGCCCTCCGCCCGCGGGCGCGGGCTGGCGAGACGCCCGGGGCACGCGTCGAAACGAGAAGATCAGGACGGCCGCGAGGGCCGCCGCCGCCCCGAGGATCGCCGCCTGGGCGCGCGTCACTTTCACGCCTCGGGCACCCGCACGTCGACGATCTCCAGCTCGACGTTGCCGTACCGCTCGTTTCGCTGGATGTGAAAGGCGACGTCCATCTCCGCCGCGGCGAGGCGCTCCCAGCGCTCCGAGAGATTCCAGGCGATCGCGCGGATCTCTTTTCCCCCCGGAGGCGAGGATGCCCCGGCAGCCGCGTTCGCCGACCCGGCGCAGCCCCGGACGGCTCGCGACGCGGCGCGCGAGAAACAGGGGCCGGGGATTCGCCTCGCCGAACGGCTCGAACCTCTCGAGCTCGGCGAAAAACTCTTCGCCGACCTGCGCGAACGAGAGCTCGCCGTCGAGGGAGAGGACCGCGGACCGGTTCTCCTCCGGAACCCTCCGGCGGAAGATCTCGCGGGCCGCATCGCCGAACGCCTCGAATTCGCCGGCGGGAACCGTCCCCCCGCAGGCCTGCGCGTGTCCCCCGAACTCCGCAAAGCGTTCGCGGATCTCGGACAGGATCGCGTGGATCGACACGCCCGGCACGCTCCGCCCGGACCCGACCGCGTTCGCGCCATCGACCGCGAACAGGAAGGCCGGGCGATGAAACTCGCGCGCGAGGCGGGCCGCCGCGATTCCGAGGACTCCGCGCGGCCAGGAGGGATCCGATTCGATCAGGATCGACTGGTCGGCCGGGTCGCCCCGAGCCAGGATTCGAGATCGGGCCTCGGCGACGACCCTTCGTTCGTGCTGCTGGCGCTCGACGTTCCGGGTCGTGAGCTCCCTCGCGATGCCGGCCGCGATCGCCGGATCCCTCTCCTCGAAGACCGCCAGAGCGAGGTCCGCCGTGTCGAGCCGTCCCGCCGCGTTCAGGCGCGGCCCGACGCGGAAAGCGACGTCTTCGGCCCGGGGGGATTTCCCGGACAGGCCGGCTTCCTCGAGGAGCGCCCGAAGCCCCGGCGCCCGGGGATCGGCGAGCCCCGCGAGGCCTTCGGCGACGATCCCGCGGTTTTCCCCGAGAAGGGGCACGATGTCGCTGATCGTGCCGAGCGCGGCGACCTTCGCGAGCGACGCCTCGGCGAGCGACAGCTTCTCCCGGCGAATGATCGCCTGGGCGATCTTGAAGGCGACACCGGCCCCGCAGAGGTCCTTGAAGGGGTAAGCGCAGCCCGGCTGTTTCGGGTTGACCACGGAAGCTCCCTCCGGCAGGACGTCGGGGGGCAGGTGATGGTCGGTGATGACGACGGCGACGCCCGCTTTCGCCGCCTCGGCGACCGCCTCGACGGCGGTGATCCCGCAATCCACCGTGACGATCGCCTTCGGCCGGTGCTGCTCGAACACCCGCCGAAACGTCTCGGGCTTGAGGCCGTAGCCGTCGCGCACGCGGTGCGGAAGAAACGGCACGGAGTCGGCGCCGAGCACCCGGAGCACGGCCCGGAGCTGCGCGACCGCGGTCACGCCGTCGACGTCGTAGTCCCCGAAGACGACGACTTTCTCGCGGCTCTTCGCGGCCGCGACGAGGACATCGACCGCGCGCTCCATCCCCTTCATCCGGAACGGGTCGTGACCCTGAGCGAGCGACGGCGCGAAAAAATCCCTCGCGGCCGCGGGGTCGCGAACGCCCCGGTCGAGGAGGAGAGACGCGGAAACGGAAGAGACCCCGGCCCCGCGGGCGAGAGCCGCGCAGGCCTCCTTATCCGTTTTCTTGAGGACCCAGCGGGTCATCCCACCGCTTCGAACCAGCCCATCGAGCGGAACTTCCGGTACCGCCGTTCGAGCAGCTCGTCGATCTCGAGCGGCGCGAGCTCGTCAAACGCGCGGGCCACCGCCTCGGCGAGGGCCTGCGCGGCGGCCGACGGGTCGGAGTGCGCTCCTCCGACCGGCTCCGGGATGACTTCGTCGATCAGGCCGAGCGCCTTGAGGTCTCCGGCCGTGATCTTCATCGCTTCGGCCGCTTCGCGCTTGCGCGCGGAGTCTTTCCAAAGAATCGCCGCGCAGCCCTCGGGAGAGATCACCGAATACACGGAATGTTCCATCATCAGGACGCGATCGCCGACCCCGAGCGCGAGAGCGCCTCCCGAACCTCCCTCGCCGGTGACGACGACGACGATCGGGACCCGCAGTCGGGACATTTCGAAAATGTTCGTCGCGATCGCTTCCGCCTGGCCCCTCTCCTCCGCCTCGATTCCCGGATACGCGCCCTGCGTGTCGACGAGCGACAGGACGGGGCGGGAGAACTTCTCCGCGAGCTTCAGGACGCGCAGCGCCTTGCGAAAGCCGTCCGGCCGCGGCTGGCCGAAGTTCCGGCGGATCTTCTCCTTCGTGTCGCGGCCCTTCTGGTGCCCGACGATCGCAATCGGTCGGTCGGCGAAGAGACCGAATCCCGCGACGACGGCCTCGTCGTCGGAAAAGCGGCGGTCGCCGTGGATCTCGACGAAGTCGGTCGTCAGCGCCTGGATGTAGTCGAGCGAATACGGCCGCCGGGGATGCCGCGCGACGAGCGTTTTCTGCCAGGGAGTGAGGTTCGCGTAGACCTCCGCGGTCGTCCTCTCCAGCCGTTCCTGCAGTTTGAGGATTTCCTTCCGGTGTGATCCGTCGTCGGGAAGAGCCTGCAGCTCTTCCAGGCGGCGGCGAATGCGGAGGATCGGCTCCTCGAACTGCGATTCTTCGCTCTGCATGCCCGCCCATGGTAATTCGGAAGGCTCCCGGTTGTCACATCGCCGGTCACATCGTTGTTCACATGAGGTTGCGCGGATCGACGTCGACCGAAACCGCGACGCCGGAAGGGGCCGGCTCGGGCACGCAGGTTTCCAGCGCGGCGAGCACGGCCCGGCGGCTTCGCGACCTCAACAGGATCTGGAACCTCCACTTGCCGGCGAGGCGCTCGATCGGCGCCGCCGCGGGCCCCGACACGACGACGTCGCGGTTGGCCGCCGCCGCGATCGCGGCCGACCGGGAGGCTTCTTCCGCCCGCGCCGCCTCGCCGGAGGCGAACAGGATCTCGGCGAGCTCCGAGAAAGGCGGATAGAAAAACGCCTTCCGGAATTCCAGCTCTCTCTGCACGAATCCCGCCGAATCGTGCGTGATCGCGGCTCGCAGGGCCGGGTTTTCCGGCTGGAACGTCTGGACGTGCACGGTACCCGCGCGCTCCCCGCGGCCCGCGCGGCCGGAAACCTGAGCGATCAGCTGAAACGTCTTCTCGGCGGCCCGGAAGTCCGGAAAATTGAGGATCGTGTCCGCCGACAGGACGCCGATCGCGGTGACTCCCGGAAAGTGGTGCCCCTTCGCGACCATCTGCGTGCCGACGAGAGCCTGAATCCCGCCGTCGGCCATCGAAGCGAGAATGCCGTCGGCGGCGCCCCTGCGGCGCGCGACGTCGGAATCGAGCACGGCGAATCGCGTCCCCGGAAACAGCACCGCGAACCTCTCCGCGGCGCGCTCGGTGCCGGCGCCGATCGCCTCGAGCAGCGCGCCTCCGCAGGTACCGCACCGTTCCGGGATCGAGCGCCGCGCTCCGCAATAGTGGCAGACGAGAGATCTCGCGCGCCGATGGACGACCCGGGGAACGCTGCACGAGTCGCAGCGGAAATCGTTCCCGCAGGCGCGGCAGAGCAGCACCGGGGCGTAGCCCCTCCGCGGCGCGAGCAGAATCGCCTGCTCGCCGCGCGCGAACACCTCGCGCAGTCGCTCGACGAGCGGGCGCGAAAACAAAGGACTCCCCTTCTCTTCCGGCAGCCAGGGTTCCTTTCGAAGGTCGACGATCTCGACGGCCGGCAGGGGTCGTTTCTCGATCCGCTCGGGGAGCTCGAGCAGCGCGAGACGGCCTTCCCGGGCGGCGTGAAGGGTCTCGACCGACGGCGTGGCGGAGCCCAGGAGAAGAACGGCGCCGTGCGCCTGCGCCCGGATCGCGGCAGCGTCCCGGGCGTCGTATCGCGGCGATTCGTCCTGCTTGTACGACGCGTCATGCTCTTCGTCGATCACGAACAAACCGATCGCCGGAATCGGCGCGAACACGGCCGAGCGCGGGCCGATGACGATTCGCGCCGAACCCGCGCGCATGCGCTTCCAGGCTTCGGACCGCCGGCCCTCGCCGAGGGCCGAGTGGAGAACGACGGCGTCTCCGCCAAACCGTTCCTCGAGCGTGCGAGCGAACACGGGCGTCAGGGCGATCTCCGGCACGAGCCAGACCGCGCCACGCCCCGACTCGAGCGCCTGCGCGATCGCCCTCAGGTAGATCTCGGTCTTCCCGCTTCCCGTCACGCCGAAGAGGAGCGCCGGAAAATACGAACCGTCTCGAATCGCTTCCCCGATCCGGCCGAGCGCGCTCCGCTGGGCGTCCGTCAGCGTGACCGGCTCCGCGATCCGAAGCGGCTCGGGGGATGCGTGGCGTTCCTGCTCCGTCGCCGAGACCGCGCCGGCCGCCGCGAGGCGCTTCCAGATCTCCGTCCCGAACCCCGCCCTCCGAAGCTCTTCGGCCGTCGCGGGCCGGCCGAGCCCGGCGAGAAAGAGAAACGCGGCGATCGTCTTTTTCGATCGGCCGGCCGCCGCCTCGGCCAGCGCGACGTCCCGCGAGTCGGCCGCGTAAACGATCTCCGTGCGGCGCTCGCGTTTCTCGGCCGAGCCCCCCGCGCGAATCCAGCCCCGGGACTCGAGCTCGCGCAGCACCGGCCGGATTTCGGACGGCGCCCCCGGGAGCGACGCGGCGGCGGCCTTCCCCTTCTCCAGGAGCGCCGTGAGAAGGTCCCGCTGCGGCCCCTCCGCGAACGCGATCGCCGCCGCGCCGGCCGACGTGATCCGGAAGCTCACCCGCTCACCCGGCGCGAGACGGCTCGGGAGAGCGGCCCGGAGGATCTCGCCCCACGGGCAGAAAAACCGATCCGCCAGTTTCCGGGTGGAGAGCACGAGCTCCGCGGAGAGCGCAGGTTCCGCGTCGAGGACCTCCGAGAGCGGCCTCAACGCGATGCCCGGGGGAACCTCCGGGTCGCTCTCGACGATCACTCCGGCGAGCAGGCGCTCTCCGAACGCCGCCCGAACCCGGGCGCCCGGCAGCGCTCGATCTTCCATTTCCGGGGCAACCGAGTAGGCGAAACAGCGCCGCATCGGGAGCGGAAAGGCGACCGAAACTGTCTTCAATTGGATCGGTGTCCCCGGTGATTTCCGTTCCGGGACACTAGATGCGATTGCTCGGGCGCGACTCGGCGGTCCCGTCGTCGTCGTCCGCCACGAATTCGAACTTCCGGCGCAGATTGTTCCAGCGATACCGTCGGTTCGCGTCCTCTCCCAGCTCGGGCGTCACGATCACGCAATCCCGATCGATCGAGAGGTCGCCTCGTTCCAGCGAGACCTCGCGCTCGAGAATTTCCGGAGCGCGAAACCGGCCGGTCCGGTCGGCGCAGAAGACCGCGACCGTGAACCACAGGTCGGCCCCCGACTTCTGCCGGTCGACGAAGGCCGCGGCGAAATCCAGCGATCCGTCGTCGTTCACGTCTCCTCGAACGAAGTACGGATGGTAGATGCCGTACAACTTCGCGACATCGTCGGCATCGTCGGATCCTTTCGCATCGGTGTCGCGGGCGAGACGCAGAGAGGGGTTCTTCGCGAGAAACAGCTCGATGCTCCGCGACTCTTCGGGGGTCAGGGAAAAGGGATCGAGGATCGGCATTCCGGACGCGGCCCCGGGAGAAACCGCTCCGGCCGCGTGCGAATCGCCGTCGGGCGCCGATTCGACGATGACGCGGGAAGGCCCGCGACGGCACCCCCAACCGCCGGCCGCCGCGAACACACAGACGAAAGCGGCGAGCCGCAGCCCGCCGCTTTCTCGACGGCCGGCCGGAGTCACGCGGTCGCGGCCACTTCGGCCCGGGCGGTCTCGAATCGCTCGTTCACGGCCTTCCAGTTCAGGTTCTTGAGGAAAGTCTTCATGTAAGAGAGCTTGTCGGTTCCATAGTCGATCATGAAAGCGTGTTCCCATGTATCGAGCGCCAGAACAGGGAGCTGGCCGATCATGACCTTGTCCGAGTGCTCCCACACCTGGTTGTGGTGAAGCATACGGTCGTTTCGATCGTAGGTCAAAAGCACCCACCCGTTCGTCGCGGTGTTTCCGCATGCGAACAGGTCGAGCTCCCAGTTCGATTCGGAGCCGAACGCCGCCTCGATCGCCCGCCGGAGGTCGCTCGAGCCCTCCGCTTCCCGCGCGGATCGGCCGAGGTTCTCGAAGTACAGCTCGTGCAGGTACGCGCCGTTGTACGCGACGGGCTCGCGGCGTTTCAATTCGCTGTATTCGCCATACGAGAAGTTCGTCTCCGCCTGCCGCCGGGAATAGGGAATCTTTTCGATTCGTTCGCGGATTTCGTTCAACTTCTTGACGTAGCCCTTGTAGAGCTCGAGATGCTGGGTGATCTGTTTCTCGGACAGTCCCTCGAGTTTTCCGACCAGATTCTCGAAATTCTTTGCCTTCATTTCCGTCATTTCAGGTCTCCTTTCCAGATTATTCCTCGTTACGGACACAAACTCATCAGACGGAAGAGGTTGCAAGAAGAGTGCCGGACGGCGCCCTCGACGCATGCGATATGCTCGGCCGCGAGGAGCCCGAAAAACCATGTCGACGAGAGTGGAGAAAGACAGCCTCGGAGAGCGCCAGATCCCGGAAGAGGCTTACTGGGGCGCCCAGACCTCCCGCGCGATCGAAAACTACCCGATCTCGGGCCTGCGCGCGCACCCGGAGATGGTGAAAGCGTACGCCCGAATGAAACAGGCCTGCGCCCTGACGAACCGGGAATTCGAGCGCCTCTCGCCGGAAAAGACGGACGCGATCGTCGCCGCCTGCGCGGAGGTGGAAGAGGGGAAACTCGCCGACCAGTTCGTCGTGGACGTTTACCAGGCCGGGGCGGGAACGTCGTTCCACATGAACGTGAACGAGGTTCTGGCCGGCCGCGCGGCCGAGATCCTCGGCAAGGCGCGCGGCGACCGGAAGGCCGTCAATCCGAACGACGACGTCAACCTCGGGCAATCGACGAACGATACTTTCCCCACGGCCCTCCACATGGCCGTGCTCGCGATCGGCCGCCGTCTCGCGGCGGAGATCGGCGAGCTCGCCCGCTCGTTCGCCCGCAAGGGCGAAGAGTTCAAGGGCGTCGTCAAGTCCGGACGGACACACCTCATGGACGCGGTTCCGGTCACGCTCGGCCAGGAATTCCGGGCCTACGGGTCCGCGATCGAGCGCCGTCGGCTCTCGTTGACGGCCGCCCTCGACGGTCTTCTTCCCCTCGCGCTCGGGGGTTCGGCGGCAGGAACCGGCCTGAACACGCCTGCCGGTTTCCGCGAGAAGGCGATCGCGCGGCTCGCCCGGATGACGGGCGAGCCCTTCTTGCCCGATCGAAGACCCGCGGGAAGGCCTCCAGTCCCGCGCCGCGGCGGGCCAGGTTTCGAGCGCCCTGCGGGATTTCGCGGTCGAGATGACGCGGATCTCGAACGATCTGCGTCTCCTCGCCTCGGGACCCTCGACCGGCCTCGACGAGATTCGCCTTCCGGCCGTCCAGCCCGGTTCCTCGATCATGCCGGGAAAGGTGAATCCTTCGCTCGCGGAATGCCTGAACATGCTCTGTTTTCAAATCGTCGGGTTCGACGCGGCGAACTCTCTCGCCGTCGCGGGCGGGCAGCTCGATCTGAACGTGATGATGCCGCTCCTCGCCTGGAACCTGACCCACGGCCCCCAGCTGCTGCTGAACTTCCTGCCCGTGTTCCGCACGCGGTGCGTCGACGGAATTCGCGCGAACCCCGAGAAATGCCTCCACTACCTCGAAGAATCGCCGTCGGTCGTGACGGCGCTCACTCCGAAAATCGGCTATGACCGGGCGGCGGAGGTCTTCAAGAAGGCCGTTGCCCGGAACGAACGCGTCCGAAAGATCCTCCTCGAGGAAAAAATCGTCACCGAGGAGGAATTGAAAGAAGCCATGAGCCCGGATATTCTCCTGGGACCGCTCGGATAATCGGGCTCCCAACGATAAGGAGGACGACGCCATGTGGCCACAGGACCTGACAACGAACTACCTCTTTCTGCTCCGGTGGATCCATTTTCTGGCGGGAATCACGTGGATCGGCATGCTGTACTTCTTCAACCTCGTGAACGTGAATTTCATGAAAGAGCTCGACGGGACGACGAAAGGAAAAGTCGTTCCGAACCTGATGCCGAAGGCGCTGTACTGGTTTCGCTGGGGGGCGCTCTGGACCGTCGTCGCGGGCCTGCTGCTCCACCTGAGCACGGTCACGAGCGAATCGCACGGCCTTCCGGCCTACTTCTGGGTGTGGCTCGTGGTCGTCGCGGCCGCGTTCACCGTGGGCTCGTGGCTCTTCACGGCGTTCAAGAAGGACGGGCGGGTGCTCTGGGTCGCCTATCTCGTACTGATCGATCGTCATGGGCTTCGTCCTCTGCAAGGTGCATGCGGGGGCGAACACCTCGTGGAAAGTGCTCTCGATCGCGATCGGCGGCGGAATGGGCATCATCATGTTCATGAACGTGTGGATGATCATCTGGCCGCTCCAGAAGAAGATCATCGCCGCGACGAAGGCGACGGCCGAAACCGGAGCCGCGGCGCCGCCCGAGCAGGCCGCGTGGGCGCGCCGCGCGTTCCTCGCGTCGCGGACGAACACGTGGCTGACGCTGCCGATGCTGTTCTTCATGGGCGCCGCGAGCCACTTCCCGATCGGGATCGGAAAGTAAACGGTCGGCGAGTCGCGGGTCTCGGGTCGACTCTCGACTCGGGACTCGCGACTACTCTCTCAGGGCCTCCCGGACTTTCTTCATGTCGGCCCAGACTTCCTTCTTGCGCGAGGGGTCCCGAAGCAGGTAGGCCGGGTGATAAGTCGGCATGACGCGGACCGGGCCGAGGGGATGGAAGCGCCCGCGTAGCTTCCCGATCGAGACGTCGGTTTCGAGGATCGCCTGGGTCGCGAACGTTCCGAGCGTGACGATCACGCGGGGCGCGATGAGGCGGATCTGTTCGCGCAGGTACGGCAGACACGCCTCGACCTCGTCCGGCTCGGGATTGCGGTTTTCCGGCGGGCGGCACTTCAGCACGTTCGCGATGAAGACGTCGCTCCGGGAGAAGCCGATCGCCTCGATGATCTTCGTCAGCAGCTGCCCCGCCCGCCCGACGAACGCGAGCGCCTGCGCGTCCTCGTCGGCGCCGGGAGCTTCGCCGACGAACATCAGGGTCGCCTTCGCGCTCCCCTGTCCGAGCACCATGTGCGTGCGCGAGGACGACAGCTTGCACCGCGGACAGAAAGCGGCGAAGGCGGACAGCGCGGCCAGGTCGGGGAACCCGCTTGGCACGACCGGCCGAAGGCTCGGGTCGGGAGGGACCGCGTCGGTTCCCGGCCGAAGAGGGACGGGGGCCGGCGGCGGCACAAAGGCGGGAGAGGTCGCCGGAGCCTTTCGCGCGCCCGCCGCGACGAACACGTCGCGGAAGCCGAGGTCCCGAAAGTAGAGGAGCTCGTCTTTCAGGCTTGCTCCGGAATCGCCTTCCATGCGAGTGTCGAGGAGACCGCGTCCCAGATCTTCTCCGCGACTTCTCCCTTGCTCCGACGTTCGACCTCGATCCGTTTTCCGGAGCTCGAGAGAAGGACGACCTCGTTCTCGTCCGACTCGAATCCGATGCCCGGCTTCGAGACGTCGTTCCAGACGATCCAGTCGGCGCCTTTGCTCGCCATCTTCTGCCGCGCCCGCTCCTCCTGCCCGTCTCCCGATTCGGCCGCGAAAGCGACGACGAGACGGCTTCCCTTCTTCGGGGCGATCGCCGCGAGCAGATCCGACGCCCGGCGCCAGCGAAACGCTGCGCGGCCCTTCGGACCGGTGGATCCGGCGGCCGAGCCGCTCCGGAATGAAATCCGCGACGGCGGCAGCCATCACGAGGACGTCGCAGCTCGCGAATTCGCTCTCGAGCAGCGCCTGGAGGTCGCCGGCCGTTTCGAAGCGGCGAACGGTCAGGCCGCGGGCCGGGGTCACCGCGGCGCCCCCGCCGAGGAGCAGCGTGACGCGCGCTCCGCGCGCCCGGGCCTTTTCGGCGAGCTCGAGGCCCATCTTTCCCGAGGAACGGTTCGAGACGAACCGGACCGGGTCGATCGATTCCCGCGTCGGGCCCGCGGTCACGAGGACCCGCAACCCCTCCAGATCGTGCTTGCCTTCGATCAGCGCGGCGGCGGCCTGCAGCACTTCTTCCGGCTCCGCCATCCGCCCCGCGCCTTCCGACCCCGAGGCCAGAAATCCGGAATTCGGGCCGACGAAACGCGCCCCTCGCGAACGGAGAGTCTCGACGTTGGCGGAAACGGCGGGATGGGTCCACATCGCAGACTCCATCGCGGGAGCGATCAGCAGCGGCTTGTGGTGCGCGAGCGCATAGGTCGAGAGAAAGTCGTCCGCGAGCCCGTGCGCGAGCTTCGCGAGCACTTCCGCCGTGGCCGGCGCGATGACGAGCAGGTCGGCCCACCGGGCGAGCTCCACGTGGTCGACGGTCGCCGCGGCTCCGAACAGCGTCTCGTGGACCGGACGGCGCGACAGCACCGAGAGCGTGAGCGGCGTGACGAACTTCCGGGCGGTTCGGGTCAGAACGACCTGCGCCTCGTCGCCGCGTTCGACGAACCGGCGGACCAGATCGCCGCTCTTGTAGGCCGCGATGCTGCCGGTGATGCCGAGGACGACTTTCACGGAACGGATTCTATTCGGCGTTCTCCGATTCCGCCGTCTCGGCTTCTTCGCCGTCCGCCGGAAGGAAGCCGCCCTCGGGGCCGAAATCCCAGCGAATCAGGTTGTCGGAGAACTCCTGAGCCGCCATTCGCGTCGGTTTCGAAGGGCCGTCCTCGATTTTCGGGCGGGCGCCCCGCATCAGCTGCTCCGCGCGGCGGGCGAGCAGGACGACCATCCGGAACTTGCTGTCGACTCCCTCGGGTAGATTCTGAATCACTTGGTAACTCCCTCTAAACGAACTGTTTGCGAATCCGGGCAACTTGTTCCTGGAGACGCCCCGGACGCAAACGCGCGGCGGTGACGATCGCGTCGAGTCCGCCGAGAGCCTTGTCCAGATCCTCGTTGATAATAGCATAGTCGTACAGCGGCACTTCGTCGATCTCCCGGGCCGCGTTCGCGAGCCGTTTCTCGATCTGGGCCTCGTCGTCGAGGCCCCGGGCCCGCAGCCGGCGGCCGAGCTCTTCGGCCGAGGGCGGAAGGATGAAGATCGCGATGGAGGCCGGGTACTTCTGCTTGACCTGCCGCACGCCCTGCACGTCGATGTCCAGGATCACGTCCTGCCCGGCCCGGAGACGGGGAAGCACTTCCTTCCGTGCGGTTCCATAGAGGTTTCCGTGGACTTCCGCCCATTCCAGGAACTCGTCGCGGCCGACCATCTCCCGGAAATCCTTCGCGGAAACGAAGTGGTACTCGCGGCCGTCCTGCTCCCCCGATCGGCGGGAGCGGGTCGTGTGGGAGACCGAGAAGTGAAGATCGCCGTCCCGGTGCGTCAGCAGCCGCGAAATGAGCGTCGTCTTGCCCCCGCCGGAAGGCGAGGACACGATGAAGAGGTCTCCCGCGGCGAGCTCGCTCATTCGAGGTTTTGAACCTGTTCGCGGATTTTCTCGGTTTCGGTCTTCATGTCGATGACTTCGCGCATGATGAAGAGGTCGCGGCATTTCGAGCCGATCGTGTTGATCTCCCGCTGAATCTCCTGCGCCAGGAAATCGAGCTTCTTGCCGACGGGCTCGGCGCTTTCGCCGAGGAGGTCTTCGAACTGCTCCAGGTGGGAGGCGAGCCGCGTCACCTCCTCGGAGATGTCGGATCGATCCGCCAGGATCACGGCTTCCTGCTCGAGGCGCCCGCTGTCGAGAGGCGTTTCGGCGAACAGAAGGCCGAGGCGCTCCTTCAGGGCGTCGTGCAGGCGCTGGCGAACGTCGTTCCGGGCGGCGGAGATTCTCGAAAGACGCTGTCGAAGGAAATCGAGGCGCTCCCGCAGGTCCGTGGCGAGAAGGCTGCCCTCCGATGCCCGCATGTTGACGAGCTCGTCGATCGCCATCGAAACGACCGCCGCGATCTTCTCGGCCTCCTCGCTTTCGAGGTTCTCGCTGCTCCCTTCGACGCGGACGACCTGCGGGACCGTCAGCAGATCGCGCACTTCGAGCCGCCCGCCGATCGGGTACCGGCCGGAAAGGTCCGTAAAACGGGCGAGAAGGCCCTGGAGGAGCGACTCGTTGATCGTGATCTCGTGCAGCGGGTCCCGCGCGCGGTGGAGCCGGAGGGTGACGTCGATCTTGCCCCGGGCGACCCGCGCCGCGATCACGCGGCGGATGGCGGGCTCCAGCTCCGCGTGCTCCTCGCGAACGCGCAGACTCAGGTCGAAGAAGCGATGGTTCACCGATCGCACGACGACGTCGACGTTCCAATCGCCCGCGGTGCCGCGCGCGCGCCCGAACCCGGTCATGCTTCGAACGCTCACGCGAGTGCCCCCGCTTCCTGCGCCGCCCGGTCGAAATACTGCATCTCATAGAGGCGCCGGTAGAGGCCCCCGCGCGCGAGCAGCTCCGCGTGGGTTCCTTCCTCGACGATCGCGCCGCTCTCCAGCACGACGATGCGGTCGGCCCGGCGGACCGTTGAAAGGCGGTGGGCGATGACGAGCGTCGTCTTGCCCGCCATCAGCTTGCCGAGTGCGTCCGACACCGCCGCCTCCGATTCCGAATCGAGCTGGGAGGTCGCTTCGTCGAGAATCAGGATCGGCGCATTTTTGAAGAAGGCCCTCGCAATCGAGAGACGCTGCCGCTGGCCGCCGGAGAGGCGTCCGGCGTTCTCGCCCACGGGAGCATCGTATCCCTCCGGGAGGTCTCGAAGGAACTCGTCCGCGCGGGCGGCCTGTGCCGCAGCGACGACCGAGGCGTCGGGCGCGCTCTCACGGCCGTACGCGATGTTGCTGCGCGCGGTCCCGTTGAACAGCACCTGCTCCTGCGTGACGAGCGCGATCTGGGCGCGAAGCGAAGCCAGCGTCACGGAGCGGATGTCGGTTCCGTCGATCGTGATTCTCCCTCCGCTGGGATCGTACAGCCGCGGAAGGAGGTTCACGAGCGTCGTCTTTCCGCCTCCGGAAGGGCCGACGAGCGCGACGGTCTGGCCGCGCGGGATCTCCAGAGTGATGCCGTTCAGAACGTTCTTTCTCGCCGTACCCGAACGTGACGTTCTCGAAGCGGATCGCTCCCCGGAAGGCGGCAAGCGTGGAGGCTCCCGGCGCCTCCCGGATGTCGTTCGGCCGATCCATGAGGTCGAAAATTCGCGCGGCCGACGAGATCGCCTGCTGGAGCGCGAGGTTGACTTTCGTCACGTTCTTGATCGGCGCGTACATCGTCAGCAGCGCGATCAGGAAGGACAGGAGATCGCCCGTCGTCATTCGGCCGGCCGTGATCTGGTTGCCCGCGTAGAGGAAAAGGGCCGACAGCCCCGTGCCGGAAAGGATTTCCATCAGCGGCGAGGAGATCGCCTGAATCCGCACGGTCTTCAGATTCACGCGGAAGTACTTCTGGTTCGCGGCGCGAAACCGGCGGCCTTCGAACGGCTCCATCCCGTACGTCTTCACGATGCGGTGGCCGCGAATCGTCTCTTCGAGGATCTCGCCGATCTCCCCCATCCTCTCCCGCGACGAGAAGGTCGTCTTCCGGAGCCTGCGGGAGATCTCGACGATCGGCCACAGCAGGAGGGGCGCGACGACGAGCGTGAAGAACGTCAGCGTCGGGTTGAGGAGAATGACGTACGTCAGCATGACGACGATCGTGAGCGTTCCCTGGAAGAGGTCCGCGATGCGCGTCCCGAAAGCCCCCTGGATGAGCTCGACGTCCCCGAGGAGCCGGCTCATCAGATCGCCGGTCGTCGATTCCGAGTAAAAGCGCGACGATTGGCCGAGCAGCCGGTCGTACGCGTCGGCCCGCAGGTCGCGAACCATCGCGAGGCCGATGCCGTTGAACTGAAACTCGGAAAGGTAGGAGAACACGTTTTTCGCGATCAGCGACAGCAGGACGAGGAGAGGAACCGCGATCTTCAGCGGGACTCCCCGTCGGACGAACGACGCTTTTATCCGTCCGTACGCGGCGTCGAGGCGGTGGATCGAGGGAGACCCGGCGGCGCTCGCGCCCCCCATCTTCGAGAGGACTTCCGTCGGGGCGCCGCCATGCACGGGCGCGAGCACGTCGTCGAACAGCGACCGGAAGAAGAACACGAGAGCGCCGGTCGAGAGCGCGACGAGCGCCATCGCGAGCAGAGCGGCCGCGGCCCGGCCGCGGTACGGACGGAAATAGCCGAGCAGACGCCGCAGGATCGTCATGCGGGGATCACCTGAAGGACCGCCTCGGCCGCGTGGGCGGCCGCGTTGCGGGGGCCGAGCCGGTCCCACAGCGTCCGCCAGCGCGCCCGCATCCTTTCGGCGGCGGCCGGGTCTCGGAGCAGGCGGCCTGCTTCGCTCGCAATTCGCTCGGGCGTCGCGTCGTCCTGGAGGAGCTCGGGCGCGACGCGGTCTCCGGCCACGATGTTTGCCATCGCCACGTGGCTGACCCGCACGAGCCTCCGGGCGACCGCGAACGTGGCCGGCGAGGTGCGGTAGACGACGACCATCGGCGCGCCGCAGAGGGCGCCCTGAAGGGTCGACGTGCCGGACGCGACGATCAGAACGTCGCAAGAGGCGAGCAGGGCGTCGAGATTCCCCGAGAAAAAGGAGATCCCGTCGTGCTGCGCGCCGGGAAACAGCTCGTGCGGCAGGCCCGGCGCGGGAACGACGAACGCTTCGACGGGAACGGTTTCACCGAGCTTCCGAAGGGCCTCGCGGAAGATCGGCCAGTGGCGCCGGACCTCGCCGGCCCGGCTTCCCGGCATCAGGACGACGCGCCTCTTCGCCGGGTCCCGAGGGACCGCGGGCGAGGCCGCGAGCTCCATCTCGACCTCGTCGGCGAGAGGATGGCCGGCGCACACCGCGTCGATTCCCGCCTCCCGATAGATCTCCGTCTCGAACGGAAAGAGCGTGATCATCCGGCGGACGAAGGACTTCATGACCCGGACCCGTCCGCGGCGCCAGGCCCAGACCTGGGGTGAAACGTAGTACACGACCGGAATGCCCCGCCGCGCGAGCGCCTTCCCGAGACGAAAATGAAAATCGGGAAAATCCACGAGAATCGCGAGCGCCGGGTTCCCGTCGCGAGCCTGCCTCAAGAGGCGGCGATGGGACAGCCAGATTCGCGGGAGCTTCGCGACCACCTCGAAGAAACCCATGACCGAGACCGCTTCCGAATCGACCGCGGTTTCGAGGCCGGCCGCCCGCATTCGCGGACCTCCCATCCCGTGGAAAGAAATCCCCGCCCGGCGCTTGTGCATTTCCCGCATCAGGGCGGCGCCCAGGCGATCCCCGGAGGATTCGCCGGAAGAGATCAGCACGTTCATCGCGAATTCAGGGGTGCGGGGGAACCGGGTACATGGCCCACCCGGCCGCGATCGCCCCCAGAAGCATGCAGAGCAGAACGAAAACGAAGTACTTCCACCGCTCGCGACGGCCCGACCGCCACAGGAGGGCGAAGAACGACGCCGTCAGCACGGCATAGAGCGTCATCGCCACGAAGTGGTCCGTCGCGATCACGGCTTCGCTCCGGTGAAGATGTCGTAAGCGTCGAGCATCAGCAGCAGATTCATCATGCCGGCCGTCAGGAGGAACGCGCATCCGAACTCGAACGTCGGCGAGAGGATGTTGCCCGCCGGATTGTCGAGCAGGAGCCGGGCCCCGATGTTGAGAAGCCCCGCCCCATAGCAGGCGAAGGTCGCGAGGATCGTGAGGGGATGGTCGGGCTCCTGCGTGTACAGTTTTCCGTGGTACGCCACGCCCAGGAGGAACGCCGCCGTCACGATGAGCGCGTAGAGAACGGCCGCCGACCGGCGTCCCAGATACGCGTGTCCCAGGCCCGGAAAGAGCCAGGCGAGGAGCAGGGCGACGAAGAGGTTGCCTTTCTCGTTGTTCATCGCGCGGCCGCCTGGCGTTTCTTTTCAAACGCGGACGAGACATTGCGCTGCGTCGTCGAAAGGTCCTCGGGGATGACGCGCGTGTCGCCCGTGACGGTCATGAAATTCACATCGCCCTCCCAGCGCGGCACCACGTGAAAGTGGTAATGGTCCTCGATGCCCGCGCCCCCCGCCCGTCCGAAATTCGCGCCCACGTTGAAGCCGGCGGGCCGGTAAAGGCCGTCGAGGACCTCCTGCGAAAGCGCCACCTCGCGGATCAGCTCGGCGAGCGTCCCGGGGTCGCTCTCGGACAGTCGGGCCTCGTGGGCCACGGGGGCCACCATCACATGCCCGTTCGCGTAAGGGTAACGGTTCAGCATCGCGAACACCCGATCCTTCCGGTCGACGACGAGGTTATCGGGCCCGGGCTCCGCCCGGAGCGCATCGCAGAAGATGCAGGCCTTCGTCTTCTCCGACATGAGGTATTTCAGGCGCCAGGGTGCAAAGAGGTTCTCCACTCGCGCCCCGCCGATTTCCGCGTCACCGATTGATGAGTTCTTTGAGCTCTTTGCCCGGCTTGAAGTACGGAATTCGCTTCGCGGGAACGTTCACCTTCTCGCCGGTCTTCGGATTCCTTCCGACGCGAGCGCCGCGGGATCGGAGCCGGAAAGACCCGAATCCCCGCAGCTCGATCTTTTCCCCGCCGCGGAGCGAACGAATGATGGAGTCGAAGAACGTTTCGACCGCCGCCTCCGCTTCCTTTTTGTTCAGGTCCGCCGCCGCCAGGACTTTCTCGATCAATTCGGCTTTCGTCATTGCGCTCTTATTCGGACTCGCTCGAGCCCGCCTTCTTCCGGGTCCGCTTCTTCTTCGGAGCGGGAGCCTCCGGCTCCGCGACGACCTCGGGCGCGGCGGCAACGGGGATTTCCGCCACGGGAACCTCGGCCGCGGGAGGCGGTTCCGCTTCCGCCGTTTCGCGGGACGAAAGGCCGACCTTCATCTCCTCGTCCTCGATTCGGAGAATCGTCGCCCGCACCTTCTGGCCTTCGGCGTAGAACTCCTGGGGCTTCTGGCCGCGCGTCAGCGGGGTTTCGGAAACGTGCATGAGCCCTTCGACCATGCCGTCGATATTGACGAACACCCCGAAGTCCGCGACGCGCGTGACCGTGCCCTCGACGATAGATCCGACCTCGTGCTTCTTCTTGAAGTCTTCCCACTCGTTCGGGAGAAACTCCTTGATCGAAAGCGAAATTCTCCGGTTCTCGGGGTCGATGTGGGTGATCGTCGCGCGGACTTCGTCGCCCTTCTTGAGCACTTCCGAGGGATGCTTGATCCTCTTCGTCCAGGACATGTCGGAAACGTGAATGAGGCCGTCGACGCCCTCCTCAATCTCGACGAACGCGCCGAAATCGGTCAGGTTTCGCACCTTGCCGGAGATCTCGGTCCCGACGGCGTACTTCTCCATGACGCCTTCCCAAGGGTCGGGAAGCGTGTTCTTGAGAGACAGGGAAATCCGTCGCGTGTCGGTATTCACGTCCGAGATGATCGCCTCTACCTGGTCGCCGACCGAGACGACCTTCGAAGGGTTCTTCATCTTCTTGGACCAGGACATTTCCGAGACGTGGATCAGGCCTTCGATCCCCTGCTCCAGCTCCACGAAGGCCCCATAGTCCGTGACGTTCGTGACGCGGCCCGAGACGCGCGATCCGACGGCGTATTTCTCGGGCACCTGCTCCCAGGGATCCGCGGTCAGCTGCTTCGTCCCGAGCGAAACGCGCTCGGTTTCCTTGTCGAATTTCAGGACGACGACGTCGATCTCGTCGCCGACCTTCAGCACGTCGGACGGGTGATTGATCCTGCCCCAGGAGATGTCCGTCACGTGCAGCAGCCCGTCGAGGCCGCCGAGGTCGACGAACGCGCCGTAATCTGTGAGGTTCTTGACCGTTCCGCGGAGAACCCGCCCCTCTTCGAGCTGGGCGAGGGTTTCTTTCTTCTTCGATTCCTGCTCGACTTCGATCACGGCCTTTCGGGACAGCACGATGTTGCCGCGCTTCTTGTCGACCGAAATGACTTTGAAATCGAATTCCTTGCCGCGCAGGAAGTCGAGGTTCTTCACCGGTTTCGTGTCGACGAGCGACCCGGGAAGGAACGCCTTCACGCCGATGTCGACGGCGAGCCCGCCCTTGATGCGATCGATGATCCGCCCGCGGACGTTCGTCCCGTCGCGGTAGGCCTTCTCGACGTCGTCCCAGACGCGCATCTTCTCGGCCTTGTCCTTCGACAGGACGACGTAGCCGTTCTGGTCTTCCGTGGACTCCAGCAGGACGTCGATCCGATCGCCCACGGCGACCGTGACTTTTCCTTCGTAGTCGGTGAACTCCGCGATCGAAATGACGCCTTCGGACTTGTAGCCGATGTCCACGATCACTTCGGACGGGGAAACCTGGATCACCCTCCCGCGGATGATCTGCCCCTCCTGAAGGTTCTTCAGGGTGTTTTCGTACTCGGCGATGAGGCTTTCGTATTCCGCCGGGCTCAGCTCGGTGTCTGTTTCTGTTTCCATCGAATGGTTTTTGGACTCCTTCAAGCGATCTTTTTCTCCTGGCACCTGGATTTTCCCAAAGGGTGAATCTAACCCGGAAACTGTAAACGAGTCAAGGGCCTACGAGCCCCAGGACCTCCCGCACGATCTCCTCCGGGGTCTTCCCGTCGCTGTCCAGGCGGATGTGGCCCTCGGTGATCTGGAGGGGGGAATCGGCCCGGTCGGAATCGTTCCGGTCGCGCTGCCGCATCTCGTCGAGGACCTTCGCGTACGGATCCGGGAGGCCCCGGGCCTCGAGCTCGGCGTGGCGCCGGCGGGCCCGCTCTTCTTCGCTCGCCGTCAGGTAGAACTTGTACGGCGTGTCGGGGAACACCTTCGACCCGATGTCGCGCCCCTCGATCACTCCCCCCTTTTCCCGGCCGATCTCCCGCTGCCGGGCGACGAGAAGGCGCCGGACGCCCGGAATCGCCGAGACGGCCGACGCGTAAAGAGAGATCTCGGGCTCCCGGATCGCGAGGGAGACGTCGTCGCCGTCGAGCCAGACGGACGTACCCGAGGGAGACGTCGCGAGGTCGATTCGCGACCCGCGGGCGAGATCGGCGACGGCCTCGGGATCGGGGATCGGAAGCGGGATCCCTCTCCGGCGGGCGAGCAGGCCGACAGCGCGGTACATGGCCCCGGTGTCGAGGTAGGGAAGGTCGAGCCGGGCGGCGAGAGTGCGCGCGAGCGTCGATTTTCCCGCTCCCGCCGGGCCGTCGATCGCGATGATCCGGGGCGACTCAGCCATTCCGGCCCGGGGCATTGCCCTTCGGCGCGAGTTTTCGGACCTCTTCCCGGGTGAGAGCCCGGAAAGCTCCCGCCCGGAGCTTCTCGTCCCGGATCGGGCCGATCGAGACCCGGCGCAGCTTCGAGACGGGATGGCCGATCCGGTCGAACATCTTCCGGATCTGGCGACTTCGCCCCTCGTGGAGAACGACCGTCAGCCACGTGTTCCCCTCCTGCGGCTTCTTGCCCGTCGTCGTGTGGTGGCTCTCGATCTCGCACGGCCGGGTCCGCTTGCCGTCGATGACGACGCCGCGGCGAAGCCGTTCGAGATCCTTCTCCGCCGGCTCGCCCCAGACCTTGACGCGGTAGTTCTTCGCGAGCCCGCTCGAGGGGTGCGCGACCGCCTGGGCAAAATCGCCGTCGTCGGTCAGGATCAGCAATCCCTCGGATGCGAGGTCGAGGCGGCCGACCGGCTTCAATCCCTTCCGAAGGGCCGGCGGGACCAGCGAAAGGACCGTCGGCCGTCCTTCGGGATCGTCGGTCGTCGTGATGTATCCCTTCGGCTTGTTCAGCAGGACGTACCGGCGCGGGGTCTCCTTCGGACGCAGGAGCTTGCCGTCGACGCGAATCGCGTCCCGCGCGAGATCGGCCTTCTGTCCCAGCGACGCTTTCGCGCCGTTGACGAGCACGCGGCCCTCCTCGATCCATTCCTCCGCTTCCCGCCGCGAGCACAACCCGGCGGCCGAAAGAATCTTCTGGAGCCGCTCCGCGCTCATTCGGACGGGCGTCCGACCGACTCGGGTGCGGCCTCCGCGGCTGGAGACGCTTCGGCCGGCTCGGCGACGCCCGGCTCGGAAACCCCGGGCTCGGCCCCGAAATCGCTGTCGAGCTCTTCCGGCCGCGGCAGGTCGGCCAGGTCGTTGAGCCCGAAACGAATGAGGAATTCGCGGGTCGTCCGGTAGAAGAACGGCGTGCCCACGACGGGCTTCTTCCCGGCCGTCGTGATCAGCTTCTTGTCGAACAGGGTCTTCAGAACCCCGGAGGAGTTCACGCCCCTCAGGTCCGAAATTTCGGGGGCCGTGATCGGCTGGCGGTACGCGATGATCGCGAGCGTCTCGAGCGCCGCAAGCGACAGCCGGCTCCTCTCGCTGATTTCGAAGAATCGCCGGAGGAGGCCGTCGTGCTCCGGCCGGGTCACGTAGCGCCATCCGCCCGCGACCTCCTCGAGGGACACTCCCCTGCCCTCCGGGGAGGCCTGCTCCGCGAGCAGCGCGAGGGCTTCCCGGATCTCCGCGGGCTCGGCCTCCAGCAGCTGCCCGAGGTCCTTGATCGCGACCGGCCTTCCCGAGGCGAACAGAATCGCCTCGATCGCGGCGCCGAGACGGGTTCGAGAATCAGTCATGGTAGTCATCCCGAATGCGCGCCGCATCGAACTCCAGCTCGGTCCGGGAGACGTGCACTTCGCCGAACGGCGCGGATTGGAAGATGCGCAGAACGCCGAGCCTCGTCAGCTCGAGCGCGGCGAGAAACGTCGTGATCGCCTCGGCGCGGTATCGCAGCGCCCCGAGCCACTCGAGCAGCGGAAGCGTTCCCCGCTCTTCCGACCGGGCGAGCAGCTCGATCATCTTGTCCCGCAGCGAAAAGCGAGGGTGCTCGAGCTCGATCGTCGCCGGATGCGCGAGGCGGTACCGGTCGAGGGCGACGCGGAAAGACCCGACGAGGTCGACGAGCGAGACTTCGAGCGTCGCGAGGCCTTCCTCCGCCGAGATCTTCGGCGGTTTCTCGGGCCGGGCCCACAGCCCCGCCCGGAGCGTGTCGATTTCGTGGAAGCTCTCGGCCGCGCGTTTGAACTTCTCGTACTCGAGCAGCCGCGCCACGAGCTCGCCGCGCGGGTCTTCGGCGTCGCCGGCGGCCTCGTCGCGGGGCAGAAGGCACCGCGACTTGATGTGGACGAGGACCGCGGCGAGGTAGATGTAATCGGCCGCGACGTCGAGGTCGAGCTCCTTCATCAGGTCGAGGTAATCGGTGTACTGCCGGGTGATCTCGACGATCGGGATATCGGTGATCGAGACCTCGTTGATGCGGATCAGGTGGAGCAGGAGGTCGAGCGGGCCCGAGAAAGCGCCGATTTCGACCGGAGGAAGCTCCTGCCCGGAACCTCCCTGGGGCGCGGTCTCGTTCATCCGATGCTCCGGACGATCGCGCCGACGACGAAACGGAGGATCGGGGTCAGGATCATTCCGAAAAATCCCGAATACACGAGCAGCATGATGAGAATGAACATGATGAACGAATACCGGTGAAAGAACATCTCGAGAGCCAGTCCCCGGCGTCCGAGGACGGAGAACAGGATTCCGCTGCCGTCCATCGGGGGAATCGGAATGAGGTTGAAGATCCCGAGAATCAGATTGATCTCGATCAGCTGCACGAGAATGAAGGCCATCGGGGCGAGCACCCCGGCCCCCGGAGATCCCTGAAACGCGGCGAGCACGGCGCCGGGAGCGGCTTTCCCGATCACGACGAGCAGGATCGCGCTGCCGAGCATGGCGACGAAGTTCGAGCCGGGACCCGCCGCGGACACCCAGAAATTCGCGAGGCGCGGATTCCGCGTGTTGCGAAGATTGACCGGCGTCGGCTTCGCATAGCCGAACGGCGGCTGGTGCATCAGCACGAGGATGAGCGGGAGCAGCACCGTTCCGAAAGGGTCGATGTGGTGAAGCGGATTCAGGGAGATACGGCCGAGGTCCCGCGCGGTCGGGTCGCCGAACTTGAGGGCTGTCCACGCGTGCGCGGACTCGTGAAACGAGATCGCGAACAGCACGACAGCCACGACGACCGCGATTTCCACGGCTTGAAAAGACATCGGGCGAATTTAGCAGATCGCGGCGGAATGGTCGAGGCGGGGATGCGCGGCCTGCTAGATCCCGATCGTGGGGTCGTGGCGGAGCTTCGGCCGGACGTATTCGCGGATGCCGCTTTGGAAGTCTCGCTCGATCGGCCCGAAGACCGCGGCGGCCGCCGACGTGTCGCCGACATTGTCCTGGGAGAGCGAGCGCAGCTGGTCTCGCGTCAGCAGCGGCTTCGGGAGAACCCACCGGGGAGCGAGCGACATTGCCGTCGCGAGGAGACCGCCGATCCAGACCGGAAAGTGAACGAGCGGTTTTCCCGGCTTGCCGAGCGCGGCCGCGATCTCCCGGTAGATCTCGTCCATCGTGAACGTGCCCGGCCCTCCGACTTCGAACGACCGGCGCGCGGCGTCCGGCTTCTCGAGGGCATCCGCGAACAGGCGGGCGACGTCGCGGACCGACACCGGCATGAACTTCACGGTTCCGGGTCCGATCACCGGGATGAATCCCGGGTTGAGCCAGATGATCTTCGCGAAGAGGGAGACGAACCCGTCTCCCGGCCCGAAGACGATCGAGGGGCGCAGGATCGTCCAGTCGAGCTTCGAACGCTTGACCGCCTCCTCCCCCATCGCCTTCGTCCTTCCATATTCCGACGCCGAAGACGCTGACGAGCCCATCGCGGACATGTGAACGTACTTGCGAGCGCCGGCCCGGGTCGCGGCGACGACGACGTTCTCGGTCCCCTGCCGGTGGATCTGGTCGAACGACCGTCCTCCCTTTTCATGGATGATGCCGACGAGGTGGACAACCGCTTCGCAGCCGGCCGCGAACGCGTCGAGCGACGGCGGGATCCGTGATGTCTCCCGGCGCCGATTCGACGGGACGGTTGAAACGGGAGCGCGAGGCGTCCCCCCGCACGAGCACTCGAACGGCGTGCCCCCGGCGCAGCAATTCGTTGACGACGTATCCCCCGACGAATCCGGTCGCGCCGGTCACGGCGACTCTCATCCCTGTTGCTCCTCCCTGTCTGTTTGTCCGGTAGATCCGGTTTCTATCACAGCGCGCTTCCCGGGAAAGAGGTCGCTCACGGTCTTCTCTCCCCGCGCGCGGCGGCGGCCGATCTCTTCGCGCGCCCGGCGGAGCTCCTCCACTCCCCCGACCGGGTCGGCGACACGGAAGCCCGGGATGCCCGATTGCCGGGACCCGAGCAGGTCTCCCGGGCCTCGAAGCTCGAGGTCTTTTTCGGAAATGACGAATCCGTCCGAGCAGCCCTCCAGGAAAGCGAGCCTCTCCCGCGCCTCGGGGGACGCGGCCTCGGAACAGAGAAGAATGCAATGCGACGTCCGTTTTCCCCGGCCGATCCGGCCGCGGAGCTGGTGAAGCTGCGCGAGGCCGAACCGGTCCGCGTTCTCGACGAGCATGACGGTCGCTTCGGGCACGTCGATGCCGACCTCCACGACGGTCGTCGCGACGAGAACGTTCGCGGCGCCCGACGCGAATGCCGCGATCGCGGCCTGGCGCTTCGGCGGGGGAAGCCTTCCGTGGAGATCTTCGATTCGCGCGCCGGGGACCGACGCGGCGATTTCCCGGTGCGTCGCCTCCACGGCGGCGATCTCGGATCCGGAATCCTCGATTGCGGGAACGACGACGTACACGCGCTCTCCTTCCGCGAGCCGTTCCGCCAGAAATCGATGGACCTGCGGCTTTCGTTCCGGGCCTCGCAGGTACGTCCGGAGCTTTCCCCTCCCCGGCGGCTTCTCGTCGATGCGGGAGACGTCGAGGTCTCCGAAGACGGTCCAGGCGAGCGACCGGGGGATCGGCGTGGCCGAAAGACGAGAACGTGCGGTCTCTGCCCCTTTCGAAAGAGCCGGGCCCGGTGCACGACGCCGAAACGGTGCTGCTCGTCGATGATCGCGAGACCGAGATCCCGGAACTCGACGGGTTTTTCGATCAGCGTGTGGGTGCCCACGAGAAGGTCGATCTCGCCCGCGCGCAGCGCCGCCCGCAGCGGTCGCCGCGCGCGCTCCGGAGTCCGGCCCGTCAGGAGGGCGAGGCGGTAGCGGCTTCCCCGGAGCCAGCGGGCGAACGTCTCGGCGTGCTGTTCCGCGAGGATCTCCGTCGGCGCCATCAGCGCCGCCTGCGAGCCGTTCTCGGCCGCGAGGAGCGCGGCGAGGAGCGCGACCGCGGTCTTGCCGCTCCCGACGTCCCCCTGCAGCAGCCGGGCCATCGGCGCGCCGCTCCGGAGGTCGGCGCCGATCTCCGAGGCCGCCCTTTTCTGCGCCTTCGTCAGCGGGAACGGCAGCAGGTGGACGAGCCGTCGCGCCGTCTCCGGCGGCCAGGACCAGGCTCGGACGGAGATCGCGCGCCGCCGCTCCCGGCGTTCCTCCACGAGCTCCGAAAACGCGAGCAGTTCCTCCCACGCGATCGTTCGGCGGGCGCGGGCCGCGGCCGATTCGAAATCGGGCCCCGGCGGAAAATGAACATCCCGCAGGGCCTGAAGCAATTGCGTCGGGTCCGAAGCCGCCCGGGGCTCCGGGTCGAGGCGGCCGAGGAGTCCCGCGATCGTTCCACGAGCCCATTTTCCGGAGAGCTCGCCGATCCGGCGATAGATCCCGACGACCCGGCCGAGGTGAACGGGATCCTCGCCCTCCTCGTCCACGATCTCGTGCTCCGGGTTCTTCAGGACGAGCGCGGACTTCTCGGCCTCCGGGGCGCCGTACAGGACGATCCGCCTTCCGGCCGTCAGGGCGCGGGCGAGGTACGCGCGGTTGAACCAGGTGACGCGGATCGATCCACTCTCGTCCTCGACGACGGCCCGGAGGATCGTGAAGCCGCGCCGCCGGGTTCGGACGAGGCGAGCGTCCACGACGCGCGCGGAGACGGTCGCGGGCCGCCCCTCGTGCAGGTCGGCGATGCGCGCGAACGCGGAACGGTCTTCGTACCGGAACGGCAGGTGGAGCAGCAGGTCCCCGGCCGTTTCGAAGCCCGCGGCGGCGAGCTTGCGGCGGGACGACGGCGCGATGGCCGATTCTTCCCGGAGCGAATCGGCGAATCGCAGGGACGGGCTGATTTTTGGTGATCCGCTAATTCTTGGTGATCCGGAAGATGAGGGCGATCAGGCCGAATTTCAGGATGTCGCCGTCTTTGATCGCGCTCGGAGTACCGGTCGCGAGCCGGCGATCGTTGACGTAGGTCCCGTTCATGACGCCGATCTCCTCGACGAGGTGAAACGTGTCGTCCGTCTGGGAGATCTTCGCGTGGCTCCTCGAGGTCGAACGCTGCGTGTCCAGCGACGACAGGTCGACGTCGGGGGTGATCCCCGTGACGGGGTCCGCGCGCCCGATCAGCGTTTCCCCGCCCCGATTGAGGTGGAACTCGGTCTTTCCGTCCGGGGAGACGAGCCGGTACACCTCGTGCTCGTCGCGCTCGACCGGATGCGCGCCGGACGGCGAATCCACCGAATCGACTTTTCGGCCGAGCGCTTCCTCGAGAAGCTCGGTCGTTTCGCGAAGACGGCGCGAAAACTTCCGCAGCATGCGGACGGCGATCTCGGTGTCCCTCTTGATCATCTGGTCGAACGTCGTCTGGTTGATCCTCACGAGCTCGACGTCGGTCTTCGCGCGCGCCGAGGCGGTCCGGGACACGTCCTCGAGAACCGACATCTCGCCGAAGAAGTCTCCCTTTTCGAGGGTCGAGATGACTTTGTGCCGGCCGCCGATTTTCTTGAAGATCTCGACGATGCCCGACTGGACGATGAACATCTCGGTGCCGAGGTCTCCCTCGGAGAAGATGATGTCCCCCATCAGGTACGTGACGAGGAATTGTTCCGACGCGCCCTTGCCCGTTCCGGACTTGAAGACCGCCTTCATTCGACCCCCGGCTCCTCGAACCTCAGGACGCCGAGGCCGGTGTCGAGGGACACGCGAACCCCGAGCGGCAGCGTCCGGTTGCGCAAACCGTGCCCGGAGGGCCAGTCGCGGACGACGGGATACGGCGCGGAGCCGAAGTGGTCGCGCAAGAGCGAGGAGAGGCGATCCTCGTCCGGCCTCCCGTTGTGACGAATGTCTTCCAACGCGCCGATTATAACGCCGGCGAGGCCTTCGAGCTTCCCCGCCCTTCGCAGCTGGGTCAGCATTCGGTCGAGACGGTAGATCTCCTCGTGGACGTCCTCCCAGAAAAGGATCGCGCCCCGCGTGTCGAGGGATTCCGGCGTTCCCTCGATCGATGCGAGGATCGAGAGGCAGCCGCCGGCGAGCGGGCCGGTGCCGGAGCCCCCCGAACGACGTCTGCCGGATCGATCGGAAACTCGGGCGCCTCACCGCCGAGAAGCGCCTCCCACGACCGGGCCGTTTCGGGATCGGAGGGAGCATCGCGAAATCGACGGCGACCATCGGTCCGTGGAAACAGATCAAGCCGGTGCGCCGGCGGACGAACGCGAAGAGCGACGCGAGGTCGGAGCCTCCGAGGTGGATCTTGGGATTCGCGGCGATCTCCCCGGGGTCGAGATGGGCGAGCGTCCGGGCCGCGCCCCATCCGCCGCGCGCGAAGAAGATCGCGGCAATTCCGGGATCGCGCAGGAGCCGCCGGTAGCCTTCCGCCGCTCGCGGTCTCCCCCCGCGAAATCTGCGGCCGCCGCGCGCAGGTTTTCCGCCTCGACGACCGGTACCCGCGCGAGCGCAGGTACGCGATTCCGCGGTCCAGCTTTTCCGCGTCGACCCGACCGGAAAGGGCGGCGACCCCGATCGCGGCCCCCGGCTGCAGCCGGGGGGGTTTCAAAGGGGCGGGCGGGCCGTTAAGCCGAATTCTGTCGAGTGCGACCATTCCTCTAGGCCCGGGCTCGCGCCCGGTCTCCAGCAGCCAACCCGGAAACGGCCCCCGAAGGGGACGGGAGGGGCGCCCTCCGCTCCCCTATTTGGTCTTGCTCCGCGTGGGGTTTACCGAGCCGCCGGCGTTGCCGCCGGCGCTGGTGCGCTCTTACCGCACCGTTTCACCCTTGCCGCGCCTACGCGCGTCGCAGGTGGCCCGCGAGCGACGGCGGTTTGCTCTCTGTTGCACTTTCCGTCCCGTTTCCAGGCCTGGGCGTTACCCAGCACGCTGCCCTTTGGAGTTCGGACTTTCCTCCCCGATCGAAATCGCGGCGATCGCATGGCCCGCTCGCCCGCGAAGAGTCTAACAGAACGCTCACGGGATCCTGTTTCGATCGTCCGAGAAGAATTCGACCCAGTCGTCCACGTCGACCGAATCGCGCCTTCCCTCGGAGGGCGCCGGCCGCGAAATCCGGTCCAGGAAAACGTCCGCGCCCAGCGTCCGGGCGCCCGCCTCGCGCGCCCGCGCCGCGAGGCCGCGGTCGTCCGTCACGACGAAATGGTCCGCGGGCGACCGCGAGCGCGAGGCCGTCTCGACGATGACGTCGTCGGCGGAGCGGTTGCCGGAATAACGCACCGTGAGAGCGCCGAGAGCCGCCTCGCTCCGGCCGGTTTCGGAGGGTCCGTCGAAAACGACGACGACGCGCCCTCGCTCCGCTCGAAGCCGGTCCGCGATCCGGCGAAGCAACTCCCGCCGCTCCTTCTCCGACGGGCGAGCTTTTCCCGTCGCGAGACCGAGGAGATTGTTTCCGTCGACCAGGTAGGGCATCAGTCGGAGGTCTCCGGCTTGCGCCGAAAGGCCCGCCGCGGATGCGCCGCGGCGAAGAAGAGAATCGCGGCCGCGCGCCGGACCCGCGAGAAGAGGAGCCACATGAGGATCACGACCCCGAAAAGAACGGCCAGGGAGATCGTCGGCGAGAAAATCGCGACGGCCGCGATCGAGACCGCGATGACATCCTCCGCGATCGAAATCGTGAACTGCCCGAGGCCGGAAACCGCCGCCGTCGAGGTCAGGCGCGACGTGGCCTTCGCCATGTGCGCGACGAGCGTCACGAGCGCGCCGAGGAGGGCCACGCCGATCTTCGCGATCACGCTTTCTCCCGGGACGCACGCGAGCGCGAGCCCGGCGCCCGCGGCGGGCCGCAGGAACGTGTGAGCGAAATTCCAGAAATGATCGAGTCGCGGGATCTTGTCCGCGAGGAACTCGGCGACGAAGAGAACCAGGGCGATCGTCAGGATCGCGCCCGAGCGAAACGTGTCGGCGGCCGGCCCCCACAGGAGCGCGGGGAAAAGCCGCGCGCACCCGCCGAAGACGAGGACCGCCGCCCAGGCGTTGAAGCCGGCGGCCATCGAGAGACCGAGCGCCGTCGCGAGCCCCGCTTCCATCGCCATGGCTAGGAAGAGCGCCGGCCCCAGAGGCGGGCGAACAGGGATCTCTTCTCCGGATCCGCTTCGGGCGAATCGCCCGCCGGCGCTCCCTCCTGGACTCGCACCGCCTCTTCGCACTTCGCGAGCAGCCGGGAGTGCCGGGGATCGGCCGGATATTTCTGAACGAGCCTCCGCGCGATCGTGACCGCGGCCCGAGACTGCCCTTCCTCCGCGAGAAACTCGGCGTAATCGTGCATGAGCTCCTCCCGAAAGGGGTCGAGATTGAACGCCACTCCGTAGTGCTTGGCGGCTTTCGGTCGCCAGCTCGGGTTCTTCGCGAGCGCTCCCGCGAGGCGAAAGTTGTATTCGGAATTCTCGGGTGCGAGGCGAACGCTCTCCCGAAGGAGAACGATCGCACCGTAGACGTCCCTTCGATCGAGCAGCCGCATCGCCTCGAGGTAGTTGCCCCGGGCAACGCGGGCGCGGGCATCGAGGTCTGGCTCCTTGCTCTCCGACCACACCGCCGAGGGGCGCGGGTCCGAGGCGCCGGGAGCCTCCGTCGCACGAACGGACTCGTCGAGCATTGCGACGAGCCCCGTGAACTCGAGCGCGTACAGCGTCCTCGCCGCCGTGAGGCGCGACGGAGAGAGCTGCAAAATCGACCGGATCCTCGCCGTTCCGTCGCAAAGGGAGAGGAGATACGCCTCTCCCGGCTCGAGGCGCAGCGCCTCGTATCGCTCGAAAGAGGCCGGCGCCGCCGCGGCATAGCGGTCGAGATCCCCGAGCAGCTCGACGAACTTTTCGCTTTCCGGTATGCGCCGGATGCCGACCATCAAAACGGCCGGAAGCGAAAGAGGAAATGCCACGACGGGATCGAGCCGGCCGCCGGAGACGCGAAATTCGAAATCGCCCTCGGGCCAGGAGAACGCGGACAGCGCAATGTCCTCGAAGTGTCTTCGCGTCCCCGATTCGAGGGCGTCTTCCGAGATCCGTCCGCTGTCGACGAGGTGCCTTC
This sequence comes from uncultured Acidobacteriota bacterium, assembly GCA_963773815.1. GTDB lineage: Bacteria > Acidobacteriota > Thermoanaerobaculia > UBA5066 > DATFVB01 > CAWEYG01. Next base: position 234,789 of record CAVZCI010000010.1, read on the forward strand.
CGAGCCGCCCGTGGCCCTCCGACGGGAAATCCCGGAGCGCGGCGTCCATCGCGTCTTCGGAGATGATCCCTTCCCGCAGCAGGGAATCGCCGAGCCGCCGTCCGGCGGCGGTCGAAATCGCCGTTCGAAGCTCTCCGGATTCGAACAGCAATTGAATCTCCTCGCCCGGGCGAGTCATTCTCAAGGTTCCCGTCCCGCGGCTCGCGAGAATCGATTTCAGGACCTCCGGGAGAGGGTGGTCTCGCAGGTTGCCGGCCGCGCCCGTGCCGGGCGTTTCGCTCATCGCGAGACCGCCGCGCTCCCCTCGCCGGAAAGCGCGATCACGGCGGGGCGGTTGCCTCCCCGGAGAAACATCGCGGGCACGGAAGTCTTCGCGTCCCGAGCCTTCGGAAGGGTCCTGTACCTGCCCCAGAGAACCCGGTAGCAGCTCCGCCCGCGAAAATCGTACGGAACGATCCAGATCCGGCGGCCCGACGGGTCGGCGCGCAGGGCGTTCGTCACGGTCGCTTCCTCGCAGGCGAGCTCGAGCTGGATCGCGTAGGCGAAGGCTCCCGGGTGATCGAAAGCCCGGCGGCTCGATTCGAGCGTGCGCTTCCACGGGGCGTTCGTGCGCCGGTTGTTCGCTTCAGGCGGCGATTTCGGAGGCGACAGGGGCCGCGGCGCGACCGCCACGATCGATTTTCGGGAAGGCTCCTGCTTTTCCGGGCCTCGGCGCGCGGGTTCCGGCGGCGCCGGGCGCGAAAGGGGACGGAACCGGACCGCCGAGCCGGGGTTCCCCTGCGGCCGAGCTTCCAGAAAAGGGCCGCCGCGAGAACGGCGAACAGGATCGCGGCCCACAACCGCGCGCGCCCACGGGGTCGGGCGGGCGGCTCCGGAGCGGACGGTTCGGCCAGAGGCTCGGACGCTCCCTCCGGCTCCGGCGCCGTGAGCGCGAAAAGCGGAAGAGAAATCGGCTCGAGCGCGGCCGGCGCCTCCGCGAGGTTCGGCTGAAAGGTTCGGGAATCCGACTCCGGCGGCTCCGAAGGGGACGCCTCGGGAAGGTCCTGAAGCCGTCGGCCGGCACGTCCGCGGCGCGTCGGCCGGCGCGGGCGCCTCCGCGGCCTCCGGGAAAGGGCGACTCGTAGGACGGCCGAACGAGCCGCAGCGAAATCAGCGCGGCGAGGAGCTTGAGCACGGCGAACTCGTCGGCGCGGGACTTGCGAACGATTTCCTCGACGCTCCTCTCGCCGTCGATCAGCGACGCGACCGCATCCGCGTCTGCCGTGAGGCCGAGCGCCGCGAACGCGGGCGCGAAAGAATCCGATTTGAGCAGCGGGAGGTCCGTCGGCCCGACGTGCGACATCACGAGCGCTCGATCGTTCGAGCGAAGGAAGAGCTCGAGGATCCACTTGTCGATCGGAAGCCGAAACCCGGTCGAGATTTCCGGCGCGAGAGGCTCGAAAACGTACGACCCCTCCGTCCAGGAAAGGAGATGAGCCAGCGACTCGATCGCGGAGATCTTGCGCCCCCAGGCCGCTTCCTTCTTCGAAACGACGCCGGACGCCGTCGCGATGGCAAACCGGTCCTCCCCCGGCGGAATCACGAGAGCTTCATAGGTCTCGCGCTGAAGCTTTCCGCTTCGAACGAGGACTTCGGGAGCCGACGATTCCCCCGGCGCTTCCAGGTCGACGAGCACGCCCCTCTCGACGACGAACACGATCCGATCGGACCCGCGGGAGAAAATCGCCCTGCCCGTCGAACCCTCGCGGCCGAGCGCGCATAGCGCGGCGAGGAGATCGAGCGTCTCGACGTCTCCCTCGGCCTGGAATGCTTCCTTCAAGCTCCACCATGGAGATGCGACAGAACGGCGTCCGCGGTTTTCGCGCCGACGACCCGGGAGATTTCGTCGGCCGGCGCGCTCTTCATTCCGTCGACCGAGCCGAAACGGCGCAGAAGGGCCCGGGCCCTCGCCGGACCGACTCCCGGGATCCGCCGGAGGTCGGTCGTGAGAGCGGTCTTCGACCGGGTCTTGCGGTGCCGGGCGATCGCGAAGCGGTGGGCTTCGTCGCGCACCCGCTGCACGAGCTTCAAGGCGGGGTCGTGGCGCGAGAGGCGGATTGGCTCCGGCCGCCCCGGAACGAAAATCTCTTCCTCCTTCTTCGCGAGCCCCGCGACCGCGACGTCGACGCCGATGCGGTCCAGAGCCGTGAGCGCGGCCGACAGCTGTCCGCGCCCTCCGTCCACGAGGACGAGGTCGGGCATCGGGCGATTCTCCGCCGCGAGCCTCGAATAGCGCCGCGTCACGGCTTCGGCCATCGACGCGAAATCGTCGGGCTCGAGGAGGCGCTGCGATCGGATCCGAAAGAGCCGGTAATCGGACTTCTTCGGCTTTCCCGCCTCGAAGACGACCATCGAAGCGTACGAGTCCGTGCCCTGGATGTGCGAGATGTCGAACCCCTCGATCCGGCGAACGGGATCGGGCATTTCCAGCAGGCGCGCGAGCCGGGAGACGGCCTCTTCCTCCGCCGTCGCCGCCTTCCGAAATCGAGCTTCGTGCCGGCTCTTCGCGTTCGTCGCGGCCATCTCGAGCCGGTCGTGGGCGGGCCCCCTCTGGGGCCGTCGCACGACGACGCGCGAGCCCTTCCTGCCCGAGAGGAATTCCTCCAGCAGATCGACGTCCGGCAGATCGATCGGAACGTGGATCTCCTCGGGAAGAAAGGAGTTCCGCTCGTAGAACTGCGCGAGCAGGCTCGAGAGCGACTCGGCCGGGTCGACGATCTCCGCTTTCTCGAAGAACAGCTCCCGGCGGTCGACCATCGTGCCGCCGCGGACGACGAGGATCTGCACGGCGACGTCCCCGTCGCTTTCGTAGAATCCCCAGGTGTCCGTGTCTTCGCCCGACATCCGCTGCACGACCTGGCGTTCGGCGACCTCTTCAACCGTCTTCAGGGCGTCTCGGTAGGCGGCCGCCATCTCGAAATTCTCTTTCTCCGACGCCGCTTCCATCTTCTCGCGAAGGCTCCGCTCGAGGTCCGCGTTCTTTCCCTGGAGGAACAGGACGACGTCGCGAACCGCTTCCGCATAGGCCTCCTTCGTCGTGAGGCCCGCCACGCACGGTCCGAGGCAGGCATGCAGGTCGTAGTAGAGACACGGCCTCGGCAGGCGCCCGTCGATCTCGATCGCGCAGGTACGGATCTGAAAATGACGGGTGATCATCTTCATCGTGCGGCGCGCGAGCCCCCCCAGAACGGGCCGAAATAGGAATGCCCGTCGTCCAGGACGCGGCGCGTGACGAGGGCGCGGGGCCACTCTTCTCCCGTCGTGATCTTGATGTAAGGATAGGTCTTGTCGTCGCGGAGGCAGACATTGTAGCGGGGTTTGTGCTTCTTGATGAGAGAGTTTTCCAGGAGCAGCGCTTCCAGCTCGGTCCGCGTCACGATCGTTTCGACGGACCGCTGCTCCCCCAGAAGCGCGCGGGTCTTCGTGTCCTCGACGGTCTTGTGGAAATACGAAAGGACCCGCTTTTTGAGCGAACGGGCCTTTCCCACGTAGAGGATGCGTTCGTTCGAGTTCCGGAAGAGGTAAACGCCGGGCGCGTCCGGCAGGTTTTCCGGAGCCGCAGGAGAATGTGGCGCCGTCACGCTCAAATTATAAACGGAAAGCGCGAATATGTATGATGGTGTCCGATGAAAGAGTGCCCTTTCTGCCTGCGCCCGATCGGGAACGACGTCGTCGAGTGTCCGCACTGCAAGAACCAGGTGGACATCTTTCGAACCGGCTTTTACACCCGCCCGGATCTCTCCAAGAAGAAAACCGCGACGATCTGGATCGCGGCGGCCTTCGCCGTCGCTCTCGTCGTGTTCGGCCTGTCCCGCGCCTGCAGCCAGCCGGCGCGCACGGCCCATTCCGCGCGGCCCTAGCTCGCCAGCCGGCTAGCTCCGAAAGATCTCCAATTCCCGGATTGCCTTGAGCTCGTCGCGCAGCTTCGCGGCGCGCTCGAAATCGAGCTCCCGCGCGGCGGCCTTCATCTCCTTTTCGAGGGACGCGGCGCGCCGGGCGAGGGATTCTTCGCGCGCGGGGTCGGGCCGCTCGCGGATCTGCATCGGCTCCAGATAGTCGAGGTTCGAAAGCGCGACGAGGGGCGAGTCGAGCTTCTTCACGATCGACGCGGGCTCGATCCCGTGCTCCGTGTTGTAGGCGATCTGGATCGCGCGGCGCCTCTTCGTCTCGTCCATCGCGCGCCGCATCGAATCCGTCACCGCGTCGGCGTAGAAGATCACGCGCCCCTCGAGATTTCGCGCCGCGCGGCCCGACGTCTGGATCAGCGACGTCGTACTCCGGAGGAAGCCTTCCTTGTCGGCGTCGAGGATCGCGACGAGCGCGACCTCCGGGAGGTCGAGGCCTTCGCGCAGAAGGTTGATGCCGACGAGGCAATCGAAGATCCCCTTGCGGAAATTCGCCGATCAGCCGGACGCGCTCGAGCGTCTCGATGTCGGAGTGCAGGTACTGGCAGCGCACGCCCAGCTCGGTGAAGTAATTCGTCAGATCCTCGGCCATGCGCTTCGTGAGCGTCGTCACCATCACGCGCTCCGCCCGTTCGGCCGCAGCGCGAACGACGGCGAGCAGGTCGTCGACCTGTCCCCGAACGGGCCGGATCTCGATTTCCGGATCGGGCAGGCCCGTCGGGCGAATCAGCTGTTCGACGACCTCGCCCCCCGTCCTCTCCAGCTCGTAGGCGGCGGGCGTCGCGGAGACGTAGACCGTCTGGCCGATCCTCTCGTTGAACTCGTCGAACGTCAGGGGGCGATTGTCGAGCGCGGACGGAAGCCGGAAACCGAAGTCCACGAGCGTCTGCTTGCGCGAACGGTCTCCGAAGTACATTCCGCGAACCTGGGGAACGGTGACGTGCGACTCGTCGACCATCAGCAGGAAGTCTTCGGGAAAGTAATCGAGCAGCGTCGGGGGCGGCTGGCCGGGAGACCGGCGCGAGAGGTGACGGGAATAGTTCTCGATGCCGTTGCAAAAGCCGAGCTCGCGGATCATCTCGATGTCGAACATCGTCCTCTGGTGAAGGCGCTGCGCTTCGAGCTTCTTGTTCTCGGCGTTGAGCTGCGCGAGGCGCTCCTCGAGCTCGACCTGGATGTCCGCGATCGCGAGCTCCAGGATACTCGCGGGGCGTCGCGTAGAACGTCCGGGGATAGATCGCGAGCCGCGGAACGCGCGCGAGGACCGTTCCGCGGAGGGGATCGATCCGGGAAATCTTTTCGATCGCGTCGCCGAAGAATTCCACGCGCACGGCCGTGTCCTCGTAAGCCGGAACGACCTCGACGACATCGCCGCGCACCCGGAACATCCCGCGGGCCAGGTCGGCGTTCGTCCGTTCGTACTGCATCTCCACGAGCCGCTTGAGGAGCGCCGGAATGCCCGCCGAGTCGCCGACCTCGAGGAACGCGAGCATGTCGTAGTACGACTCGGGGCTTCCGAGGCCGTAGATGCACGAAACCGACGCGACGACGATGACGTCGCGCCTTTCGAACAGGGCCTTCGACGCCGAGAGCCGCAGCTTGTCGATCTCCTCGTTCCGGGAAGTCTCCTTCTCGATGTACGTGTCCGTCTGGGGGACGTACGCTTCCGGCTGGTAATAGTCGTAATACGACACGAAGTACTCGACCGAGTTCTCCGGAAAGAAATTCCGGAACTCCTGGTACAGCTGGGCGGCGAGCGTCTTGTTGTGCGAGAGCACGAGCGTCGGGCGATTCACGGCTTCGATGACCTTCGCCATCGTGAAGGTCTTGCCCGATCCCGTCACGCCGAGCAGGACCTGATCCCGCTTCGCCGACCGCAGACCCGACACGAGGGACTCGATCGCCGCCGGCTGGTCTCCCTGGGGCGTGAATTCCGAGACGACTCGAAAGATCCCGCCGGCGCGGGAGCGGGATTCCGCGAGGCTCGGGCGCTCCGTCTCCCGCGGGGGCGAGTCGGGGCGAGCCGCGCGTCCGGGAACCTTCTTGACTTTCACGCGGCGCGGGCGGCCGGCGAGGCCAGATCGTTCAGGAATTTCGTCAGCGACCGGACATCGGCCGCTCCGAATCGGCCCTTCCGCGAATCGGAGATCAGGCGGCGCCGCAGGCGGTCGGCCGAAGAGGCGGGCAGCCGCCCCGCCGTCCACTCCCGACGAAAACGCTCGCGCGCCGCGCCGAAGGCCGCGCGGTCGGCCGGCGTGACGTCCGGGCCGAAGTCCTGGACGAGTCCGTCCTCGAGCGTGTCGAACAGCTTCGCGAGAACGGGGCGGAAGCGGTCCGGGTGGCCGGGAAACGAGGGAGCCGATCAAGGTCGCGATCACGAGGAAAAATAACAACACGCTCCCGCAACCCACCATTCCGGTTTTCAGGGACTCGCGAATTTTCCCGGCCCGGTCCGGATCGGTCGAAGCGGGGGCTTCCGTGATGACCGTGCCCTCCCCCTCGAACCGGATCTTCGGGGGATCTTCGCTGTCCGGCAGCATCACCTCGTCGAGAAAACGGTCGGGAAGCACGGAAGGTACGAGGTTGCCCGTCCAGCCGATGAGGTCCCGCGAGGACACGTTGAGCGGAAATTCTGCCGACACCGGGATCGAAAACGTGTCGCGCGCCGGGGACAGCACGAGGCTTCCGCGCCCGAAGATCCGGAGGACGTCGACGCGGCGCCGCCGGGGAAAGTCGTGAACCGGCTCGTACCGAAACGACAGCGTCGGCCCGATCGCGAGGATCCGCGAGCCCTCCGCCGAGAAAAACTCGTTCTTGAGCTCGATCAGCATCGGCTTCCGGCCGCGGTCCGCGAGAAAGATCGTGCCCTGGCCCGATGCGCGCAGGAGCGGCTCCGCTTTCGTTCCCTCCAGCTTGGGATCCGAGGCGAAACCGATGCGGCCTCCGTACGAGGCGACCGTTCCGCGCCGGACGAGGACCTCTCCGCGAAAATTGATTTCGACCGCGCCGTGCTCGCGAATACGGAAGAGCCGGGTGCCGCGATCCTCGGGCCGGGCCGGCTCAGCGGCCGCGGGGCGCGCGGGAGCGGTCGCGCGGAACTCCTTCGGGATGACGACCTTCGCGGTCGTGCTCTTCGGGGGAGCGTCCTCCGCGGCCAGCGTCCGCAGCTCCCCGCTGTCGCGCGTCGTCCGGCGAAGCTGCTCGCCCAGCTCGGCGACGAGCTTCTCCGCGCCGGCAAAACGAAAATGCTCGAGCGCGAGGCCAAGCTTGCCGTTCTGCCGGTAGATGAAGCCAAGGTAGAGGTGGCTCTTGGAATGATCCGGCCGGAGCTCGATCGCGCGGCGGAGCTCGACTTCGGCCTCCTCCAGCGCGCCTCGCTTGACGAGGATCACGCCGAGGTTCGAGTGCAGCACGGCGGATTCCCCGTTCTCCGCCACGAGCCGCCTCGTGATCTTCTCGGCCGGCGCCATTTCGCCGGCCTTGAAATAGACGACCGAGAGAAGGTTGAGCACGTCCTCGTCGTCCGGCCGGATCGCCTGGGCCAGCTCCAGCTCCGTGCGCGCCGCAGCGGTATTGCCCAGCCGAAGCGCCTCGCGGCCCTTGTTCAGGTGAAGCAGGAAGAGCCCCTGGTCGAAGGGAGGCGCGTCGTACCGCGTGTGAGCCACCCTTACTTGCGGCGGGAATCCGCGGAGCGGAAGTCGGTCGTCAGCACCGCGCGATTCTCGGCGTCCCGAACCACCCGCACGGGATTCCCGGGAGTGAGATCGGCCAGGAGCCGGTACCGGCTCGTGAACGCCCGTCCGAAGCCCCCGCTCAGGTACGGCTTTCCGTAATACGCCGTCAGCGTCTTGTGGACGTAGAGAAGGGTCTCGTCGTACGGGGGGATGCCGCGGTACTTCTCGACCGCTCCCTCCCCCGCGTTGTACGCCGCGAGAGTATTTTCGAGATCGCCCTTGTAGAGATTCAACAGGTACGTGAGATACCGGGTTCCTCCGAAAACGTTTTCGCGAGCGTCGAACGCGTTCTGAACTCCGTACATTCGCGCCGTCGCGGGCATGAGCTGCATCAGGCCGAGCGCGCCCTTCCGGGAACGCGCCGTCGGCGTTGAAGCCCGACTCGACGAGCATGACCGACTTCACGAGCTGAGGGTCCATCTCGTGCGCGAGGGCGGCTTCGCGAATCAACGCGTCGTAAGCGCAAGGATGGCTGAGCCGCTGCGCGAGCCAGCCGTCGCTCCTCAGGACCGGGCGATATCGGCGGGTATCGACTTCGTCGTTGTAGATTACTTTCGTTCCGTCCGGACGGACCGTCAGGTGAACGCCCGCGCGCGCGGCCGACACGGGCACAAGGGCGAGCAGCAGGGCGCAGAAAGTCCTTTTCATCCGGTGAATCGCTGTGCGTAGGATACCATTTTTCAGGCGGAAAGGATCTCTCGGACCGCCGAAACGGCCGCCGCGAGGCCGGCCGGAAGGAGCGCTTCATCGCGCCCCCCGACCTGCGCGAGGTCGCGTTTTCCGCCGCCCCGGCCGCCCAGGGCGGCCCCGATCCGCGCGGCGATGTCGGACGCCGACAACCTGTCCGTCAGGTCAGGTGTGACCGCGATCACGACCGAGGTCTTGCCGTCGGAGCTTCCTCCGACCGCGACGACGCCCGACTTGAGCTTCCCTTTCAGCGCATCGGAGAGGTTTCGAAGCTCGGCCACGGAGAACCCCCGGGCCTCTCGCGTCAGCACCTTGATCCCCGCGACCTCCTCGACCTCCTCGGAAGCGAGGGCGGAGCCGGAGCCTCCGGCGGCCAGCTTCATTCGAAGCGAAGCGAGCTCCTTTTCCAGCGCCGAATCTTCTCCTCCGAAGTCCGCAGCATCTCGGGCAGCTTCTCCCGCTCGGTTTTCGCCTGGTGCGAGAGCGCCGACAGCAGGTCCTCGTCGCGCCGCAGGAGGTCGACCGTCCCGAGAGAGGTCACCGCCTCGATACGCCGAACGCCCGCCGCCAGGCTCTTGTCGGAGACGAGCTTGAACGCGCCGATTTCTCCCGTCGACGGGACGTGGCACCCTCCGCACAATTCCACGGAATACCCGGGGACGGACACGACGCGGACCCGGTCGCCGTACTTCTCGCCGAAGAACGCGATCGCGCCCTTCTTGTCCGCCTCTTCGCGCGCGACGACTTCCTTCGCAACGGGCTTGTCGAGCAGGATCTCCTTGTTGACCTGGTCTTCGATCTCGCGGATCTGCTCCGGCGTCAGGGGAGACCGGGCCGCGTAATCGAACCGGAGCCGGTCGGGAGCGACGAGCGAGCCCATCTGCCGCGCGGACTCGCCGAGGACGTTGCGGAGAGCCGCGTGCAGGAGGTGGGTGCCGGTGTGATTCGCCTGCGTTCGACGGCGCGTCCACTCGTCGACTTCCATTTCGACGGCGTCGCCGATCGAGAGCGACCCCTCCTTCACTTCGACGCGATGCGCGATCAGGCCCGGGACCGGCTTTTGCACGTCGGTGATCTCCGCCGCGCCGCCCCGCCAGGACCAGGTTCCGACGTCTCCGACCTGGCCTCCTCCCTCGGGGTAGAAGACCGTCCGATCCGTCACGACCTCGCCGGATTCCCCCGCGGAGAGCCGGCCGGCGGCTTCCGAATCCCGAACGATCGAAAGCACTCGCGCTCCGGAGAGGCGAACGAAATCCTGCTCCGGATAGCCGCGGAATTCGGAATGCGCGGACGGGAGCGGAAGCGTTTCGAACACGCGAGCGTCGGCCGACTGGAACTTCGCCGACGCCTGCGAGCGGGAGCGTTGCGCGTCCATCGCGCGCTCGAATCCTTCGACGTCGACCGTGAGGCCCTCGTCCTTCCCGATCTCGGAGATGAGGTCCAGCGGAATGCCGTACGTATCGTAGAGCCGGAATGCGGTATCGCCGGAAAGCTCGGTCGCTCCGGACCGCCGAAGAGCCTCGATCTCCTCGCCGATGCGGTCGATGCCGGCGGTGAGGGTGCGGGCGAAGGCCAGCTCCTCGTTCCGGAGGATCCCCATCGAGTTTCGACTCGCCTTTCCCACGAAGTCCTCAGACCAGGCAAATGGCTGCTTGAACATGTCGAGCACGATTCCAATCAGTGCCAGATCGCCGAGCAGGGGCCGTTCGGCGCTCACCTCCAGTCCGAGCTGCCTCCCGTAGCGAACGGCCCGCCGGATGATCCGTCTCAGGACGTACCCGCGCCCCTCGTTGGAAGGCATCACGCCGTCCGTGATCAGCATCGTCGCCGCGCGGACGTGGTCCGCGATCACGCGGAACGGAGCGTCGTCGGTCTCCATTCCCCCGCGGTACCGGCGTCCGGAGATCTCCTCGATCCGCGCGATGATCGGCCGAAAGAGGTCGGTGTCGAAGTTGTTGTTCACGTTCTGGAGGACCGACGCGATTCGCTCGAGGCCCGCGCCGGTGTCGACGGACGGCTTCGGAAGCGGAGTCATCTTTCCGGTCGCGTCGCGCTCGTACTGCATGAAGACGAGGTTCCAGATTTCCATGATGTCGTCGCCGGGGCCGTTGACGAGGTCCGCCGTGTTCTTCGAGAAGTCGTCGCCGCGAAAATAGTGGATCTCCGAGCACGGGCCGCACGGCCCCGTCTCCCCCATCGCCCAGAAGTTGTCCTTCTCGCCGAACCGGAGGATCCGGTTCTTCGGGGCGCCGGCCTTCTCCCACAGCTCCGCCGCTTCGTCGTCTGATTCGAATACTGTGAACCACAGGCGCTCGGGCTCGAGCCCGTAGCCGGCCTTCTTGTCGAGCAGCAGGTCCATCGCGAAGCGGATCGCATCCTTCTTGAAGTAGTCGCCGAACGAGAAGTTCCCGAGCATCTCGAAGAACGTGTGGTGGCGCGCCGTGTAGCCGACGTTGTCGAGGTCGTTGTGCTTGCCGCCCGCGCGCACGCACTTCTGCGAAGACGTCGCGCGAACGTAGTCGCGCTTCTCGCGGCCCGTGAAGACGTCCTTGAACTGGTTCATCCCCGCGTTCGCGAAGAGAAGCGTCGGGTCTTCGGCCGGGATCAGGGAGGACGACGGGACGCGGCGGTGCCCGCGGGCTTCGAAGAATCTTAGAAATCTCTCCCGTATCTCTCGCGAATCCAAGCCGTAACCTCCGAACGCGCGATTCTGCCAGAAACGAGGCTGCGATGACTAGCAGATCCCGGCGGCACTCGGCAGTTCCTCGCTCGCGCGAAAAGAACTCGCAACATCGGGCTTCGCTTCGACAACCTCTCACCGAGGGGGGCTTCGAGATTTCGAGTCGAAGGCATCCAGCTCAAACACACTTTTCGTCTCCTCGGACAGCCTGCGCGCCGCCTGAGACCCCGGATGCCTCTGGCAAGGGTGGGCGCCCCGCCGGCTGTCGCGAGAGAGGGAATCGGCTTTGTCTGAGCTCGAGAGTTCTTCGATCGACCGGCTCGAGAGAACTACCGGGTATGGCGCGCGCGAGGGCGAAAGCGGTGCCGCGAGTTGCGATTCCCGAGCGAGCGAGTTGCCGGCGGGCGCCTAGCTCCGCTCTCCTCCCCCATCAACTCGAAGATCAAGCGACTTCGAGAACCGCGCCGGTCGAGGAAATCGAAGACGCTCTTCTTGCGTTTCTCGTCGGCAGCTTCGCGAGCTCGTCCCAGCGGCGGCGAAACAGCGTCTCCGCGAGCGCGCGCTCGTCGTCCTCGGAGATTTCCGCGAGCGCCCTGTCGATCGACTCCGCGGGAAAGCCGCGGCGCCGCAGCTCGTGCCGCAGGCGCTCCTTGCCGAAGCGGTCTTCCCGGTCCAGCAGGAACGCCTCCAGCGCCGCTTGCTCGTTGAGGAGACCGCCTTTTTCCAGCGCGTCGAGCGTTTCGGCGATCGCGGCCGAATCGTGGCCGCGAATCTGAAGAGCTTTCCGCAGTTCTTCGCGGGAGCGGGAACGGATCGACAGCAGGCGAAACGCCCGCTTGCGGCATTCCTCGAGCGAAGAAGCGGTGACGGCGCGGGCGATCCGGGGACGTCTTTGAGCCACGGGCTCCTATCGGCTCGCGTTACCGATTCGTGCCGGGCAGCTGGTTCGAGAAGTCGAAGAAGGAGAAGTTCTCCGACCATCGGATCGGCCTCCGCCGGCGCCTCGAGGGACGCGTCCATCTCCTCCTGGGCGACAGTCGGACGTGGACTGGATCCCCTGCAGCTTCAGGCGGAACTCGTTCGGGTTCGTCGCCCGCTTGAGCGCCTCGTCCAGCGTGATCAGGCCGGACTTGTACAGGCTGAAGAGCGACTGGTCGAACGTCTGCATGCCGTACTGCGACGTGCCGGCGCGAGATCGCGTCCTGGATGAGCTTCGTCTTCTCCTTGTTCTCGATGCAATCGCGGATGAACGGCGGTGCGAGATCAGCACCTCGACCGCCGGCACGCGGCCCTTGCCGTCGGCGCGCGGCAGCAGGCGCAGGGAGATGACCGCCTTCAGCACGGCCGGCGAGCTGGAGCCGGATCTGCTTCTGCTGGTGCGGCGGGAAGACCGCGATGATGCGGTTGATCGTCTCCGTCGCGTCGAGCGTGTGCAGGGTCGAGAACACGAGGTGGCCCGTCTCGGCCGCGAGTCAGCGCCGTCTCGATCGTCTCGTAGTCGCGCATCTCGCCGACGAGGATCACGTCCGGGATCCTGCCGCAGCGCGCTCCGCAGCGCGATGCGCGAAGGACTGCGTGTCGACCTCGACCTCGCGCTGGTTGACGATCGACTTCTTGTCCCGGTGCAGGAACTCGATCGGGTCCTCGATGGTCATGATGTGCTCGTTGCGCGTCGAGTTGATGAAATCGAGCATCGCCGCGAGCGTCGTGGACTTGCCGGAGCCGGTCGTCCCGGTGCAGAGGATGAGGCCGCGCTGCTCCGACGCGATCGCTCGAGCACGGGCGGCAGCAGCGAGCTCGTCGACGACGTGATCGGGACGGGATGACGCGCAGGACGAGGCCCACCGTGCCGCGCTGCTGGAAGACGTTGCAGCGGAACCGGCCGAGGCCCGGCACGCGAATAGGCGATGTCGAGCTCGAAATTGTCCTTGAACTTCTGCCTTCTGGCGGGCGCTCATGATCGAGAACGCCATCGCGATCGTGTCTTCCTGGATCAGCCGCTTCATCTCGACGAGGGGAATCAGCGTCCCGTCGACGCGGATCACCGGATAGGCGCCGACCTTGAGGTGAAGGTCGGAGGCCTTCCGTTCGGTCGCGATCCTCAGGAGATCGTTGATATGCATGGAGACCGCCCTTTCTTCCCCTTCGCCCGGGCCGCTAGGCTTTGCCCGACGCCATTCCCGCCTCCACCGAAACCTCGACGGGCGTCAGCCAGCCGTGGCGGTCGGGCACGCGGCCCTCGACGATCGCGAAGAATTCCTTCTGCAGCCGCTCGGCGACCGGACCGCGGGCCCGTTGCCGACCGAAATCCGGTCGACCGAGCGGATCGGCGTGATCTCCGAGGCCGTGCCGCAGAAGAACACCTCGTCGGCGATGTAGAGGAGCTCCCGCGGGATCTGCTGCTCGACGACGTCGAAGCCGCATTCGCGCGCGAGCTCGATGCACGGTCGCGGGTGATGCCGGGCAACCCGCGCTCGCGGCGGCGGCGTGATCACGCGGCCGCGCCAGACGAGGAAGAGGTTCTCGCCGCTCCCCTCCGCGACGGTGCCGTCCCTCGAGGGCCGATCCCCTCGACGTAGCCGTTCGTCAAAGCCTCCATCTTGATCAGCTGGGAATTCATGTAGTTCGCGGTCGCTTTCGCCATCGCGGGGAACGTGTTCGGCGCCATCCGGTTCCACGAGGAGACGCAGACGTCGACGCCCTTTCGAGCGCCTCGGGGCCGAGGTACTTGCCCCATTCCCACACGCCGATCACGACGTCGATCGGAGAATTGAAAGGATTGACGCCGAGCGTTCCGTGGCCGCGGTAAGCGACGGGCCGGATGTAGCACTCTTCGAACTCGTTGACCCGGATCGTCTCGAGGATGGCCTCGTTGAACTGCGCCGGCTGTAGCGGATCTCCATCCGGTAGATCTTCGCCGACGCGTACAGGCGCTCCGTGTGATCCGCGAGCCGAAACACGGCGGGCCCCCGCGGGGTCTTGTAGCACCGGGCGCCCTCGAAGACGCCGGAGCCATAGTGGATGACGTGCGAAAAGACGTGGACGGTGGCATCCTTGTAGTCCACGAACTTTCCGTTCATCCAGACCTTCTTGACGTCCTCGAATGGCATCGGGCGCCTCCTCGTACGGAGTTTCTTACGGTGTCGGACTATTGTCCGCCCGCCCGGCGGCGCTGTCAATCGCTCGAGCCGCCAGCGCGAGGGCGGCGAGGACGGCGGTTTCCGCGCGAAGAACGGAGCCGGCCAGGCGAACGTTTTCCCATCCCGCCCGGCCCGCGGCGGAGAGCTCGGCGGGCGTGAAGCCTCCTTCCGGCCCCGCCCAGAGAGCGAGGCTTCGTCCCGAAAGCGACGGAGGAAACGGATCGCCCGACGGATCGAGCAGCAGCCGGCGATCGGCCGGCACGAACCGACGCGTCGCCGAACGGAAGCGGGCCCTCGATCGAAGGAAACGACGTCCGCCCGCACTGTTTCGCCGCTTCGCGCGCGATGCGGCCGAGCCGAGCGCCGTCTCGCTGCGCGCTCCTCCGCCCGATCGCCCTGGGCGCGCGACGACTCCACGAGGACGATCTTCGCCGCGCCGAGCTCGGTCGCCTTCTCGACGAGCCACGCCAGCCTCGACGCCCGAAGGACCGGCGCGAGAACGGTGATCGAGAACGCGAGTTCCGGATCCGTGTCGAATCCGGTCCACCCGTACCTCGAGAACCGCGCGGTCGAATCGTTCGATCGTTCCGGTTCCGACGGAACCCGCCCCGTCGACGAGCCGAACGGCCGCGCCGGGACGAAGGCGCCTTGCGCCGCGCATGGCGGCGCTCCTCGTCCGAAAGCCGAACGAGGCCTCCCGGCTCGATCGGGCCGGCCACGACGAACGACGGCGGTTTCTTCATTTCGTCGCTCGATTATGGCCCGAACTCCATCCGCTACAATGGCCGGCGAACGTGAAGGGCGGACACTGGAAGGAATACGGCGGCAGCATCCTGTTCGTGTTTTATTGCACGGGGATCGGCATGTATCTGCTTCTGCGCCCCTGGGCGCCCGACTCGGGCCCGGCCTCGCCCTACGTGCGCGGCTTTGTTTCCGGAATCGGAATTCTCCACCTCGTCGCGGGGATCAACGATTTTCGCCTTCTCTTTCGGCGCGTCGTCCGAGGCGCGCGATTCCGAAGGCGCCGCGGAGGAATGAAACCTCCTTTGAAGGTGATGTGCGCCGATGAAGGTGACGTGGCGGCAAATGAAAGTGATGTGCATCACTGGCGACTCGACCGCTTCCGACGAGAAGTTCGACCGCTTTCTCGCTCTCCTCGCTCCCGCCCGGCCCGACTATTTCGAGGTGCGCGACAAGGAAGCCTCGGACCGCACGGTCACGAGGCTCCTCCGGCGCGCGGTCGAGGCGCTGGCAGGGCTCGCGGGTCCTCGCGAACGCGCGCTTCGACCTCGCCCTCGCGGCGGGCGCGGCCGGGGTCGTCCTCCCGGAGGCCGGCCTTCCGATCGGGCCCGTCCGCCGCGAAACGCCGCGCGGGTTCGTCATCGGCCGCTCGACCCATTCGGCGGCGTCGGCGGGCGAGGCGTTCGAACAGGGCGCGGATCTCGTCCTGCTCGGACCGATCTTCCAGACGCCGTCGAAAGCGCGGTTCGGGCCTCCCCTCTCGCCCTCGGTCCTGGAAGATCTGCCCGCCGAGCCTCCCGAAGGAGCCGAGCTTTTCCTCGTCGGCGGCCTCGATCCGTCCCGGATCGGGGAGGTCGCGCGGTTTCGAGCGCGATTCAGCGGGGTCGCGGCGATCCGCGCGTTCGAAGACGCCGACGATCCGGCCGCCGCGGTCGAAGCGATACGAGCGATGAGTCCGTCGTGAGCGATCCGCTCCTGTTTCTGGGACTGGACCTCGCCGAGGTCCCGAGGATTTCCGCGGCGCTCGACCGCTGGGGAGAGCGCTTCCTGTCCCGCATCTTCGTCGAGGGCGAGCTGTCGACGCGCCGCGTGCATCGGGAGGCCTTCGCCCAGCACGTCGCCGGCCGCTTCGCGGCGAAGGAGGCGGCCATGAAGGCGCTCGGCACGGGATGGCGCGGCCTCGGGTTCCGAGAGATCGTCGTCGGGCGCGAGAGGTCGTGGCAAGCCGACGCTCCTTTTTACGGGTAGCGCGAAAGCCCGCGCGCGAGTCGATGGGCGTCTTCCAGGCGGAGGTAACGATCACCCACACGGGACAGATGGCCGCCGCCGTCGTCGCGCTGCTTTGCCATCCGCGATGATTATGTTATGTTTCGCTGTTTGAGCGACTTACATGACTGAATCCCGCGACTACAAGTCGACGCTGAACCTGCCGTCGACCGCCTTTCCGATGAAAGCCGACCTCGCCGCGCGCGAGCCGGCGAGGCTCGAATCCTGGGAGAAGATCGGCCTCCAGAAGAAGATCCGCGCGAAAGCGACGGGCGCCCCGAAGTTCATCTTCCACGACGGCCCCCCGTACGCGAACGGCCACATCCATCTCGGGACGGCGCTCAACAAGATCGTCAAGGACGCCGTCGTGCGCTCCCGCATGATGGAGGGCTTCGACGCGCCGTTCGTCCCGGGCTGGGACTGCCACGGGCTGCCGATCGAGCGCCAGGTGGACAAGGAGCTCGGCGCGAAAAAGCGCGACATGAGCGACCTCGAGATCCGGCGCGCCTGCCGCGAGTACGCGCAGCGGTTCATCGACATCCAGCGCGCCGAATTCAAGCGCCTCGGCGTGTTCGCCGAGTGGGACCGGCCCGTACGAGACGATGGCGTACGCCTACGAAGCCGAGATCGCGCGGTGCTTCGGCGAGTTCTGCGCGAAGGGGCTCGCCTACAAGGCCCTGAAGTCCGTCCGCTGGTGTTTCACCGACCGCACCGCGCTCGCGGAGGCGGAGCTCGAATACGAGGAGCAGCACGACCCGGCGATTTACGTCGCGATTCAGCCTTCGCCGCTCGAGCCGCCTGAACGCTTCGGTGTCGACAGCAGCCGGCGCTCGCCGGCAAGCGCCGGTCGTTGCGCGTCATCTGGACGACGACGCCATGGACGATCCCGTCGAACCTCGCGATCGCGGTGCATCCGGATGAGCGAATACACGCTGATCCCGGCCCATGGGTCGGCTCTGCGTCGTCGCGTGAAGAGCTTCGGGAAGCGCGCGTCAACGCTCGGGCTGGGACGAGGCGCTCGATTCGGCGCTCTCGCGGCCGGCAAGGGGTCCCGGGTTGCGTCGGTCTTCGAGACTACGAGCACCCGCTTCCTTCGGAGGCTCGCGGCAAGCTGACGGACGGTTCGAGGTCTACCGCATCGTCGCCGCGGACTACGTCACGATGGACACGGGGACCGGCCTCGTCCACACGGCGCCGGGCCACGGCGAGGACGATTTCCGCACCGGCCAGCGCGAAGGGCTTCCGGTGCTGTCGCCCGTCGATGCCGCGGGACGTTTCACCGACGAGGTGCAGAAGTATGCCGGCAAGAAGGTGCTCGAGACGAACAAGGAGATCGTCGCCGACCTGAAGGAGGCCGGGGCGCTCGTCCACCTGCGATTCGAATTTCCGCCACGAGTATCCCCATTGCTGGCGTTGCCATAACCCCGTGATCTTCCGCGCGACCGAGCAGTGGTTCATCGACCTCGAGCGCGGCGGCGACAACATCCGGGAGCGCGCCGCCGCGGCGATCGAGCGAGTCCGCTGGATTCCCGTCTGGGGCAAGGAAAGGATCGGCGGGATGGTCGCGAACCGCCACGAGTGGTGCGTCTCCCGCCAGCGGCGCTGGGGCTCGCCGATCACGGTGCTCCGGTGCGAGAAGTGCCGCGAGCTCTTCCCGACCCCGAGGGGCGGACGACGCCGCGCGCGACGCGTTCTTCCGCCGGGTCGCCGACGTCTTCCGCGAGCACGGCGCCGACGCGTGGTTCGACGACGGCGCGTGTCCGCCGTCCTCGTTCCTGCCCGCCGGCGCGCCTCCGGCGCATTCCTGCGGCGGAAGCTGGGAGAAGGAGAGGGACATCCTCGACGTCTGGTTCGACTCCGGCGTTCGCACGAAGCGGTCCTGCTCGGGCGTGCGCCCGAGCTCGCGTGGCCGGCCGACGTCTACGTCGAAGGCTCGACCAGCACCGCGGCTGGTTCCAGTCTTCGCTGCTGACGTCCGTCGCCACGAGGCGGGCGCGCGCCGTTCGGCACGGTGATCACGCACGGTTTCATCGTCGACGGGCAGGGCCGGAAGATGTCGAAGTCGCTCGGCAACGTCATCGCGCCGCAGAACATCGTCGCGAAAGACGGCGCGGACATCCTGCGCCTCTGGGTCCTCGGCCTCGACTACCGGGAGGACATGCCGCATGTCGCCCGAGATCCTCGCGCGGACTTCCGACGCCTACCGCAAGATCCGCAACACCGTGCGCTACCTGCTCTCGAACCTCTTCGACTTCGACCCGGAGCGCGACTCGGTCCCGGACGCCGCGCTCCGGCCTCTCGACCGCTAGGGCCGCCGCCCGGGCGGCGGAGCTCGAGAGGAAGGTTCGGGCCTCGTTCGAAGCGTACGAATTCCACATCGGCGTCCGAGCGATCCACGACTTCTGCGTCGGTCTCGATGTCCTCCTTCTACCTCGACGTGCTCAAGGACCGCCTCTACGCCTCGGTCGCCGCGTCCCCCGAACGGCGCTCCGCTCAAACCGTCCTGTACCGGATCGGGTCGCCTCCTCGCGCTCCTCACGCGCGACCGTTCTGCCCTTTCACCGCCGACGAGATCTACACGGCTCTCCCCGGAAAACGGGAAGAATCGGTTCACCTCGAGCGTTTTCGCCGCTGGGAGACGGATGCCGGCCTGCTCTCGCCCGAGGGGGAAGAAGCCTGGGGCCGGCTCTTGAAGCTCCGCGAGGAAGCGACGAAAATTCTCGAAGACAAAACGGAAGGAACGCGTGATCGGCTCTTCTCGAAGCGGCGCTCGATTTCTCCCCGATCCGCAGCTGGACGGGATCGAGAGGCGGCGGGCTGGGGCGCGGAATTCGCGGACTTTTTCATCGTTTCGGAGGTCGCCCGGGCCGCGGCCGGCGAGGACTCCCCGGCCGTGCCTTCGGCCGCCTATCCCGGCCTCTCGATCCGGTTCCGGAAGGCGGAGGGCTCGAAATGCGCCCGATGCTGGAAGATCGCGCGGAAGCCGCCGACGGCGGCCTCTGCGACCGCTGCCGCCGGGTCCTCGCGGAAATGGGAGCTGACCCGTCTCGTGAACCGGTCCTTTCGCAGCGCACGCTGTACCGATCCGCCTACCTCCTCGTCTCGGTCGCGATCCTGTTCCTCGACCAGTGGAGCAAGGGCGTCGTCACCCGCGCGTTCGGCCCCCACGAGTCGCGCGAGGTCCTCGGACAGTTCTTCCTCCTCACGTTCGTCCGGAACTCCGGAGCGGCGTTCGGCCTGTTCGCGAACTTCGATCCGTGTTCAAGTCGATTTTCCTCAACAGCGTCGCCGTGGCGGCGTTTCTCGCCGTCAGCTTTTACGCGTTCCGGTCGCACTTCAAGAGCGTGCGCCTTCAGATGGGCCTCGCTCTCGTGCTCGGAGGCGCGGTCGGGAATCTCGTCGACCGCGTCCGGTTCGGCTACGTCGTGGATTTCCTGCTCTTCGGCGTCGGCGGCCATTACTGGCCGGCGTTCAACGTCGCGGACTCCGCGATCTGCGTCGGCGTGGGGCTGCTCGCACTCGACATGCTCCGGCAGAAGGCCCCGGAGCCGGCGCCGCCGTGCGGCTTCCTGATGCGATCCGAAACTCCTCACGATCGGCAGTTTCTACCTCCCGACGTACGGCGTCATGCTCGCGATCGCCTACCTCGTCGGCATCTGGCTGCTGACGCGCAAGGCCGAGCGGGAGGGCCTGCCGAAAAACGAGATCGCCGACCTGTCGATCTGCGATCCTCGCCGCCGCGATCTCGGCTCGAAGCTCCTTCTCGCGATCGTCGACTTCAAGGACTACGTCGCGAATCCCCGCTCCGCCCTCGAGCTCATCCGCTCGGGCGGCGTCTTCCAGGGCGGCTTCATCGCGGCGACGATCGTGGGAATCTGGTACATCCGGAAGCACGGCCTTCCGGTCTGGCGCGTGACCGACATGCGGCCCCGTCGATCGCTCTCGGCGAGGCGATCGGCCGGTGGGGATGCTTCTCGGCGGGCTGCTGCTACGGGAAACCGACGAACGTTCCGTGGGCGATCACGTTCACGAACCCGTTCGCGCACGAAGCGGTGGGAACGCCCTTGAATGTCCCGCTCCATCCGACGCAGATCTACCTTTCGCTCAACGCCCTGCTCCTTTCCTCGTCTGCGAGTACGTGTATCGCCACAAGAAATTCCACGGCCAGGTCTTCTGGATCTACGTTCTGGGCTACGCGATCACGCGGGGGATCATCGAAGAGTTCCGCGGGGACCTCGTCCGGGGCTTCGTCGTCCCGGGGGTCCTCTCGACCGCCCAGTTCATCGGCGCCCTCCTCGCGATCTTTCCGCCGTGATGCTCTGGGTTCTCTCGCGAAGGGCCGCCCGCCGCCCCAACCGGCGTAGAGGGCTAGAGAATGCCAGCCGGCGATTTTCGGTTGGCCCGGCCTCCGCGCGCCGACGACTCGACAAATTCCTCTCCGCCGCGTGCGGCGACCTTTCGCGCTCACGAATTCAGAAGCTGATCGAGGAGGGCGCCGTTTCCATCGACGCCGGCGTCGAGCGCCGCAACTCCCGCACGACGGAAGAGGGCCAGACGATCGTGGTCCGCCTCCCGGACGAGCCGGCGAAGACGCAGCACCTCGCGGAGGAAATTCCGCTCGACGTTCTCTTCGAGGACGCGGACCTCCTCGTCCTCAACAAGCCTCCCGGCCTCGTCGTCCACCCCGCTCCCGGGCACGCGACCGGAACGCTCGTCGACGCGATCCTCCACCACTGCGGGAACAAGTGCCCGGAATATCCGGCGAGGAGCGGCCCGGGATCGTCCACCGGCTCGACCGCGACACGTCCGGCGTCCTGATCGTCGCGAAGACGACCGCGCGCACGAGTCGCTCTCCCGCCAGATGAAAAAGAGAACGGTCCGAAAGGAGTACGTCGCGCTCGCGGCCGGGAGGCCGAAACTGCGAAAAGGCGAGATCGCGCTCGCGATCGGGCGAGACCCGAAGATCCGCAGAAAATGAAGGGGTTCAAGACCCCGGCTCCCCCCTCGATCCGGGAAGCGCGCACGATGTACGCGATGGAGAAAGAGTCGCCGCGCTCGGCCTCTCGCTCCTGCGCCTGCAGCTGATCACCGGCCGCACGCACCAGATCCGCGTCCACCTCGCGTCGATCGGCTGCCCCGTCGTCGGCGATCCGGTCTACGGAAGGCCGCGTTACCCCCAGGTGAAGGACGCCGAATTGAAAAAGGCTCTGCTCGCGTTTCCCCGGCAAGCTCTTCACGCCGAGAAGATCACGTTCCACCACCCGGCGACGCAGCAGCTCGTGACCGTCGAGGCCCCGTGGCCGGAGGATTTGAAGACGCTCGTGGAGCGAGTGTCGGGCTGACGGCCCGACGCGGTTACAGCAGTTTTTCGAGCGGCGTGTACGGCTTGTTCTGCGCGACCGCGACGGCCTCGTACGTGATCTTGCCCTTGTACGTGTTGACGCCCGCGGCGAGATGGGCGTTTTCCTTCACGGCCTGTCGCGAACCCCTTGTTCGCGAGCTCGAGCGCGTAGGGAAGCGTCGCGTTCGTCAGCGCGAAGGTCGAGGTGCGCGGCACGGCGCCCGGCATGTTGGCGACGCAGTAGTGCACCACGCCGTCGACCGACGTAGATCGGATCGTCGTGCGTCGTCGGACGCGACGTCTCGAAGCAGCCCGCCCTGGTCGATCGCGACGTCGACGAGCACGGAGCCCGTCTCCATCTCCGCGATCATCTCGCGCGTCACGAGCTTCGGCGCCGCCGCGCCCGGGACGAGCACCGCGCCGATGAGGAGGTCCGCGCCGCGAGCACGATTCGTCGATCGTGTAGCGGGTTCGACAACAGCGTCTTCGATGCGGCCGCCGAAGATGTCGTCGAGCTCGCGCAGCCTGTCGAGCCATGTCGAACACCGTGACGTCGCGCGCCCAGGCCGACCGCCATCTTCGCCGCGTTCGTGCCGACGACGCCGCCGCCGAGGATGACGACGTCGGCCGGGCGGCACGCCCGGCACGCCGCCGAGCAGCACGCCGCGTCCGCCGCTGGGCGCTTCGCAGGAACGTACGCGCCGACCTGGATCGCCATGCGCCCCGCGACTTCGCTCATCGGCGTCAGGAGCGGCAGCGTGCCGTTTGGCGTCCGTGATGGTCTCGTACGCGACGCCCGTGACCTTCCGCTCGAGCAGCACGTCGGTGAGCTCCGGCTCGGGCGCGAGGTGCAGGTAGGTGTACAGAATCTGGCTGTCGCGCATCAGCGCGTACTCCGGCTCGAGCGGCTCCTTCACCTTGACGATCATCTCCGCCCGGGAGAAGACGTCGTCGGCCGAAGCGAGGACCTTTCCGCCGGCGTGGTGGTATTCCGCGTCGTCGATCCCGACCCATTCCGGCGCCCTTCTCGACGAGGACTTCGTGCCCCGCCTTCGTGAGCGCGGTGACCCCGGCCGGCACGAGGCCGACGCGGTATTCGTTGTTCTTGATCTCCTTCGGAAGGCCGACGATCATGGGGCTCTCCTGGTTGTTCAATTGTTGTCGATCTGCGCCCGCTGGAGCTTGCCCGAAAAGTCCACGTAAATCGATTTCCATTCCGTGAAAACGTCGATTCCCGCGATGCCCGCCTCGCGGTGGCCGTTCCCCGTGTCTTTCATCCCGCCGAAGGGCAGATGAACTTCCGCTCCGATCGTCGCGGCGTTCACGTAGAAGAGGCCCGTTTCGAAATCGCGAATCGCCGTGAACGCCTTGTTGACGTCCTGCGTGTAGATGGAGCCGGACAGCCCGTAGGCCACGCCGTTCGCGACGTCGATCCCCTCTTCGAGAGATCCGATCGGGATGATCGTCGTCACGGGTCCGAAGATTTCCTCGCAGGAGATTCGCGCGTCGCGCTTCGCTTCGAAGACCGTGGGCTCGTGAAACCAGCCCTTCGACCAGGCGCCGTCGGTCAACTTCTTTCCGCCGGCGAGGAGCTTGCCCTCCCCTTTTCCGATCTCGACGTAGCGCGCGACCGTTTCTCGCTGCGACTCGGACACGCACGGGCCCATGTCGACCCCGTCCGCCAGCCCGTTGCCGACGCGCAGGGCCTTCGCGCCGGGCGACGAACTTGTCCTCGAACGCCTTCAGGACGTCTTTGTGGACGAGCAGCCGGGACGACGCCGTGCAGCGCTGTCCCGTCGTGCCGAACGCGCCCCAGAGCGCGCCGTCGACCGCAAGGTCCACGTCCGCGTCGTCGAGAATCAGGATCGCGTTCTTTCCCCCCATCTCCAGATGGAATCGCTTGTTCTGCTTCGCGCATTCCACGCCGATCGCCTTGCCGACCGAAGTCGATCCGGTGAAGGAGACGACGCGGACGTCCGGGTGGTGCACGAGAGGATCGCCGACCTCGGAGCCCGTTCCCGTGACGACGTTGAAAACCCCGTCGGGAAGGCCGGCCTCCTCGAAGACCTTCGCGAGCTCGAGCACGGAGGCGGGCGTGTCCGTGCCGGCTTGATGACGACGGTATTGCCGCAGATGAGCGCCGCCATGGACTTCCACGCCGGGATTGCGATCGGAAAGTTCCACGGCGTGATGAAGCCGCACACCCCGACGGGCTCGCGCGTCGCCATCGCCCACTTGTTCTTCAGCTCGGACGGCGCGGTCACGCCGAACAGGCGGCGCCCTTCGCCGGCGGCGAGGAACGCCATGTCGATCGCCTCCTGGACGTCGCCCCGCGTCTCCGCGAGCACCTTGCCCATCTCGCGGGTCATGATCCGGCTGATCTCTTCCTTGCGCGCGCTTGAGCACGTCGCCCGCGGCGTAGAGGTACTCGGCGCGCTTCGGAGCGGGCGTCAGGCGCCAGTCGCGATACGCCTTCTTCGCGGCCGCGACGGCGGCGTCCACGTCTTTCGCATTCGATTTCTGGTAGAGCCCGATCAGCTCGTCGCGATCGGCCGGGTTGCGGTTCTCGAAGGTCTTCCCGGAAGCGGAGGCGACCCGGCGGCCCCCGATCCAGTTTTGATTTTCGGCGGACGACATGAACAGGCTGCTAGTGACCGGACAGCGGCCCGGGCACGGGCGCCTTCGGCAGCTCGCCGGCCTTCGCGGCTTCGGGCCGGGAACCCGACATGTCGACGCTGCCCCGGAAGTGCGCGCCCTCCGAGATGACGATCTTCGGCGCGCGCACGTTTCCTTCCAGCGAGCCCGACGCGAGGAGCTCGACCCGCTCGTCGGCCGTCACGTCGCCCTTCACCTTTCCGGAGATCGTGACGTTCTTCGCGTGGATCTTCGCGTCCACGGAGCCGCTCGTCGCGATGACGAGGTTCTTCTTGAGGTTGATGGTCCCCTCGACGCGGCCCTGAATCTCGACGTCTTCGTCGCCGGAAATTTCGCCCGTCAGCTTGATCTGGCTTCCGATCACGGTTGATCCTCCCGAGGCCTTGCTCGCCGCCTTCGCCGGCCCCGCGCCGGGCGCGGATGCGGGCGGAGGACTCGGCGGCAACGATCTTTCCTTTTCCTTGTTCCCGAACAAAGCCATGGAATCCCGAGTTTAGTTCCCCGGGCCGGAAATGACAACCCGATGGAAACCCGATAAAATCCCGCTTCGCTGAGCGGGCATAGTTCAGCGGTAGAACGTCAGCTTCCCAAGCTGAATGTCGTCGGTTCGATCCCGATTGCCCGCTCCAAACAAACCGATTCAGGTACGATTCTTCGATCATGCGCACCACCCAAACCGAGAAAGCAAAGCGATTCAAGGCTCTCCACGAGCGTCCCGGGGCGTTCGTGGTCCCGAACCCATGGGACGCGGGAACGGCCCGGATCCTGGAGCGCCTGGGCTTCGAGGCGCTGACGACGACAAGCGCCGGTCTCGCGATCGTTCTCGGAAAGCGGGACGGGCACGGGTCGGTGACGCGGGAAGAGACTCTCGCGAACGCCCGGGCGATCACGGAAGCCACGGACCTCCCCGTCGCCGGCGACCTCGAGAATGGCTACGGCGACTCGCCCGAAGCGGCCGCGGAGACGATCCGCCTCGCGGGCGACGCGGGGCTCGTCGGCGGATCGATCGAGGACGCCACCGGCGACCCCTCGCGGCCGATCTACGATCTCCCGCTGGCGGTCGAGCGCGTTCACGCCGCCGTCGAAGCCTCGCGCCGCTTCCCTTTCCCGTTCATGCTCGTCGGCCGAGCCGAGAATTTCGTGCACGGCCGCCCGGACCTGGAAGACACGATCCGCCGCCTCCGGGCCTACGAGGCGGCGGGATCCGACGTCCTGTTCGCCCCGGGCCTCACGACCGCGGACCAGATCCGCGCCGTCTGCTCCGCCGTCGCAAAACCCGTGAACGTCGTGGCCGGGCTCAGCGGAAAGTCGTTCTCGATGGCAGAACTGGCGGCGATGGGAGTCAAGCGCGTCAGCGTCGGCTCGGCCCTGACCCGGGCGGCGCTCGGCGAGTTCGCGAGGGCGGCAAGGGAGATTCGAGACCACGGCACGTTCGGATTCGCCTCGAACGCGATTTCCTACGCCGAGGCGAACGACATCGTTTCCCGGCAGTAGCTGACTTCCGCGGTCAGACCGGCCGTGAGCCGACCTGGAGCAGCGCGCTTCGCACCCGCGATCCTCAGAGTCGGCGCTACTTCACCGCTCTGAGAAATGGCGTAAATGTGACGCCGATCAAGAGCCCGTCGGGATCAAGGAAACGGCTGACGGTTTGTCCCCACGGCTCTTTCCTGTTTTTGACGAGCATTTGGTGGCCCTGTGCCTCGAGCGCCGCTGTCGCTCCTTCGACGTCTTCCACGTCGAACTCGAGCCAGGCCTGAGGAACAGGAATGTCATCGGGCCAGGATGGAGCGCCAAAGCAGGACTGCGCCGCCTCAGAGAGCGGCCAGAGGGCAAAGCTTTTTGCGCCTGGCAACGACTCCGTGTGGAGATAGCCCCCGGTCTCCTCTTTGAACGCGATGCCGAGAACCTTGCCGTAGAGCTGCCTGGCGGTGGCGACGTCCTTTACGACCGGCCCAAAGCCGGCAATGAAGAGAACCTCGATGCCTTTCCGTTGCTCCATCTTCGAAGACCGCGCCCTCAACCGCGGCGCGCCGCCTCGATCGCCGCAATGTCGATCTTCGTCATCTCCATCATCGCGTCGAACGCGCGCTTCGCGGCTGCGCGGATCGGGATCGGTGATCGCCCGGGTCAGAGCGATCGGCGTGATCTGCCACGACAGGCCCCATTTGTCCTTGCACCAGCCGCAGGCGCTCTCTTCGCCGCCGTTGCCGACGATCGCGTTCCAGTAACGATCGGTTTCGGCCTGGTCGGCGGTCGCGACCTGAAACGAGAATGCCTCGTTGTGCTTGAACTCGGGTCCGCCATTGAGTCCGAGGCAGGGAATTCCCAGCACCGTGAACTCGACCGTCAGCACATCCCCTTTTTCCCGGACGGATAGTCTCCCGGCGCGAGGTGAACCGCGCCGACGGAGGAATCGGGAAAGGTCCGGCATAAAACCGCGCCGCCTCCTCCGCGTCGCGATCGTACCAGAGACAAATCGTGTTCTTCGCTGGGCTCGGCATGTCATTCTCCTCGCAATATCCATACCAATCAGGCGCGCGTCATCGCGAGCAGCACGGCCACCCCCATGCTCGCGCCGATGACGGCAAAGAGCGCCCGATAGCGCGTCTGGAACCTGCGAATGCCGTCGAAGTTCAGCCCCGCCGCGAGCGTCTTCAAAGACCAGTAGAGGTGCAAGGGATAGAGAAGGGCGAGGCCGCCGAGCCAGGCCGGAATCACGCCGGCGGCCGCGAGCACCGCCAAGTCCGCGTAGGCGAGGGTGAAGAGCGCGAGGCCGGCGAGGAACGCAGTTCTCTCGCCAAACGTCACCGCGTTCGTCTGGATTCTGTTCCCGCTGTCCGCCTCGACGTCCCGGACCTCCTGGTTCAGGTGTCCGGCCGCGAAGGCCATGCCGAAGAACGAGGCGAGCGCGAAGCGCGCGCCCGTCGATCGCGCCAAAGAGAGAATAGCCGAGCAGGAAATGGAGCGCTCCCCCGGCGAGGTGAACTGCCGAGCCGAGAACCGGAACGCCTTTTGCCGGCGACCCGGGCAACGAATAGACGAAGCTGCAGGCGGAGATCGCGAGAGCGATCGCGAGCGGACGTATGCCGAGGAGCGCGAACAGCGCGACACTGAGCGCGAGGAGCGCGAGCCAGAGTTTGCCGATCGCTACCCGGCGAATCCCCTTCGCCGCGAAGACACCCCTGCCGCCCGGTTTGCGTCGTTGAGATCGCCTTCCATCCCGGCCCAGTCGTTGAACACGAAGACGTGCGCGACGAGAAGGACGCTCGCGGCGGCAAAGACGAGAAGCGGCGGGAGCCGGCCAGCGTCCCCGCGGGATACCGAAAAGGCGACGCCGAGCAGAGGAGAGCCCTGAAGCAGGAAAATTTCGCGATAGCGGATCCAGGAGAGATAGCGGCGCACGCCCGACCTGCTCCCCTCCCCGATGTCCGCGGCGTCAGGAATGAGCCGGCCCGCCACGATCGCGAAGCGAGCTCTCCCGGTACAGCCTCAGCCAGAGCGCGTACCCGAAGTCCTCCGACCAGTAGAAGCGCGGAGTTCGCGCCGTGAAGTCGTTGTGATACAGCAGCGGCGGAGCGCGGCGGACAAAGGAAAACCCGTCAGCCGAAAGAAGCCGGAGCAGATCGAGCGTCTCCGAGGAAGAGGAACGGGATTTCTCGCCACTCCGCAGACGGTCGAGCAACCGCCCCGCGGAGACCCAGACCTCCTGTCCCGCCGCGAGGACTCGCACCCGCCCCTCGGGAACGCGCAGCGGACATCCGGCCCGGCGCAGGTCGGATTGCCTCAGGAGCGGCACGAGCGGCGCCCTGTCGTAATACACCCACAGCCGGTCCTCGCCGATCGCGCCCTGGAGAGCGCCGCACAGGGAACGGGCTGCCGGCGGATCCGCCCGCGCGAGGAACAGGAACACGTGCATCTGGATGCCGACGTCGGCCGGGTCGGGGTCTTTTCCGGGATCGAGGCATTGGTAGCGTTCGCGCGGCGCGAGCCAGGTGCGGTAGAGGCCCTCGGAAGTGCGGTACTGCGCGAGCACCGAGAGCGCGTGCGGCAACGACGCCGGCCGGTCGCTTCCGGCGATCCTCCAGACGAGTGCGGTGTCGTCGGCGTCCGGCGTGATCACGCAGCCGAGCCCGGGAATCGTCGGCCCGTCGGGCCGGCCGTGGTAGCGCACGAGCCCGCTCGCCTCGACCTGATCGCGGAGGTAGGCGCGCGCGCGCGCGAGGTTCGCGCCGACGCCCGCCTCCGCGGCTACCGGGGCCAGGAGGTCCACCACCATCGAAGTGAGGAACGTGTTGTTCTCCCGGCGCGGGTTCTCGAAACGCGGGGCTGCCGTGTAGGACGTGAGCCAGAATCCCGCCGGCTGCTGGTGGAAGCGCAGGCGCGACGCCGCATTCCGGGCCGCCGCCTCGAGATCGTTCTTCCTGCCGCTGCGTTCGACGCGCGCGGCCGCGATCATTTCGAGCGCGCGGAGGTGCCCCCTCCAATTCGCGAATTCCGCGCCGGGCCCGGGCCTCTTGTGCCGCAGCTCGGCGACGAAAGGCGTGTTCCGCGGATTCCATGCTGCCCGCATCTCGCCGGGACCGGAACGGGGCGCGAAAATCGGCCCGTCGCTCGCGCCCGTGTACCAGAAAGCGCCGATCGCCTGAATCGCGATCGAAGTGCAGATCGCGAGCACGAAAACGATCCGGCCCGCCGGGCGGAGAGCCGCGAGCGCCGGCGGGAGCAGCCAGAGCAGCAGGGGCAGGAGATCCGTCAGCCAGCGCGGCCCCCACGAATAGCCGGCCCGCCAGTCGGCTTTCGCGTAGAACAGCACCTGGACGATCGCGGCGAACACGATGACGAGCGCGAGCGTTCGATCGCGATCCCGATGCCGGAGCGCGATCCGGATGCCGGCGGGCACGAGGAGGAGAAACGGCGAGAAGACGAACAGCCCGCGCGCCGGGCTGAACAGCAGGCCCGCGACGCCGGCCAGCAGGTCGTGCCGAAAGAAACCCGGCCTTTGGGGTATCACGTAGGCGCCGATGAGGTGCCCGGTGGCGGCGACGTTGTAGACCAGCACGAGACCGAGAGGGACCGCGGCCCCGGCCGCCATCCACGCGGCCCGCCGGCGGCCCGCCCAGACGAGTCCGTAGATCCCGAGCGCCCCCGCCAGGAGGACGTCGGGAGGTCGATTGCCCCCGATCAGGCCGCACAGCGCGCCCGCCGCGGCCGCCCTCGGCGTGCTGCAAGGCGCCGTGAGCAGCAACAGGAGGCCGACGAAAAGAAGCTCCGCAAGTCCGTGCTGCCAGAAAGCCTGGCTGCCGGTCATCCATGTATTCGTACCGAACGCGAAGGCGAGCGTCAGCAGCAGCGCATCCGCCGGCCGGCTTCGCCGACGAAGGAGCAGGTAGAGCAGGCTCGAGGCCGCGGCCGCGATGAGCGAGGCCGTCAGCTTCTCCATCACGACCGCTTCGAGCCGCAGATGCTCCGGGTTCCATCCCCGAGCGTTCAGGTAGACGACCGCCGGAAGATAAAGCGGCGCGACGAGCACGGGAAGCACGACCGGGTACAACGACACCGAGTGCCCGTTCCGGCCCGTCTGGACCCAGTAGGGGTTGGCGTGACCCTCGATCGTCGCGTCACGGATCGGGTCGAGGAGAACGCTGCCGTCGTGCAAAATGCCGAACGGCAGGTATCGGGCCGGCAACGTGTCGCCGGCGCCGATCGATCGCCGGTTCGCGTTGTAGACGAACAGGCAAGCGAACCCCAGCAAAATGCTGACGAGGATGTCGCGGCGAACCGCCGGCGGAAATTCGAGACTGCGGCTCGCTTCCATGTCGTTCGTCGAGAGCCTACCAGAGCGCGAGAGTCGGAGGTCAGCCCCGCTTCGACCCGAGTTTCAGGATCGCTTTCCGCAGCCGGCCGTGCTTCTGGAGCAGCCGGACGTATCGGTGTTTCGGAGCGCGCGAATTTCGCGTGGAGGATCTCCGCCAGCGCTTTCTTCTCGGCGCGGCTCCATCCAGCCCGCTCGGGGATCAGATCAAGCACGAGCGCCAGATCCGAATCCGGGCCGGCGCCGCCATGCGACTCCGTCTCCGCCTTCCGGTTGACCGCGAGGCCGAGGTTGCGGATGTGGAAGTAATTCCAGTCCCCGAGTCGAGGGTCGCGAGTTTCGAGAAGCATGTTGGAGCCCGCGAGGCGGCGGAGCACCGCCGGGGATGTTCGGTGGGACTTGTCCGCCGCGATTCGCGCCTCTTCCCGCTGCGCGAGTCGCTCCAGCTCCTTCGAAGCCGGGCGAAAGCCGAGCCGCCGGTAAAACCAGAACGCGCCCGACGCGATCGCCTCTTCGTTCTCGGCGCCGATCTGGTACGGCTCGATCGAAAACGTGGCCGCGCCGAGCAGCTGGTTGTACAACTTCAAGAGCGTCGCGAAGACGAACGCCGATTCTCCATCGCGGTACTCGGGAAAGATGTTGAAACTCAGGTCCACGCGCTCGAACAGCGCGAGCCCGTCCCCGTAGCCGATCGGAACGCCGTTGCGCGTCACGAGATGCGCGAAGCCCGCGCGAATCGGGAGGCGACGGTCCGGGACAAGGCCGAAGAGGTAGATCGCGATTCCCCGGCTCCCGCTCCGCGCGAATCGCCGTGCGCGGGTCCCCGTGCGTGAAGCCGTGCAGCTCGCGGTATCGCGTCGCGAGCGCCGCCCGGGCTCCGTCGAGCGCGCGCTCGGCGCCGGCGCCCGAAAGACGAGCGACGCTCAGCCGCGGTCCCTCCATCGCGGACGGGATCCGGACGTCCCGGTTGGCCACGAGACGTCCTCCGTGACAGAACAGTTTCGGCGCGGGAAGGCGCAGCGCCGTGCGGGAGAGCGGCAGCCGCCCGAGATGCCATTCGACCGGCAGATCGAGCGAATCGAAAAGCTCCGCGGCTTCCGCTCGCCGAGCCCGAAGGCTTTCGAACTTTCGCAGCAACCAGCCGACCGGGCTCGACCGGCCGCGGGCCGCGTCGATCCACGAGGCGTACGGGACGTTCGCGTCGGCGAGCGCCTCTTCTTCGAGCAGCGGCAGGAAGCGAGGCAGCGTCTCTCCGAGGCGGTCGGCGTTTTCCAACGCTTCCCACGCGATCCGGACGCTCCGTCCGCAGCGCCGGTCGAGCCAGCGGAGCATCTCGAAGGAGAAGGACAGGGTCACCGAAGTCCCCGCGATGCCGGAAATCGCCGGGTCGTCGAAGGGAGACATGTCGCCTTCGGCTCTCCGGAGCTCTTCGACGCGCGAGGAAAACCCGCCCAGCAGCGTCTCCGCCCGCTTCGCGACGCCCGGCCGGCTCGGGAAGGCGCGGAAGTAGAGAAGCGCCTCGTGAAGGCGGATCAATCGACGCGCGTCGCCGATCCGCGTTCGCGCGAGCCGGGCGAGAATCGCTTCGACGCCCGCCTGGTTTCCCCGGCGGCCGCGCGCCTCTTCGAGACCGGCGAGGAGCCGGTCGATCGATCTCGAATTCAAGGATTTACTTGAAGTACCCGTTCGTGTCGATGACGAGACCGGCGGCTCCCGTGATCTGGCCGTCCGTGACGACGACCGCGCCGTCGGTTCCGAGGAAGACGATCGCGTTGTTTGCCAGGACGCGCCCCGCGGAAAACGACATCGCCGTGGCGGAGCCCGGCGGCGTTCCGGTCGGGTTGACCTGCAGCGATCCGTCGCTGCTCGGCGTGACGATCGTGAGGTTGAGCGAGACCGCCTTCGTTCCGGAGGGGATTCCGCAGCGCCCGGCGAGCGTGAAGACCCGGCCCGTTTCGGCCGCGAGCGCGGGGCCCCCGAACGGCCCGGGAGCGTTTCGCGTGTCGGCGATCCGGCACGGCGTCAGGGTGAAGAATTTCACCTGGGAAGACGCCGGGGCGCTCACGTGAACGCTGAAGCCGACGGTTCCGTAGGGGCCGCAGTTCGCGTCCGCGAGTCCTCCGGCGCAGGCCCGCACGGCGAACGTGTGAGCGCCGCCCGCCAGACCGGCTGCCGCCGACGTCGATCCGGAGCCGCTCGTGGAGCCGGTGAGCTCGGTCTGCCCGTTGGAGGCGTTGAAGATCCGGAACCCGTATCCGTCCGCGCCCGCGACGGCTCCCCACGAGAAGTTCACGTTCGTGGTCCCGACGACCTGGCCCGGGGTCGGAGCGCTGATCGCGGGCTGAGCGAGCGCCGTTCCCCCGGAAGGAAGAACGTCGACGGTCACGACGGCCGAAGCGCTTCCTCCGGGCCCCGTCGCCGTCAGGGTGTAGCTCGTCGTCGAGCCGACGGACACGCCGTGGTTCCCGCTCGGCGAAAACGAGCCCGAGACCCCGGAAATCGTCACCGAGGTCGCGCGCGACGTCGCCCACGCGAGCGTCGAGGCGCCCGCGCTCTCCAGCACCGAAGGCGTCGCGGTGAAGGAGTCGACGTTCGGCGCCGGCCCGGGGCCAGCGGGCAGGGCGAAAGCCGTCAGGTGCGCCGATTCGTCGGTCACGTAGACGACGCCGTCGGCCACGATCGGGCTCTCCCAGTGGATGCCGCCGATCTGCGTGCTGCTCCACAGGGCCGCCCCCGTTTCCGGGTTGAGCGCTCGGAGGGCTCCGCTTCCCGCGTCGAAGAGAACGCCGTTCGCGAGAACGGGGGACGATCCCGCTCCCGACTTCGACCATTGCGAGGCGATCGACGGAGCTCCCATCCCGTTGATCGTGAGCTTGAATCCCGAGATGCCGTTCCCGTTCGCGACGAAGAACCAGGTCGATTGGTCCACGGGATTGACCCAGACGGCCGGGTGCGTGAGGACTTCCCCGCCCTGAGGGACGGAGACGATCTGAATCTCCCCTCCCAGGTGCGAAGGACCTCCCTGGCCGCTCAGGTTCGATAAATTCAGCAGGCGAATCTTCGAGTCCTTCCCGCTCTGGACGGCGAGCACGCCGCCCGCGTACGACGACGGGAGAATCGCCGGGGCCGTGCTGCCGAGATCGAGATCCTGGTCGTCGAGTTGCTGAAAATTCGACGGCGTGTAGCTGTCAGAGGGTTGCCCGACGATCCCGTCCCGTCCGGGCGAATGGAGAGCACGGAATCTCCCCAGTCGTGGTTCGGCGCGGAAACGTTCGGCGCGTCGAAGATTGCCGTTTCCGGTCGCGAAGAAAAGCCGGTCCAGAGTCGGCTCGTAGACGACGCCCGGCCGCGCCCAGACCGCCGTCTGCACCGCCGCGCAATCGGGCGTTCCCGGAGTCGTGACGAAGTGCACGGCCTGATCGCTGCAGTTCGCGTTGAAAACGTTCTGCGATCCGCTCGCGAGGTCGATCGAGGTGACGTGCCCCTGGTAGTCCCCGCGGTCGCCCGGATAGCCGCCGTTCGTGACGTAGAGGCGCGCATGCCCGTCCTGTGCGACAGCAATCGAGAGGGCCGAGGATCCCTTCTCGTCGAAACCCTTGAGCGTCGCGACCTGCGGCCAGCCCCCGGTCGTCGTCTCGACTCCGTCCCCGACGCGATATTGATGGACCTTCCCGTCGAGGCCGTAGCCGTAGACGAACGCGCCGCCCGGATCCACCGCCGGCGACGACGTCGTGTAACAGGCGTTCGAGCCGTTGTTGATCCGGCAGCTCCCGGCGGCGTACTGGTGCGACCAGACGATCGACCCGGTCGCGGCGTCGACGGCGAGGATGTGACCCGCCTTCGTCGTGAGAAAGAGGAGGTCGAGCGTGCCCTGGGTCGTCGAGACGCCGGGCAGGTAAGCGGGCGCGCCGTCCGCGATGCTCGGAAGAGTAACCTGGTATCGCTGCGAGAGACCGGTCACGCTCGAGCGATCGATCATCGTCTCCTGCGTGTTGTTTCCGCTGTGCTGCGAATCGAAGTCGAACTGCGGCCATGTCGTCGCCGCTCCCGCGATCGAGGCTGCCGCAAGAGCGATCAAGAGAGATCCTCGCGGCACTCCAATCCATGCGGGAATTGTCTCACGAGCGCGAGGTCCCCGCGCCGGAGCGCGGGGACCTCTCAGGAAGCGGGGCGTGGCGGCCAGGCGATCTCTGTCATAGTGTTCGTCGCAATGGCGAGCCCACTCAAAGTCGGAATCTTCGGCTTCGGAAGGATCGGAAGAAACCTCTTTCGCATCCTGTATCAGCGTAAGGACGTGGAAATCGGCGCGATCGCCGACCTCGCGGACCCGAAGCCTCTCGAATACCTCCTCCGGTTCGATACGGTCCTCGGGAGGTTTCCCGACGCCGTCTCCCTCGAAAACGGCCGCCTTTCCGTTCTCGGCCGCGGCATCCCGACGATCACCGGCAAGGAACAACCCGAAATCCCGGACTGGGGCGGGCTCGGCGTGGAAACCGTTTTCGAATCGACTTCGCACGGCCGCACCCGGGCGGAGCTGGAGCGCCACCTCGCGGCCGGCGCGCGGCGCGTGATCGCGCTCGCTCCCCCGCTCGAAGCCCCCGACATCACGTGCGTCATGGGGATCAACGACGGCGAGCTGAAGGCGGAGCATCGCATCGTTTCGAACGCCTCCTCCACCGTCCACTGTCTCGCGCCGGTCGCGAAGATCCTGGACGACGCGTTCGGAATCCGGCGCGCGATGTTCACGACCGTCCACTCGTACACGAGCCACCAGCGGCTCGCCGACGTGCCGGCGAAGGAAATGCGGCTCGGCCGCGCGGCCGCCGAAAACATCATCCCGCAGGAATCGAGGTCGCCT
This sequence comes from uncultured Acidobacteriota bacterium, assembly GCA_963773815.1. Taxonomy (GTDB): domain Bacteria; phylum Acidobacteriota; class Thermoanaerobaculia; order UBA5066; family DATFVB01; genus CAWEYG01. The sequence goes on from CAVZCI010000010.1 coordinate 269,647, forward strand.
TCGATGGTGATGGAGCTGCTTCCGCGGCTGCGGGGAAAGGTCACCGGCGCGGCGCTCTCGGTGCCGGTCCGAAACGGATCGCTCGTGGACCTCGTGTGCTGGCACGATTCCGCCGTCGCTCCCGCCGCCGTCAACGAAGCGGTCCGGTCTGCCGCGACGTCGGAGCGATGGAACCGTTTTCTTTCCTATGAAGACAACCCGATCGTTTCGAGCGACGTCGCCCTCTCGCGATTCTCCGGCATCTTCGATTCTCTCGCGACGATGACGATCGCCGGAAACGTTTCGAAGACGCTCTGCTGGTTCGACTCGGGTTTCGGATACGCTCACCGGGCGGTCGATCTCCTGGAGCGGTTCGCCCGACTCGAAAAGGGGGCGGCGTGACGATCCGGGTCGGGATCAACGGCTTCGGGAGAATCGGACGCTCCGTCTTCCGGATTCTTTCGCGCCGGGACGACATCGAGGTCGTCGCGGTCAACGACCTCTACGACAACGCCGACCTCGCCTATCTCCTCAAATACGACACGGTGATGCGGGTCTTCGACCAGGACGTCTCGACCGACGAGCATTCGATGACGGTCGGGGGACGCCGCGTCGCGATGACGGAAGAACGGGACCCCGCGCGAATCCCGTGGAAGGACCTCGGGGTGGAGATCGTCATCGAGTCGACGGGGGTGCTGACGACGAGGGACAAGCTCGAGAAGCACCTCGCCGCCGGCGCTCGGCGCGTCGTGCTGACCGTCCCCCCGAAGGACGAGATCGACGCGATGGTCGTCATGGGCGTCAACGACGATACCCTCCGCCCGCAGGACCGGCTCGTCTCGAACGCCTCCTGCACGACGAACTGCCTCGCTCCGATCGCAAAGATCCTCGACGAGACGTTCGGCATCGAACAGGGAATGATGACGACCGTTCACGCGTACACGAACGACCAGCGACTCGCGGACGTGCCCCACAAGGATCTCCGAAGGAGCCGGGCCGCGGCCGAAAACATCATTCCCACGACGACCGGCGCCGCGCGCGCGGTCGGGAAGGTCCTCCCCGGCTCCAGGGAAAGCTCGACGGGATGGCGATTCGGGTTCCCGTCCCGGACGGATCGGTCGTCGATCTCGTCTGCCAGCTCTCGAAGCCCGCCGACGCGAAGGCGATCAACGATGCGGTTCGCGCGGCCGCCTCCGGGCCTCTGCGCGGAATCGTGGAATACAGCGAGGTCCCGCTCGTCTCGTCCGACATCATCGGGAATTCGCATTCCTCGATTTTCGACGCTCTCTCGACGTCGGCGTCCGGGGACGGTTTCGCGAAAGTCCTCGCGTGGTACGACAACGAGTGGGGATACTCGAACCGCGTCGTCGATCTCGTCGTTCGGCTCGCGGCCCTCGGCCCTGCTTAGAAACTAGCGCTTCGGCTTCAGGAAGATCGCCGCCAGAAACGCCGCGATTCCCAGCAGGACGACCGTCTGCCCGAATCGCACGAGCGGCCGCGGGCGCCGTTCGGGCCCCCGGCGCTGGCGCATCATCTCGATCGCCGTCGCGATCGCAAAAGCCGCGAATCCCGGGGCTCGGCGCCGGGCCTCCGCGCCGAGACGCCGGCGCTGCGGCTCGGTTTCCTCGTCGAGGCGCTTCGCGTAACGGCGGGCCTGCGCCAGTCCGCCGCGCACCTGCCGGCGAGTCTCTTTCCGAATCCGTTTCCAGTCGCTCATCGCGCCTCCCGGACCCGCCCGGCTCATCGCGCTTTCAACGCCTCTCGCGTCAACTTCCAGCGCAGCCGGGTCTCCCCAATCCTATACTTTGCGAACTTCTCGCCGTTGACGAACAGCACCGGGACTTCCTCGCCGTAGTGGCCGATCAGCTCGGAATCGAGATCGACGTCGACGAGCTCGAGGCGGACCGAAAAGCCCTCCGAGGCCCGGTTCACGGTTTCCTGCATCTCCTCGCAGAGATGGCACTCCCTCCGCGTGTAAAGGCGAAGCGAGATCATACGAGGCGAAGCGAGATCACGCCTTCTCCTTCTCCGCGACGCGCCGGGACACGAGAACCGCGTAGTGGAGGCCGGAGACCACGGTCGACGCCGCGACCGCCCCGAACGGCACCCACACGAACGGGCCCGGCAGCGGCCAGACGTCCGCGCACAGCACCGCGAGCACCGCGAGGATCTGAACGACGGTATTCGTCTTCCCCACGAACGTCGCCGGAAAATCCTTGAGGCCCGTCGTGAGAATCACGAGCAGCGCGACGAGCAGCATGAGGATGTCGCGTGACAGGACGAGGAGCGTGACGCCGAGGGGGATGTGGACCCGGGCCGGATACGAAGGGATGCTGAGCATCACGTAGGAAGACATCATCAGCAGCTTGTCGGCGAGCGGATCGAGGACGGCCCCGAGCGCGGACTTCATGTTGAGCGCGCGCGCGAGGTAGCCGTCCAGGCCGTCGGAGACCCCCGCGACGACGAAAGCGAGAGCGCGGCGACCGGGTGAACCGTCGCAATCGCGTAGAGAAACACGGGAAGAACGGCCAGGCGAAGCAGCGTGATGAGATTCGGAATCGTCCATGGGCCGCGCAGGCGCTCGGCCTTCATTTCCGCGCCTTCGCTCCGGTCGAGACGATCGCGGCGATCCCGCGCCGAAACTCCCGGCCGGAGACCGCGGAGGCTTTCCCCGCCGGAAGAATGCCGCACTCGGCGGCCGCCGCGAGGAGGCTCTCGCCGGACGCCTTCCCGTCGACGCAGGCCGGAGCCCGGCCGAGCCCGGTGACCGTCGCCGCGCGAAGCAGGAACCTCACCGCTTCCGCGCGAGACAGGAACACGTCCGGGCGAGCGCGGTGCGTCGAACCGTCGACCCTCAGCAGGCCGATTCCGAGACAGTGCACGAGGATCTTCTGGTCGCCGCGCGAAAGGATGTCGGAGGCGACCGGCGCCGACGGTGGAACCGGAACCTCGCGAATTTCGGGGAGCAGCCTCCAGAGAAGCGTCGCCGCCTGGGCCCGGGTGAGGCGGGCGGCGTGGGCGCTCTCCCGGTCGGGAGACGGCCAGTTGGAGATGACGAATTCCTCCTGGCATTCCTCCGCGCGGGACTGAAAACGGGGATCCCTCCGGGAGAGCGCGGCGAAAATCTCGTAGCCCGCGTCGTAACGCCCGATCTTCAGCGCGAGGTCTCCCGCCTTCTCGCCCGTATCCGCATCCGTGCGATCGAGCTTCCACGCGGCCCGGTACCGCGCGAACGCTTTCGCCGAGTCGTCGCGCGCGAGAGCCGCCGCTCCCGACAGCCGCAGCGCCGGACCGCTTTCGGGCTCGATCGTGAGGGCGCGGTCCGCCGCGTTCTCGGCCTCCGCGGCCTCGCTGTCCCCGAGGGCGTCTTCGCCCTCTCGAACGAACTCGGCGACGGCGTTCGGCGCGGCGCGGCGCTTGAGCTCGCCCAGGCGGGGCGCGTCCGGCGCGCGCAGCGCGGCCGCCTCGAAGAGGTCGAAGGCCTCGGACCACGAACCCTGCCGGGACGCCGCTTCGCCGCAAGCCGCGAGGAGCGGCGCGGTCTCGACCCCGCCCTGGAGCGTCTGCCCGCAGGCCGATCGCGCTTCTTCGACCCGGCCCGACTCGAGGAGCGACTCGATTCTCCCGACGGCCGCGGCCGGCGACTTCGGCGCGGACTGGAACGCGCGGAGCGCGTCGGCCGGACGGCCCCGGCGAAGAAGGTTCCAGCCCGCTTCCACGGCTGGAGGGAACGGCCCGTCGAGACCCGCTCGCGGGTCGAGCAGATACGCGGGAAGCGAGCCCTCCGGAACCGAAGAACGGCAGAAAACGGAAGCGACGGCCATCAACGCGATCGCGCCGAGGGCGCGGAGTCTCACGGAACCGGGGGGACGGGCGGCGGGGGACGGTGCGTTTCGGCTCGAATGCACGCGATCGCGTGTTTGTAGATCATCTCCTCGTGGCCCGAGACTTCGAGAACGAGGGAGAACTTGTCGAACCGCTTGAGCCTTCCGAGCCGGGTTCCGCCGCTCAACAGCACGACCTCGACCAGCGAATCGTCCTGGCGAAGGGAATGGAAGAACGAATCCTGGACGTTGATCGGATCCTTGTTCACTGGCGAATCCATCGCATCGCGCTTTCCACGGCGTTCTCCGGGGGAACGAACACGACATCGGGCTCGGAAGCGAGCCAGGTCTTCTGCCGTTTGACGAGAAGCCGTGTCTTTCGGTTGATTTCCGCGAGCGTTTCTTCTTCCGAGGCCCCGCCGGCGAGGAACCGCGCGATTTCCCTGTATCCGATCGCGCGGAAGCAATTCGCCGTCGCCGGCACATTCCGTTCCAGCAGACCCTCCGACTTCCCGGGGCCAACCCGCGCGCCACATCTCCATCGTTCTCCTGTCGATTCGAGTATAGAGGTCTTCGCGGGAGATTTGAAGCGCGATCTTGAGGATCCGGCGCCGCCGCGCCCACTCCGGCGCGGGACGGGGCCGTTCGCTGACCCGCCGGCCCGTTGCATAGACGATCTCGAGCCCCCGCGCGAGGCGCGCCGTGTCTCCGGGCGGCACAACCCGCGAATAGTCCGGGTCGAGAAGATCGAGGGCCCGCTTTCGAATTCGATTCTCGTCCGGTCCCGGATCGCGAGGCGAGGTAAGCGCGCAGATCCGGGAAGGCGACGGCGTCCCCCGGCAGTTCCTCGAGAAGCGAACGGAGATAGAAGTGTGAACCGCCCGCGATCACGGGAACGCGCGCGGCGGCCTCGATTCGCTCGACCGCCGCGCGGGCATCGGATGCCCACCGCCCCGCCGAATAGGGCTCTTCCGGTTCCAGGACGTCGACCAGGTGATGAGGGACGGCGCGACGCATCGCGGCGGAGGGCTTCGCGGTTCCCAGGTCCAGGCCCCGGTAAACCGCGAACGCGTCACCGGACACGACCTCGCCCGAAGCGGCGAGCGCGAGATCGAAGGCGGCCGCCGTCTTTCCCGACGCCGTCGGTCCGAGCACGATCACGAGCGGAGGAAGCCTCACGGGATGCCCCTCTCGAAGAGCAACAGGTGCTCGCGGGTGACCGCGAATCCCACGTCCGACCGGAGGTCCGTCCGAAAGACGGGAATCTTCAGGCGCGAGAGGTTCGCGATCGTCGCCGGCGCGGGGTGTCCGAATCGATTGTTCCTTCCGCAGGAGAGGATCGCCGCTCGCGGCGACAGGGCCTCGAGAAAGGCCGGCGTCGACGAGGTGCGGCTGCCGTGGTGGCCGACCTTGAGGAGGTCGACTCGAGGAAGGAGGCCGGGAGTCCGGAGCAGTTCTTCCTCCACGGGCGCGCCCGCGTCTCCCGTGAAGAGCACACGGCGCGTCCCCTTCTCGAAGACCGCGACGACGGATTCGTTGTTGACCGGGTCGAGCTTGAACGGGCGGCCGCCGGAGCGAAGCACGCGGAACCGCCCGCCGCCCCACGCGACGGCGTCCCCGGTGCGGAGCCTTCGAACCGGCACCGAGCGATCCCTCGCCGCGGCCTCGAGCCGCCGGCCGAGGCCTCCCTCGTCCGGGCCTTCGCCGAGGTACAGGGCGCCCAACGGAATCTCCCGGACGACCGAAAACAGCCCCAGCGCGTGATCCGGGTGCGGGTGAGACAGCAGCGCGCCGTCGAGCCGCACGATCCCGCGGTCGAGGAGCTTCGGAAGCAGCCGCGCCCGGCCGAAATCCTCGTCCGACGCGTCGAATCGGCCGCCGCCGTCGATCAGAAAGGCCGAACGGCCCGACCGAAGGAGAAACGCGTCCCCCTGTCCGACGTCGAGACCTTCGACCGAAAAGTCGCACCGGCGCGGTTCCCCGAAGGACCTCCACGCGAGAAACGCGAAGAACCCCAGGTAGCCCACGATGCCGGCCGTCCGCAAAACCGGTCCGCGCCGGGTCGCGAGGAGAAGAAGCGCGAGGAGCGCCACGACCGCCACAAGAGACGGAGTCGGCGCGAGAAACGTTCCTTTCGAAGTCGCGGCGGCGAGCCGCCGGAGCATCCACTCGCAGGCGGCCACTGCAGCGGCCGGCGCCGAAGGAGAAACGTGGAGAGCGAGAAAGGCCAGCAGCGCGGCGCCGAAAAAGAGGAACGCGGCCGCGAGCGGAACCGCGGCCGGCGCGGCGAGCCACGAGAGCGCGGTCACGAGGTTGAACCGCCACAGGAGAATCGGCGCGACCGCGGCCTGCGCGGCCAGCGCGATCGCGAGCGGCAGACGGATGCCGGCCGGGAGCGCCCGCAACGCTCGCCCGAGGGAGGGCGCGAGCGTTGCGATTCCGATCGCCGCGCCATACGTGATGTAGAACCCCGCCCTCCACAATTCCGAAGGGTCGATTGCGAGAACGGCGATCGCGGAAAGGCCGATCGCCTGCAGCGGCGAAACCGGTTTTTCGAGGACCCTCGACGCGAGGAACACCGCGATCGTCAGCGCGGCGCGAAGCACGGGCATCCGCCCGCCGACCGCGAACGCAAATCCGAGGACTGCGGCGCAGACCGCGACGTCGCGAAATCGCCGCGGCAGGCGCGTCGCTCCGAGGACGAAGAAGACGATAGCGGCCACGAGGGCGACGTGAAGCCCCGAAATCGCGAGGACGTGCAGCAACCCGCCGCGCCGGAATTCTCCCGCAAGGCCGCGGTCGAGAGCGGCCGTCCGCCCGAGCAGCAGCGCGGCGACCGGCTGCTGGACGGTCTCGGCCGGCAGACCGGAACGGAACAGCAGGCGCGCGAGCCGTTCGTCGGGAAGCGAGATCCACGAGACCGGCGTTCGCCCCGTCCGCTCCATCAGCATCGCGCTCTTGGCCGAAAGCGAGTACTCCGTGAAGGGCTGGGCGAGGTCCCGGCGCGAGGCGGGGAGATCGGGAAGCGCGATCACCGCGGACACGCGGAAGCGGTCTCCCCGGAGCGCCGGAGGCGGAGCCTCGCCCGAAATCCAGATCCTCGCCGGGGCGCGGAACGGGACTTCGACGGCCCCCTGACGGCATCGTTCGAGGCGCACCGTCGTGAAGCGGCCGTGATCCGCTTCCGTCCAGAACCCTTCGATCCGGCCGCTCCATTCCGCGGGCCGGGACCGATCGATCGTCCCGAGGGCCCGGGCGGCCGCCTGCGCCGGGGCCGCGATCCGCAGCCGGCCGGCCGAAAAGCCGGCCGCGGCGAAAGCGAGGGGAACGACGAACCGAGTCCGGGGATTCCGGGCCGCGAGCGCCGCCCCCGCGCACAGAAGAGCGAGAAGCGCGGCAAGGGCGGCGCCCGAAACGCTCCACGCTCCCGACCAGATTCCGAATGCGAAGGCGATCGCGGCGGCGAACGCCGGAGCGGACCCGGCTCGAACCACGGGGCGGATCACGGCGACCTCCGAAGAGAGACGAACGCCTCCACGCGGTGGGTCAGGGGGAAGAAATCCTCGAGCTGCGCCGACTCCACCTCGAAGCCGAGCGGGAGGATCGTCCGCAGGTCGCGCGCGAGCGAGGCCGGGTCGCACGACACGTAGAAGATCGCGGTCCGCGCGCGGCGCGCGATTTCGCCGGCGAGATCCGAAAGCCCCGCGCGCGGGCGGATCGGCGAGAACGAGATCGAACGATTCGGACGACCGTTCGAGAAAGGACGCGACGCTCGATTCGACGATCCTGGACGCTTCCGGGTCGGCATGCCGAAGCCGGTTCTCGCGCGCGAGCGCGACGGATTCGCCGGAGCCTTCGACCGCGGTCACGCGAAAGCCGGCGTCGGACGAGCGCGCGCGTGAAGAAGCCGACCCCGGAATACGCGTCCAGCGCCGTCGCCCCGCCGAGCGCGCGCGCCCGGTCTCGAACCTCCTCGAAGAGGCGAGGAAACAGAAACCGGTTGACCTGGAAAAAGGCGCGAGGAGAAACCGAGAACGAAGCCGGCGCCGAACGGATCTCGACGGCCCGGTTCGGGCCGACGGGAACCTCCCGTGTGCGGTTCCACAGCGCGATCCGATAGCCGGGGCCGGTCTCGACGGTTTCGACGGTTTCGATCGTCTCGACGAGATCGTCCGCGGCGTCATTGTTCCGCGCGAGCTCCCCCAGGACCTCCCGCGCCGGCGCGGAGACGATCTCGCAGCCGTCGATCGGGACGATGCGGTGGGAGTGGCGCTCGAAAAAACCCGCCACGCGGCCCTGAAGGTGAAACTGGTTTCGAAGCCGGTATTCCAGCGGAGACTCGGAGATCGGCAGGGGGCCGAAGTCGGCGGCGGCGACTCCGCCGATTCGGGCCATCGTCTCGAGAAAGAGCGAGCGCTTCGCGGCCCGCGCGGCGGCCGGATCGAAGTGCGCCCAGTCGGTTCCCCCGCATCGATCCGAGTGCGCGCCCGTGGGGCGCCGGTCGGGCGAGGCCCGCTCGACCGACAGGGTCCGAGCCCGGGCGAACCGCGATCGCTCGGCGAAGACCTCCGCCTCGACCCGCTCGCCCGGCAGAGACCCCTCGACGAAGACCGCCTTCCCCGAAAGACGCGCGACGCCCTCTCCCGTCGGGGCGAGTCGCTCGATCTCGAGCCGGACGATTCGGCTCATCCCAGCAGCGACAGCCGCGGGACTCCGAGCTCTGCCCGCAGCCTTCGCCGGACGAGAACGTCGCGGGTGCGCTGAAACGCGCGGCCTTCCATCGCCTCCCGGTCGCCCGCAAGCCTTCGGTCCGCTTCGGCTTCAATCGCAGCCAGCAGCGAGGCCGGCAGCGAAGCGGCGGCCTCCTTCAGGAGCTTCTTTTCGATCCGCGCCAGGGAGGCCTCGATCTGTTCGGCCGACCGGCCCGCTCCATGGAGCTTTCGAACGGCCTTTCCGGCATTTTCGATGACCTCGGCCGCGGCGGGATTTCCCTCGGCGACGCGCGCGAGCGCCTCGGCGAGACGCTCGAGGGCCGACGCCGTGTCGCCCTCCTCCGACCCCGGATGGCCCTTGCCGACCCGCGCCGAGGCGTTTTTCTCCCATGCCTCGAGGACCGCCCCCTCGCAATAGGAAACGCTGTTGATGCGCGAAAGCGCTCCCCTCTCGGCCCGGCGGTCGAACGCGTCGGCGATGCCGCGGCAGACGTCGCCGGCCGGAATCCCGAGCTCGCGCCATCGCCGGATCAGCTCGAAATCCTTCGGCGAGAGAAGAAAAGGGCTGCCGCGGCGCCGGATGAACTCGGTTTCGATCGCCGTAAAATAGTCGCGGCCGGCCGCGTCAGCGGCGGGATCGGTTTCGTTCATCGAGAAGCCGAAGGCCTTCGAGGGTGAGGTGCGGGTCGACGTGCTGGATCTTTTCGGAGGCCCGGCCGAGGAGATCCGCGAGTCCCCCCGTGGCGACGACGGCCGGCGCCGTCCCGAGCTCCGCGGCGATTCGATCGATCAAGCCGTCGACGAGCGAGAGGTAGCCGAAGAAGAGCCCCGACTGGATCGAACCGGCCGTCGTCGTTCCGACGACGCGGTCGGGCCTGCGAATTTCGACTCGCGAAAGCCGCGCCGCGCGGGAGAAGAGCGCTTCCGCCGAGATCATCACTCCCGGCACGATCACGCCGCCGGCGTACTCTCCCGCCGCGTTCACGACGTCGAATGTCGTCGCGGTCCCGAAATCGACGACGATGCAGGGGCCGCCGTACTTGTCGAACGCGGCGACCGCGTTGACGATCCGGTCGGCTCCGACCTCCTGCGGGTTGTCGTAGAGGATCGGCATCCCCGTCTTGATCCCCGGCTCGACGAACAGCGTCTCGACGCGGAAGTAGCGCCGAAAAGCGCTCTTCCACGGGAAGTGCAGGGACGGCACGACCGTCGCGACGATCGCGCGGGAGACCTTCGCGCCCGCCGATTCGAGCAGGCCGCGCACGAAAATGCCGATCTCGTCGGCCGTCGCGTCCCGGCGGGTCGCGAGGCGCCAGTCGGCGCGAAGCTCCGTTCCCTCGTACAGGCCGAGAACGGTGTTCGTGTTTCCGACGTCGACGACGAGCAGGGTCACCACGACCGGACCTCTCCCGACGTGACGACGCGCTCGCCCGATTCGGTCGTTCAAGCGCAGAAAGCCCTCCTCCGTGAGGCCAACGAAGGTTCCCTCGACCGGTGGCTCGGAGCTTTCGGCATCGAGCGCGACCCGGATCGAATCGCCCGCGCGATGAACGGCGCGCCGGCTCCATTCCGCGACCGCGGCCGCGCTTCCGGGTCGTCGAGGTACCGGTCGAACTCGCGGCAGAGCTCCAGGAACACGGACCCGATCGACGCCCGGCGGCCCGACTCCCGCTCCGCGGCCGTCGCGCCTGCCTCCGCTTCGGTCGCTTCGTTCTCGAGGACGTTGATCCCGAATCCGACGGCGGCGTGCGTCTCCTCTCCTCGGGTCTTCGCCTCCGTCAGGATCCCGCCGAGCTTCTTTCCGCCGCACAGCAGGTCGTTGGGCCATTTCAGGGCGACGGCCACGTCGAGCGACCTCGTGCACGCCTCGGCGGCCCAGACCGCCGCGGCAAGGGGCAGGTGAGCGAGCGAGGTCGACGGCGGCACCTTCCAGACGAACGTCACGTAGAGGCCCCCGGGGGGCGAGCGCCAGACCCTCTCGCGCCGTCCCCGGCCTTCCGTCTGCTCGAGCGCGCAGATCGACAGCGGCGCGACGGCGACTTCCTCCCGGTCCGCGTAGTCGATCCAGCCTCGCCCGGCCGCGTTCGTCGAGGGCAGAAGCGGGCTGAACACGAAATTCCGCAGGTTTCGAAAGACTTTGACGTCGATCGGCTCTTCGAAGAAGCGGATCAACCCGGGCCTCCCCCGAGCGCGGCGCGCCGTTTCTCCATCTCGAACAGTCTCTGGCGCGACTTCTGGACGACCGCTTCCGGGGCTTTCGCGAGGTAGTCGGGGTTCTGCAGCCGTTCCGAGAGCGACTCGATCTCCGAGTCGAGTTTCTCGAGCTCGCGCCGGATGCCCGCGACGTCGGCCGGGCCCTCTTTCCGGGCGAACTTGAGGCCGACGGAGGCGCCGGCCACGACGTCGCGGAAATCGTCCTTCTGGGCCGGAGCGAACTCGAGCGCCGACAGGCGGCCGAGCACCGTGAGGACGGGCGCGAGCGCGCGCAGGTCGTCCTCGCGCGGAGATCCCGGCACGACCCGCAACTCGACCGGCTCCGTCGGAATCGCGCTCCTCTCGGAGCGGAACGTGCGAACGCGGGTCAGGAGCTCGGCCAGGAGCTGCACCGTTTCCGCGGCGCCGTCGTCGGCGAATCGCGGATCGGGCGCCGGGAACTTCGAAACGGCGAGGAGAGATCCGTCGCCGATCCGCTCCCAGATCTCCTCCGTCAGGAACGGGACGAAGGGGTGCAGCAGCGCCACGACCGTCCGCAGGCACGAGAGGAGGACGCCGCGGGACGCTTCGCGCTCGGCATCGGTTCCCGTCTTTCCGGAAAGGAGCGGTTTGACCATTTCCAGGTGGCGGTCGCAGAAGTCCCTCCATACGAATTCGTAGAGGCTCGACGCCGCGAGGTCGAACCGGAACTCCTCGAGCTGACGGCCGACGGCCTCGACGGTCTGGCGGAGGCGCGCAAGGAGGCCCCGATCGAGGATCGACAGCTGTCCTTCCGGCGTCCCGCCCCCGGCCGCGCCCTCGGTCTGGGACAGAACGAACCTCGTCGCATTCCAGAGCTTCGTCAGGAAAGCGCGCGAGCCCGACATCCGGCTCTTCGCGAGCGGAAGATCCCGTCCCGGGGACGCGAGCGAAAGCAGCGTGAACCGCACCGCGTCCGCGCCGAACTCCGCGATCACGTCGAGGGGATCGATGACGTTTCCCCGCGTCTTCGACATCTTCTCGCCCTTCTCGTCCCGCACGAGCCCGTGGAGGTGCAGGACCGAGAAAGGCGCCTTCCCGGTAAACCGCAGGCCCGCCATGATCATCCGCGCGTCCCAGAAAAAGAGGATGTCGAAACCGGAGATGATCAGGTCGGTGGGATAGAACTCCCGAAGGTCGCCCGTGTCCTCCGGCCATCCGAACACGGAGAAGGGCCAGAGCTGCGAGGAGAACCAGGTGTCGAGAACGTCCGGGTCCTGCGTCAGGCTCGACGAGCCGCACTCGCCGCAGGAGGCGGGCGCCGCCTCCGCGACGATCACATGGCCGCGGTCGCAGTAGTACGCGGGAATCCGGTGCCCCCACCACAGCTGGCGCGAGATGCACCAGTCGTGGATGTTGCGCATCCACTCGAAATACGTCTTCGTCCAGTTTTCAGGGACGAAACGGATCGAGCCGTCCTCGACCGCGCGGATCGCGGGCTCCGCGAGGGGCTGGACCCGGACGAACCACTGGTTCGAGAGATACGGCTCGATCACCGTGTCGCACCGCTGGCAGTGCCCGACGGAATGGATGTGCTCCTGGACGTCCACGATCCGCTTTTCCGCCGTGAGCTGTTCGACGACCTTCGCTCTCGCTTCGAAACGGTCCAGGCCGGCGTAAGGGCCCGCTTCCGCGGTCATTCGCCCGTCGGGGCCGATGACCGTGACCGACGGAAGCCCGTGGCGGGTCGCGCACGCGAAATCGTTCGGGTCGTGCGCGGGCGTGATCTTCACGATTCCGGATCCGAATTCCCGGTCGACGAAATCGTCCTCCACGACCGGCAGCTCGCCGCCCCAGGATCGGGAGTATCGCGGTTCGGCCGACGAGGCGCCGCGTCCGCGGATCGTTCGGCGCGATCGCGAGCGGCCGTGTCGCCGAGCATCGTCTCGGGACGCGTCGTCGCGACGATCGCGCCGACGGTATCTCCCTCGACGTCGTACTTGATGAAATAGAGCTTTCCTCTCGTTTCGACGTGGACGACCTCGAGGTCGGAGACCGCCGTCCCGCAGCGCGGGCACCAGTTGACAACGTAGCGCCCGCGGTAGAGCAGCCCGTCCCGATACAGGTCGACGAACACTTTTCGAACGGCCCGGGACAGTCCCTCGTCGAGGGTGAAACGCTCCCGGCTCCAGTCGAGCGAGCACCCGAGGCGGTTGAGCTGGTTCTGGATCGAGGTCTTCGATTCGCGCTTCCATTCCCAGACCTTCTCGACGAAGGCCTCCCGCCCGATCTCCCGGCGGTCGATTCCGTCCTTCGCGAGCGCGCGCTCGACGACCATCTGCGTCGCGATGCCCGCGTGGTCCATCCCCGGCACCCACACCGTCCGGAACCCCTGCATTCGCTTCCAGCGGACGATCACGTCCGCGAGCGAGTTCTCGAGCGCGTGTCCGATGTGGATCTTTCCCGTGACGTTGGGAGGGGCGATCACGATCGAGAAGCGCGGATCCCCGGGTTTTCCCGACGGCTCGAAAGCGCGGGCTTCCTCCCATCGACGGGATTGCTTCTCCTCGAAGGAGGACGGCTCGAACGTCTTCGAGAGAGGATCGGCGGAGGGGGACACTTGTTAGTCGGGTTCGCCGGATTCGGCTTCCAGCTCACGCAAGCGCTTGCGCACGACGATTTCCGCCATGTCCGGCACGACTTCCCACGCGATTTCCCGAACCGCCTTGTCGGAAAGCATCTCAACGACCTTCCGCGCGACCCGTTCGACATCTTCGTCGGACATCGCCGCCGGCGGCGAGACGCGGCTCACGAGGCTCGCGAGGTCGGACATCGAGGCATGCTGGGCCAGATTCTCGATCTCGCGCCCCACCGCCTCGCGGTTGGTCCGCGCCGCGGTCGATTCCGCGGCGGGCTCCGGCTCGGGGGCCGACGGCTGGAGAAAGACCGGCTCCGGAGGAAAATCCTCCGCGGAAAGGCCGGCGAGCGGCGGGATCTCCGCGGTGACGTCGTCGGGCCCGGGTCCCCTTCCGGGCGGGGCAGCGGCCGGCTCGCCCGCGGCGGGCTCGGCGACCGGAAATTCGAAGACGTTGTCCCGTTCCGGAAACGGAGAGAACACTTCCTGAAGCGGCCGCTCCTGCGCGAACGGGGTGCTCGAAACCGGCCTGCCGAAGGGCGAGGAGTCGTCCATGTCGAACTCGACCGGTTCGACCTTCTGCTTCGGCGAGGCGTCCGGCGGCGCCGGCTCCTTGTCTTCGGGAACGGACGGCGTCGGGAAGTCCGCGGAACCGTCGAACGTCATCTCGGCGATCTCCGCGACGGGCTTTGCGGCGATCCAGGCGGCGCGGAACGACGCGCCCTCCGCGGGAGTCTGGGTCGAGGGGATCTGGACCGTCTCGGCCGAGGACGGCGCGGGCACCGCCGGGATCTCCGCCGTGGATTGCTTGGAAGAATTGTCCGCGGAGACGGGGACCGCGACGGTCGTCGGCGAGCCGCGCGAAGCGAGCAGCGACTCCACCTGCGCGAGGAGATTCTTCGAGTCGAACGGTTTCGTGACGATCGCGTTCGCCCGCGCCCGCTCGGCGCGCTCGCGGTCGAACGGCTCGAACGTGCCCGAGAGCAGGATCACCGGAATGTCGGCGAGAGAGGGATTCGACTTGATCGTCTCGCAGACCTCGTAACCGTTCTTGCCCGGCATGACGACGTCCGCCATGACGAGGTCGGGGCGGCTCCGATTGATCGCGGCGATCGCTTCGAGGCCGTTGCCGACCGTGGTCAATTCGTAATCAGTGTCCGAAAAGGTCAACTCGATGACTTTTTGAATCGTCAGGGAGTCGTCGGCCAGGAGGATCGATTTTGGCATCTTTACCTTCGCGCCTTCATGCGCTTTCGCTCGACTCGGAAACCATTGTCGTTAAAAAATTTACCGCGCCCCCCCGCCGGTGTCAACCGAAACTTCCCCCCCGATTCCGAGCCCCGCCGCCGCGAGGTATCGCGACGGGAGCTTCCGCCCGATCTGGCGCGCCAGGAAAAGGCTCGCCTCCACGACGGCCGGAAGCGAAACGTCCGTTCGAATGCCCAATCCATCAAGAAGATAGAGCAGGTCCTCCGTCGCCAGATTTCCGGACGCGCCCGGGGCGTAAGGGCAGCCCCCGAGGCCCCCGGCCGACGAGTCGAACATCGTCACGCCGCAGTCCAGCCCGGCGCAGACGTTCGCGAGAGCGGTGCCCCGGGTGTCGTGGAAGTGGAGCGCGACGACGTCGCGCGACACCCCCGAGGCGTAAAGGGTCTCGATCAGGTCGTAGACCTGGTTCGGAGTCGCCGACGCCGATCGTGTCGCCGATCGAGATCTCCTCGATGCCGAGGTCGAGCAGCATGTGCACAACTTCCCGCACCGATTCGGGCTCGATCTTCCCTTCGTAAGGACAGCCGAACGCGGCCGAGATGTAGCCGCGGACGCGGATTTTGTCCTCCGCGGCGGCGGCGGCGATCGGGCGAAAGCGCTCGATCGATTCTTCGATTCCGCAGTTGATGTTCTTGCGGTTGAAGGTCTCGGACGCGGCCGTGAAGACGGCCACCTCCCGCACGCCCACGGCCCGCGCCGCCTCGAATCCCTTCAGGTTGGGCACGAGCACCGGGAACCGGACGCCGCTGCGGCCGCGAACTCCCTTCACGACCTCCGCGGCGTCGGCGAGCTGCGGGATCGCCGACGGCTTGACGAACGACGTCAGCTCGATCGCCGAGAGCCCCGAGTCGGCGAGCTTCTCGATGAACTGGATCTTCGTGGCGGTCGGGACCGTCTCTTTCTCGTTCTGCAGCCCGTCCCGCGGCCCGACCTCGTACACCGTCACGCGCGACGGATAGTCCGGCCGCCGGATCGAATAGTCGTGACGTTCCACCGGGAGCATTATGGCGCGAATTCGACGAGTGTCGCGCCCGCCTCCACCTGGTCGCCCTCGCGGAAGGGCATCCGCGCGACTCGGCCGTCCCGGGGGGCCTTGATTTCGTGCTCCATCTTCATGGCCTCGAGGACGAGAAGCGTCGCGCCGCGCGAAACGTCGTCCCCCTCGCGAACGAGCGCGCGAAGCACCTTGCCCGGCATCGGAGCCCTCAGCCCCGTTTCTTCGGCGGCCGCCCGGGGTCTCGCGCCCGTCGCGGACGCCGCGGCGAACCCGTACGTCTGTCCGTCGCACCAGACGAGCACGCCGCCGGGCGCCGCGGCCGCGCGCACGGCAACTCTTCGGCCGCCGAAATCGACGGCGCGAACCTTTCCCGCGACGACAATCGCCTCTCCTTCGGGCGAATCGCTCATCCGAGCCTCCAGCCGGATTGGCGAGCCCATGGATCCGGGCGCGGCGCGGACGCGCGGGATCTTTCCGGGTTCGCGCGCTCGGCGGCTTTCGCGGCCGCAACGGCGGCGGGCGGCGGGTCCGAAGGCGCCGGGGCCGGAGGCAGCCGGGAGAGAAACGCGGTGTCGATCGCGCCCGAAGCGAACTCTTCCGACTCGAGGACGCGGCGGAGCAGGGGGAGGTTCGTCTCGACTCCGAGGATCACGTAGCTTCGGAGCGCCCGCTGCATCCGGGCGATCGCGGCGCCTCGGGTTTCCGCTCGAACGATGACTTTCGCCAGGAGCGGATCGTAGGAGATCCCGACCGCCGAACCCTCCGCGATCCCGGAGTCGACCCGGATTCCGGGCCCGGCCGGTTCCTCGTAGGAGAGCACATTGCCCGTCCGGGGCAGGTACGTTTCGGGGTCCTCCGCGGAGACGCGGCACTCGATGGCGTGGCCCCGGGCAGCGGCGCCTTCCCATTCCCGCGGAAGGGCTTCCCCGTCCGCGACCGAGAGTTGAGCGGCGACGAGATCGATGCCGAGCGTTTCCTCCGTGATCGGATGCTCCACCTGGAGCCGCGTGTTCATCTCCAGAAACGAGAACTCCTTCTTCCGGTCGAGCAGAAACTCGACGGTCCCCGCCCCCACGTACGAGACCGAGCGGCCGGCGGCGGCCGCGGCTTCGGCCATTCTCTTTCGAAGCCCGGCGTCGAGCGCGGCGCACGGCGCCTCCTCGACGATTTTCTGGTGACGTCTCTGGATCGAGCACTCGCGCTCCGCGAGCGCGACGACGTTGCCGCGCCGGTCGCCGAAGATCTGGAATTCCACGTGCCGGGGTCCCTCGATCTCCTTCTCGAGATAAAGGTCGCCACGGCCGAACGCCGCGACGGCTTCCCGGCGGGATGCTTCGATCGCGGCCGGGAGCTCCTCGCGCGTCGCGACGCGGCGCATTCCTTTCCCTCCGCCTCCGGCGCTCGCCTTGACGAAGAGCGGGAAGCCGACCTTTCCGGCCGCCGCCGTCAGATCCGAGTCGGTCGCGTTCGGGGTCTGGTATCCGGGAACGACCGGCACTCCCGCGCGAAGCATGGCCTCCCGGGCCGAGATCTTGTCGCCGAGGATTCGCATCGAGTCCGGGTCGGGACCGACCCATGTGAGGCCGGCGGCCCGGACGGCTTCCGCGAAGTCCGCATTTTCCGAGAGGAAACCGTAGCCCGGGTGGATCGCGTCGGCCTCCGCCCGCCGCGCGGCATCCAGGATCTTGTCGAACGAAAGATACGAATCGGCCGCGCGCGGCGGCCCGATCTCGACGGCGAAATCGCACGCGAGAGCGTGCGGCGCCTCGCGGTCGGCCGTCGAGTACACGGCGACGGTCTCGACGCCTCGCTCCCGCGCCGTCCGCGCGATCCGGACGGCGATCTCCCCGCGGTTCGCGATCAGGAGGCGGCGCATCCGGAGATTCTACAGGCACCGCGAGCTGGCAGCCGAGGGGTGACCGGCGGCGGATGCCTTCCGCCTGCGCGCTGGAGTGGAACGCCTTCCTTCCCCGGAAAGGCCGCGAAGGCTCCACGCACAGCCGGAAGGTGACGCCGGGCAGGACCCCGAGGCAGCGCCCCTGCTAGAATCGAACGATGAACGGAATCGAAGGCAAACGCGAGACGTTCCGCTGTCCGTCTTGCAAAAAGAAGTTCCCGTACTGGCGGCCCGAGTCGCTCCCGGGCGCGAAGGTCAAGTGCTGTTTCTGCAAGACCGAATTCGAGGACGACGCGGCGAAGCGTCCGCCGGCCGCTCCGCCCGCGCCTCCCCCGGCGGCCCCGGCCCCCGAGAACCCGCCGACCTCGGCGTCCTGACGACCGCCGCAAGTCGATCGTCGCCGCGCGCACTCTACGAGAGCGCGCTGATCGTGACGAAATATCCGTCCGGATCCCGGAGCGCGAACTCCGGAGTCCCCGTGCTCGGGTTCACGTGGGACTCCTCCTCGAGTTGCGCGACGAGAGCGCGCGCCCGCGGCAGCGCCGCGTCGAAATCGTCCACACGGAAAAACAACAGGAGGCCGTTGCCTGGCTCCGCGCGATCGGGGCTCGCCAAAGAGGGATGGTCATGGGCGCCCCACTCGTGAAGACAGAGGAGAACCGTCCCATCCGAATCGAGGATCTGGCCGAAGTAGGTATGAGCGGGGGCGGTCGCCGGCTGGCCGAACAGCGACTGGTACCACTGGACACTTTTCGCGACATCCTTGACACCAATGATCGTCCATGTGCGCTTCATGACAACCTCCAGCGGCCGAACGACCCGGCGTGCCGAACCTCTCTGAAGAGATTTGTGTATTGACTATTCTAAATTCTGCTATATGCGAACTCGAGAGCCTTCTTGTGTCATGTCTGGTCGTTGCCTCGCGATGGAGCGCTTGGTCGCGGCGGACATGCGGAATGAGCCCGCCGGGCGCCAGGCGTTTACGGCGAATGAGGCAGACCAAGGCCTGCACCACGCCGAAGACTTTCGAAGGCGGGTCCGACTGGAAAACGTTGACACACGCTCTTGAGACGAAGCATGGCCTTCGAGGCGCACCCGAAGCCCCCGAAGAAGACCAAGGGATGTCCGTAATCGAGAAACCCAGCAAGGCCTGCGTCGGGACCTCATAATCGCGGTCGATGCCGAAGGCGCGCGCAGGGCGAGAATTAAACGCTGGTAAAATGGCGATGCCTCAGGAGGGCTATGCGCCGGCGCCCAGCGCGCTGCAACGCTCAAGGCCAGCACTCATCAGCGCCGTGCCGCTCCAGGCGTTGATAGGCGCTGCGACCCCCATAGGCGCAACCCAGGATGTTTGAGGCGCGCATGACCCGTCAGCGTGAAGGCGAGAATAGGATATGGCGGACCACCGAGCCTGCCTCCTCTGCAACCAAAGAACCCGACGGGCTGCGCTTGAGCCCGAAGTACATCGACGAGGTTTGCCTCGGCCCTGGAATTTCACACGCGGATGTGCTCAGTGGGTGCCCGCGTCCCAGTCTGTGGACCTGTCCTTCTGGTCGAGATGACCACCGGACTCGCCAAACCGCCCAACATGTGATTAGGCGGAAGGGCGTGTTCTGCGATAGGCGGTGTTATCGGACGGGATCGCCCATCGTTCGAAAATCATACCCCTCCACCGTTCCTGTTGCGGGAAGCGTGAAATGAGGGCGGGGCTCCCTCACCCGCGCTTCGCTTGCCCTCTCCCGCCGGGAGAGGGGAAACTCCCGACCCTCGCCCCGCGGGAGAGGGTGGCGAGCAAACGGCGAGCCGGGTGAGGGAGTTTTGGTAACTACTTCGCCCGGACGACGTCTCCGGTTTCCGGGTCGTACTTCGCGAGCTCGATCTTTCCGAGCCCGAGCTTCTCGATCGGGCCGCGGATCTTCGCGACGTCGCCGACGACGACGATCGTGAAATCGCCGCCGAGCGTTTCCTTCGCGGCGCGAAAAACGTCGTCCGCCGTCACGGCCTGGACGTTCGCGACGAAGCGGTCGTAGTAGTCGTCCGGCAGGCCGTACACGAAGCTCCCGGCGAGGCGCCGCGCGAGGTCCCCGGGCGTCTCAAGCGTCTGCGGAAACGAGAGAGCGAGGTAGTTTTTCGCTTTCCGGAGCTCCGCGTCGGAAACCTTTTCCGACGCGATCCGCTTGAGCTCCCCGAGCATCTCCCGAAGCGCCGGCGCGGTGGAGTCGGTCTGCACCGCCGCTTCCGCAACGAACGGGCCGGCGCCCCGCCGCATCTCGAAACCGGAGAACGCGCCGTACGCGTACCCGTGCGCCTCGCGCAAGTTCTGGTTGAGCCGCGACGTGAACGGGCCGCCGAGGACGGTGTTCATCACTTCGATCGCGAAATAGTCGGGCGTGGAACGCGCGACGCCGACCCGTCCGACCTGCACGACGGACTGGGCCGCGCCGGGCTTGTCGACGAGGACGAGACGCCGGGCGGCGCTCGCCGGTTTCGGCGTTGCGGCGGCCGGGGCTCCCTTCCCCGTCCATCCCCCGAACCGCCGCTCGACTTCCTCGATCGCGGCGTCCGCCCGCACGTCTCCCGCGACGATCAGGAGGGAGCGCCGGGAGTCGAACGTCCTCTCGTAAAACGACCGCAGGTCGCGCGTCCCGATCCTCCGAATCGAGCGGAGGACTCCCTCTCCGGGACGCCCGTAAGGATGCGAGCGGCCGTAGATCGCGCGGTCGAGGACGGCGCCCGCGACCGCGTCGGGCTCGGCAAGCTCCTGCTGAATCGCGCCCGCGATCTCTTTTTTCGCCCTCTGCAGCTCGGCTTCCCGGAACTTGGGATGGAGCGCGATGTCGGCGAGGAGGTCGAGGGCCTTGCCCCATCCCGCCGCCGGGACGTCGAGGGAAAGAGACGAAGAGTCCCACCCCGAGCCCGCGCCGAGCTCGGCGCCGAGAAGGCTCGCCTGACCCGAGATCTGAAGCGCGTCCCGCGTCTCGGTTCCTCTCGGAAGCATCGCCGCGGTCATGCGGGCGAGACCGGCCTCCCGGGTCGGATCGTCGGCGGACCCGGAGGGAACGACGAGGTCGGTCCGGACGACCGGGAGCGCGTGCTGCTCGAGGATCCACACGGAAAGCCCGTTCTTGAGCCTCGTCCGCCGGACGGGGGGAAGCGTCACGTCTTTCGGCGGGCCGACGGGCGGGACGGCGTTCCAATCGACGGCCGGCCCGGGCGACGCCTTCGCGCGGGCCCGCGGCTCCGCCCACGAAGCGAGGTCGAGCTTTCCCCGCGGAACGACCGACAGGACGACGCGGTGGTCGTCGCCGAGCAGGACGGCCGCGTCGCGGACGTCTTCCGGCTTCAGCGACTCGTAGCGGTCGAGGTCCTTCTGAAAGAAATCGGGCTCCCCCGCCGTCGCTTCGTAGACGGCGAGCTGGCTCGCGATCCCGCCGATCCTCTGCAGCCGCCGCAGGAAGCTCGCCTCGATGCCGGCGCGGGCGCGCTGCAGCTCCTCGGCCGACGGCGGCTCGGACCGGAGGCGATCGAGCTCGCGCTCGACGACCGGCTCGATCTCCGCGAGGGAATGGCCCGGGCTCGCGGTGACGGTGATCGTGAAGATCGACGCGAGCGAGCGCGACTGCTGCTGCGCGGAAACGTCCTGCGCGATCTGCAGCTCGTAGACGAGTCTCCGATACAACCGGGACGTCTTGTCCCCGCTGAGGACGAGGGAGAGAGCGTCGAGCGCGGCGTCGCCAGGCTGCAGCTCGGCCGGAGTCACCCACGCAAGCGTGAGCCGGGGAAGCTCCACGCGGTCTTCGATTCGAAGGCGGATTTCGCGCGGCACCCGCACGGCGGCCGGAAGCAAGGGCGGGGAGTCGGGGCCTCTCGGGATCGACCCGAAGTACTTTTCGACGAGCGCCCCGACCCGATCCGAGTCGAAGTCGCCCGCGATCGAGAGGATCGCGTCGTTCGGCGTGTAGAACTCCGCGAAGAACGACTTGACGTCCTTGAGGGTCCCGGCGTCGAGATCCTTCATCGTCCCGATGACGGGAAGGTGGTACGGGTGGCCGGGCGGGAACAGGTTCGCGAGCAGGATCTCTTCCGTCGTGCCGTACGGCCGGTTGTCGATGTCTTCCCGTCTCTCGTTTTCGACGACGGAGCGCTGCGTCTCGAATTTCTCCTGCGTGATCGATTCGCCGAGAGTCGCCATCCGGTCCGCGTCGAGGTAGAGCGGCAGCTCCAGCGCGTTGGACGGGAGCAGCTCGTAGTAATCCGTCGCCTCGGTTTCCGTTTCCGCGTTGTTCTCTCCGCCCGCGGCCTCGAGGAGCCGGTCGAACACGCCGTTTGCGACGTGACTCGACCCCGTGAACATGAGGTGCTCGAACAGGTGGGCGAACCCGCTGCGGCCGGGCCTCTCTCTCGACGAGCCCACGCGGTACAGGATGTTGACGGCGGCGAGCGGGAGGCGGTGGTCCTCGTGGAGGATGACGGTCAGGCCGTTGTCGAGCACGCGTTTCGTGTAGGCGAGATGGATCGGCTCGGCGCTGGTTGCACCGGCGAAAAGCGTCGCGACGAGAAGAATCAGCGCGACGGCCAACCTTCTCAAGAGGCTCTCCCCAACCTGCAGAATTTCGGCGTGAACGGAAACTTCACGGGAGCGTCGCTCTCGGCCGACTCGTAGATCGCGATGATCAGCTCGAGAGACTTGCGGCCCTCCCGCCCCCCGATGACCGGCGGAGCGTCCGCGTGGATCGCCCGCGCGACCCCGGTCAGGTATTCGTGGTGCCCGAAACCGTAGACGTTCGGCGGGTTCGAGCGGTAGGTCGTGAGGACATCGGCGTCCTCCTCTTCGGGGCTCTCGAAAATCCACTGCTTCATTTCGTTCAAGGCGAAGCCGCCGATCTCGACGGTGCCGTGCTCGCCGAGAACCGAGATCGACGCCTCCAGGTCTTTCGGGCGGGCGGCGGTCGTCGCCTCGATCGTGCCGAGAGCGCCGCTGCGAAAACGGACGACGGCGACTCCCGTGTCTTCCGCTTCGATCGTCACGAGCTGGCGGCCCGTCAGCGCGAACACCTCCGACACCTCCCCGAACATCCACTGGAGCATGTCGATGTGGTGCGACGCCTGGTTCGTCAACGCGCCTCCGTCCTGGGCCCACGTTCCGCGGTAGTCGTCCTGGTCGTAGTAATCCTGGCGCCGGCACCAGCGAACGCGGATCGCGCCGAGCGTCAATTTGCCGAAACGCCCCGCCTCCAGCGCTTCGCGCAGCTTCACGACCGGCAGGTTGTAGCGGTTCTGCTTCACGACGAAAAGCCTTCTTCCGAGGCGGTCCGCCTTCGCGATCATCGCGTCCGCGTCGCCGAGAGTGAGCGCCATCGGCTTCTCGACGAGGACGTTCGGGACGCTCTCCAGGCACTCCAGCGCGATCGGCGCGTGCGAGCCCGACGGCGTGAGGATGTGGACGAGGTCCGGCTTCTCGCGCTCCAGCATCTCGCGAAAGTCGGAGTAGGCGCGGAGGCCGTGCGCGGCCGCCATTTTCTCCGCCTTCTCGGCGTGGACGTCGCTGACCGCGTCGAGACGGAATTCCGGCATCGACGTGAGCAGGCGAACGTGCCGGTCCGCGATGCGGCCGCAGCCGATCAGGGCCGTCCGAATCACGACCCGGCGCTCCAGGAAGGCTTTCGCTTCTCGAGAAAGGCCGAAAGCCCCTCGCGGCCCTCTTCGGACGCGCGGCGCTCCGCGATCGCCTGCGCCGTCTCCGAGAAAGCCTCGTCGATGTCCCGGCCGGCGACGCTGCCGATGAGCCGCTTCGCGGCCGCGACCGCTTCGGGTCCGGACGTCAGGAGCGACGAAATCTTGTCGGCGACCGCCCTTTCGAGTTCGCCGTCCGCGACGACCCGATGGACGAGGCCGATTCGCCGGGCTTCCTCGGCGCCGAAGCGATCCCCCGTCAGGAAGACGTCGCGCGCCTGCCGGGGCCCGATCGCCCGCAGGACGTACGGCGAGATCGCGGCCGGAAGGATGCCGAGCTTGACCTCGGCGAGCGAGAAAACCGTGTTCTCCGAAGCGACGGCGATGTCGCACACGGCCGCGAGGCCGACGCCCCCGCCGATCGCGGCTCCGCGGATCTGCCCGACGACCGGCTTCGAGCACGTGTCGATCGTCCGGAGCATCTTCGCCATCCTGCGGGCGTCCTCCAGGTTCTCCTCGCGCGAGTAAGCGCCGGCGCGGCGCATCCAGTTGACGTCCGCGCCCGCGCAGAAGATCTTGCCCTCGCCCGCGAGCACAACGACCCGCGCGCCGGAATCCGATGAGAGGCCGGCGAACGCCGCGGTCAGCTCCCGGATCATGTCCTCGTCGAACGCATTTCGGACCTGCGGGCGGTTCAGCACGACCCTTCGAACCGGCCCGTCCCGTTCCACGCGCAGCGTCGAATACGTCTCTTCCGCCACCGTCTCTCCTACATCCGGAAAATGCCGAACTCGGAATCCGGAACGGCCGCGTTGTAGGCGGCCGAGATCCCGAGCGACAGGGCCTCGCGCGTGTCGGCGGGGTCCAGGATCCCGTCGTCCCAGAGCCGCGCCGTGGAAAAGTAGGGGCTGCCCTCCGCTTCGTACTTCTCCCGCGTCGGCTTCTCGAATTCGGCCAGCTCCGGCCCGGTGAGCGCCGGCTCGCTCTGCCGCTTCCGCTGTTCCTGCTTGACGGTCGAAAGGACTTTCGCCGCCTGCTCTCCTCCCATCACGGAGATTCGCGCGTTCGGCCACATCCAGAGAAAGCGCGGTTCATAAGCCCGGCCGCACATCGCGTAGTTCCCCGCGCCGAACGAGCCGCCGACGACGACGGTGAACTTCGGCACGCGGGCGTTCGCGACGGCGTGGACCATTTTCGCGCCGTCTTTCGCGATGCCGCCGCGCTCGTACTCCTTTCCGACCATGAATCCCGAGATGTTCTGGAGGAAAACGAGCGGCACGCGGCGGCTGCAGCAAAGCTCGATGAAGTGCGTCGCCTTGAGGGCCGATTCGGAGAAGAGGATTCCGTTGTTCGCGACGATGCCGACGAGGAAACCCGAGAGCCGCGCGAATCCGGTCACGAGCGTCGGCCCGTACCGGGCCTTGAACTCGTGGAAGCGCGAGCCGTCGACGAGGCGGCAGATCAGCTCGCGGACGTCGTACGGCTTTCGGACGTCGCGGGGAATCACGCCGTAGATCTCCTCCGCGGGATGGAGCGGCGGCTCCGGGGCGGCCGTGTCCGCGGGGAGGACTCTTGCTCGTGTGGAGGTTCGCGACGATCGAACGGACGATCTCGAGAGCGTGGGCGTCGTTCTCCGCGAGATGATCCGCGACTCCGGATATCCGCGTGTGCACATCCGCGCCGCCCAGCTCCTCGGCGGTGACCTCCTCGCCGGTCGCGGCCTTGACGAGCGGCGGGCCGCCCAGGAAAATCGTGCCCTGGTTCCGGACGATCACGGCCTCGTCGGACATCGCGGGAACGTACGCGCCCCCGGCCGTGCAAGAGCCGAGGACGGCCGCGATCTGCGGGATCTTCAGGGCCGACATGCGAGCCTGGTTGAAAAAAATCCGTCCGAAGTGGTCGCGGTCGGGAAAGACCTCCGCCTGGAGCGGCAGGAACGCGCCGCCGGAATCGACGAGGTAGACGCACGGCAGACGATTTTGCTGCGCGATCTCCTGCGCCCGGAGATGTTTTTTCACCGTCATCGGGAAATACGTTCCGCCCTTCACGGTTGCGTCGTTCGCGACGACCATCACTTCGCGGCCGGACACCTCCCCGATTCCGGTCACGAGGCCCGCGCCGGGAGCGGCGCCGTCGTACATCCCGTGGGCGGCCATCGGCGAGAGCTCCAGGAAAGGCGAGCCGGGGTCGAGCAGTTTCCCGATGCGCTCCCGGACCGGCATCTTCCCCTGTTTCACGTGGTGCTCGCGGGCCTTCTCGCCGCCCCCGTCGCGGGCCCTCGCGGAGCTCTCTTTCAGCCCGGCGACGAGCCCGCGCATCGCCTCCGAGCGGGCGCGGAACTCCTCCGAGCCGGTGTCGAGGTGGCTTTCGAGGATTTCCATCCGGGCCGAATCTTATCCGAAGGAGAGCCGCGCGCCCCGGCCCGCCTAATCGCGGTCGATGTATTCCTCCGGCACGTCGTCCTCGGGAACCTGGCGCGTCCGGACGCCGCCCTCGTCGGCGTCGGGCGCGTTCTCGACGCCGCTGATGATGCCCGCCTCGAAAGCCTGCCCTTCTTCGAGCAGCTCTTCCACGCTCTCCGAATGCGGCGATCTCGGTCCTCGAGAGCCCTTCCGTGTCGCCGGACTGCCCGCCCGATTCCAGGCCGAGGCCGCGTTCCGTCGGGGGTTCCATCAGGTCGAAGTCGGCGCTCGTGGTTTCCTGGTCTTCTTCCAGGTACGGCCGCGAACGCGGCGCCGGCTTTTTCCGCGGAGCGGCAGCCTTTTTCGCGCCGCGTTTGCTCGCCGGACGGGCCTTCGCCGCCGCTCTCTTTCGCGGCGCGGTCTTCTTTCCCGCGCGCTTCTTCGCGGGACGGCGAGACCGCCTTTCTCTTCGCGGCGGCCTTCTTCGTCGCGCCGGATTTCTTTTTCGGAGCGGATTTCTTCTTCACCGCGGTTTTCTTTCTCGCAGCGGTCTTCTTTTTCGACGCCGTTTTCTTTTTCATCTCGAATTCCCTCCCAGCTCACGTCCCGAGTCTAACGCCAGGCGGCCGATCCGAGGCAACCCATCCGACGAGAAAGCAGACCCCTCCCGCCGGCGTGACGGCGCCGAACGACCGAATCCCCGTGAGGGCGAGCGCGTAAAGGCTTCCCGAGAAGAGGACAGTCCCGGCCGCGAAGAGCCATCCCGCCGCAACGGCGCGGCGGCCGGGCCATCGGCCCGACGCCCAGCCGGCGGCGAGCAGCGCGAGCGCGTGGTACATCTGGTACCGGGCTCCCGTTTCGAACACGGAGAGCATCTCCGGCGACAGGCGGCCCCTCAGCCCGTGCGCGCCGAACGCCCCCGCGGCGACGGCGAGAAACGCCGAGAAGGCTCCGATCGAAAAGAAACGGCTCTCGCCGGCGTCACGGACAGGTGGCAAAGCCATTCGTATCCAAAAAGGGGCTCCGTTTACGCCGTCGCGGCCGCCTTCGCCGGCGCCGACGCGCCAGCCGCCTTCGCGATCGCTTCCGCCCGGTCGGTCTGTTCCCACGTGAATTCCGGGCGCCGGCGGCCGAAGTGGCCGAACGCGGCGGTCTTCTTGTAGATCGGCCGGCGCAGGTTCAGCGCCTCGATGATCCCCTTCGGGGTGAGCGGGAAAATCTCGCGGACGATCGCCTCGATCCGGTCCTCGCCGACCTGGCCGCTCCCCTTCGTGTCGATCAGGATCGAGACCGGATCGGCGACGCCGATCGCGTAGGCGAGCTGCACCTCGCAGCGCTTCGCAATCCCGGCCGCGACGACGTTCTTCGCGATGTAGCGCGCCATGTAGGACGCCGAGCGGTCGACCTTCGTCGGGTCTTTGCCCGAGAACGCGCCGCCGCCGTGCGGCGCCGACGCCGCCGTAGGTGTCGACGATGATCTTGCGGCCGGTCAGCCCGCAGTCGCCCTGAGGCCCGCCGACGACGAAGCGGCCGGTCGGGTTGATGTGGAACTTCGTCTGCGCGTCGATCATGTCGGCGGGAATCGACGCGGCTGGATCGACTGCTTCGATGATCGTCCTCGCGCATCCGCGTGCGTTGGTCACGATCGCGGCTGTGCTGGGTGGAGACGACGACGGCGTCGCACGCGGACCGGCCGGTCACCGTCGTACTCGACGGTGACCTGGGACTTGCCGTCCGGGCGGAGAAAATCGAGCTGATCCTTCCGGCGCGCGCTCGGACAGGCGCATCGTCAGGCTGTGCGCGAGCAGTGATCGGCAGCGGCATCAGCTCCTTCGTCTCGTTGCAGGCGTAGCCGAACATCAGGCCCTGGTCGCCCGCGCCGCCCGGTGTCGACGCCCTGGGCGATGTCGGGCGACTGGCGGTCGATCGACGAGATCACGGCGCAGGTCTCGATAGTCGAAACCGTACTTCGCCCGGGTGTAGCCGACGTCCTTGATCGTCTGCCGAACGACGTCGGGAAAGTCGCACGTAGCAGTCCGTCGTGATCTCGCCCGCGACGAAGGCCATTCCGGTCGTGACGAGCGTCTCGCACGCGACGCGGCCCGTCGGGATCCTGGCTCAGGATCGCGTCGAGGATCGCGTCGGAAATCTGGTCGGCGATCTTGTCGGGGTGCCCCTCGGTCACCGATTCCGACGTGAAAAAGTGCTTTCCATCCCGCGGCATCTTGGCTCCTTTCGGCCTGAAAACCGGTAAAGGCGAAAAAAGGTATCAGGACGCTCCGGGAATTGCAATTGCGAGCCGGTACAACTCGACGAGCCGCCTCGAGACGATCGAACGCTCGTATCGCTTCTCGACGCGCCGCCGCCCCGCCTCGCCCATCGCCCGGGCCCGGACGGGTTCCTGGAGCAGCGTTCGCAGGGAACGTTCCCAGGCGGCGGAGTCCGCGGCGAGAAAGCCGGTTTCGCCGTGCACGACGATCTCGCGATTGACGCCGATCGGAGACGCGACGGCGGGGAGACGAGCCGCCATGTATTGAAGGAGCTTGAAGCCCCCTTTGCCGCGCGTCCACTCGTCGTCGGTCAGGGGCATCAACCCGATGTCGGCCGAAGCCAGATCCCGCGCCTCCGTTGCGGAGGACCAGGGAAGAAAGTCGACCGGGATCGGGAATTCGGCCGGAGCGCGCTCGCTGACGATCCGAAGGCAGAGCGACGGAAACTCGCGGCGAAGATTCGCGAGCGGCTCGCGAAGGAGATCCAGGTAGGGAAGGTTTCCCGGGAGCCCGATCCAGACGAGGCGCGCCCCGCTGCTTTCGCGGGGCGAGAACGAGTACGGCGCGAGGTCGATCGGCGTCGGCACGATCTCGACTTTCGTCGCGAACGGACGCGCCGCCGCCGCGAGGGTTTCGTTGCCGGCGGTCGCGAGATCCGCGATCGCGCACATCGCGCGAAACTTGCGGACGCGCCTCGTTCCGCGTCCGGGGGGATCGCCGGGGCGGTCGGGTTTCGAGTAGTAGATCGCGTCGTCGAAATCGTACGCGATCTTCTTCGCGAACCGGCGCACGACCGAGCGCTCCCCCGTTTCGAGCTTGAATTTCGCCACGACGAGCAGGTCGAACTCGCGCAGCCGCGACCACCTCTCGAGGATCCGGACGCCGTACCGACGGCGGGGAAACGTCTCGACTTCGCACGCGAAGCCTTCCGACTCGAGGGCCGGAATGTGCGCCGCGAGCCTGTGCCGGAACGAAGGAGCTTCCGGGTCGTGGACCCAGAAGAGAACTTTCGCCCGGCTCATGACGCCTTTCGAAAAAAAGAAAAAACGTTGCGGCCGTAACGGGCGACGCGCTCCGAGGAGAGGTCCTTCCCGATCGCGTCGACGGTCACGCCGGAATCGGTTTGCCACACGACGCGCCCCGCGGGCAGAACGAGCCGCTCGAGATCGTCGGGGCCCAGAACGTCCGCCGCCGCGGCGTAGGGAGGATCGAGAAAGACGAGGTCGAACGCGCGGCGGGCTCGTCGAAGAGCGCCGACCGCCCGGTGGGCGGGAGCCTCGACGATTTCGAGCGCGATTCCGAGCCGGCGGCGGTTCTCTTCGAGCGCCGAGGCGTCGCGATCCACGGCGACCGCGGACGACGCTCCCCGCGAGAGAGCTTCGATCGCGATCGCGCCCGATCCGGCGTACAGCTCGAGGACCGATCTTCCCGCGATCCAGGGCCCGAGGATGTCGAACAGCGCTTCGCGCGCCCGTTCGGACGTGGGGCGCGACCCGGGAAGGGCCGCGAGGCGCCGGCTCCGCAGCGTCCCCCCGACGACCTGAAGACCGGGGGTCATGGCGGGTAAAACGAATAGCGAAGCTTCGACCACTGGAAGAACCGGGAGTACGGCTGGCCGAGGGGGCGAAGCTCGACGATCTTCGCCCCCTCGTCCACGTGAACGACCCGGAATTCCTGGCCGTCGCGATTCCGCAGGAGCGTCCCCGGAACGAGCTTCTCCATCGGAAAATCGTCCTCGTTCGGCAGGACCTTGCCGAACGAATCGAGAAGTCCTTCGAGCGCCGACTTCACCCGCGCCGCGGGAGTCGAGAGCGTCGAGAACGAATCGAACGACAGGGACCACGGGGCCGCGCCGGGCGGAGCGAACGAAATCTCGGACCTCGCCGATTGTTCCCCCGTGAGGCCGGTCTCGAATTTGCCGGCCCCCTCTCGGGATTCGGGGGTGCCGAAATACTCCGAGTAGAACGAGTACTCCTCCGGGGAGAGCTTGCGCTTCTTGAGCTCGGTCTTGCCGTCCGGCGACACGGATTTCCGCACGAGGATTCCGTCGCTGAAGAGCGTGAGCCGCTCGATCGCCGGTCCCGTGCGCGTGATCCATTCGAACAGGTAGGTCGACGCGGGCTCGTTCGCGGCCGCCGGGGGCGAGACGGGCTCCGCGGGCGGCGCCGCGCCCGCCGCCGCGAGGCCCGCGAGCAAAGCGGCGACGCGGAGGAGGAGGCTCACCTTCGAACCTCTTCGAGGGCGAACGGCAGCTCCTGCGCCGGACGGATTCGGCGGTCGATCCTCGCGCGCCACGTTTCTTCGAGCGCCCGGCCGATCGCCGGACCCGGCAGCACCCCGGAACGCCGGAGGTCTTCGCCGCTGATTTTCAAACGCAATCGGGAGGCGAGCGACCACGCGCGCAGCAGGCGCGCGGCGCCGGGCGGGTCGAGGGCCGACGCCGCGGCGAGCACGGTGTCGATCGGCCAGTCCCGGCTCAGGGCCGCGACGGCCGAGAGGGGCTTTCCCCGGGTGGCTTCGCGAGCTTCTCGCGCGCGAGACCCGGCGGCGCAGAATTCGCGCAGCGCCCCGCCCGCCAGGCCGAGCCGCAGCGCGGCGCCGCGGCGTTCCGCGTCGGGAAGATCGAGCGACCAGGCCATCAGCGCCGGCCAGCCCGACGGCCGTCCGGCCCGCCGCGCGAGGGTCTCCACCCGTTTCAGCCTTCGAATCGCGGCGGCGCCGCCGCCGAGGCGCGGAGAGACCGTCCTCTCGAGGCGAAGCGCCGCGATCGCCGGGACCGCGAGCGACGGAGGGTGCTCCGCGAAGAGGAGAAGGATTTCCCTCCGGAGGCGGTCGCCGCTCAGCTGCTCGAACGCGCCGGAGTCGATCGCGTCGGCGATCCACCGCTTCGTCTCCCGCGCGATTCGAAATCCGAACCGCAGGGCGAAGCGCACGGCCCGATACGCGCGGGTCGGGTCGTCGCGAGCCGATCCGGGGTGGAGCATGCGGACGATCCCGCGAGCCAGGTCGGCCCGTCCTCCGAACGGATCGAGGAGCGCGCCCTTCGCCGGGCCGTTCAAGGCAATGGCCATCGCGTTGATCGTGAAATCGCGCCTCGCGAGATCGTCCCCGATCGCCGCGGGCCGAACGCGGGGAAGCGCGGCCGGGGACGGGTACGATTCCGCCCGGCTCGTCGCGAAATCGACGCGCAGGGGCGCGGCCGCGGGGCCGAGCTCGACGGCGGCGGTTCCGAATGCCGACGAGGCGGCGAACCGTCCGCCGGAAGCGCGGGCCCACGCGCGGGCCAGGGCCACCGCGTCGCCCTCGACCGCGACATCGATGTCGCGGACCCGCCGGCGCCGGAGCGCGTCCCGAACGGCGCCTCCGACCAGATACGCGACGACGCCGGCCCGGTCCGCCTCGCGGGCAATCGATCTTCGGATCTCGCCCGGAGTTCGCGGGCGCGGCTCACTCATACACGTACTCGACGGAGCGTTCCCCCGCGAGCAGGCAGATCTCCTCCGTGAGCGTCGGCGACGGCTTCACCGACAGCGTTCCGTTCGCGCGCAGCGTCGCCTCGAACTCGCCCGGCCGGACGAGCCGGATCGAAACCGGGACGGGACCGGGATGCTGCCGAAGGCGGTCATGCACTTTCGCGAGCACGTCTTCGTCCGCCAGGGTCAGGTCGAGCCGGATCTCCACTCCGCGGGCGCGGCGATCCTTGAGCCCCGCGAGAGGAACGATTTCCTGGGCGTTGAGCTCCACGCTCCCGCCTCCCTCCCGAACGAGAGCCGTCAGGAGGATGGGCCTGTCGTCCTCGAGCATCGGCGATGCTTTGTCGAACAGCGAGGAAAAGACGGCGACCGGCGCGGTTCCGGTCGTGTCCTCGAGCTGGAATTTCGCCATGAACTTGCCGGTGTTGACGCCCTTCTTGATCTTCTGTTTTTTGAGCGCGGTGATCACGCCGGCGATCTTGACGACCCGATCGATGCAATCGCGCAGGCCCTCGACCTTGACTTCGGCAAAGCGCTCGATCTCCTCCGAATACTTCGCGAGGGGATGCCCGGTGACGTAGAACCCGAGCGACTCCTTCTCGTGACGGAGCTTCTCGTCGAGCGTGTCGGGGACGGCGTCGGGAAACTCGTCCGCGGGCGGGCCGGGCGCGGCCGTTCCCCCGAAGAGGTCCGTCTGGCCGTTCTCCCGGTCCTGACGGTTCCGCACGGCGCGAGACGAAATCTCCTCGTAGGCCTCGCGCAGCGAGGACCGGCTCTTTCCGAGAGAATCGAACGCTCCCGCGTGGATGAGGGCTTCGACCGCGCGGCGGTTGACGAGCTTCGCGTCGACCCGGAAAACGAAATCCGTGAACGAGGCGTAGGGGCCGCGCGACCGCTCATCGAGGATCGTCTGCGCCGCCATTTCGCCCACGCCCCGCACGGCCGCCAGCCCGAACCGGATCGCGGGACCGGCGGGAGCAAACGTTCGCTGCGACTCGTTGATGTCGGGAGGAAGAACCGGCACGCCCGAGATCGAGCATTCCCCCATGACGCGCACGATTTCGTCGGTCGACCCGATCGACGCGGTCAGGCAGGCCGCCATGAAATGGACGGGAAAATGCGCTTTCAGGTAAGCGGTCTGGTAGGCGAGCAGCGCGTATGCGACCGCGTGGGATTTGTTGAACCCGTAGCGAGCGAACGGCTCGATCAGCGACCAGATCTCCTCGGCCTTCTTCTGGGGCGTCTTCGCCTCGACCGCGCGGCGGAGAAACTTCTCCGCCTCGGACTGCATGACTTCCTTTTTCTTCTTGCCGATCGCCTTTCGAAGGAGGTCGGCTTCGGCCAGCGAGTAGCCGGCGACGCGTTGCGCGATCAGCATCACCTGTTCCTGGTACACGAGGATCCCGAGCGTCTCCTCGAGGATCTCCTTGAGCTCCGGCAGCGGATAGGTCACTTTCGCCGAGCCGCCGCGGCGGCGGACGTAGTCCTCGACCGTCCCCGCGTCGAGCGCGCCGGGCCGGTAGAGGGCGTTCAACGCGGCGAGGTCGGTGAAAACGGCGGGCTTCGCGCGCCGGAGCAGGTCGCGCATCCCCGACGAATCGAACTGGAACACGCACCCGGTCTTTCCTTCCCGGAAGAGCTCGAACGTCGGCTCGTCGTTCAACGGCAGGTGCAGAAGGTCGATTTCCCGCCCGAGCGTTCGACGCACCGACTCCACCGCCTCGCCGAGGATGTCGAGCGTGATCAGCCCGAGGAAGTCGATCTTGAGGAGCCCCATTTTCTCGACGACGCCCATGTCGAACTGGGTCGTGATCTGGTCGTCCGCCGTCCGGTACAACGGAACGTAGTCGGTGATCGCGCTCGGAGCGATGACGACGCCGGCCGCGTGCATTCCCGCGTGGCGCGAAAGGCCTTCGAGGCGCGTCGCGATTTGCACGACCTTCTTCGCGTTTTCGTCGGCTTTGAGAAGGGCCTTGAGATCGTTCGAGTCCTTGAGCGCCGATTCGAACGTCACGTCGGGACCGCCCGGGATCGCCTTCGAAATCTTGTCCCCGAGCGAAACGGGGAATCCGAGCACGCGCGTGACGTCGCGGACCGCCGCCTTCGGCTTCAATTGCGAGAACGTGACGATCTGCGCGACGTTCTCGCGGCCGTATTTGTGCGTCACGTAGTCGATCACTTCCCCGCGCCGCGCCTGGCAGAAGTCGATGTCGATATCGGGCATGTTGAGGCGGTCGGGGTTCAGGAACCGCTCGAACAGCAGGTCGTACCGCAGCGGATCGATCTGCGTGATCTCGAGGGCCCAGGCGACGAGAGAGCCCGCCGCGCTCCCGCGGCCCGGCCCGACCGCGATGCCGGTCTCGCGGGCGTGGCGGATGAAGTCCGAGACGATCAGGAAGTAGGACGGAAATCCCATCTTCTCGATCACGTCCATCTCGTAATCGATCCTCTGAAGGTACTGCTCGCGGGGCCGCTTGATGGCGCCCGAATCGAAGTGCGGCTTCATCGCCTCGAGACGGCGATCGAGCCCCTTCCGCGCGAGCTCGCGGAAATGCTGCGCCGCCGTCTGTCCTTCGGGCGGGTCGAAGCGCGGGAGGAGCAGCTCCGGCTTCGGGAACGTCACATGGCATCGCGCGGCGATCGCGGCGGAATTCGTCACGGCTTCGGCCGACCACGGCGCGAAGCGGGCCTTCATCTCGTCGGCGTCCTTCACGTAGAACTCGTCGTTATAGAAACGCATCCGACGGTCGTCCTCGAGCGTCTTGCCCATCCCGATGCAGAGCAGCACCTCGTGGGCGAAAGCGTCGGTCCGCTGGAGGTAGTGGCTGTCGTTCGTCGCGACGGCGGGAATGTTCGTCTCCGACGACAGGCGCAGGAGATCGGGAAGGATCCTCGTCTGGTCCGGGAGCCCGTGGTCCATCAGCTCGACATAGACGTTTTCCTTGCCGAAGATGTCCGACAGCTCGAGGAGCGACTTCTTCGCGGCCTGGAAATTGCCGCGCGCGACGGCCCCCGCGACTTCCCCCTTCAGGCAGCCGGAGAGCGCGATCAGGCCGTCCGAGTGCTTCCGGAGGAGATCCTTGTCCATTCGGGGACGATGGTAGAAGCCGGTCATGTAGGCCTCGGACACGAGCTTGACGAGGTTCTTGTAGCCGGTTTCGTCCCGCGCGAGAAGAGTCAGGTGGTACGTGTAGCCGTCACCCGATTCGCTCGCCGCGCGCAGTTCCCGGTCCTGCCGGTCGCCCGGGGCAATGTACGCCTCCACTCCGAAGATCGGCTTGATCCCCTTCTGCAGCGCCTCCTGGTAGAAGTTCTGCGCGCCGAACATGTTGCCGTGGTCGGTGACCGCGACCGCGCCCTGGCCGAGCTTCGCGACGGTCGAACAGAGCTCCGAGAGGCGATTCGCGCCGTCCAGCAGCGAGTACTGGGAGTGGAGATGCAGATGGACGAAATCCGAAGGCATCGAGTCCGATTGTAAGTGATCAGGGGCGGCGGCGGGCCATCTCGATCTTCGACCGGGCTTCACGGTCCGCCGCGAGAGCGCACCCGAGGCCGAAGGGAATCGCGAAGATCCCGCCGATCCGACAGAAATGGGATCCCGTCGCCCATATATTGCGAGCGATCGAGAAGGAGAAACCGCTTCGGCAAATGTGTCGCGGTGATCGTTTTTGGATCTCATTTTGATTGAAAAAAACGATTAGAAATTGCCCGACCGATCTGCGATCGTTCGAGAAGCGATCGGAGCCATCATGCTTTTCCCCTCGTTCTTTTCTTTTGTGGCATCCGCGTCAAACGAGTCTCTCGCGAAGGAATCCTCCCGCGGGCGGAAATGGCTCTCACGGGCGGCGACAGTGTTCGCCGCGCTCTTTTCCTGGGCGCAAACCGCCCCGGCGCGGGCGACGGCGATCGCGCCGCCGATGGGAACGGCGGGGAGCTACGCGGTCCTGGCGACGAACGCCAGCCCGACCGTGGGGGAGGTCACCTGCACCCGGTCCATCGCGACTCCCGTCGTCATCGACGGAAACGTGGGGACCACCTTCACCTCGATTACGAACACCGGTTGCACGATTACGGGAACGACCGACGCTCCGGTTTCTGCCGGGGTCGTCACGGACTTCAACACGGCGTACACCGCTCTCAACACCCTGAACTCCGCCTGCGACGGCCCCATTCCGACTACCAGCACGACGATCCTGCCCGGCGTCTACTGCTCGGCTGCCGGGACGACGCTCGGCGCAGGCGTCACTTTCACGCTCAACGGAAACGCGAGCGACGTCTGGGTATTCAAGGTCGGGACCACCGCGGGCTCCCTCACGGGCAACAGCTTCCATGTGGTCATGAGCGGGACCGCGCAGGCATGCAACGTGTATTGGTGGACGCAAGGGTCCGCGACGATGACGGATTCGAATTTTCTTGGAACGATTCTCTCGGGCGGCGCCATCACGTTGACCCGGGGAACCTACCTCGGGCGCGCCCTGGCGACGACCGACTTCACGGACACGAACGTGGCGCCATTCACCTTCGCGGGCTGCGCCCCGTCGGCTTCGATTACAGTAAACAAGGACTTCATCCCGAACAGCCCCGCGACAGTGGCGGTGGCCCTGACCTGCACCTCGGGTACGGTGAACGCCACGCCGCTCAACGCGTCCGAGGCGGTGCCGGCGGTGTTCACAGTGACCGGCGCGAGTGGGGGGCCACCTGCACGGCAACCGAGACGGTTCCGGCCGGCTACACGCCGAACCAGGCGAATTGCGTGGGCGTGGCGCTGAATGGCAGCTGCACGATTACCAACACGCTCAACCCCAACACCAACACGATCACGGTCAACAAGGTTTTCAGCCCGACCAGTGTCGCGACGGTGCCGGTGGCCCTGACATGTACCTCGGGCGCGGTGAACGCCACGCCGCTGCTCGCGGCCCAGGGAGCACCGGCAGTCTTCACGGTGACCGGTGCGAGCGGAGGGGCGACCTGTACGGCGACCGAGACGGTTCCGTTCGGCTACACGGCGGACCAGACGAATTGCGTCGATGTGGCGCTGGATGGCAGTTGCACGATTAACAATACGCTGAACGCCGCGACGCTCCCTGTAAGCGTCCCAACGCTATCCGGCCGGGCAATGTTGACGCTTGCGGCTCTTCTCGCCCTCGCGGGCTTCACGGTGATCCGAAGGCTCTTCTGACGTAGCCGGGGAACGAAACCCCTGGCGCGCTTTCTATTCCCACTCGATCGTCCCGGGAGGCTTGGACGTGACGTCGTACACCACCCGGTTGATGCCGCGAACGGAGCCCACGATCCGGCTCGCGATCGAATCGAGGACGTCGTGCGGAAGGCGGTACCAGTCCGCGGTCATGAAGTCCGACGTCTGCACGCAGCGGATCGCGAGGACGTTCTCGTACGTCCGCTCGTCGCCCATCACGCCGACCGT
Source organism: uncultured Acidobacteriota bacterium (assembly GCA_963773815.1). Classification (GTDB taxonomy): domain Bacteria; phylum Acidobacteriota; class Thermoanaerobaculia; order UBA5066; family DATFVB01; genus CAWEYG01. The sequence goes on from CAVZCI010000010.1 coordinate 306,375, forward strand.
CTTGACGGGCAGCAGGACGGCGAACGCCTGGGAAATCGCGTCATAGAGCCCGGCGGCGCGGATTTCGTCGATCAGGATTTCATCGGCCTCCTGGAGGATTGCGACCCTGTCGGGCGTGACCTCTCCGGGGATCCGGACGGCGAGCCCGGGCCCGGGAAACGGGTGCCTCGAGAGAAACTGCTTCGGCAGGCCGAGCTCCGCCCCCAGCGCGCGCACTTCGTCCTTGAACAGCTCCCGCACGGGCTCGATCAATTCGAGGCCGAGCCGCTCCGGGTAAACCGCCGACGTTGTGGTGGGACTTGATGACCTGCGAGGGCCCCTTCAGCGACACCGACTCGATGACGTCGGGATAGAGCGTTCCCTGCGCGAGATAGCGGACATCCGGAAACTTCTTCGCCTCGGATTCGAAGACCTCGATGAACGCCGCCCCGATCGTCTTGCGCTTTTTCTCGGGATCGACGACGCCGCGAAGGCGTTCGAAAAACAGCGCGGAGGCGTCCACGACGTCGATCGCCAGCCCGAAGCGCTCGAACGCCGCCGCGACGCGCTCGCGCTCTTTCTTGCGGAGCAGCCCGTGGTCGACGAAGATCGGAAGAACCCGGTCCCCGAGCGCCTCCCGCAACAGCACGGCCGTCACGGAGGAATCGACTCCTCCGGAAAGGGCGCAGATCACGCGGCCCGCCGGGGCCCGGCGGCGGATCTCGGCGATCTTCTCCTCGCGGAAGGAGCTCATCGTCCAGTCCGGTTTCGCGCCGCAGATCCGGAACAGGAAATTCTCCAGAACGAGCGCCCCGTTCTCGGTGTGGCGGACCTCGGGGTGAAACTGGATCGCGAAGATCTTCCGCTTCTCGTCTTCGAACGCGGCGATCGGCGCGGATTCGGTTCGTCCGGACACCGCAAACCCGGCCGGGGCCGCCGCGACAAGGTCGCCATGGGACATCCAGACCGTCTCTTTCTCCGACAGTCCCGCAAACAGCGGCGAGCCCGGAGACGGCTGGAACGAAGCGCGGCCGTATTCGCGCCCGGGGCCTTCCGCACGTCGCCGCCGAGGGCCTGCGCGAGAACGTCCATTCCGTAGCAGACGCCGAGGACCGGAACGTTCAGTTGAAGAAGGTCGAACGACGGCTTCGGCGAGCCGGGCTCGTACACGCTCTGGGGGCCGCCGGAGAGAATCAGGCCGATCGGGCGGCACCGCTCGATCTCGGCCCGGGACGCGTCGGGACCCATCACCACGGAGAACACCTTCGCCTCCCGCACCCGGCGGGCGATCAACTGCGTGTACTGCGAGCCGAAATCGAGGATGACGAGGGAGTCGTGCGGCCCGCTCATTCCCGCATCCTCAGAAACCCGGTCACCGGAACGGCCAGCACGAAGGCGGGCGCGGCCGCGAGCAGGCTCGACAGGAACGGGGCCGCCGCGACCGCGATCGCCCCGACCTGCGTGTCGCCGCCGAGCTTTCGCCGGAGAAGGCCGGTCGACGCGCCGAGCGCGGCCGCTCCGACGAGGATCAGGACGAAGTAGATCCGGGCGAACGTCGCCTGGAAGGGTCCGGACGCTCCCGGCGCGGCCTTTCCGAACACCGCGCGCTCCGCCACCGTGACGAGCAGGACGAAGGCCAGCAGGAACCCGTACGGGAGCAGAAACAGGAATCCCGACTCGAGGAAGAACCCGACCTCCGCCGACGCCGGCAACCGCTCCGGGCCGACCCAATCCCGGAAAAACGGGTACACGGCGAGAGCCGGATCCGCCGGCCCGTGCGTCAGGAGAAAAGTGAAGGCGGCGGCGAGGAAGGCGGAGGGGAGAATCCACGAACAGGCACGGAAAAATTTCACTCTTCCAACAAAATATAACAACCCGCGGGAATGTGGAACAGGCTGTTAGACTCGCACGACACCGATGGCGTGGAGGAGATCGACCCTCGTCTGGCTCGTGCTGAACGGGGTTGCCGCGGTGCTGATCGTGGCGGGCAGCATCTGGGCGCCCCACACGCCGCTGAACACGCTCGGAATCCTCCTCGCGATCGTCGCGGGGAGCGTCACCGGCATCCGCGCGGCGGTCTTCGTCGCTCAGAAGCTGTTCTATCGCCTCTCGTGGAGGCTCGCATTCTCGTATTTCCTGATCGGCGTCTTCCCGGCGCCCCTGCTCGCTCTCCTGCTGGGGGTCGCCGCCGCGATGTCGCTCGGGCAGTTCCAGGCCTACCGCGTCGAGCAGGCGGTGCGCCAGCTCGGCGCTCGGATCCTGGCCGGAGAGGTCACGGGCGTCCGAAGCGCCCGGATCGCCGGCGGAAAGGTCGTGTCCTCCCAGCTCGCCGCGTTTCCGGCCGGCGGGCCGGCGCCCCCGTGGGTCGGCGAGCTGTCAGAGCCGCGCTTCTTCGGGGCGGACGGAGTCGAAGCGCTCGGGGTGGCTTCGACCCGGGCCGGCGAGACGCGCGTTCTCGCGCTCCCGGTCGACGATCTCCTCTACGCCCGCCTCGCCGAGCTTTCGGGCGTCGCGCTCAAGCCGATCGCGGGAGCCGCTCGTCCAGACACGCACCGGGGCGGCCTCACGGTCTCGATCGACGACAAAGGAGCCCGGGGCGCTTCCGTGCCCTTCATTTATCCCCCGGAGGCGATTCCCGCGGATCACTCGAGCTCTCCGTGGATCGCGGTCTCCTGGATCTACACCTCCCCTCCGGTGCTCGGAATGTCCGCCTCGGCGCGCGAGGAGCACGATCGGAACATCGTCGCCATCTTCACCCGCCTGTCCTGGCGCCGCGCGCTCTCGGAGCTCTTCGCCCAGGGCGCGATCCAGAGCAAGAATCAGAACTGGGCGCTCCTCGCGCTCGTCGTCATCGGATCGATCCTGCTCGCCGTCTACCTCGTCGCGCTCCTGATCGCCTACCTCCTCGTCCGCACGATCACGAAGACCGTGAACCGCCTGTCGCGGGCAACCCGAAACATCGCGACCGGCGATTTTTCGGTTCGCATCGCGACGCGGGCCAGAGACCAGGTCGGCGACCTGGCCCGCTCCTTCGACTCGATGGCCGCGTCGCTGGAAGGAACCCTGCAGGATCGGGCGGCGAAGGAGCTCCTCGACCGCGAAATCGAGCAGGCGCGGTTGATCGCCCAGAAGCTCCTTCCGGCGCCCGACGTGAAAGTTCCGGGCTTGCGCACGACGGCGTTCTTCGAGCCCGTCGCGCAGATGGGCGGCGATTACTACGACTTCCTCGCGACCCGGGACGGCGACACGGCGATCGCGATCGGGGACGTTTCGGGGCACGGTCTCCCCACGGCGCTCCTCGTCGCCGCGGCGAAGGCGGCGCTCGACACTCTCCTGGAATCGGGAGAAGGGGGCACTGCCCTCTTCGTCCGGCTCAACCGCCTCCTCCATCGGTCGACCGACACCCGGAACTACATGACCTTCGCCCTGGCGACCGTCCGCGCCGCCGGCCAGGTCGAGCTGACGAACGCGGGCCACCCGCCGCCGTACCTGCTCTCGAAGGGAACCGTCCGGTCCCTGGAGCTGCCGGCCTTCCCGCTCGGGCTCTTCGAGGGGAAGGATTTTCCGACGCGCTCCTATCCTTTCGCCGCCGGCGACCGCCTCGTGCTCTACACCGACGGAATCATCGAGTGCCGCGACCGCAACGACGACGCCTTCGGGTTCGAGCGCTTCGAGGCCGTGCTTCGCGCGAACGGCGCCGCGCCGATCGAAGAGCTCAAGCGGGCGCTTCTCGAGGCGATCGCCGCCCACTGCTCCTCCGGCGTCTTCGACGACGACCGCACGCTCGTGATCTGCGAGCGGATCTGACGCGGGCTATTTGTTTTCGAACGGGTTGATTTTCCCGGAGTGGCCGTACGGCCGCCGGAACGTACCGATCGGCGTGGAAAACGTGATCTCCCCCTCGATCGAATACTCGACGCCTCCGGAAAGCAGGAAGTCGAGGGCCCGGCCTTTCAGCTCGCGCCAGTCGAGCGCGACCGGCAACTCGACGTCGCCGCCGGCCTTCGCCTCGACCGCGATGTTGGAGTCGGTTTCGCCGCCGCCGACCGGCGTACCGGCGACCGCGAGCCGGTAGCTGAAGTGTTTCACGACGAGGCGATAAGAATTCGGGTTCTCGACCCGAAGCCGCACCTCGAGCGAGGCGCCGTCCTGGTTCAGACCGTGCAGCGTGATCCCTTCGAACGCGACGGCAGGTTTCTTCCAGACCGTGCAGGCGGCCAGCGCGGCCACCGAACCGGCGAGCCCGAAAAGCCGGATCGCGCGGAACCGGCGAAGCGTCACAGGAGCTTTCGCTGCAGCTCCTCGTTCCTCTGGGCGTCGACGACGGCGATCGCCGCCATGTTGACGATATCGGTGACCTCGACGCCCCGCTGGAGAACGTGCACCGGCTTGCGCATTCCCATGAGGACAGGTCCGACGGCTTCGGCGTTTGCGAGGCGCCAGACGAGCTTGTAGGCGGCGTTCGCCGATTCGAGGTCGGGGAAGATCAGCACGTTCGGCTTGCGGACGGTCGCCCACGGAAACGTGTCCTCGAGGAACTCCGGCATGACGGCCGTGTCCGCCTGCATCTCGCCGTCAATCGGCAGGTCGGGGCGAAGCTTCTTCACGAGGTCGACCGCGTCGCGGACGCGGTCGGCGCGGGCGTGCCGGTTCGAACCGAAGTTCGAAAACGAGATCATCGCGACGCGCGGCTCGAACCCGAACCGGCGCGCGGCTTCCGACGAGAGCAGCGCGATCTCCGCGAGGTCCTCGGAGCTCGGGTTGATGTTGACGGTCGTGTCCGCGAAGAAGAAAACGCGGTCTTTCAGGATCAGGATGTAGAGGCCGCAGACCCTCTTCACTCCGGAAGCGACTCCGACGATCTGAAGGGCGGGCCGAATCGTGTCGGAATAGGACTGCGTGAGGCCGGAAATGAGGCCGTCGGCCTCCCCCATCTCGACCATGAGCGAACCGAAGACGTTCCGGTGCGTCACTTCGCGGCGCGCGTCTTCCTTCGTCATCCCGCGCCGGCGGCGGAGGCTTTCGAGGCGATCCGCATATTCTTCCAGGCGCGAAAACTTCGAGATCTCGACGAACTCGATCTTGCCGGCCGGAATGCCCAGTTCCTTGATCTTCGAGGCGACCTGCTCCTGCCGGGCGATCAGGATCGGCCGGCAGAGGCCCGCTTCCGCGAGGATTTTCGCGGCGCGCAGAATCTTCGGATGTTCCCCCTCCGGAAAGACGATGCGCTTCGGGGCGGCTCGCGCCCGTTCTCTCACTCCGCGCATGACCTCCCGGGTCCGCGAAAGGAGGATCTCGAGCTTCCGGCGATAGGCGTCGAGATCGATCTGCACCCTCGCGACGCCGGTCTCCATCGCGGCCCGCGCGACGGCCGGCGCGACCCAGAACAGGACCCGGTAGTCGAACGGCTTCGGAATCAGGTAATCGCGCCCGAAGCGGAACGATTGCCCGCCGTAGGCTTTGAGGACCGAGTCGGGCACGTCCTCCATCGCGAGCGCGGCGAGAGCCTCGGACGCGGCGCGCTTCATCGCCTCGTTGATCTCGCGGGCGCGGACGTCGAGGGCGCCGCGGAAGATGTACGGAAAGCCGAGGACGTTGTTGACCTGGTTCGGATAATCGCTCCGGCCGGTCGCCATGATGACGTCGGGACGGGCGATCATCGCGTCTTCCGGAGTGATTTCAGGATCGGGGTTCGCCATCGCGAAGACGATCGGGCTCTCTTTCATCTGTCGGAGCATGTCGCCCGTGACGACGCCCTTCGCCGATACGCCGATGAACGCGTCGGCGCCGACGAGCGCCTCGGCGAGCGTTCGCTCCGAGGTCTCGACCGCGAATTTTTCCTTGTAGGGGTTCATCCCTTCCTTGCGGCCCTTGTAGATCACGCCGTTGCGGTCGCACAGCCGGAGATTCTTCGGCCGGACTCCGTACGAGACGTAGAGATTCGCGCAGGCGATCGCGGCGGCTCCCGCGCCCGCGAACACGACTTTCACGTCCTCGATCTTCTTGCCCGCGATTTTCAGGGCGTTCAGGAACGCGGCAGCGGAAATGATGGCCGTCCCGTGCTGATCGTCGTGGAAGACCGGAATGTCGAGCAGTTTTTTCAGCCGCTCCTCGATCTCGAAGCACTCGGGGGACTTCACGTCCTCGAGGTTGATTCCGCCGAACGTCGGCGCCATCCGGCGCACCGTGTCGACGAAGCCGTCCACGTCGGGCGCGTCGAGCTCGATGTCGAACACGTCGATGTCGGCGAACCTCTTGAACAGGACGCCCTTCCCTTCCATGACGGGCTTGCCGGCAAGGGGACCGATGTTGCCGAGCCCGAGGACGGCCGTGCCGTTCGAGACGACCGCGACGAGGTTTCCCTTCGCGGTGTAGTCGTAGACCTTGAGGGGGTCCTGCTCGATTTCGAGGCAAGGCTCCGCGACGCCCGGCGTGTATGCGAGAGAGGTCCTCCTGCGTGCGACACGGCTTCGTCGCGACGACCTCGATCTTTCCCTTGCGTCCCCGCGAATGAAAATCGAGCGCTTCCTGTTTTCCGATTTTTCTCATACTCGAATCGAGTCTATCAAGTCAGCGCGGCCGGGCCTGATTCGATTTCATCGGTTCTCTCGCGGACGGGCGAGCCGGGCGATCACGCCTTCGCGGCCTGGCGGACCCCGGCGACGGCGGCCTCGACCGCCTGCTCTTTCAGGAGCGATTCCGGCTTGCCGTCCCGGCGCGACGACATCTCGATCTTTCCTTCTTTCAGGGAGCGGCCGCCCACGTTGATCCGGAGGGGTATCCCGAGAAGGTCGGAGTCCTTGAACTTCACGCCGGCGCGCTCGTCCCGGTCGTCGAACAGCACCTCGACGCCCTTCGCCGACAACTCCGCGTAGACGCGTTCGGCTTCTTGCCGCGTCTCGTCGTCCTTCATGTTCATCGCGATCAGGTGGACGTCGAAAGGCGACAGCGGGGCCGGCCACAGGATGCCGTTGTCGTCGTGGTTCTGCTCGATCACGGCCGCGACGGTCCGCCCGATTCCGAGGCCGTAGCAGCCCATCACCATCGGCTTCTTCACGCCCGCCTCGTCGAGGAACGAGCAGTCCATCGGCGCGGAATACTTGGTCCCCAGCTTGAAGATGTTTCCGACCTCGATCCCGCGGGCGACGTCCAGAGCCCCGCCGCAGCGGGGGCACGGGTCGCCTTTGCGGGCCGAGGCGATGTCGGCTTCTTCCTCGACGCTGAAATCGCGGCCCGGGTTCGCGTCGACGTAGTGGGCGTCCTTCTCGTTCGCCCCGACGACGACGTTGACGAGCCGAAGCACCGAGCGGTCGGCGACGATTCGCGCGCCGTTCAGGCCGACGGGGCCGGAAAAGCCCGAAGGTCCTCCCGTCGCCTGTTCGACCTTCGCCTCGGAAGCGAGCTGCAGATGGTCCGCGCCGAGGTGATTTTTCAGCTTGACCTCGTTGACTTCGAGATCCCCGCGAACGAGCGCGGCGACGAACTCCTTGTCCGTTTCGAAGACGAGCGTCTTCACGCACTGGAGGGGCGACACTCCGAGCAGGGCGCAAACTTCGTCGATCGTCTTTCGGCCCGGCGTCGGCACCTTGCGCATCGGGCGCTGGGGCCCCGCCTCCGGAACGGCGATCTCGCCCCGTCGAGGCTTTCTCCAGGTTCGCCCCGTAGTCGCAATTCGTGCATTTGACGACGGCGTCTTCGCCGGTCTCCGCCAGCACCATGAACTCGTGGAGCCGAGGCGCCGCCGATCGCCCCGGTGTCCGCCTCGACCATCGTGAAGTCGAGCTTGCAGCGCGTCGAAGATCGCGCGAATACGCCCGGATCATCTTCTCGTACGCGACGTCGAGGCCGGCCTCGTCCACGTCGAAGGAGTACGCGTCCTTCATCGTGAACTCCCGGCCCCGGATGAGGCCGAACCGGGGCCTCACCTCGTCCCGGAATTTCGTCTGGATCTGGTAGAGGTTGAGAGGCAGCTGCCGGTACGAGGTCACCGACTTCCGCACGGTGTCCGTCACGACTTCCTCGTGCGTCGGGCCGAAGCAGAAGTCGCGCCCGTGCCGGTCCTTCAGCCGGAGAAGCTCCTTGCCGTATTTCGACCAGCGGCCCGATTCCTGCCACAGCTCGGCCGGCGCGACCGCGGGCATCAGGAGCTCGACGGCGCCTTCGCGATTCATCTCCTCGCGCACGATCTTTTCGAGCTTCTGGATGACGCGCAGGCCGAGCGGGAGGTACGTGTAGATGCCGGCCGCGGGCTTCTGGATCATTCCCGCCCGAAGCATCAGCCGGTGCGACGCCGCCTCGGCGTCGGCCGGAGTCTCCCTCACGGTGTAGAGAAAAAATTCCGACCAGCGCATTTCGGGGAGGATACCAGATCGGCGCGCGGCCTAAGCTTTTCGGCGGGGCGCCGCCATCTCCGCGAGACGGACGTTGAGCCGCACCTGCTCCAGCATGCGGTCCTCGAGGCCCGCCCCGCGAGACGCGACCGTCTTCGCCCGGCGAAACGCGGCCTTCGCCTCCTCGGAACGCTCCGCGGCGAGCAGCGCCATGCCGAGGCGGTGCAGGGTCGAAGGCGTCGCGAGGCTGTCGCAGGAGCGCTTCAGAAAATCGATCGCGCTCTCGTACTCTTTCTTCTTGTAGTACACCCAGCCCAGCGCCGCGAGCGAGAACGGCTTGAGCTCGTCGGGAGCCGCCTCGAGGGAGCGGGACGCGAACTCGAGCGCGTCGGCGAGATCGCCGTCCGCGTCGGCGAGATTGCAGGCCAGCTCGTAGAAACCGATCGTGCGCGCGGCCGGCGAATCGTGACTCTTCATGAACTCTTCGACCGTCCGCGTCGCCTCGCGCCACTGGCCGTCTTCCCGCAGCGCTTCCGCGAGGGTCGAGCAGGCCGCTGTCGCGACCATTTCCTCCGCGGGGCCCGCGAGGATCCTCCGGCAGGCCGCGATCGCCTCCGCCGAAGCGCCGAGCGAAGCGCAGAGCAGGGCGTACGAAATCCGAATGGTCTGGTTCTCGGGTTCGCGTTCGAGGGCCCGCCGGTACAGGTCGAGCGCCTGCCTCAGGCGCCCGGTCGCGACGCATTCTTCCGCCCGGCGGAAATCCCCGGCGGCCGGCCCGTCGACGGCGGGCTTCTTCGCGAGGTCTCCTCCCCTCAGCAGGCGCACTGCCTCCTGCACCTCGAGGCGCCGGGGGTTGATCGCGAGCGAGCTCTGGAACGCCTCGAGCGCGCGGCGGGGTCGGTTCTTCTCGAGATAGGCGATGCCGAGCTGGAAGAACGCCTCGTCGGAACGGGGGTCCTGCTTTGCGGCCGCTTCGAACTCCTCGATCGCGTGCGCGGCGTCGCCCAGCTCGCGATGGACCTGGCCCAGGAGAATGCGCGTCGCCGTCAGCGGAGCGATGTCCCGGGCGATCGCGAGCTCCTTCTGCGCTTCGGAGAACTTCGACTGCCGCGCGAAGAGCCCGCCGAGCGCGAAGTGCGGCAGGAATGCGTCCGGCCGGATCTCGATCGATTTTTTCAGGAACGTCTCCGCGGGGCGCGCTTCGCCCGATTCAGAGGCCACGATCCCCGAGTAGAGCAGCGTCTCGTAATGGTTCGGGTTCGCGGCGAGCACTTTCTTGAGGAAATGGGACGCGCGATCCAGGTCTCCGTCGGAGAAGTACGTCTCGGCCAGAAAAAAGCCGAGGTCGGCGTTCCCGCGGTCCAGGCGGAATCCCTCCTCGAGGAGACGGAGGCCGCGCTCCGAGTCGAGCGAGACGATCGCCATCTCCGCCTCGCGCAGTTTTTGCTCGAATCCGGCGCGGTCGCTGCCGGCAAAGCCCGCGAGCACGCGATCCCGGCGCTCGAGGAGCCGCTCCTTCGTTTCGACCGCGTGGAGCCGTTTCTCGGAACGCGCCTGCCAGCGGTCGGCCGTTTCTCCGGGGGGCAGGATGCCCCGCTGCTCGAGGGTTTCCTGCAGGGCCACGATGCCCGTCTGCGCGACCGACAGGCTCTTCTCCAGGCGCTGGTGCGATTCGAAGAGCGTTCGGATCATCTCGCCTTCGCGCCGGACGACTTCCTCCAGCGCCGAGATCCGCTCGAGGAGATGCTCGTCGAAGGCGATATCGTCGGGCGACCCCGAATCCCCTTCGTCGTCGGCCCGCGGGCCGGAGACGACGAGCAGCTTCGCCTTGCAGCGGACGCAATAGTCCGCGTCGTCGTCGGCGTTGAAGGTTCCGCAGGTCTGGCAGAGCATCCGGGTCAGCTCCCGTAGGTGTAGAAGCCGCGGCCCGATTTCTTCCCGTGCCATCCCGCGTCGACCATCTTCACGAGAAGCGGGCAGGGGCGGTACTTCGGATCGCCGAAGCCGTCGTGGAGCACCCGAAGGATCGCGAGGCACGTGTCGAGACCGATGAAATCGGCGAGCGCGAGCGGGCCCATCGGGTGATTCATTCCGAGCTTGAGGATCCCGTCGATCGCCTCTGTCTCGGCGACCCCTTCGTACAGGGCGAAGATCGCCTCGTTGATCATCGGCATCAGAACGCGATTCGACACGAAGCCGGGAAAGTCGTGGCAGAAGATCGGCGTTTTGCCCATTTTCCGGGCGAGGGCCTCGATCGCCGCCGCCGTCTCGTCCGAAGTCGCGATGCCGCGGATGACCTCGACGAGCGCCATGACGGGCACGGGATTCATGAAGTGCATGCCGATGACCCGATCCGGGCGGGACGTCGACGCCGCAAGCGCGGTGATCGAAATCGACGACGTGTTCGTCGCGAGAAGGCCGTCCGAGGGAACGATCGCGTCGAGCCGGCCGAACAGCTCGCGCTTGACGCCGAGGTTCTCGGTCACCGCCTCGATGACGAGATCCGCCCCGGAAAGGGCGGACAGGTCCGACGTCTCGCGGATCCGCAACAACGCGGCCCCCTTCTCTTCGGCCGTCCTCTTTCCCTTTGCGATCTCGCGGTCCATGTTCTTTTCGATGGCGGCGCGGGCGCGCACGAGAATCTCCGGCGCGGTGTCCGCGAGAAGGACGGAAAGTCCCGCCGAAGCGGCGACATGCGCGATCCCGCTTCCCATCTGCCCGGAGCCGACGACGCCGACCGTGGTGATCGATTTCATGGAAGGACTCTATCGCCGCGATCGAGAAGCGGTCAATCGACCGCCCGGACTCGCCGGCCGCGCGCCGTCAGGCGACGGCGATTCGCACAGCCGCGCCGTCAGGCGACGGCGATTCGCACAGCCGCGCCGTCAGGCGACGGCGATTCGCACAGCCGCGCCGTCAGGCGACGGCGATTCGGAAGCGGGGCGCGCCGAAGCGCGTGTAGACGGCGGAGCCGATCGCGACGATCGAAGCGGCGCTCCAAAGGACCGGGCCCGCGACCGGGACGAGCGAAACGAGCCCGGCGGCGAGCAGCCCGAGCGCGAGCGCCGCCGGCCGCTGGCGCGGCGAAAAGCGGCGCGCGATCCTCTGGCCGAGAAAGAGAAAGAGCGCGGTCATTCCGAAAATTTTGAGAGCCGCCGCAACCGCGAGGATCACGACCGCTCCCGGCACCCGCAGCGCCGCGGGAAATGCGGAGAACGCCGTCACGGCCGAGACCAGGAGAAACACGAGCCCCACGATTCCCGAGGTCGCGGCCGCGGCCGGATTCTCCTCGAAGCACACGGCGGTCCGCGCGACCGGCCCGGCCCAGAGCCGCAGCACGACGGAAGAGAGGATCGCCCAGATCGCGAGCGCGAGAAGGCGCAGTCCGGCCGCGGCCGCCGACGCGGCGGCCGGCACGGAGCGGAACGGGCCGCGTTCCGCCTCCGCGAGGTAGAGGGACGCGAGGGAGCCCGGCGTGACGATTCGCCCGGCGACGGCCCCGCGGTCGCCGGAGACTTCCGCGCCGAACGCGATCAGGTTTCCTCCGATCGCGGCGCCCGGATCGATTCGAACCTCTCCGCCCCACGCGACGACGTCCCCTGTCACCGGCGCGCGAAGATCGACTTCCCCCGCGACGCTCACGACCCGGCCCCGCACCGGAGCGATGACCGCGAGCGGCTTTCCGACCGTGACGAGAGACTCTCCACCGGCCGCCGCCGCGGAGAGCGCCGCGGCCAGGAGTGGGAAAAGGGCAAAGCGGGCCCGGAATTTCATCGCGCCGCCGCGCGGCGCATCCAGAGCCGCGCGATCGAGAAACCGGCGGGCAGCAGGAGAAGGATCGACAGCGCGGCGTAACCTCGCTCGAGCGCGAGAAGATCCGAAATCGCCGACACCGAGCCGGGCAGGGCGCGCCCGATCGAGCCCGGGAAACCGAGAAGCGTCTTCCACTCGAGGCCGAGGGCGGCCGGAAGCGCCGACAGAAGGCCGGCCTGCTCCGGACCGGTCAGCATCGGAACCGACAGAAACGCCGCCGAAGCCAGCAGGAGCCCGAGGAACACGGCGGCCGGCGCCCACCAGAGCCGCAGCGACCGCTTCTCCGCCCCGGAGAAGCCTCGGAGGCGCTCGACGCGGAAAACCAGGTCCGGACCGACGTCCTCGGCCGGCAGCTCGGCCAGCCACCGGTCCATCTGCCGGAAGGCCTCGAGGCGGCTCCCGCACGCCGGGCAGGAACGAAGATGGTCGGCTGCTCCCGGCGTCGGCGCGGGCTCGCCCGACGCAAGGGCTTCTAAATCCAGAGGATCGATCGGATTTTCGCAGTTCAAGTCAATTCTCCAGCCAACCTATCCTTTAAAACGGCTCGCGCCCGAAAAAGTTTATTTTTGACGGTCCCGAGAGGCATATTTTTCGTCTCCGCGATCTCCTCGTACGAAAGACCGGCGAAATGGCGCAAAGCGATCAACTCCCGGAAGTCGGGCGGGAGGGCGGCGATCTCCCGGCCGATCGTCCGCCGGCGCTCGGCGTTGCGGAGGTTGCCCAGCGGATCGAGGTCCCGGGACGGAAACTCCCGAACGGGGCCGTCCTCTTCCGCCGAGCCCGGAGGCGCGGAATCCATGGAAACGGTGCGAATCCGGCGTTTTCTGAGAAAATCGATGCCGGCGTTCGACGCGATCCGGAAGATCCACGTGGAAAACTTGTATTCCGAGTTGTACCGGTCCAGGGCCTGGTAAACCTTGAGGAAGATTTCCTGGGAGAGGTCCAGGGCTTCCTCCCGGCCGCCGACGACCCGCGTGAGATGCGAGACGATTCGGCTCTGGTAGCGGCGCACGAGCTCCGGAAACAGGTCCTCTCCCCGCCCGACGATGCGGGAGACGATCTCTTCGTCCGAAAGCGCGTCCACCCTCCTGTCCTCACTCTCTTACGGAGCATTCCGTCCGGGGTTTTCGTTCGAGCGCCGAATTCGATAGAATTCGGACCTCGCATCTTATTGAGGAGCTTGTGTGAAAGAAAGCGATCTCCCTCCCAAATCGACGGAAGTGATGATCGACGGCGATGCCGCGCGGGCCGACGTCTCGGACCTGATGAACAAGACGACCATGATCACGAGGCCGCAGGGCGTCGACTCGGACAACCCCTTCGAGGAGATGATGTCCCGGTTCGACGTCGCCGCGCAGAAGCTCTCCCTCGACCCGGGGCTCTACAAGGTTCTCCGCGAGCCGGTCCGCGAGACGAAGATTTCGATCCCGATCTCCATGGACAACGGCCGCATCGAGGTCTTCACCGGCTACCGGGTGCTGCACAACATCGCGCGCGGCCCCGGCAAGGGCGGCATCCGGTTCGACAAGAACGTCACGCTCGACGAGGTGCGGGCGCTCGCCGCGTGGATGACGTGGAAGTGCGCGGTCGTCAACATCCCGTTCGGCGGCGCGAAGGGCGGCGTCATCTGCGATCCGCCCAGCCTGTCGATGGCGCGAGCTCGAGCGCATCACGCGCCGCTACACGGCCGACGATCATCGACCTGATCGGACCGGAGACCGACGTTCCCGCGCCGGACATGGGACACGAACGAGCAGACGATGGCGTGGATCATGGACACGTACTCGATGCACATGCGCCACACCGTGACTGCGGTCGTCACCGGGAAGCCGTTGACATGGGCGGTTCGCGCGGGCGCGTGGAAGCGACCGGCCGCGGCCTCATGATGATTGCCCGCGAGGCGGCGCGCGCGAACGGCTTCGAGCTCGCGGGCTTCCGCGTCGCGGTGCAGGGGTTCGGCAACGTCGGCTCGATCACCGCGAAGATGTGCCATGCCGCCGGCGCGAAGATCGTCGGCGTGTCCGACATTCGCGGCGGGATCGCCAACGCCAAGGGGCTCGATGTGCCGGCCCTTCTGGAGCACTATGCGCAGAAGAAGACGCTCGAGGGCTTTCCCGGTGCGGAGAAAATCGACAAGTCGCAGGTCCTCGAGCTGCCGTGCGAGATCCTCGTGCCCGCGGCGAACGAGAACCAGCTCGCGCGGGCAGAACGCGTCGAAAGTCCAGGCGAAGATCATCGTCGAGGGCGCGAACGGCCCGACGACCCAGAGCGCCGACGACATGTTTCGCGAGCGCGGCATCGTCGTCGTGCCCGACATCCTCGCGAACGCCGGCGGCGTGACCGTGTCGTATTTCGAGTGGGTCCAGGACCGGCCGGGCTTCTTCTGGAGAGAGAGCGAGGTCAACGAGCGGCTCGAGGACATCATGGTCCAGTCGTTCAACGACGTCGCCGAGATGGCGAAAAAGTACGACGTCAGCTACCGCATCGCGGCCTACATGCTCGGGATATCCCGCGTCGCCCACGACACGATGGTCCGCGGCCTGTACGCGTAGCGAGCCCGGAAGGGTAGCAAGCCGACTCCCGCCGGCGATGGCGCGCCTTCAGTAGTGATACCGGCACTGGAGGAAGTCCACCCGGTCTCGCCGCACCCGATAAACGATCCGGTGTTCCTGCGTAATCCGTCGCGACCAGACGCCTCCCACAAGGTACTTGAGAGGCTCCGGCTTGCCGATCCCCTCCAACGGCGACTTCACGACCGCATCGACGAGCTCCAGGATCTTGAGGGCAATCCTGCGGTCCTCCGTTACCCACCAGCGAAGATCCTCGAGAAATTGCTTCTGAAAGACCGCGTCTCTATGCTGGTCCAAGCCCGACCTTCTTGCGAAGGGCTTTCGGTGTGAGTCTTACCCCCTGGTTCCGCTCCGTCTGCCGAAGGGCCTGAAAGAGGCGTTCCGCGTTCCGCGGCGAGCGCAGCAGGTGGGCGGTTTCTTCCAGACTCCGAAGCTCAGCGGCCGACACCAAGGCAACATCCTCGGCACCACGCCGATGGATCACGACGGGCTCTTGATCTTCAACAACCTTTTCACACAAGTAGGCGAAATTCGCTCTGGCCGCGGAATACGATCTCTCCCTGCCCATCGCAGTCTCCTCCTGTACAGAAGTATTGTACCGGATTCCAGAGGCCGTTGGCTAGCGCGTTTCGTCCGCCGCGATCGGCCGGAAGCGCCACAGGTCGCTCTTCAGGCCGACGCCCATCCCGAGCAGGGACCCGTCGCCCGCCCAGCTCGAAGGGAGGATGTCGCCCTCGTACTGGACCGGAACCTTCTCGAGCGTTCCGGTCGCCGGATCGAGAATCGCGGGCCCGGAGAAAACGCTGTCTTTCGCGAGGACGGAGACGACGATGCGCCCGTCTTTCCCGACCGCGTTGCCCGCGATCGGCGATGGGGAAAGCCGGACGTCTCCCGGGATGGGGATCGCAACGTCGGGCCCTCCCGAGAGCGACGCCCGGACGAGATGCACGCCCGTTTTGTCGTTGAGCTGCACGACGAGCCCCGGCTGCGTCGGATCCGCCGCGACCCCGTTGCCGGGCCGAAGCCGGCGAACCGATCCCGTCGCGAGATCGATCGCCGAGATCCACCCCGACTCCACCGAATAGAGGGTCTTCTCGTCGGCCGATACCGACAGCGCCGAGCAACCGGTGCCTTTCGTCTGTTCGAAGCGCCGCAGGATTCGGCCGTCGGCGACGGACGCGAGCAGAACCACGGGAGGCGAGCTCGCGGAGAAGCCGCCGCCGACGAGAGCAACCTCATCCCGGCCGACGAGCGCGGCCGGTGGAGAGGATTGCTCCGTGCTGTCGAGGAAGGGGCGAAGAGCCTCCCCGGGCGAAGCGACGAGCAGCCGCCGCCGCCCGGACGTCAGGCTCGGCAGGAGAACTCGCCCGTCCGCGAACTGGGCGGGGTGCATGAAAAAGTTCCGTCCCACCGAATTGAGCCGCTCGGGAACGCCTCCCGTGGCCGGAAATCTCAAGAGCTCGGCCGGATTGTCGAGGAACTCCACGTAGAGACTGCCGTCGATACCGGCGTTGACGTACCAGGGTCGGGACGGCAGCGTCATCAGGGTCTGAAAATCGTTGCCGGCGCGCGGAATCTTCGCGATCCGGTGCAGATCACCGACGACGACGTCCGCGAGCACACCCGCGCGGTCTCCGGTCAGGGTGACCGGGGGGCTGACCGGAAGGTCCGGAGCGAAGCGCTGGAGCTTTCCCGTCGAAAGGTCCAGAAGGTACGCGTAGTGCGGAGCGGGCCCCGAACCCCCGGCGGCGGGCTTTCCGAAGAAGATCGCGGTCTTTCCGTCCGCGAAAGCCCGCAGTCCGAGGCCGGCGGACTCGCGGGCGATCGGCGGGCCGATCGGAGCGAGGCGCCCCGTTTCCGGCCAGTATCGGTGGACCTGGAAATTGCGGCCGGCGTCGATCCTCGTCACGAGCATCGTCCCGTCCGGAAGGACCTCCGGCCCCTGGGCGTCGTCGAGCACGAGCCGCTCTTCTCCCCCGAGCGTCGGAATGCTGAAAATGCTCCGGCCCGCGTCCGCGATCCGGTCGAAATAGATGCGGGAACCGTCCCTCGACCAGTCGACCCGGTCGACGGATCCAAGCGCTTTCTGGTGCGTCAGCACGACCCAGTCTCCCGAGCCCGGCTTCATGACCGCGACCTGGGAGGTCCCGCCGACGACCGTCACGAATGCGAGCGTCTGCGAATCGGGCGATACGCGCGGGGCGAAGACCCGGATCGAGCCGGCCAGCAGGAGGTCTCCTCGCCAGCGGGGCGGCGGAGGGTCCGACACGAGCGAGCGGATCCAGAACCCCGCTCCGAGGCCGCCGGCGAAAACGATCAGGCCGAACAGCAGGGACAGCGCGAGCGATGCTCCGCGCCGGGCCACGCCGCGGCTCGGAACGGCCGCGGAGGATTCGAGCTTCTCGGTCTTCTGCGCCGCGTCGGACTGCGCCCGGGGAAGGACCTCCGACGCATCCCCGGCGGCCGCGCCGGAATCGCGCAGATTCTGGAGGTCTCGGGCGAGATCCCTCGTGGACGCGTAACGATCTTCGGGATCCTTCGCGAGGCAGCGATCGACGAGCCAGCGAAAAGGGAGGGGGATCCGCGGGTTGAAACGGTCCATGGGCTCCGGGTCGTCCTGGATGATCGCGGACAGGGTCTGGACGGCGGTGGACCTCGAAAAGGCGCGCCGGCCCGTCGCCATCTCGTAGAGGATGAGCCCGAGGGAGAACTGGTCCGAGCGGAAATCGACAGGGCGGCCGCTCGCCTGCTCCGGCGACATGTACCCGGCCGTGCCGAGAACGAATCCGGTCGCCGTCATCGAAAGCGCCTCGACCGACCCCGACCCGGCCGGAGGACCGACGAGCTTCGCGAGGCCGAAGTCGAGGATCTTCACGTACCCGTCCCGCGTCACCATCAAGTTTTCCGGCTTGAGATCGCGGTGGACGATTCCGGCCGAATGGGCCTTCGACGAGGCCGTCCGCCGACTGATAGGCGATCTGGAGGGTCTTCTTGAGCGGAAGCGGCCCCCCCTGGAGCATCGCTCGAAGCGTCTGTCCGTCGATCAGCTCCATCGCGATGAACGGCAGCGCGCCTGCCTGGCCGACTTCGAAGATCGTGACGATGTTCGGGTGCGAGAGAGCGGATGCCGACCGGGCCTCCTGCGCGAACCGGATCAGCTTCTCCTTGTCGGTCGAGAGGCCGGGCGGCAGCACCTTGACGGCGACTTCCCGGCCCAGACGGACGTCCCGCGCGCGGTACACCTCTCCCATCCCGCCCGCGCCGAGCGGCGCGAGAATCTCGAAGGGTCCGAGCCGGGTGCCATTGGTCAGGGGCAACTTGGACAAATCCTATCAGCGAAGCAAATCTTCATCGCCGGAGACCGAGCCTGGCCTCGAATGCCCGGAACCGAGGATCTCCTCGAATCGGATCGAAACCGGGAAGTCCGGTGAAGTAGAGGTAGGCCACATGCTCTTCTTCCGCTTGCGCGACGACGTCGAAGGCCGCGTCGATTTCTCCGAGCGCGCCGAGCAGCCACGCCTCGGAAACGACGGCGGGTGAACCCTTCGGCCGGCGCACGCAGCTCTTCGAGGATGCTCCGGGCTTCGTTGTTCCGGCCTGCCGTCGCGAGCGCCCACCCGAGCGTGCCGAGGAAATGGGCCCCGCGTTGCGAGACGGCGACCGCATGCTCGAGCGTCGCAATGCCTTCCTCGAGGCGACCCAACACGACCCGGGCCTGTCCCGCATTGTCGAGGGCCGCGGCGTCGTCCTTCTCGAACGAGAGCGCGTCCTCGAGGAAACGCAGGGCCTCCTCCGGCCTGCCGCAGTTCAGCAGGCTCCCTCCCGTGAGCTGGTACGGAAAAGAGGAGAGGGGATCGGCTCGCCGCGCGCGATCGAGGAGCGGCAAACCCTCCTCGAGTCTCTGGCGGGTACAGAGGACGCAGCCGAACGAGGCCAGGGAGAGAACGTGAGCGGGCTGGAGCTCGATCGCCCGCCGCCAGGCGGCTTCCATCTCGGCCCATCGTCCTTCGATCCAGGCGACGAACGCTTCGACGTGCAGGGCCTCGGCCGACTCTCCCTGGAGCTCGTTTGCGGTCGCGAGCGCCTTTCTCGCCGTCGCACAGGCTTCGCGCGCGGGAATCATTCCGAAGACGGACGCGAGGACGGTGGCTTCCGCAAGTCCGGTCCACGAGGGCGCATACGAGGGGTCGAGGCGAACCGCCTCCTCGAACGCGCGGAGCGCGCCGTCGAGGTGCTCCTTCCCGCGGAGGTGCCGGCCCTTGAGGTAGCTCCGATACGCATCGAGATTCGCGGGCTGCGGGCGCGAGGCGACGGCGTGCGTTCCCGGTGCGAGCCGCGCCCGGACGGCCTCGACGACACCGCGGGCGATCTCGTCCTGGACCGCAAACACGTCCGCGGCGTCGCGGTCGAAACGTTCCGACCAGAGCTGGAATCCCGTAGAGACGTCGGTCAGCTGCGCGGCGACTCGCAGCCGGTCACCCGCCGTCCGCACGCTGCCCTCCAAAACGTGGCTCACGGAGAGCAGGCGGCCGATCTCCTTCAGGTCCCGGCTTTCCTGGCGGGCCCGAAACGCCGAGGTCCGGGAGGCCACGCGGATGCCATCGACGCGGACGAGCGCGTTCATGATCTCCTCGGCCATCCCCTCGCACAGATATTCCTGGTCCTTCGCCGCGCTCATGTCCGAGAACGGCAGCACCGCGATCGCGACGGCGGCGGTCTTCTGCGGGTCGGCTCGTCGCCGGCGGCGGGCACTTCCAGCCCCGCCTTGCGCAGGCCGTCGAGTCAGGACTCCACGTACGCCGGCTCCCACCACTTCTCGAATTCCGTCCGGACCTCGGCGGCGAAGTCCGGCCGCAGTTGGAGCAGATCCCGCATGGCTTTCGCGGCGGCGTCACGTTCTCCGAGCTGTCCGTAAGCGGCCGCCGATCGCCGCGTGCATGCCCCAGTGGCCCGGCAGATTGGCCTTGAGCACGAAACTCAATGCGCCGCGGTAGTCGCCCCGGCGGTACGCGTCGTAGAAGTCGGCATACCAGTACCATCCGGGATGATTGGGGTTGAGCTGCTTCGCGCGCCCCGCGAGCGCGAGGCCGCGTTCCCCGTCGCCCGCATAGGTCAGCAGCTCGCCGAGAAAGGCGATGGAGTTGCCATCCATGGGATTCAATGCGACGGCCCGCTCCGCCGCGTTCCGGAAGCTCTGGAATTCCTTCTGGAAGAAGAGCGCCTGGGCCAGGCTGAAATGGGCCAGAGCATTGGACGGAGCCGCCTCGACGGCGTGCCGCGCGGCCGTTGGCCCCGCTCGCCAGGGGATCGGCCTGAAGTTTGAATCCTTGCCCGTGCTCCTGCACGCACAGCAAGGCCAGCATCGCCAGGGCATCGGCATGGTCCGGCGCCTTCTGGACCGCCGAGTTCCAGGCCGTCCGCGCCGCCGCGAGCTCCTCGGGGGTGACCCGCGCAGAAGTAGCCGAAGCTGCGGAGAACGGCCTCATACGGGCTCAACTGCTTCGGGAGAGCAGCTGCGCACGGCCTCGCTCATGCTTCGGGGCAAAACGCCGTTCATGTCGGCGACCGTCGAAACGATCCGTGGGACCAGCTCGTCCTGCAGCTCGAAAACCGTCTCCGGGTTGAATTGCGCGTTCATAGTTCTCGGCCCAGAGATGGGCGCCGGAGACTCGCATCGACGAGCTGCACGGCGAGGCGGAGCTTCGTCCCGGCCTGCCGCAGGCTCCCTTCCATCACGTAGCGCGCGCCGAGTTCCTTGCCGATCGCCCGAACGTCCCCCGACTCGCCGGAATACTTCGCGGTCGAGCCCCGGGCAATCACTCGGAGGTAGGAGAAGCGCGACAGGCCGGTCACGATGTCTTCCGTCAGGCCCTCGGCGAGTGCCGTGAGGTCGGCGTTGGTTCCCGCCGTACTTGAACGGCAGCACCGCGACCCAGAATCCCTCGTCGGCGCGGGCGGCGCCTGACGGTTGTGATCGCCGGTGACCGGGGTCGGGATTTCACTCGGATCATCCGGAATCTCCAGCCCCGCCTTGCGGAGACCGTCGATCAGGTGCTCGATGAATGCCAGGTCGTCAAACCATCTCCCAAATTCTTCGCGCGCCGTTTTGGCAAAGTCGGGCCGGATCGCAAGCAGTTCTTGCAGCGCCTTCCGGGCCTCCTCGCGCATGCCAAGCTGCCCGTAAGCTGCCGCGATGCACGGCGTGGGTATAGAAGTTTCCCGGCATGGTTGAACTTGAGGGCGAAACCAAGGGCGCCGCGGTAATCGCGCCGGCGATACGCGTCGTTGAAGTTGGCGAACCAGTACCAGCCCGGATGACGGGGATTGAGTTGCATGGCGGATTCCACGACCGCGCATGCCGCGTTCCCAATCACCGGAATAGGCGATGAGATTTCCGAGGTAACGCCGCGACGGAAGCATCCATGCGGTTCAGTTCGATCGCCCGCTCCGCTGCGGAACGAAAGGCCGCGTAGTCCTTTTGGAAAAAAAGCGTTGAAGCGAGGGCGTAATGGGCGAGGCTGATTGGAGGGCGCAGCCTCCACGGCGCGCCGCGCGGCCGCAAGCGCGCGCCCCAGCGGGTCGGGCCTGCGGGTTCAATCCGTGCGCATACTCTTCCCAGTACAGGTTCGCCAGCATGGCCCAGGCATCGCTCTGATTGGGCGCAATGCCGACGGCCGTTCCAGGATCCGTCTCACTCGCGCATGCTCTTCCGGCGTGACGCGTTCCATGTAGCCAAAGGCGCGCAGCACCGCTTCGTGAGGACTCAATTCTTCATCGGCCTTGCCGCGGAGCGACTCGCTCATGCTATGGGTCAGTACGCCGTACATGTCGGCAACCGTCGAGACGATCCGCGGAACCAGATCGTCCTGGAGCTCAAAGACCGTCTCGGGACTGAAGGTGCGTTCGAAGTTCTCAGCCCAGAGATGAGCGCCGCTGGCCGCATCGACAAGCTGAACCGCGAGACGCAGCTTCGTCCCGGCCTGACGCAGGCTGCCTTCCATCACATAGCGGGCGCCCAGTTCCTTGCCGGCGGATCGCACGTCAACCGACTCGTTGGCGTAGCGCGAAGTCGAACTGCGCGCGATCACCCGAAGATAGGAGAATCGCGACAGGCCAGTGACGATTTCCTCGGTCAGCCCTTCTGCCAGGGCCGTGAGCTCGGCGTTGCGCGCCGCCGTACTTGAACGGCAGCACCGCGACCCAGAAGCCTTCGTCCGCCCGCACCGTCCCGAGTCGCCGGCGTCGGGACGATGGCCGACCGATGCTTTGCCAAGCCGGTCTCGACGGGGTCGCGGATGTCTCCGCCTGAAGTCGCGCAGCTCGTTGAAGACGTCGCGGGAGGTCTGGTAGCGGTCGCGGGGGTTTTTCGCGAGGCAGCGGCGGAGGATTCTTCCCACGTCTGCGGGAAGGTCCGCGCGGATCTCGGTGACCGGCGACGGCTGGTCGCGGAGGATCGAAGAGATCACGTCAACGGAGGAGGCGCCTTTGAACGGCCTCTCGCCGGTCAACATCTCATAGAGGACGATCCCAGAGAGAAGACGTCGGACCTCGCATCGACGTTTCCCGCCTCGCGCCTGTTCGGGGGACATGTAGGCGACGGTGCCGAAGATCGTTCCTTCGCCGGTCAACTGCGGCGTGGCTCTCCGTGGGCAGGTCGGTGACATTCGGATCGGAGCCCGCGGCGACGAGCTTCGCGAGGCCGAAGTCGAGGACCTTGAGCCGGCCCTCGCGCGTGAGCATCACGTTGGCGGGCTTCAGGTCCCTGTGGACGATGCCGCGCTCGTGCGCCGCCGACAGGGCGTCGGCCAGCGGCACGGCGATCTCGAAAAAACGAGACAGCGGCAAACCGCCGTTCGGGAGGGCGAGGTCCAGGGTGTGTCCCTCGACGAGCTCCATCGCTAGCAGCCGGACGTCTCCCGCCTCCTCGACCGAGTAGACCGTGACGATGTTCGGGTGATTCAGCGACGCGAGGGCCCTTCGCTCGAACCGGGCGGCGCTCCGGATCGGCGGACACGGACTCGGGCAGAACCTTGACCGCGACGTCGCGCCCGAGTTTCGTGTCCCTGGCCCGGTAGACCTCGCCCATCCCGCCGCGCCCAATGGGACAGGATTTCTATGGCCCCAGTCTCGTACCCGCGGTGAGACTCATCCGGCCATCCTTGTCCGCCGAAGCCTTCCGGCAACGCCAGAGCGCTTCGTCGCGCCTTCGCGACGCCGGAGTCGCTCGGCGACGCGGCGAGAGGCCAGTGGCGAAGGCGGATCGTAGGGACCAAAGCGGGTGCCGGCGGGAAGAGTCAATTCCGGAAGGACATGGCTCGCGCTGCTAGGCGAGCAGGCCCTGCTTGAGCTCTCGGACGAGGACCTCGACCGTCGAGCGCGTTCCGCCGGTCATCCGCTGCTTCCAGCTGTGCTCGGTTTCGAAGCGCGCGTCGCCGACGGATTCCGCCCACGGGAGCAGCGCGGCATGAAGCTCCCCCGCCGACCAGAGATCGCCGCCCCGGTGGCGGATCATGGCGATCACGTGCGGGGAAACCCTCAGGAACGCGCGCAGCGCGAGACCCGTGCGGATCGAATATTTCCGCGACGAAAACGCCTTCGGGAAGACCTTCTCGAGCGCCTTGAAGTAGTTCAGGAAGAACCTCTTCGCGTTCTCCCGGAATTCCTTCGAGGTGCGGGGCCCGGCGGCGGCCATCGCCGCGAAGACGTCCCGAATCTCGTCGGCGAGCGACGCCTGCGTCACGGTTCCCTTCCCGACGCCGAGGACCTTGATCTGGCCCTTGAGCGGCGAGTGCTCGTCCTCGTTCAGGGCCCGGATGACGTCGTGCGCGGCGGCCAGGTTCTCGTCCCGGTAGAGGCGGCGGCCGGAGAGCGAGATCAGGTGCGACGGGTTCAACTTCGTGTGCTTGCTGTTGATCGTGACGAACAGCTCCACGACCTGGTCGGGCGTGAGCGAGTCGAACACGACGGCCGGCACCTGGAAGTCGGTGAGGTTGTGCTTCTCCGCGAGCTGGTGGAGGGCGAGGAGCCGGTGCTGCCCGTCGAGCGCGCGCATGATGCCCGCTTCCTCCGGCAGGGCGATCGTTCCGAAATCCGATTTTTCGCGCATCGGCTTGAACTCGAGGCGCCGGTCGGTCACGAGGAGCACGCTTCCGGGAATCGCCGGAAGCGTCCCCGAGTCCGCGCACTGCAGGTAGTACGCGACGAGCTCGTTGATCTTCTTCTCGATGATCGGCCTTTGGAACGCCTCTCCGGAGGCCGAGATCTTCTTTTCCAGGAATTCCCAATTGACCATGCCACTGTGTCGCCTCTTGGCGGAGCCAATCGTCCTCTCGCCGTCCGGACCGAAGTTAAGTACTTCAAATTGAACGATTTTCTGCACATCGACGCCGGTGAGCAGGACTTCGTAGAAACGGACCCCGAATTGATTGAGCCGGAGCGCGGCTACTGAGTTCATTCATCCTCCGTGAACTGTCAAAAATTATAGCCTCGCGGGCGCCGAAAAAGGAAGAAAAGAATTGGCAATAAAGGAGGTAGTCGGGCCGGCTCTAGCGAAGGCTTCTCTCGATTTTTCGACGCCAGACAGCGGCAGAATGCCGAATTGACGCCCCGTCGAGCGACGTGACCCGGCCTCGCCGGAGCAGGCGCCTGCCGGCGACCCAGACGTCGGTCACGTCACCCGCTTTCAACGACGAAACGAGCTGCGCAAAGGGGTCGTCGCCCGGCACGGAATGGGCGCGACGGGCATCGACGAGGATCAGGTCCGCCTCTTTTCCGGACTCGAGGGACCCGATCTTCTTCTCCAGGCCGAGCGCCCGGGCTCCGCCGGCCGTCGCCGCCCGAACGACCCGGCGCGCCGGAAGCGCGGTCGGATCGAGCGTCGAGACCTTCGCGAGCTTGCCCGCGAAATCCATCGCCTCGAACATCGAAAGGTCGTCGTTGGAAGCCGCGCCGTCGGTTCCGAGGGACCAGAGAACCCCTTCGCTCTCGAATGCGGCGACCGGCGCGATGCCGGACGCGAGCTTCATGTTCGACTCGGGGTTGTGCGAGACCGCGACTCCGCGCGCCTTCAGAATCGCGGCATCCCCGGGCTGCGGCCAGACGACGTGCGCCGCGACCGTCGGCCGAACGCCGAAGAACCCGATCGATTCCAGATACGCGATCGGGCTCGCTCCCCACTTCGCCTTCGCTTCCTCGACTTCCGTCTTCGTCTCGGACAAATGGATCTCGATCGGAATCGCGTACTCTTCCGCCAGACGGCGCGCGGCCAGGAGCGTCTCTTTCGAGCACGTGTACGGCGCGTGGGGCGCCACGGCCGGCGTGATCAGCGGATCGGCCTTCCACTTCCGGATGAACGCTTCCGCGACCTGAAGGGTCTCCGGGAGATCTTTGTGGTCGGGGGCGGGAAAATCGATGAACGTCTCGCCGAGAACGGCGCGAAGCCCCGCCGCGTGCACCGCTTGGGCCGCGGCCGATTCGAAGTAGTACATGTCCGCGAACGTCGTCGTTCCCCCCTCGATCATCTCGAGGCAGGCGAGCTTCGTTCCGTCGCGGACGAACTCGGGCGAGACGTTTTTCGCTTCGGCCGGAAAGATCTTCCGGTTGAGCCAGTCCGCGAGAGACAGATCGGCGCCGATTCCGCGCAGCAGGGTCATGGCGGCGTGGGTGTGCGTGTTGACGAGCCCGGGAAGGACGATCTCTCCGGCTGCGGAGACCTCTTCGCGCCCGGCGAATCGCGAACGAATCTCGGCCGAAGGTCCGACCGCGAGGATGCGTCCGCCGTCGATCGCGATCCCGCCCGGAGCATAGACTCGATCCTCCGAATCGACCGTCACGACCGTCCCCCCGAGCACCGTCAGATCGCACTTGCGTGCGCGCGTTTCCCTGCGTGTCCCCGGCGCTCCGAGCGCGGCCGCCGCCGCGAAAAATACCGGAAAGCAGGCCCGGAAAAAGCGGATCAAGGAGCTCCTCCGAGAGAGGAGTCGATTTCCCGAACGAGCGCCGTGAGGAGCTTTCCGAGCCGCCGCGCGACGCTCCTCCCCGTCTCGAGCACTTCCTCGTGGACGAGGGGCTTTCGAAGAACGCCCGCCGCCATGTTCGTGATCGTCGAGATCGCGACGACGCGCACGCCCGCGTGCCGGAGCGCGATCGCCTCCGGAACGGTCGACATCCCGACCGCGTCCGCTCCGAGCTTCCGCCACATCCGGATTTCGGCGGGCGTTTCATACGAAGGCCCGTGGAGGCCGACGTACACGCCCTGCCGGAGGGGAATTCGCAAGCGCCGGGCGGCCGAGCGCGCGAGCCGGCGGAACTCGGCGTCGTACACCTCGGACATGTCCGGGAACCTCGGCCCGAGAGCGTCGTCGTTGGGGCCGATCAGAGGGTTCGTTCCGAACGCGTTGAGATGATCCGTCACGAGCATGAGATCTCCCGGGCGAAACGACCTCCGGATTCCTCCGGCGGCGTTCGTGAGGATCACCGCTCTCGCGCCGGCTCGAGCGAGCTCTCGGATGGCGGAGACGACTTCCGACATGGGTCGCCCTTCGTAGTAGTGAACCCGGCCCGAGAGCACGGCGACGCGCACGCCGCCGGCGCGCCCGAGGACGAGCTCCCCGCGGTGGCCGACGACGCCCGCCGGCGGAAACCCGCGAAGCTTCGCGTAAGGAACAGTCGAGCGATCCTCGAGAACCCGGGCGAACTCTCCGAGTCCCGATCCCAGGACGATGCCGATCCGCGATCCAGCCAGGTCGAGCTTCATCGAGTCACCCGTTCATCCCGCGATCACGCCGGCCAGGGCGGCCGTCACGAAACTCGTCAGCGATCCCGCGAGAAGCGCCCGAAAGCCCAGCCGCGCGAGGTCCGCCTTCCGGGAGGGAGCGAGGCCCCCGATGCCACCGATCTGGATCCCGATCGACGAGAAGTTCGCGAACCCGCACAGCGCGAACGAGGCGATCAGCCGGGCCTTCTCCGACAGGCCAGACTGCAGTTGCGACATTTTCGCGTAGGCGAAGAATTCGTTGATCACGGTCTTGTTCGCGATGAGGTCCGCCACCTTCCCGGCATCGGGACGGGGAACCCCCATCAGGACCGTGAGCCAGCCGAGCCCCCCGGCGAACAGGGTCTGGAGCGAAAACTCCGGGCGCCCGAAAAAGTGGCCCGCCCACCCGAGGAATCCGTTCAACAGGGCGACGAGCGCGATGAACCCGATGAGCATGGCCGCGATGTTCAGCGCGAGGGTCATTCCCTGCGAAGCTCCCGAAGCCGCGGCGTCGATGAAATTCGCGTGCGTTTTCTCCACCCGCAGCGCGACGCGGCCGTACGTTTTCGGAGCCTCGGTCTCCGGCCACAGGATCTTCGAAACGAGGATCGTTCCGGGAGCGGCCATGACCGACGCCGTGATCAGATACTTCGCGGGAATCCCCATTGCGACGTAAGCGAGGAGGACGGCCCCCGAAACGTGGGCCATTCCTCCCGTCATCATCGTGAGCATCTCCGACATCGTCATCTCGGGGATGTACGGCGCGATCAACACGGGCGCTTCGGTCTGCCCGATGAAAACGCTCGCGGCCACGCAGAGCGATTCCGCGCCCGAGACTCTCAGGAGCTTCTGCATCACGACGGCCATCAGCCGCACGACCCTCTGCATGACTCCAAAATGGTAGAGGATCATGAAGAAAGAACAGATGAAAATGATCAGGGGAAGGACCTTGAAGGCGAAAACGAAGCCGCGCAGCGGCAGGTGGGTCGCCCGGCCGAGCGTGTCCATCGGCTCGGCGAGCCAGCCGAACAGGAATTTCGCGCCTTCGTCCGAGTACGACACCGCCCGGGTGACGGCGAGGGAGATCCTCTCCAGCGCGACCTTCCCCGGCTCCCAGGAGAGAACGAGGACCGCGAGCGCGACCTGAAGGCCGAGACCCGCCACGACCGTGTACCACCGGATCCTTCTCCGGTTCGTCGAGAACAGAATCGCGATGCCGAGCAGCACCGCGATCCCCGCCAGGCCGGTCCATCGCTGCAAGATTCCCTCCTCAATCCCCCGAAGGACTGCTTCTCCGAAACGTGAAAGCCTGAGACGACGAGAACGAGATGAGCAGGCCGTGGCGCCCGCGAGGGTCCTTCTCGAACGGGTACGCGAGGTCGATCCGCAGAATGTTGTTGCCCCCGGCTCTCGCGATCGCGAGGCGGAGACCGATCCCGGCGTCGCTGTGGAACTGGGAGAAGGACCAGAGCGGCGTTCCGCGGGGAACGGCCGCTCCCGTGTCGAAAAAGACGACCGCGCCGGGAGACACGAGCTGCAGGAACTCCCTCTCCGAAAAGAACCGCTGTTCCACGTTCGCGACGAACCGCCGGTCTCCCTCCCAGGAGTGGAGCCTGTAGCCCCGGAGCCCCGTGAACGCGTCCGCGGCGAACTGAACGTCCCCGTCGAGACGCCAGCCCTGGTCGTACTGGGCCCGGGCGACGAACGTCTGCAGCGGAGAGACGTCGCGAAACCTCCTCGCGTAACCGACGAACGCCGAAACGATCCCGTTCTGAGCGCCCGACTGAAACCGGCTCTGAGCGTCCACCTCGGCCTGGGCAAACGAGTCGTCGCCGAACGAGTATCCTCCCGAGGCGTTCACCTCGAAGAACGTGCTGTTCGCCGGGGCGCCGAGCCACGTCGGCGAATACGCGGCCTTGACGAAAACGCGGGGCGCCAGGTTGAAATCCTCGTAGCGAGAATCGCGATTGATGTAGTTGAGCGTGGCGAAGGCGTTTCCGACCGCCTCGTAGGTCGCATAGACGTAACGGAAACTCCGCCGGTCGGGGACGATCGGCGCGGCTTCGCCGTCGATCGCCTTGAAATCGTCGTCGACGATCTCCACGCCGGCCGTCCAGCGCCGCGCCTCGCTTTCCTTCGCTTCGATCGCTCGGCCGTAGGAATAGAGGCGGTCGCGATGCTCGTGGTTGAACGTCGAAAGCGTCTCTCCGTCCTCGTAGAGCTTCTCCCGCTCCGCGACGTGCTCGAGCAACAGGTCCGCGCTCCACGGGGCCTGAAACGAATAGAACGGGCGGGAGAGCTCGAGCGCGCGCTGCCGCCCGTCGGAATTGTCCGCGTACTGGAGCTTCCCCCTCCAGAACGGCGAGAAGAGATAAGGGTCCTGGTAGAGGATCGAGCGAGTGGTCCGGTCGCTCCCCTGGTCGTAGGAGACGGAGACGGATTTTCCCCAACCGAGCAAGTCGGTTTCCTGGAACTCGAGGCTGTAGGTCGTTTTTCCGCCCTTCGAGCCGAACGAGCCGCCGGGTTGAGTCGTCCAGGCGTCCTGCGTCACGACGAGCACGTCGCTGACGCCGTCCACCGGAGCGGATGCAACGACGCTCGCGCTCTTGATGAACGGAAGCGCGCGGAGATTGCGCTCCGTTTCCGCGAGCTTCGCGATGTCGAGCACGTCGCCCTCCCGGAAGAGAAGCTGCTTGCGCAGGAAACCGTCCTTCGTCTCGATGTGAATTCGGTTCGCGAGTCGGTAGAACCACCCCTTCGCGGCCTCTTCCGGGCTGAAGACGTTGTTGCTCTCGATTCGCACGGCCCCGATCCGCACCGGACCCGGCACTGCCGCGGCGCCGCCGGCAGCAACGAGGGACCAGACGATCAGCCTGAGCACGCGAGCATTCTATTGCGGGACCGAAAGTCTCTCTCCGCGTGTTATTCTCTCGAAAACCTGGAGGGGGAATGCACGATTCTCGTCACGTCCGGGCCTTTCGAATTCTCCTCGCCGCCGCCGCGCTCATGCCGCTCGCCGCTTGCGCGCGAAAGCCCGCGACGATCGAAGTCACTCCCGCCAAGATCGTGTTCTACGGGACCTCGCACCCGAAGGACGTCGTCGTGCGAATCCTGGACGGCAAGGGTCTGGAAATGCAGGGCCCGAAGCTCGCCTGGACGTCCTCGGATACGTCGGTCGCGGAAGCCACGGGAGCGGGGCATGTCGCGCCTCGAAAACCCGGCCGGGCCCGCCTGACGGTGTCGTGCGGAAAGGTTTCCAGCGTGATCGCCGTCGAGGTCGTCAACCTCTCCGAAATCGTCGTCTCGCCGGCGTCGCTCAAGCTCCTCGGGCCGCCCGGGACCTCCGCGAAACTCGAGGTCACCGGGAAAGCGATCGACGGCTCGCCCGCGAACGTGCCCCGCGGTGGCATGGTCTTCGGAGGACTCGCGGATCGCGAGGGTTTCGCCCGACGGAACGGTCACGTCGTACCTGCCCGGCAAAACCATGATCCTCGCGAAGGTCGGCGATCTCCTCTCGGAGTCGGAAGTGCGGGTCCAGAACAAGACGATTTCGCGCCTGGAGCTGCGCCCCGAGACGGCGATCCTGAGGGTACGCGAGACGCAGCGGTTCACGGCCGTCGCGTACGACGAGAAGGGACTCCTGATACCCGACGCGGGCGCCCAGTTCGCGACGATGAACCCCGACCTCGTGAAGATTTCCGGCGAAGGCAAGGTCACGGCGATCGCGAAGGGTACCGCCGTCGTTTCGGCGACCCTCGGCGGCAAGACGGCGCGCGCGACCGTCCTCGTGGACTGAAGGGACGGGCAATGCCCTCGAGCCGGCCGGCCGCCGTCGCCGGCGCGTTCTACCCGTCCTCCCCGAGGGCCCTCGAAGCGGAGGTTCGCCGCCTCCTGCCCCAACGCGAGAAGCGCGCCGCGTTCGGCGCGATCGTCCCCCACGCGGGCTACGTCTACTCGGGCGAAGTGGCTGGCGAGGTCTATGCGCGGATCGCGCTCGGACGAAGCCTCGTGATCCTCTGTCCCAACCACACGGGCCTCGGCGCCCCCGGCGCGCTCGACCCGAACGACTCCTGGGAAACGCCGCTCGGTACGGTCGCCGTGGACCGAACGCTCGCGAGACGATTCCTCGACCGGTGCCCCTCGCTCCGGGAGGACGCGGCCGCGCACGTTCGCGAGCACTCGCTCGAGGTCCAGCTCCCCTTCCTGCAGATCTGCCGTCCCGACGCCTCGTTCGTGCCGATCTCGATCGGGGAGCCTTCCCTCCCGTTGTGCCGCGAGATCGGCGAAGCCTTCGCCGATCTCGCCGCGGAATCCGACGGCCCGATGCAGCTGATCGCTTCGTCCGACATGAACCACTACGAGAGCCGAGAGATCGGAAACCGCAAGAACGCTCTCGCCCTCGCGAGGATCGGCGCGATCGACCCCGAAGGCCTTTTTCGCACGGTCCTTTCCGAAGACATCTCGATGTGCGGCTTCCTCCCGGCGACGGCGCTCCTCTTCGCGGCTGCCCGCCGCGGCGGTCTCTCGGCCGACGTCGTCGCCCTCTCCGACAGCGGAGCGAAGACCGGCGACGCGAGCTCCGTCGTGGGGTACGCGGGCGTCCTGATCGCTTAGTCGGATAGAATCGTCTCCATGACCTGGAAAAAGCTGCTCGTTGCCCTCGACGGCTCGCCGTTCTCCGATTGCGCGGCCCGCCTCGCGCTTTTTCTCGGGGGAAAGCTCGGCGCCGCGGTGGAAGGGATTCACGTCGTCGACACGGCGATGATGGACGCGACGTTCATCGCGGACCTCTCGGGCTCCGTCGGCTTTCAGCCGTTCCTCAACCTGACCGGCGAAATGCGCGAGGCCCTCCGCGGGATCGGGGAAACCGTGGTGGCCGATTTTCGCTCGAAGCTCGAAGCGGCGGGAATCGCCGGAACCGCCCGCGTCGTGGAAGGAATCGTCGTTCACGAGCTGCTTCGAGCCTCTCTGGAAGCCGATGCGATCTTTCTCGGCACGGTCGGGGTCGGGTCGAAGCGCGGAAAATCCCTCGGCGGGCCATTCGGACGCGCTTTTCCGCAAGATCTCGATTCCGGCCGTCGTCTGCCCGGCCGCGGGAGATCGGTTTTCCCGTCCGCTGCGCCGCCTTCGACGCCTCCGAACGCTCGGTGCGGGCGCTGTCCGCGGCGCGGGACCTCGCGGAGACGGTGGGCGGCTCGCTCGACGTGCTCACGGTCGAGGTCGACCCCGCGGAAGTCGAAAAGCGGCGGAAGGCGGCGCTCGCGGCCGCCGGCTCGCGGCGTCAAAGTTTCATTCGAGGCGGCGACCGGCCATCCGGACGAAGAAATCCTGAAGAGGCTGCCCGCCCACGACCTCGTCGCGCTCGGCTCGCACGGCCACGGGCGGATCGTGGAGATGGTGCTCGGCTCGACGACCGAGCGCGTGCTCCGCCGGTCGCCCGTTCCCGTCCTCTGCGTGCCGTAGAAAGCTCGCTCGGCCCGATCCGATAGACGGCGCGCACGGAAGGCCCGCAACGGCGGCTGTCGAGAGTGAGGGAATCGGCCTTGTCTGAGCTGGAGTTCTTCAACTCGAACGGAAAACAGGACTCCGGGAACGACAATGTGAGGGGCACAGCGACGTCGCGAGTTGCGATTCCCGAACGAGCGAGTTGCCGCCGGTGCGGGGCCGCTTCCGACCCTGGGTGGCGCTATCGCCTTCGGACGTCCGCGATCACGCGCAGGATGTCTTCGACGACCCCCGGCGGTCCGGCGAGCACGTCGCCCGTCTCGAAGTAGCGCTCGAGCCGCCCTCGAAATCCCGCAGCACGCCGCCCGCCTCCGTGATCAGGATGGCACCCGCCGCGATGTCCCACGGGGAAAGGCGGAACTCGAAGAACCCGTCGAAGACTCCCGACGGCGACGCAGGCCAGATCGAGCGCGGCGCTCCCCGCGCGGCGGATCGCCTTCGCCTTCAGGAAGAGCGCGCGGAAAATCGCGAGGTATTCGTCGATCTTCGCGTGCTCGCGAAACGGAAAGCCGGTCGCGAGAAATGCTCCCTCGGCGGAGGACCGGCGCGACACGGCGAGAGCCGTTCGCCGTTCCGAAACGCTCCGCTCCCCTTCTCGGCGCTGTACATCTCCTGCCGCAGGGGATCCCAGACGACTCCCGCGAGCGATTCGCCGCCCCTGACGAACGCCGATCGACACGCACCAGAACGGAAAACCCGCGATGAAATTCGAAGTTCCGTCCAGGGGATCGATCACCCACTCGCGGCCGCTCGTTCCGGGACGCCGCGCTCCTTCCTCGCCGAGGATGCCGTCGCCGGGAAACGCGGCGAGGATCGTCTCGACGATCGCCCGCTCGCTCTCGCGGTCCGCGATCGAGACGAAGTCGTTCTTCGCCTTCTCCTCGATGGAACCGGCCGGCAGATTTCGCCAGTGCGACAGGAGAATCTCCCCCGCCTGTTTCGCGGCGCCGGTCGCAACGTCGATCACTTCGCCGCTCCGCGGGAAGACCGTCCGGAGCGGTGGCGATTCCCCTCCGGGCATGCGATCATGGGCGCATGAACGGGGAACGACCCGCGCCCTCGGCGGACCCCGAGGCGCTCGTCGACGAGCAAAAACGGCTGAGGCGCCTGCGGCTCGTCGTCGACCTCACGGCGAGCGTTCTCTCGCAGGAACCGGCCCTCACGCTCGAAGACGCGCGGGATCTGATCCGCAGGGCGGAGAACGCCGTCGTCAACCTCTTTCCCGGCAGCCATCGTCAATTCGATCTCCTGATCCGGCCACGCCTCGCGAGGATCGTCGACGAGCGTTTCCCTCCCGATCCGGCGCTGATCAACTGACGCCGCCTTCACCGCTTCATGATCGAGTCGAGGATCATCGTGAAAGCCTCGCGCTGCTTCGGTTCCGTCTTGTTCATCACGGCGAGGCAGGAGCCCGCCGGAAAGATCGTGTGGAGCTCCTCGGCGTCCCGGCCGGAAGTGACGATGACCTTTCCCCGGCTGATCCCCTTCTCGATGGCGAACTGGAGAAACTTCTTTCCGTCGATATGCGGCATCTCCAGATCGACGATCAGGAGATCGATCGAGTCGTCGATCTTCGGAAGCGCGTGGATCGGCGTGATGTAGGTTTCCACGGCCACCCGGTCCGCTCCATATCTCTCCACGAGGATCTCCCGGAACATCTCGCAGGCAGCGTCGGAGTCGTCGACGATGACGATCCGCTTGGGAGGAGTCGTCACGCCCGGCGGAAAGTCTCTCTTCCCGAGACGAAAGTCGCGGCCGCGCGGCCGGAGAGCTTCCACCCGGAAAACGGCGTGTTGCGCGACCGGGACCGGAACGCCCGAGGATCGACCTCGAACTCGGCGGACGGGTCGAAGATCGTGATGTCGGCCTCTCGCCCCTCGGCGAGCGCCCCCCCCGGGAGCGAAAAGGCGCGAGCCGGCCCGCCCGAGAACAATTCGACCATCCTCGACAGCGGAGATCCGGCCGGGAATGACGAGCTTCGTGTAGACGAGCGCAACCGCCGTCTCGAGACCGATGACCCCGAACGGCGCGGATTCGTAATCGACCGCCTTCTCGTCCGGATGGTGCGGAGCGTGATCCGTCGCGATCGCGTCGATCGTGCCGTCGGCGATCGCCTCGACGAGCGCGTCTCCTTCGCGTTCCGAACGGAGAGGAGGGTTCACCTTCGTGTTCGGCGAGAACCCCGAGTCGCCGACCGCCCGGTCCGTCAGGAAGAGATGGTGCGGCGTGACCTCCGCCGTGACGCGCAGGCCCTTCGCCTTCGCCTCGCGCACGTGCGCCGCGGACGCGGCGGTCGACAGGTGACAGACGTGGAGCCGCCCGGCGGCGAGCGAACAGAGCGCGATGTCGCGCGCGACGGCCGTCGATTCGGCTTCCGCCGGCTGCGCCGACAGGCCGAGCCGGGTCGATGCAGCGCCCTCGTTCATGGCGGCGCGGCACGACAGCGTCTCGTCCTCCGCGTGGGTCGCGACCGGCAGATCGAAGAGCCCCGCGTATTCGAGAGCCCGCCGCATCACGGAGCCGTTCGCGACCCACCTCCCATCGTCCGAAACGGCGACGGCGCCGGCTTCCTTCATTTCGCCGAATTCCGCCAGCTCTTCGCCTCGGAGCCCTTTCGTGATCGCGCCGATCGGATAGACGCGCGTCGAGCCGGCCTCGCGCGCGCGGTCGACGATCCAGCGCGTGACGGTGTGGTGGTCGTTGACCGGGCTCGTGTTCGCCATCGCGCAGACCGCCGTGAAACCACCGGCGGCCGCCGCGGCCGTGCCCGAAGAAATCGATTCCCGGTATTCGAAACCCGGCTCGCGCAGGTGAACGTGCAGATCGATGAAACCGGGAAACACGAGAAGCCCGGCCGCATCGAAGTTTCGGATTCGCCGGCGGCGAGATTCGCGCCGATTCGGGAGACCTTCCCGTTTTCGACGAGCACGTCGAGAATCGCGTCCTCCGGCTTCCCGGATCGACGACGCGCCCTCCTCGGATCAGCACGCTCATGCGTTCCACGTCTGGGGGTTCCCGCCGGCGAGCAGGTAGAGCACGGCCATTCGAACGGCCACGCCGTTCGCGACCTGATTCAGGATCACGGAGCGCTCCGTGTCGTCCGCGATGTCCGAGGAGATTTCGACCCCGCGGTTCATCGGGCCCGGGTGCATCACGATCGCGTCGGAATGGGCGAGCGCGAGACGCTCGCGAGTCAGGCCGTATCGGGTGAAATATTCCCGCGACGACGGAAACGCCATCTTCCCGCCGCGCTCGATCTGGACGCGAAGCATCATGACGACGTCGGCGCCGGCGAGAGCCTCTTCGAAATCGGACGTCGCGGACACGCCCATCGACTCGATCCCGACCGGCATCAGCGTCGGTGGCGCGCAGATCGTGACGTTCGCCTTCAGCTTCGTGAGGCACCAGATGTTCGACCGGACGACCCTCGAATGCGCGACGTCGCCGACGATCGCGACCCGGAGGCCCTCGAATCGCTTCTTCCTCTGGCGGATCGTCAGCGCGTCCAGGAGGGCCTGCGTCGGATGCTCGTGCGCGCCGTCGCCGGCGTTGACGACGCGCGTCTTCAACTGCGACGCGAGGAAGTGGGGAACGCCCGGCGAAGAGTGGCGGATCACGAGGAAATCCGGCGACATCGCCTCGAGGTTCTTCGCCGTGTCGAGCAACGATTCGCCCTTCTCCACCGACGTCCCCTTCGCGGCGAAATTCAGGGTATCGGCCGAGAGCCACTTCTCCGCGGTTTCGAACGAGAAGCGCGTCCGCGTCGATGCTTCGAAAAAGAGGTTCACGACCATCCGGCCGCGCAGGGCCGGCACTTTCTTGATCTCGCGCTGGCCGATTTCCGCCATCGACTCCGCCGTGTCGAGGATGAGATGAATTTCTTCGGGATCCAGGCTCTCGATGCCGAGCAGGTCTTTGGAGCGAAGGGTCGCCTTCGTCACGCCCTCTCCAGGATCCAGGTCTCGTCGACGCCGTCGGTCTCCTGAAAGAACACCTTGATGAGCTCGCGCGAGGACGTCGGCACCCGCTTTCCAACGTAATTCGCCTCGATCGGAAGCTCGCGGTGACCCCGGTCGATGAGCACCGCGAGGCGGATCGCCTTCGCGCGCCCGTAATCGATCAACCCGTCGAGCGCGGCGCGGATCGTCCGTCCCGTGTAGAGGACGTCGTCGCAGAGGATGACGACGCGCGGCGTGATGTCGAAATTGAGCTCCGTCTTCTTCAGCACCGGCTGCGCGCCCGCCGAGAGGTCGTCGCGGTAGAGCGTGATGTCGAGCGACCCCGTCGCCGGGCGAATTCCTTCGTTCTTCTCGAGCAGCTTCGCGAGCCGCTCGGCGAGCGGAACACCGCGCGTGCGGATTCCGATCAGCGCGATCTCGGACAGGTCCCGCTCCGTTTCGGCGATCTCGTGGGCCATGCGCACGATCGCCCGGTCCATCCGGTCGGCGTCCATGATCTTCGCCTTCCGGACGAGAGCGGGCGCGTCACCCACGTGAGCCCCACGACCGAGCGAAAAAAAATTCCCCTCGCGGGGAATCGGCTCTTTTCCTCGGGAACGGCGACATCAAAATCGGACTCTACTATGATCCCCGCGTGCTTGTCGACCTGTTCGATTACGAGCTCCCCGCCGCTCGAATCGCGCAGTCCCCGGGGCCGCGGGGCGGGTCTCGCCTCCTCGTGCTCTCGCGCGAGACCGGCGAGATCGCGCACCGGCGGTTCCGCGACCTGCCGGAATACCTGCGTCCCGGCGACCTGCTCGTGCGCAACGATACCCGGGTATTCCCCGCCCGCCTGCTCGGCGAAGCGCCCGCGAGCTCCGGCGCGGCCGGCCGCCCCGTCGAGCTTCTCCTGCTCGAACGCGAGGACGACGGCCGATGGACTTGCCTCGCGCGCCCCGGCCGGAGAGCGAAACCCGGCAGCGCCCTCGCGTTCCCCGAATCGGTCGCCGCCCGAGTCGACGAGGTCCTCCCGGACGGAAGGCGAAGGGTTTCTTTTTCGCCGCCGATCGACTTCGAGCGGCTCGAGAGGATCGGCCACATGCCGATCCCTCCCTACATCCGGCGGCCGGACTCTCCGGCCGATCGGGACCGGTACCAGACGGTCTTCGCGAGATCGAACGGAGCCGTCGCGGCGCCGACCGCCGGCCTTCACTTCACGGA
The DNA here is from genome assembly GCA_963773815.1 of uncultured Acidobacteriota bacterium. Lineage (GTDB taxonomy): Bacteria > Acidobacteriota > Thermoanaerobaculia > UBA5066 > DATFVB01 > CAWEYG01. The sequence goes on from CAVZCI010000010.1 coordinate 343,486, forward strand.
GGAGATCCTGGCCGCCGTGCGCGGGCGGGGCGTCCCGATCGCGGACCTGTCGCTTCGGATTGGCGCGGGGACGTTTCGACCCGTGACGGCGCCGGATACCGGCGGCCACCGGATGGAGGAAGAACCCGTCTCGATCCCGGAATCGACGCAGGCGCAAGTCGAGGCGACTCGTTCGCGCGGCGGACGCGTCGTCGCGGTCGGCACGACGGTCACCCGGGCTCTCGAGGCGTGGGCGCGGAGCCCGCGGACGGCGTTTCGGACGGACCTCTTCATCGTCCCCGGGTTCGAGTTCCGGGTCGTGGACGCGCTCCTGACGAATTTCCATCTGCCCCGCTCGACGCTTCTGATGCTCGTCAGCGCGTTCGCCGGGCGCGAAAACGTTCTTGCCGCGTACCGCGAGGCCGTGGAGAAGGAGTATTCCTTCTATTCGTATGGCGACGCGATGCTCATCGTTTAGGGCCGGGCAACAGGGGTGGCCGAGAGGCCGGGGAGGGGTCGGAATCTAGCGGGTCGCGGGCTCCGCGCTCGAGACGGCGCCCGCCGTCGCGCCGTGGGGAGGCGGAGGAACGATCCCGTCGCCCTTTCGGTCGTCCACGATCCTGCCGTCCAGGAGCCGGACGACGCGCCTCGCGTGGGCCGCGATGTCCTCCTCGTGCGTGACGAGCACGATCGTGTTCCCCTGCCGGTTCAGGGTGTCGAACAGGGCCATGATGTCGGCGCCGGTCTTCGAATCCAGGTTGCCGGTCGGCTCGTCGGCGAGAATCAGGCTCGGCCGGTTGATGAGGGCGCGCGCGACAGCGACTCGCTGCCGCTGGCCCCCCGAGAGCTCGCTCGGGTGGTGGCTCATGCGGTCGGCCAGCCCGACGGCTTTGAGCGCTTCGACCGCCCGATCGTACCGCTCCTTTTTCGGGACTCCCGAGTAGACGAGAGGGAGCTCGACCTGGGCGACGGCGCTCGTCCTCGGAAGGAGATTGAAAGTCTGAAAGACGAAGCCGATCTCGCGGTTGCGAACGGCGGCGAGATCGTCGTCCGACATCCGGGCCACTTCGTGGGCGTTGAGCTGGTAGGAGCCGTCCGTCGGAGTGTCGAGGCACCCGATGAGGTTCATGAGAGTCGATTTGCCGGACCCCGAGGGCCCCATGATCGCGATGTACTCCCCCTTTTGGATCGAGAGCGACACTCCGCGCAGAGCCTGCACGTCCTCGTCGCCCATGCGATACACCTTCGTGATGCCCGTCATTTCGATCAAAGCCATCGCGACATTCCTCCGGGAACCCGAACGCTCAATTCGCCGCTTTCCATCCCTCGACGGAGGGAACGGCGTCTCCCGACAGGCCGTCGACTTTGACGTCCTTCCACGCGAGGAGATCGCCGATCGCCTGGTGGTAAGCGACGATCGCGTTGCGGTACTGCGTGAGGGCCTGGAGCTCCGCGCTCCGCGCCGTGGCGAGGTCGTTTTGAACGGAGAGCACTTCGAACGACGTCACGAGCCCGTTGTCGTACTTTTTCTTCTCCGCGTCGACGTTGCGTTCCGCCAGCTCGCGGGCCTTGCCGGCGGCCTCGATCGACTGGCGCGCGGTGTCGATGGCCCTCGCCGCGGATCGCACGCCGACGGTCACGTTCTGTTCGAGCTGCTCGAGAGTCGCGAGCGAGGACTGGAGCCCCCACAGCGCGACGCCCTTGGCGCCCCGGGCCGCCCGGTTCAGTATCGGGAACGAAAAGTTCAGGCCGACGGTCCAGTTGTGGAAATCGCGGTGCGTGACCTCCGAGAACGCGTCGGAATAGCCGCCCGCGACGACGACACCGGTCGGCTGCCCGGTGACGGGATCCACGAGGTGATTCGGACCGCCGAGGCCGCCATAGCCGTAATTCGCGTTCAGGTCGAGCTGGGGCAGCAGCTGGTTCTTCCAGTAGTCGTACGTCACCTTCGCGGTCGCGGCGTTGAACTTCGCCGATCGGATCTCCGGCCGGCTCTCGAGCGCGGCCGCGACGCCGGACTCCAGATCGATCTTGACCGGCTCGACGCGCACTTCGTCCGTCGGGATCACGTGGTCGTCCCAACGGCCGGCCGAGGCGAAGTTCGAGCAGCCGTTTGAGCTGATCTTCCGCGTCCCCGACGGCGGCTCGGGCCGTGATGATGTCGAGCTCGCGCGCCGCGACGCCCGATTCCGTCTGAACGATGTCGATCGGAGCCTGCGATCCGACGTCGATCTTGATCTTCGTGATTCGATTGAGCTCGACGGCCAGGTCCTTCGACTCGACCTTGACCTTCAGGTTTTCTCGCGCGTAAACGAGGTTCCAGTACGCCTGCTCGACGGACGTGACGGTCGCCTGCACGCTCTGGAGGAACGTCTGGTCGTCGATGCCGCGCGTGAATTTCGCGACGAGGATGAAGCGCTCCGTGGGCGTGATCCCGAAATTGCGCAGCAGGGGTTGCTTCAGGCTGAGGAAATCGTTGACCGAATAGCGGGGGTTGATGAAGTAGAAGCTGGAATTCGTGTTGACCTTCTCGTTGTTCAGGCCGAGCGAAACCGTTCCGCCGAACGGAATGAGCTGCGAAACGGAAATGTTGCCGTCGGTCGTGCGCGCCGTCGTGACCGAGCCGCCGGCGAGCTGCGTCGCGTTCGGCGTCTGCTGGTCGTTGACCTGGACGAACGCCGCGACGAGCGGGTCATAGATGCCCTTCGCCTGAAGAACGCCGAATCTCCCTGTTCCTCGCCGGAGACGGAGACCCTCAGGTCGACGTTGTTCGCGAGCGCAAGCTCGATCGCGTCCTTGAGGGAGAGCGGAACGCCGTCGTTCCCGGCAGGCGGAAGCGCCTTTTCCTGCCTCTGGCTCGGCCGGGCCGAAACCGTGACCGAAACCTCCGGCTTTTCCGGCGCGGGCGGAGACGAAACCTGGGCCGGCGGCGGCGGACTCTGAGCCAGAACGGGCGCCGCAAACGCCGTGAAGCACAGTGCCTTCCAGAACCCCTTGAGTCGATTCATCTGCAATTCTCCTCGCTCTTGATCCGCGTCGATAATCTTTACGCAGTTTCCCATCGAAAGTTTCGAGTTTTCTGTCACTTCACGGGCCCATTCCCCGGAGCAGCGACGCAGTATAGGCCGTTTGCGGCTTCTCCAAAAGCTCGGAGGCGGGCCCCTGCTCGACGATCCGTCCGTCTCGCATCACCCCGATTCGATCCGCGACCGCGGCCACCGCGCCCGGATCGTGCGAAATGAACAGGTACGCAACGCCCGTTCGCTCCTGGATTTCGCGAAAAAGATTCAGGATCTGTCCCGAAATCGAGACATCGAGAGAGGAAACCGGCTCGTCGCAGACGATCAACTCCGGCCCCGGGGCGATCGCGCGGGCGATCGCGATCCGCTGGCGCTGGCCGCCCGAAAATTCGTGAGGATAGCGCCTCGCGTCCTCCGGAGACAGGCCGACCTGCAGGAGGACTTCCTCCACGCGGTCGCGAAGATCGCGCCTCGCGAGGCCGAGGCAGCCTCGAAGCGGCTCGGCGATCGAGGCTCCGGCGGTCAACCGCGGAGAGAGGGAAGAAGAGGCGTCCTGAAAGACGATCTGAATCTTCCGGCGGGCTCGCCGAAGCGTCTCGCCGGACAGCGAGAGCCAGTCGAGGCCCGAGAGCGTCACGGTTCCGCCGCTCGCTTCTTCGAACCGGAGAAGGACCCTCGCCAGCGTCGTCTTCCCCGAGCCCGACTCTCCGAGCAGCCCGAACGTCTCCGAGCGGCCGACGCGCAGCGAAACCTCGTCGAGGGCGAGCGCCGACCCGGGGTAGATCTTCGAAACCCGGTCGACTTCGAGGAGAACCGGCTCCGTCAAGGCTCGCGAAGGAAGCAACGCACTCGAGCCGATCCCGAGGCGGTCACGCCGGGGCTCTCTCTCCGGCACCGGTCGAAGGCGTCGGGACAACGCGGCGCGAACGAGCAGGATTGCCTCGACCGGCCGCGCGGGCCCGGCGCCGATCCCGGAATCGACGGGACCCTCGGCGGATTGCCCGATAGACGGCGGCCCGCGCACGCGAGGAGCGCCGCCGTGTACGGATGGCTTGGGGAGCGAAGGACGGCCGCCGCGTCGCCTTCTTCCACGATCCTGCCGGCGTACAGGACGGCGATCCGCCCGCACCCGCGGGCCGCCATGCGAAGATCGTGCGTGATCAGAAGGATCGAAAGGCCGCGCTCCCGGCGCAGTCGATCGAGGAGATCGAGGATCTCGTTTTCGCGCGGGCGATCGAGCGAGGCCGTCGGTTCGTCCGCGAGCAGCAGCTCGGGGCGGCCCGCAAGCGCGATCGCGATCATGACGCGTTGCCGCATCCCGCCCGACAACCGGTGGGGGTATTCCGAAAGCAGTCTTTCCGGTCCCGCGAGGCCGACTTCGTCGAGGAGCTCAATCGAGCGGCGCCGGGCCTCCCTCGGCGGCGGAGGCGACGGAAGCCGAAGGGCTTCGCGAAGCGCGCCGCCGACCGTTTGGACCGGATCGAGAGCGGCCAACGGATCCTGGAACACGAACCCGATCCGTCCGCCCCGGACCGAGCACATTTCCTTTTCGCCGAGCCGGGTCAGGTCGAGGCCGCGGAGCCGGATCGCCCCCGAAAGGATGCGCGCGGCCGGCGGCAGGAGCCGCACGATCGATCTCGCGATCATCGTCTTGCCGCCGCCGCTCTCCCCGACGAGCGCGACCGATTCTCCCTTTCCGCACTCGAGGTCGACGTCCTCCAGGACGGGGCAGAAGCCGGGCGAGCCGCCGAGCTCGACCGTCAGCTTCTCGAGGGAGAGGGTCGGTTCCAAGTCGGAAGCCCGTCAGCGCCCGAGCGCGTTTTCCAGGCTCTTCACCCGATCGGCGACGTCGCGGTAGTTCGTGTTTTCCCCGTAGATCTCGAGGTAGAGGCGGTAAGCGCGTTCGGCGTCGCCGTTCTGCTCGTGGAGGGAAGCGAGGTCGTAGCTCAGGCCGCGCTTCTCCTCGGGCGTGATCGCCGGGGACTCGAGGCCCTTCTGGAACCACTGGATGGCGAGTTGAGGCAGGCCCTTTTCCACGAAGCAAAGGCCCAGCATGCTGCAGCATTCCACGGCCCGCGCGGGATCTTTCGCCGCGATCTGGAACTCGCCGAGCGCTTCGTCGAGAAGGCCCATCTCCTTGTAGGCGATGCCCAGGTTGTAGTGGGTCTCGTAGTCCTCCGGGCTCAGCTGCTGCTCGACCCCGCGCTTGAATTCGCGGAAGATTTCCTCCAGCGAGACCTCTTCTCCCGATCCCTGGACGACCGGCGAGCTCGGCGCCTGCTCCTCGTCCTCGAGCTCCTTTTCCAGTTCCGCCGCGAGGTTGAAAAACCGCTGCTCGTCGGAAAACAGCGACATCTCGTCGACCGGCGCCGCCGGCGGCGGGGGTTCGGAAAGAGTCGTCGAAAACTTCGACATCTCGTCGTCGAGCGCCCGGCCGAGCCCTTTCTCGAAAGCGAACTCGAGGTCGACCGGCGAGACCGACGGCGTCGCGGGAACACTCTCGGGAAACGAGAGCCCCGGAGCGGGCTCCGCCGGGAGCGGCGGCAGGACGGTCTCGGGCGGAGCGAGCGGAACGGGCGCCGCGATCGGCTGCGGACCGGTCGAAAAATCGTCGAATTCGAGCGCGTCTTCCGGCGCGGAGAAGCGCGGCCGCGGGCGGCTCGGGGACGGCGGGGAGAAAGCGCTCGAGAACCTTTTCCGCCTCTTCCGGCCGGTCGAGGCGCCGGTATTCGCCGGCCAGCGTCGCGGCCTCCTCCAGGAGGGCGGGCGAGTTCGACTCCGCGAGGAGCTCCACGTAACGGCGCCGGACATCGACGGCGTCTTTCCGACGTCGCAGCATCGCGCGGTACTTTTCGACCGCTTTCTCGAGGAGGCCGTATTTCACGAACACCTCGGCTTCGGTGATCGAGTCCCTCCACTGCGCTTCGTCGGCGGCCTTCCGGCGCATCGCGGTGTCGTCGAGCGACGGGGAATCGGGCACCGAGGAGGGCCGCGGCGGAGCGATCGGACGAACAGGAGACGCCATGGGAACGGAACGCGGCCCCCAGTCGGTCAGCGACGAAGGCGGCGTCGCGCCCGGGTCGGCGAGAAGAGAGTCGTCCAGGTCGAGCAGCATGAGATCGCCGGCCGATTCCGCCGCCGGAGGCGTCGCGGCCGGCCCCCACGGAGACGGGGTCTCGGGAGTCCAGGCAGCGGACGGAGGCGGAGGTGGAGGTGGAGGAGCGGCAGCGGGAACTGGTCCCGGAGCGGGCGGCGGTGGGGCCGGCGCGGACGCCGCGGGCCGGAGAAAAGCGCGAGCCTCGGGGTTCTCCGGATCGACCTCGAGGATCTGGCGGCGGTGCGCGGCCGACGAGACCGAGTCCCCCTTCGCATCCGCGATTCGCGCGAGAGCGAGCAGGGACTCGACGGCGCCAGCGCGGTCGTCCCCGAGCCGGAAGAGCTCCAGGAGCTTTTCCTGGACCGGTGCGAAACCCGGGGCGAGCGAGGCGATCGGCGCGAGCTCCCCGATGGCCCGTTTGACTTCGCCCATCCTCACGGCGTGATCGATGATCGGCCGCAGCGCATCAAAAGCCGCGGAGGGGTCGCTTCGTTCGATTGCGGCGCGCGCGAGGAAGTGCCGGGCTCCTTCGTGGGCGGGATCGAACGCGATCGCGCCCTCGGCCGCCTGGCGCGCTTCTTCCCGTCGGCCCGTCGCGGCGAGCGACTCCGCGAGCAGAGACATCGTTTCCGCGTCGCGGGGCTGCGCTTTGAGAAGGAGCACCGCCGCTTCGGCGTCCTTGTGCTCGAGCATCGACCGAACGAGGTCGCGAAGGGTTTTCTTGTCGCCGGGACGGATCTTCAGCGCCTTCTGGTACACGGCGACCGCCTCGTCGAGAGCGCCGCGTTTGACGAGCATCGATCCGACGACGGCGTATTGCATCAGCGCCTGGTCCGTCTGCCCGACGGCCGTGAGGAGATCGGCGAGGCGAACCGGCACCTTGATGTCGTTCGGGTCCACGGCGGCCATCTTCCGGTAGACGGCGACAGCCTCGCTCGTCTGGTTCTGTTTCAGGTAGTGGTCGGCGAGAACCTGGTATTGCGCGCGGGCCTCCGGCACGAGTCCCTGTTTGTGGTAGAGATCGGCGAGCGCTCCGTAGATGTCGAGCTTCGAGGGATCCAGCTTGTTGATCTTCTTGTAGATCGCGATCGCCTTGAGGAAGAAGCCGTCTCGCGTGTAGCGGTCCGCGATCTTCGCGAAAAAGCCGATCGAGTCGGCCGGCCGGTTCAGCAGCACGCAAATGTCGCCCATTTTGTTGAGAACGAGAACGTCGTTGGGATTCTCTTCGAGGAGGTGACCGTATTCCTTGAGCGCGGCATCGTATTTTCCCCGGGCCACGAGCTTGTCGGCGGCCGCCAGGGCGACGTCCCTCTTGATCGCCATCAGCAGAGCTCCGCCTCGGGCAGGACTCCGCGGAAGGTCATGCGGTGCTCGGGACAGGGCCCGACCCTCAGAAGGGCTTCCCGGTGCTCCGCGACCGCGTACCCCTTGTGCTTCTCGAACGCGTACGCGGGGTAGCGAAGCGCGAGATCATCCATGAGCTGGTCGCGATGGACCTTCGCGAGAATCGAGGCGGCGGCAATCGAAATCGAGCACGCGTCGCCGTGCACGATCGGGACCTGGGGCTTCGCGAATCCCGGAACGGCGAAGGCGTCCGAAAGGACGATTTCCGGCCCCGGGTCGAGCGCCTCGAGCGCGCGGCGCATCGCGGCAAGCGATGCGAGCCGGATGTCGGTGTCCTCGATTTCCCGGACGGACACGACCGAAATCGCGTAGGCGACCGACCGGCGGCGCAGCTCGTCGGCGATCTCGAACCTTTCGCCGGCATCGAGCTTCTTGGAGTCGTCGATGCCGGGCCACCAGAAACCTTCCGGAAGAATGACGGCAGCGGCGACGACCGGCCCTGCGAGGCAGCCGCGGCCGACTTCATCCGTTCCGGCGATCCACCGGAAACCGCGGTCGCGGAGCATCTTCTCCGGCTCGGAGAGCAATGTCAGCCGCCCGAGCTCGGCGAACAGTGCGGCCATCCAGGTATCGGCCGCCGTGCCTGCGCGGGCGCGCTCAGTCGGCGCGCTTTTCCTCAATTCGAGCAGCCTTGCCCTTCAAATCCCTCAAATAGTAGAGCTTGGCCCGCCTGACCTCGCCGCGGCGATCGACGTCCACACGTTCGATCATCGGCGAGTGAAGGGGGAACACTCGCTCCACCCCGACGCCACCCGAAATCTTGCGAACGGTAAAGGTCTCGCGCGATCCGCCCCCGCGGCGGGCGATCACGATGCCCGCGAAAACCTGGATCCGCTCCTTCTCCCCTTCTTTCACCTTCACGTGAACGCGGACGCTATCGCCCGGCCCGAACGCCGGACGATCGCCGCGAAGCGAAAGCTTCTCTGCCTCGCGCAGAATGTCTGTCATGATGCGCTCCTAACGTAAATCGCTGACTTTCGAGAGAAATCGCTCCCGGAAAGCCCTTTCGGCGGAGGATTATACGAGAACCGCTCCCCGCGAGGCAAACCGGTAGCTTCTCAATCCTTCGACGGCTCGTCCCCGGCGCGGCTCAGCAGATCGGGCCGGCGCTCGCGGGTCATCTCTTCGGCCCGCCGTTGCCGCCATTTTCGAATCTCCTCGTGATGTCCCGAGAGGAGGACCTCCGGCACCGGCAGGCCGCGCCATTCGCGCGGGCGCGTGTAGTGAGGGTAGTCGAGCAGGCCGCCGTAGAACGAATCGTTCTCGACCGACCCGATCTCCTTTACGAACCCGGGCGCCAGCCGGGCGGAAGCCTCGATGACCGCGAGGGCCGCGACCTCCCCTCCGGAGAGGACGAAGTCACCGAGAGAGATCTCCAGGTCGTAGAGGCCGGCCTCCGCGACTCGATGGTCGATCCCCTCGTAGCGCCCGCACACGAGGATCGAGCGGCCGAAGGAAGAGACCTCGCGCGCGAGCGCGTGGTCGAACGTCCGTCCCGCGGGACTCAGCAGGATCGTCTTTCCCCGCTCGACTCCCGGCAGATCCCTCACGGCCTCGATCGCGCCGGCGACGACGGGAGCCATCATCACCATCCCCGGACCTCCTCCGAACGCCTCGTCGTCCACCTTTCGATGAGGGTCGGCCGAGAAGGCGCGAATGTCGTGGACGAAGACCTCCACGATCTTCTTTTCCCTCGCCTTGCCGAGGAGACTCTCCGACAGAGGAGAGTCGAAGAAACGCGGAAAGATCGTGAGGACGTCGAATCGCAATTCGTTTCAGAGCTCGAAAAGACCCTCGGGAGGGTCGAGCACGATGACGCCGCGATCTCGCGAGATTTCGCGCACGATCGGATGCGTGAAGGGAACGAGCACGGCCTTGCCGGCCCTTTCGACGCGCAGGCAGCAGTTCTCGCCGAACCGCTCGAACGCGACGGCCCGCCCGAGCGGCTCCCCCGCGACCGAAACGCAGAGAAACCGCGGGACCTCGTCGTCGAAGAGGAAATCCGGCGAGGGAGGGGTCAGCAGCGCCCGGTCGGCGTAGAGATCGCCTCCCTTCAGCGCGTCCGCGGCTTCGAACGTCTCGAAGCCCTCGAATCGAAGGAGCACGTGCGTGCCGTGGCGGCGCGCGCTGGCGACCGTCAGCGCCCGCTCTCGGTCGCCGGTCCGGGCGGTCAACCGGGAGCCGGGCTCGAGCCGCTCCGGAAAGTCGCCGAGAGGCTCCACCGCGATCTCGCCCCTCAGGCCGTGGGGCCGTTTGATCGCGCCGACCCGCAGCTTTCCTTCAGCTTCGGATGCGGACAACGACACGCCGGTTCTGCTTCCGGCCGGCCGCCGAGGCGAGCGCGCGCAGGGCACGGGCCGTGCGGCCCTCCCGGCCGATGATTCGGCCGAGATCCTCGGAGGCGAGACTCAGATCGACGGTCGTCGTGTCTCCCTCCTCGGATTCCAGAACGGCGACCGATTCGGGCTGCATCGCGAGCGCGCGCGCGACGGTTTCGACCAGCTCCTTCACGAAACCGCTTCTTTCCGGTCCAGGAGCGAGCGAATCGTCGTCGACGGCCGGGCTCCCTTCGCGATCCAGTCGCGCGCGCGTTCCCGGTTGAACGACACGACGGGAGGGTTCGGCACCGCGTCGTAGAACCCGAGCTCTTCCACGATTTCGGAGCCGGGGGTGCGTCGCGAGCCCGAGACGACGATGCGGTAGTAGGGACGATTTCGGGTTCCGGTTCGACGGAGACGGATCTTCAACATGCTTTCTCCTTGATTCGAAATTCTCTTACCTCGCGCCGGGGAAGGAAAGGTTTTTGAGGTCCTGCGCCCTCAGTCCGCGGCCGAGGCCCTTCATCGACTTCATCAATTTTTTCATCTGCGCGTGCTGCTTGAGCAGCCGGTTGATGTCTTCCACTTTCGTCCCCGAGCCCTTCGCGATGCGCTTCCGGCGGCTGCCGTTGACGATCTGGGGATATCGCCGTTCCTCCGGAGTCATCGAATCCACGATCGCTTCGATTCTCACGAGGGATCTGGGATCCAGCTCCGAGGGGGACGGCATCTGGCGGAAGGGCCCGACTTTCGGAAGGAAATCGAGCACCTGCGAGATCGAACCCATCTTCTTCATCGACCGGAGCTGGTCGCGGAGATCCTCGAGCGTGAACTCCCCCGCGCCCGCCTTTCGAGCCATGCGGCGGGCGTCTTCGACGTCGATCGTCTGTTCGACTTTCTCGATCAGGGAGAGCATGTCGCCCATGCCGAGAATTCGCGACGCCATCCGGTCCGGGTGAAAAGGCTCCAGGTCCTCGAGCTTTTCGCCGGTCCCGACGAACTTGATCGGACGGCCGACGGTGCTCACGATCGACAGGGCGGCGCCGCCCCGCGAGTCGCCGTCGGTCTTCGTGAAGACGATTCCGGTCAGGGTCAGCTTCTCGTGGAAAGCCGCCGCCGACCGTACCGCGTCCTGGCCCGTCATCGCGTCGGCAACGAAGAGGATCTCCTGCGGCCGCACGGCGTCGCGAACCCGGGACACTTCGAGCATCAGGTCGTCGTCGATGTGCAAGCGACCCGCCGTGTCGTACAGAACGACGTCCCGGCCGGTCAAGGACGCTTCTCGCGCGGCGTCCTTCGCGACGAGGACGGGATCGCCGCGGCCGGCCGGATCGAAGACCGGAACTCCGATCTTCTTGCCCAGAGTCTGGAGCTGGGAAACCGCCGCCGGCCGCGCGAGATCGCACGGCACGAGCAACGGATATCGCGCTCGATTCTCCTTCAGCAGCCTCGCGAGCTTCGCGGCCGTCGTTGTCTTGCCGGAGCCCTGGAGACCCACGAGCAGGATCGAGAGAGGCCTCGCCTTCGAATCCAGATCGGCCTGGGCGCCGCCCAGGAGCGCGACCAGCTGGTCGCGAACGATTCGCGTGACTTCCTGGGCCGGGGAGAGAGCGGTCGTCACCTTCTGCCCCGCGGCCTCTTCTTTGACTTTGCGAGGAAAGACTTGACGACGGGCAGTGAAACGTCGGCTTCGAGCAGCGAAAGCCGTATCTCCCGGAGAGCCGTCTCCAGGTGAAAGTCGTTGAGAGTCCCCTCTCCCCGCAGGTCCTTGAAGACCCGCTGGAGGCGGTCGCCGAGGCCTTCGAACACCGTCACTTCCCTTCGGTCGCGAGCCAACCCGGCCGCGAAAACTCATTAGGCTAACCCGATTGGCACCCTTTTCGCAAACCCGATCGAAGCGTATGGAATCGGTTGACAGCATTCGGGGTTCATGTATGATTACGGGGGTCTTATACGGGAGAGTTACCGGGGGTTACTGACGAATTTCGAAAAATTCGAATTTCGATTTATTGAGAAGGAGATCGACCGATGAAGAAGTCCCTTGCCCTGTTCCTGATGGCCGCCACCGCCTCCGCTGTGTTGTTCCTCGGCGGCTGCAAGAAGGCGGAAGAGTCCTCGACCGACACGACGACCACGACGACCACGACCGAGCAGCCGAAGGTCGTGGAAGACACCGGTTCGACGGCGACGACGACGACCACGACGATGTCCACCAGCACCGAGACTCCGGCCGCCACGGGCATGGAGACCACGTCGACCGCGACCACGACGACCGCGACGACGGCCACCACCTCGAAGTAAGCCACCTTTCACGGGAGAAAAGGGCGCGCTCGTCGCGCCCTTTTTTTTTATGACCGCCGGCGGCCTGCAGCCCCCCGTTCCGATCCTCGAGGGCGCCCTCGCGCTCCTGGCGGCGTTTTTCGGAATCGGGCTCCTGCGCTCCCGCCGACGCGAGCGCCGGGCCAGCGAACGGTTTCGCGAAATGGAGAATCTCGCGCACGCGTTCGCGGAGGCCTCCGACGTCGCCGGCATCGCGGCATGCGCCCACGACGCGATGACCCGGCTCGGCCCGCTGGAAAAATTCGAGCTCTTTCTCTTCGACGAAGACGACCGGGTGAGGGAAATCTGGGAGTCCCCGGCGGAGGACGCCGCCTCTCCGCCCCGGCCCGCCGTATCGCACCCGCGGATCCGATCCAATTTCCAGCGCGAGCAACTCGACCGCCTCACCGGAACGGAAACCGCGCACTCCTTCGCTCCCCTCCACTTGCAGTTTCCCTCGCGCGGACAGAAGAAGTTCTCATCTCCCGCTCTACGCGGGAAGCCATCCGGTCGGTTACTGGGAGCTGGAGTTCGGCGCGCCGCTCTCCGCGTCGGACATCGACCGCCTGCGCGCGATCTATCGTTCCCTGACGAGCGCGGTGTCTTCCGAACGGAACTTCCGGCTCGCAGCCCGGGACGGCCTTTCCAATCTCTTCGCCCGCCGGTATTTCGACGCCCGCCTCCAGAACGAGATCACCCGAGCGGGCCGTTATCGCCGGGCGCTTTCGGTCGCCGTGTTCGACCTGGACCGTTTCAAGGAGCTGAACGACCGTTCCGGTCATGCGGCCGGAGACGAAGCGATCCGGCGGTTCGCGAAGATCCTCCAGGCCGGGCTTCGAGAACAGGACCTTTGTGGCAGGCGCGGCGGCGAAGAGTTCGGCGCGTTCTTTCCGGAAACGCGGGCCGCGGCGGCCCAGGTCGTCTGCGAGCGCATCCGCGGGCGCCTCGAGGGCGAGCCGCTCCTCTGGGAGGACCGGACGCTCTCCCTCACGGTGTCGATCGGCGTGACGGAGATTCAGCCGGGGGAACGAATCGAATCGGTGCTGGAACGCGCGGACACGGCCCTCTACCGGGCGAAGGAGGAGGGCCGCAACCGTGTTATCGTGATTTCGTGACGCGAACCCTCTCCGCAACGACGCTCGCCGCCGTCCTGGTGTTGTGTCTCGCGGGTCTCACAAACGACGAATTGCGCACTCCGTTCGACCGGGCCGAGCGCCTCGCCTCCCGGCGGGGAACGTTGCTGCTCGTCGACTTCACGACCGACTGGTGCGGCTGGTGCCGCAAGCTCGAACGCGAGGTCTATCCCGAGCCGGCCGTCGCCGCGCAGCTGTCGAGGGTCGTCTACGTCCGGGTCGACGCGGAGCGCGAGGGAGCCGCCCTGGCCGAGCGCTACGGCGTCGACGGATTCCCGACGCTCCTGTTTCTGACTCCGTCGGGGGGCATCGCCGGGCAGATCGTCGGGTTCATGCCGGCCCCGGAATTCGCCGCGAAGGCGCGGGGAATCATCGACGCGTCCCGGAAGCCCTCCTCTCCGCGATGAGCGGAGAAAGCGCGGACTCAATCCTCGAAGAGCTCATCGCCGGGCAGCGCAGGAAAATCGCGGAGCTCGCCCGGCGAATCGACCCTGCGCTCGTCGAGGACGACCTCCTGCAGCCCCACGACCATCCCCGGCTCGCTTCACACGCCGCGTTTCAATTCGAAGACGGGATCCTCGCCGGGCTTCTCTCCGCCCGCGCCGCGCTTCGATCCCGCCGCGCGCTCTGAAGGAGGCAGGAACTCCCGGAGCGCCCTCGCGAGCCTGCCGATCCACGGATCGTCCCGCCGGCCCCCGAGCTCCCCGAGCGCCTTCCCGATCTCCCGGGCGAGCCGGGCGTCCACTTCCGGAAGCTTCACAGCCCCGCCGCGCCGAGGAGGGAATCGATGACGTGGTCCCAGCTGATCTTTTCGACCTCCGCCCGCCCACGGTCGGCCATCCGCGCGTGCTCCGCCGGACGGTCCCAGACGCGATCGAGCACCGCGCCGAGGGCCTCCGGCGTCGGCTCCGCGACGTAACCCGACTCTTCGTTCCGGACGAACTCCAGCGGTCCCCCCGCGTCGGAAACTGTGACGACCGCCTTGCCCGACAGGTACGCTTCCAGCGGGACGTAGCCGTAGTCTTCGTCGGCGGCTGTCGCGAGCACGAGCCGCGCGCGGGAAAAGAGCTCGAGGAGGTCGTCGTCCGAGACCCGGCCCAGGAATTCGCAGCGGGCCTCCACGCCGAGGCTGCGGGCATACGCGCGCAGGGCGCCGAGCTCCGGCCCGTCCCCGACGACTCTCAGTTTCGCGCGCGCCGCGTGGGCGAGCGCTCCGATCGCGAGGCCCGGGCGCTTCCATCGCTCCAGCCGCCCGACCCAGAGACACGACTCCCCCGGGGCCGCAACACGGTACCGGCCGGCCAGCGGCGGCGGGTGGTACAGCGCTTCGCTCGCCACGCCGTTGTATTTCTTCAGCCGCTCCGCGACGTTGCGCGAGTTCGCAAAAACTCTCCTCGCCTCCGAAAGGCTCCGCGTGTCCATGTGGCGGACCATCTCCCGGATGCGGCGGTCCTCCGGGGAGCCGGTGAAGTCGCTGTACGGGGTTCCGAACTGGTCGTACACGACGCGGTACTGATGGATGAGCCACACGACCTTGCGCCGATGGCGCGCGAGATAGCTCGGAAAACGCGTCGCGATCAGCGCGTCGACCTTGCCGCCCCCGAACCGCTCGAAGTCCCCGAGCCTCCACGCGAGCGCGCTCTGCACGGCTTCGAAGTGAGTGTTCTCGAAAAACGGGATCGTGACCTTCTCGGCGTCGACGCCCCGCGCCTGAAGCTCTTCGGTCAGCCGGTCGACATGCTTCTCGGCTCCGCCGGAGAGAAACGGCGACTGAACGGCGGCGACGACAACGCGCGGACGCTTCATGAAACCGGCCGGACCGCCAGGAGAGCGTAGTCCTGCGGGCCGAAGAGCCAGCGATTCACCTTGCGGTCGTTGTCCGAGCGTTCCTCGAGAACCTCTTCGCGAGGAACGGGCGAGAGCCAGCGGATCTCGCGCTGCTCGAAACCGACCTCGCGCGCCATGAGATCGAGTGTCGCCGCCGGAACCGGCCACCGGTGAGTGGGATCGAGGCGGAAGGCGCGCAGCGCGTAGACGGAATCAGGATTGATCGTCTCGAGCAACAGCCGCCCTCCCGGCGACAGGGCGCGCCGGCACAACCCGAGGAACTCGTAGACTGCCTCCGGAACGAGGTGCTCCACGAACTGCAGGGCCGAAACTCCTCCGAGCTTGCCTTCGATCGCGCGGAGGTGCTCGAACGCGTCATCCGCGCGCGCCTCGACTCCCCGCGCTCGGGCCATTTCGACGGCGACAGGATTGGAGTCGACGCCGTAGGACTCGATGCCCGATTCCTTCAAGACGCCGAGGAATTCTCCGCGGCCGCAGCCGCAATCGAGGACGGGGCCCGGCGCGGATCGAAACGAATCGACGTAGGCCCTCTGACGGCTCCGGATCTCGTCTTCGGGCCCGCGAAAGACTTCTTCGAACCGAAGGTAGAAGCCGTCCGGGAACCCGCCCGCCGGCGGCGCGGCATCCGCCGCCGGGCGTCGCGCCGGCGCGGGCCGCTCCGCGGCCGAGAGCCGCGCCTGGATGATGTCGTAATCGTGGCCGATTCTCTCGAGGTCCCGCCGGAGCCGCGCCGATTCGTCCCGGAGCTGCGCGAAGACGCGCGAGCGCCGCGCGTTCTCCCGGTCGACCGCCGCAACGTTTTCATCGAGCTGGCGCATTCCCTCGAGGACGATCGTGTTGAACGTTCCCTGACTTCGAGTCGCCACGCGAAGGATCCGAAGCAGAAGCTTCTTGATCCGGGGAAACGACGCGCCGGGCTCGACCGACGGCACGACGAAGCGATCGGCGCGATCCCAGACTCCCGGCGGGAACATCGACGCCGAGGAACCCGGAGTCTCGTCGATCCCGCTGCGAATTTCATCGGCGATCGCGCCCTCGATCTCCGCATCACCTTGCTTTTCCGACATTGGGAAGCCGAATATACGCGAGCCGCCGGGCCCCATCAATCCGGCGCCGGCCGGGCCGTCGCGGTCTCCCACGCCGTGATCCCGAGCGCGACGACGAGCGGCCCGATGAAGAGCCCGAGGAATCCGAAGGCGGCGAGGCCGCCGAGAACTCCGAAGAACACGGGGAGCGTGTTCAGATCCGAACGCCCCGAAATGATCATCGGCTTGAACCAGTTGTCCGCGAGCCCGACGATGAGAATCCCCCACGCCGCCAGTCCGACGCCGCGAGCCAGGTGGCCCTGCGCGAGAAGGGCGAGGGCGGCCGGGAGCCAGACGAACGCCGTGCCGCCGATCGGCAGCAGGGAGAGGACCGCCATCATCGCTCCGAAGACGACCGGAGACGGGAGGCCGAAGATGGCAAAGCCGATTCCGCCGAGGATTCCCTGGAGAAGCGCCGTGAGCAGGGTGCCCGCGAGCACCGCCTGGAGAACCGAGTCGAGGCGGCGAACGAGGAAAGCGGTCCGCGACCTCTCGAGCGGGATCGCGTCGACGAGTCGCCGCCAGAGGCCCTCGCCGTCCCGGAACAGAAAAAAGAGCGTAAACAGCATGATCAGGAACGAGGCCACGAATCCGAGCACTCCGACGGCGAGCTGCGAAAGGAATCCGCCGATGCGGCCCGCGACCGTCTTGAGGTTCGTCTCCGCCCACCCGCGAAGGTCTTCCGCCGTGAGGGGGAGGATCGCGGAAACCCGGTCGGCGAATCGTCGGATCGAAGGCATCTGGATGAAATCGGAAACCGAGGCCACCTGGTGGCGCGTGACGAAAGAGGATGCCAGGGAATAGAGATGCGCCCCCTGGGAAATCAGGGCGAGGGTCAGCAGCACCGCCGGAACGACCACGAGAAAGAGCGCGAGTGCGGTCGCCAGCATGGCCGCGACATTCGGATTTCCCACCCGGCGCAACAACCATCGATGCCCGGGTGCCAGCACGAAAGCGAGGACGGCGGCCCAGAGAATCGGAGCGAGAAACGGGGAGAGAATCCGCCAGAGGAGATAGGCCAGAAGAGCGCCGACGACGATCGTGAAAACTCGCGGGGGCCGGGGCTCGGTCATGCGGAATGATAGCATCCGCTCGATGTCGCGGCCGGTCCGGGAAATGCTCGAAAGCCTTGCAAAAGCAAGAGGTTTTTCCCGGATCGGGATCGCCCGCGCAGCGCCGCCTCCTCACGATTCCGAGTTCCGGCAATGGATTTCGGAGGGGCGGCACGGCTCGATGGCTTATCTCGAGAAGACGCGCGAGCTCCGGAGCGACCCCCGGGCCCTGCTCGCGGGAGCCCGGTCGGTCGTCGTCCTGGCGGCGCCCTACTCCTCGGCCGATCCGGCGGCGGCCGACGGGACCCGGACGGCGCGCTACGCCCTCGCGGAGGACTACCACCGCACGCTCCGCGCGAAATGCGAGTCGCTCGTCAAGGCGTGGAAAGCGGAGACCGGAACGGCGATGAGGCACCGCGTGTGCGTCGACTCCGCGCCGCTCGCGGAGAGAGACTTTGCCGCCGCGGCCGGGATCGGGTGGATCGGCAAGAACGGGATGGTTCTCAACGACGAGGGGAGTTACTTTCTCCTTTGCGAGATCCTGACCGACGCCGAGCTTCCCGCCGACGCTCCCGTCGACGAGCGCTGCGGCTCGTGCACGAGGTGTCTCGACGCATGCCCGACTTCGGCTTTCCTGCGGCCCGGTGTTCTCGACGCGAAGCGCTGTCGTCTCCTATTGGACGATCGAGCAGCGGTCCGCGATCCCGGAAGAGATCGTCTCGCGCCTCGGCGGCTGGGTGTTCGGCTGCGACGTCTGCCAGGAAGTCTGCCCTTACAACCAGGCGATCGAGACGGCTCCGCTGGAGCGCCGACCTCCGGAACTGTCCGATCTGCTCGGGATGCGCGCCTCTGAATGGAGGCGGCGGCTTCGCGACACTCCGCTCGCCCGCGCCGGTCCGGCGGGGCTCTCGCCGGAACGCCGCTGCGGTTGCGGAGTCCCGCTCCCGCGCCGACCTGCTGCCCCGTTCTCCAGCGGCTCGCCGACTCGCGGCACCCGGCGGCCTCGGCTCAGGCGGCGGCCGCGGTCCGCCGCCTCTGCGCGGAATCGAGTTGAGAGAGGCGCCCGCGCCGCCGCTGCTCGTCGCCGCCGGAATTCTGGTCCGGGACGGCCGGGTGCTGCTCTCGCGGCGGCCGGCCGGCGCGCATCTCGCCGGGCTCTGGGAATTTCCCGGCGGCAAGGTCGAGCCGGGAGAATCGCCCGAAGCGGCTCTCGTTCGCGAGCTCCGCGAAGAGCTCGGCCTCGAGATTTCCCGGTTCCGGCCTTTCCGGTTCGCTTACCACGCGTATCCCGAGAAGAACCGTGCTCCTGCTCGCGTATCTTTGCGAAATCGACGAAGACCCTCTCCGTGCGGCGGTCGAATGGCGATGGCAGCCGATCCGCGATCTGGATCCGGCGACAATGCCGGGAAGCGGATCGGCCGATCGTGGAGAGCCTTCAGGAAGTGAGAATTCCATGATCCCCGCGGGAACGTCGCTGCTCATGCTCCTCTTCTTCTTCTTCCTTCTCGTTTCGGCGTTCTTCGCCGCCTCCGAGACCGCTCTCGTGGCCCTGGGCCGGATCGAGCTGGCGCGGATGCGCGACCGTTCCGTTCGAGGGACCGAGACGATCGAGCGGCTCAAAGCGTCTCCCACCCGACTGCTGTCGGCCGCGCTGATCGGGCAGAACCTCGCGAACTCCGCGGCCTCGGCCGTGGCGACCGTCGCCGCGGGCGCCTATTTCGGGCCGCGCAGCGGAATCGCGATCGCCGTCCTCGCGTCGACGCTGTTGCTCTTCTCGCTCGGCGAAATGGCGCCGAAATCGCTGGCCGCGGCGTCCCCCTCGAGGGTTGCGCTCGCGATCGCCCGGCCGTTCGAAATCTTCTCGAGAATCGTCGGGCCGATCGCGACGGTCGTCATCTACCTCGTCCAGCGCCTCGTGAAGCTCCTCGGCTTTCCGCAGAGCCATCCCGCGATGACCGAAGAGGAAATGAAAGCGGTCATCAACCTCGGGCACGCGGAAGGCCTCATCCACAGCGAGGAGCGGGAACGCATGGTTCGCGTCCTCGAATTCGGGGAGCGGCGCGTTTCCGAGGTGATGGTCCCGCGGCCGAGGGTCGTCGCGATCGCCGAGGGCGCTTCGTTCGCGGAGGTTCGCAGCCTCCTGGCGACGAACAAGTTCTCCCGCGTCCCCGTCTACCGCGATACTCTGGACAACGTCGTCGGCATTCTGAAGGCCAAAGACCTCTTCGATCTGACGGACGAGCAGGAAAAGACGTTCCGTCCCGAGAAGTACACCGAGGCTCCCTATCTCGTGCCGGAATTCAAGCGCGTCGAGGAGCTCTTTCGCGAAATGCGCCGGCGCAAGCAGCACATGGCGATCGTGATCGACGAGTACGGGGGGACGGCGGGCCTCGTCACGATCGAGGACGCGATCGAAACCCTGCTCGGGTCCATCCAGGACGAATACGACGAGGAGTCGCCGGGATTTTCGCGGGTCGACGACCTCACCTATGTTCTCGACGGCGCGTTCCGGCTCGAAGAGCTCGAGGACCGTTTCGGCCTTGCGTACCCCAACGCCCAGGCGGAAACGGTCGCGGGCCTGCTCCTGCAGCGGTTCGGGCGCATCCCCCGGAAGGGCGACCGGCTGCGGGGCCGCCAGGCCGAATACGTCGTGCTCGACGCCACGCGCACGGCGATCAAACGCGTCAAGATGATCCTGCCGCGCAAGAGAGCTGCGTCCATTTCGAAAGACGTTGCGAAGGACACCCGATGAACGAACCGAAAAAGATCGTTACGCTTCTCCGCGGCGATGGCGTGGGGCCGGAAATCACCGACGCGGTCACCCAGATCCTCGAGCGTGCGGGCGCGCCGGTCGAGTTCGAGGAGGTCAGCGCGGGGCTCGAATCGCTCCGCGCGAACGGCGATCCCCTGCCGGCGTCCGTTCTCGACTCCGTGCGGAGGAACGGCACGGCGCTGAAGGGACCGCTCACGACTCCGGTCGGAGGAGGCTTCAAGTCCGTCAACGTGCGGCTGCGACAGTCGCTCGACCTGTACGCGAACTTGCGCCCGGTCAAGAACTTCCCGACCGTCCCCTCGCGCTTTCGGGACGTCGATCTGATCATCGTCCGGGAGAACACGGAAGACCTCTACTCCGGGCTCGAGCACGTCGTCGTGCCGGGCGTCGTGGAATCCCTCAAGATCATCACCGAGCGGGCTTCGACGCGGATCGCGAGATTCGCGTTCGAATACGCGCGGCGGTGCGGCCGAAAGCGCGTGACCGCGATCCACAAAGCAAACATCATGAAGCTCTCCGACGGGCTTTTCCTCGAATGCGTCCGGCGCGTCGCAACCGAATATCCCGAGATCCGATCCGACGAGCGGATCGTCGACGCCCTCTGCATGGACCTCGTGCTTCGCCCCGAAACCTACGACGTTCTCCTGCTCGAGAACCTGTACGGCGACATCGTGTCGGACCTCGCCGCCGGGCTCGTGGGAGGCCTCGGGATCGTCGGAAGCGCGAACCTCGGCGAGGAGTTCGCCGTGTTCGAGGCCGTCCACGGCTCCGCGCCGGACATCGCCGGGAAGAACCTGGCCAATCCCACCGCGATGCTGCTCTCCGCCGTCATGATGCTGTCCCACCTCGGCGCCACGGAGGTCGCAACCCGGATCGAATTCGCTCTCCAGGAGACCTACGCGGCGGGAATCCGGACGAAGGACCTGGGCGGGTCGGCGGGAACGAAAGAATTCGCGGCGGCGGTCGCCGAGCGGCTCTAACTCTCGTCGAACCAGAGTCTTCCGACCTGGACGAACGGTCGGGGCGACTCCATTTCTTCCGGAGTATAATTCGCCGTCATTCAGTCCTGAATGCAACAACCGCGCCGATGGCGCCGAAAGGAAGAAGTCATGAAAAAGCTCTGGGTCCTTTGTGCCGTGACTCTAGTCGCGGGAGCAGCTTCTGCCTCGATTCTCTGCTCCGGCGCCTGCAGTGACGCGCGCAGTCTCTGGATGCTCGTGATGAGCTGCAAGACGGCGGCCTCCTCGAGCCTTCCCTCGGGATACCACATCGGCCGCAGCGGCCCCTGCTTTCAGACCTGTCTCGCCTACGACGGCCGATTCGGCACCTCCGGCTCGCTCAGCTTCCGGAATCCCTACCACTACGGCGACCAGCCTTACTATTGCGGCTCGGCCAGCAAGGATCCCTTTTGCGAAAAAAGCGATCTCCTGGAACGGCTCGAAGTTCGTCAACGCTTCGCGCTGAGGGACGCTGCTAGCGTCCCCGGATCGCCCGTAACGCCCGAAGTCCCAGGCCTCCGGAAAGGCGTCGATCGGCTCGCTTGAGCACTCCTTTCCAGTCGCTCTCGCGAAGCCAGGCCTCCAGTCGTCGCGCGTCGTCGAGCTTCGCGCGGATCGCCGCGGCGAGGTCCGAGCGCCCGCGCGCCTCGAGATCGGGCAGCATGGCGGCCCAGAAGCCCGAGTACTCGGCGAAGGAGGATCTCAGGTTCGGGGCGAGCGTCAGACTCTCGATCATCGCGGGCGTCACGTCGCCCGGGAACTCCCCCGCACGCGGGAGAAGTCCTTCGGAGAGAAGAAGAGTCTTCGTCTCGATGCATTTATAGCAGCGCCCGCAATTCGCCGAGTCGGCTGTCGAGCCTTCGTTGCAAACGACGAGGGATCGAATGCCGACGTCCCAGTCCCCGATCGCGCGAAGCTTGTCGGCGCGGCCGTACAGCAGGCCTTCGTGCCGGAAGTCGACGCCCTCCGTCGCGAAATTCGAGTCGACGAGCGGGTGAGTGCCCCAGGGGATCAGGTGTCCGATGTCCCAGCCGGAGGAGAAGGACACGACGTTCAACCGCGCAGCCAGCGCGTGGGCGGCGGACGCGATATAGGCGCCCTGAAACTCGTAGCCGAAGAACACGAGGTCGGGATCGAGCAGACGGATGTTCGTTCGAACCGGAACGAGCGTCGCTCCGGAGTCCCGCGCGACCTCGCCGAGCAATTCCCGCATCCGCCGGCTCCGGCGGAGAGCGTCGGGGGAATCCTCGTCACCCGGAAATTCGCGCCCCACGATCCAGAGGAGATCCCGGATCGAAGCAGGATGGTCCGGAGGAATCTCCAGGCGGTTCTTCCGCAGCGTGAAGAGCGAGTCGATGCCCCCGGAAATGAACGAGGCCGCTCGCGCCGGAACCCGGGGAAGAGTCGGCACGAATCCCCGCGAGGGCTCGACGCTCACTTCGTCCCGCCCTTCGCTGCCGTACCAGCTCCGAAACAGGGCCGCGACCGACCGAAGACCGTCGCGCAGGCGCGGGCTGACGGCTCCCTCCAGAGCCAGCCGCTTTTCGCCGTGTCGGATCGCGGGAAAATACGCCGCGCAAAGAAACACGTTCGGGTCCTCGCGAAGGTCCTTCCCGAGCTCGTCGTCCGTTTCGAAGTAAACCTCGCGTCGCGGGCGGTCCGAGTCCTCCCAGATCACGGTCGCCGCGAATCGCGCCGGCCCTTCCCGGCGGATGTCCGAGATCCTCACCGGACACTCCCGGCTTGCGCGGCCGCGACCCGGCATACCGCCGCGACATGCGCCGGAGTCGTGCCGCAGCACCCTCCCAGGATCCGGGCGCCCCGATCCGCCCAATCGACCGCCGTTTCCGCGTACTCGCGCGGGGAAGGCCGTTCGGAGAGCGTGTTCCCGGACGCCGCGATCGGAGTTCCGGGAACCGCGGCCGCAGAGACGGCCGACTTCCGCCCCGATCGCCCGGAAGGGCACGCAATTCACGCCGACCGCCGCGGGCCGGACCGCCAGGATCGACCGGACAGCGTCCCCGAGGTCCTCTCCCGAAAGGAGGGCGCCGCGCCCGTTCGTGACGAACGAGGCGACGACGGGGACGCGCTCCCCGGCCGCCGCGGCCGCCGATCGGGCCTCGCGGACGGTGTTCATCGTCTCGACGAGGATCAGGTCGACGCCCGACGCGAGCAGGTTTCCGACGTGCGCCGCGTGCTCGCGGTCGAGCGTCGCGTCATCCGCGACCAGATCGGGCCGGTAACAGTCGGCCAGCGGGGCGACCGAACCCGCCACGAAGACCTCCTTGCCCGACTCGGCCGCGGCCTCCCGGGCCAGCGACACGGCCAATCGCGTGAGCTCTTCCGCGCGATTCCCGTCGATGCCCGCCGCGCGCAGGTTCCCTCGCTGCGTCCGAAACGTGTTCGCCGTGAGGATGTCGGCGCCGGCGGCGACGTTGTCGCGATGGATATCCCGCACGAGATCCGGCTTTTCGAGAAGCGCCCGGGCCGACCACAGCGGGAGATCGAGATCCATTCCCCGCCGTTCCAGCTCGGTCCCCATCGCCGAATCGAGAACGAGCGGCGGGCCGGATCCAAGGCGCCTCAGGAAGGCCGAAACCATCGAGAATCAATCATATGGCAGACCCGGATCACCAGAAGCGAGCGTGGGGAATCGCTCCCAGCCCCGCGAGCCCGCGAAGAACCAGAAGGACCCCGAGAACTCCGACGATCGCCGCCGCGCCTCTTCGGGACCGCATCCAGCCGGGGAGGGCCCTCCCTGCGAACGTGAGAGCGAAGAGGGCCGGCAGCGTGCCGAGGCCGAAGACGAACATCGTGAGCGCGCCGCGCCCGGGCGAGGCCGCGGCCGCCGATCGGCTCGCGGCGCCATAGACGAGAGCGCAGGGAAGGAGACCCTGGAGGTTTCCGAGCAGGAAGGCGGACAGGTAAGGTGGCGCGTGAAACGCCTCCAGGGTACCCGCGCGGAGCAGGCGGGCGAGGCCCAGGCTCTCCGCGGCGCGTTCCGCCGAGGGAAACACGCCGGCGAGGGACAGAGCGAACGCCATCGCCAGGATTCCCGCCGCAAGCGCGACGACGCCCGGAACTCCGCGGGAACGGCCCACGGCCCCGGCGATTTGCCCGAACGCTCCCGCCAGCACGCCAATGGCGACGTACGTCGTGATCCGGCCCGCGTTGAACAGGACTCGCAGGAGATTCAGGACCTTCCGTGAGGAGGAACCGGGCGCGAGCAGACGGGAGGAGCAGATCGCGACGTACGGACCGCACATTCCCGCACAATGCACTCCCCCGAGGAGCGCCGCGAAGAACACGAGGCCGAGATCGCCGTTGCTCGGAAAGCTATGGTGCAAGAAGGCCGCTCATCCCGTGGGAGCGGTCGGCCCCGTTCCGTCCTGGGGCTTTGGGACGATCTGGTACTTCGATTCCTCGATGTCCCCGAATTGCCCATCGCGGATAGCCCAGAGAAAAACGCACCACGCCGCAAGCGCCATGAGGAGCGCCATGAAAAACAGGTAGATCGTGACGTCCATTCAGCGCCTTCTCGCGGCAAGATCAGGAAATCCCGCCGTTGTCGGCACGGGAGCCGAGTTCGGCGAGCTGGAGAGCGAAAGGGCGTAGTAGACGAGAGCCCATCGACGAGAATCCGCAAGGGCGTTCTTTTCCAGATCGCTCATTTTCGCCAGGTCGTCGGCAGTGGGAATCGTCGCGACATAAGCCTTTAGCTCTTCGATGTCGGGCTCCGAGAACACCGGTTTGCCGCGGTAGACCTGCCGAAACGGCCCCATGTCGGAAAGGGCTTCCCGGGGAAATAGAATCGAGTCGTAGAACGACGGCATCGGCGTTCCATTCAATCCGGTGTTGAACGTCCGATAGACGTCGCGTGGCGAGTCGCCGAATTTGAAATTCCCCGTCGTGAAGTCGAACGGCCGGATCGGGACCTCCCAGTCGTCGAGGAGCGCGGCGGCTGACGGCCCGTCCCCTCTTCCCGTCATTCCGTGGCAGCCCCAGCATTGCAGGACACGGAAGACCTTTCGCCCTTCGGCCAGAACGTTCGGGGGCGCCAAGCGGGCCGAGGGGTACGGAGGCACCGGAATCGTGATCGGGGACGGAATCTCGGCTCCCTTGAATTGATCCGAGAACGTTTTGACATAATCGACGAGATCCCACCGATCCTGCTCGGGAAGAAAATGGCCGTCCTGCAGGGTTTCCCCACGCGGGCATGATCTGCCCCTTCCGGACGCCGCGGGTAATCGTCCGAAAAATATCTTCGTCGCGCGGGAGAGCGCCCGAAGGGGTCGTGCGGCTCTTGAAAACTCCGAGCGTGAAGTTGCGGGGTTGAGGGTTCAGAAAATGGTACGCGTCGTTGAAATTCGACGAGCTCTTGACGTCCGCGGAAACCCGCCCGTTGCCGTAGACGCCATGGCACCCCTGGCACTTCTTCTCGAACGTCGCTTTCCCGCGCGAGACCCGCAGCGCCAGCGGCTCCGTCGGAGCCGGCCGTTCGTTCGTGGGCCACGGCTCCCAGACACGCCAGTCGCCGATCGACGTGCCGATCTTCTGCAGGTAAGCATCCACCCCGATCATCTCTTCCGTCGGCCGGGGCCCATAGTCGTGCATGTCGACAACCCCGTCTCCCACAGATCCGTCGGAATCGACAGGCCAGACGTCGAGATCTTTCCAATTCGGGGGCAGCTCGTCCGGAGTCACGCTGCCGTCGCCGTTCTTGTCGAGCTCGCTCTTCGTCACACGGCCGTCCTGATTCGCATCGAATTTCCTGATGAATTCCGTCACCCGGTGATCGTGCTCGGGGTCGTCGCGATAGAGCCATTGAAACGAAGGCATGATCGATTCCGGCTCGACCGCGCGCGGATTCCAGTGGTGGGCGTAATGCCACTCGTCCGAGCGGCGGTTCCCTTCCCGGGAGAGCTCCGGGCCGATTCGGCGCGTACCGAGCATCTGCGGCAGGTCGAAAGCCATTTCTCCCGCCTGTGAGACGGGGCCCCACTTGTCCGTGTCGCGGTTGACCGGACGAATGTACTGCGAATGGCAGTACCAGCAACCTTCGCGGATATAGATCTTTCGTCCGCTCTCCTCCAGCGCGGTGCGGTGCGGAGCAGGAATCGTGGCGCCCGTGATCGTGTGGACCGTTCCCGGCCGCGTCGTCTTTTTCTCCAACCATGGCAGAAGGCCCTGGCTCGTCATCGCGAGCGCATAGAAACCGAGAGCCGCGATGAGGATGATCGGTTCGATTCTCTTCATGACGCCTACGTCCACCGCGGCTCGGGCGCGAGCACCGCGCCCCCCGCCGGGCTCTCGATCGGCGCTCCCTCCACGGCGGTACGGTAAAGATTCCACATACCGAGGACCGCGCCGATGTCCATCGTCACGCCGGCGAGGGTTCGCGTGAACCAGTACGGCTTCATCGCGACCATCGAATCGACGAAATCGGCGCCCGCCTGCAGCATCGTCCCCTGAAGAAGCCCCTGCAGCGTGAGAGTGGCCGCCATCACCGAAAAGCCTCCGACCGTGAGCCAGTAATGCCACTGCGCCAGTTTCCTTGAATAAAGCTCTCGCCCTGAGACCCGCGGAATCACGTAGTAGAGCCCGGCCGTCACCCAGAGGATGAAAGTCCCGAAGACCGTCAGGTGGGAGTGGGCGATGACGAAGTCGGTGAAGTGGGTCAGCCGTTGGACTTCGCGAAGCGCTTCCGTCGATCCCTGGAAGCAGCCCAACAGATAGAAGAGGGCCCCGACGATCAGAAATTTCGCCGTGTACGACTCCTGGAAGCGCTTCCAGTTTCCGACCATTGTCCCGTAGAAATTCTGGATCACTGTCCACACCGGGATGATCAGCATCATCGAAGCAACGATCGCGATGGTCTGCGTCCAGTACGGGATCGGACTGTAGATGTAGTGATGCGTGCCCACGAAGGGGTAGAAGAATGCAAGCGACCAGAACCCGATGAGTGAGAGCCGGTGGCTGTACAGCGGCTGCTTCGCGGCGAGCGGGAGAAAGTAGTAGATCACCGCAAGGCCGGCGGGCGTGATCCACAGGCCGACCACGTAATGGATATAGAGGCCGTGCATCGAGGCGTTATTGATGCCGGCGAAATGAAACGGGAGCAGGAAGTGCCCGAACGCGTAGTTAAACGCCGTCCATACATAAGCCGCCGTCAGGTACCAGAGCGTGACGTAGATGAGCTTTTCTTTCCTGCGAACGATCGTCATGATCACCTGGATCGTGATCATGACGAAGACGATCTCCACGAGAATGTTCGCCCAGGTCGGAAATTCGCCCGCCTCGATCCCGAGGTTCTGGCCGAGCGGCAGCGAGATGAGGGCCGCCGTGAACCCCAGGTTCCACATCCAGAAAATCCATCGGCTCCAGTTCTCTTTGTACATCCGGACGCCGCAGAGTCTCGGCACCATGTAGTACGTCAGGCCGAAGATCGTCGTCGTAAACGCGCCGAAAACGACGCCCATCACGTGCACCGGCCGCAGCCTCCCCCAGGTCAGCCATGAAATTCCGCCGAGAAAATCGTAGTAATTGAACTTGATGGAGAGAATGACCCCGATCGTCGGCGCGAACACGAGCCAGAAAGCCCCCGAAAGGAGAAATTGAAGGACAATCCGGCGGTCCACCAGGTTGTCGCGGGATTCGCTCGTGACAGTCTCGGTCATCGTCGTCGACATCGATCTTCAGCTCAGACCGGAGGCGTCCAGAAACGAACCAGGTAGTAAACCATCCAGATGGCCAGCACGATGATCACTCCAGCGAGCCATGCCGGGACTCTTCCGCGACGTTCCTCGATGCCAGAGACTTCGTAGCGATGGATCTCCCCGCCATGCTCTGAATCGGGTGAATTCATGGCGCGCCTAAGGTCCCTG
The DNA here is from genome assembly GCA_963773815.1 of uncultured Acidobacteriota bacterium. GTDB lineage: Bacteria > Acidobacteriota > Thermoanaerobaculia > UBA5066 > DATFVB01 > CAWEYG01. The sequence continues at coordinate 371,396 of CAVZCI010000010.1, forward strand.
CTCCTCTGTTCGTCGCGGTCCAGGCGGACCGAGGCTCAGGATGAAGTGCGCCAGGTCCCATGCCTCGTCCTTGTTGATGGAATCCGCGTAGGACGGCATCGGCGTGCCGGAAAGCCCTGTAATGAAGACCCGATAGATATCTTTCGCGGTGTCCCCGCACTTGATGTGACCCTCGGTCAGGTTGTAGGGGACGATGGGGTTTCCCCAGTCGTCCTTGAGCTCGTGCGCCGACGGGCCGTCCCCCTGGCCCTTCTCGCCGTGGCACTGAACGCACTGATACTTCACGTAGAGAGCCTTCCCGCGCTGGATCGAAGCCGCGTCGTTGGCCGGCTCGGGAGGAATGGTGATCGAAGGCTGCGGTTTCTCCTTTTGCCAGCGATCGGAGAAAGTCTTGATGTACGAGATCACGTCGATCCGCGAGCGGTGGCCGATCGCAAACCAGGTCGGCATCGCCGTCCCGTACAGCCCACCCTTCAGGGTTTTTTCGAGATCCGCGTCGGTCGGCAGAGATCCCGAGGGCGTCGACCGCCACTTGAACGTGCCTTGCCGGTAATCCCGCGGCTTGGGTGTGGTCCATTCCGCATACTCTCCCGCTCCGTTCCCGGCATCGCCGTGGCAGGAGATGCAATACCGCTCATACACGAGCTTGCCGCGGCCCGGATCTCCGGAATCCGCGGTGGCGGCGGCGAAGGCGAGCGAGCCCGCCAGGAGAGCCCCGATCGCAAGACCGAAAATTCGTTGTCCAAAGCGATTCATCGGTACCTCCTCAAAACGCGAAGTCGATGCCGACGAAAACGGTGTTCGCGCGAACATCGGACCCGTCGGAAGCAATCTTTTTCATTCGATTCGTCTGGTACTCCGCGTGAAGCGCGTACTCGGCCCGGTTGTTGTAATTGAACGTATATTTGATCCCGCCGGTCAGCTGGTCCTGATCGTCGAAGTCCTTCGGCGTTCCCGGAATCGGCTGATCTGAGTTCCGGATCAGGTCGTACCGGCCGAAAAGACCCCAGTGCAGCAGATCTTTGGCGGGGACCCATATCACCTCGAGAAATCCGCCGTTCCACGTCCCGGCACGGCTCGCGTTTCCGCCGTAAAGATCGCGCGCGTCGCTGCCGTGGGCGTAGACCAGCTCAAAATGCAGCGGGGTGGCTGCCGGCATGAGCCAGAGCTGAGCCTCGGCGCCGTACCGCGACGAGGTCTTCAGATTCCCCCCCTCGCCCGCGATCGGCTCTCCACCCGAGGTGAACGCAGTGGTCGGATAGTTCGCCCACGCCCCGAATGCGCCCACTTCAGCCTCCGAGACCGCCGTCGAGTCGAACTGCCAGTATTTCTGAACGTGGCCATAGAACGACGCCGAGTCGAAGGCGTTGCGCGAGGCGCTCGAGTCGTTCGCGTTGAAAACCGTGAAGTTGTAGCGCGTCATCGAGCCGCGGTCGTGTCCGCTGAACTCGACTCCCCGCTGGTTTGCTCCCATGTCGAAGGGCGCCGCCGCATCGGAGTCGGCCCCGGGATGGTAGCCGTAGATCAGGTATCCGTTCGTCAGGTTGATCGAGCGGTGCGCCGACACCGGCAGGTCGACCTCGTGCTTGCCGACCCGAACGTTGAACCAGTCGGATTTGAACAGGAATCGCGTCAGGTAGACCCAGTACGACTCGAGAGAGACGGAGCCGTCCGAGGCGAATCCGGTGGGAACGACGAGAAACGACACGTTGTTGGTGAGCGTGCCGGCGGTCAGCAGGTCCATGGCGCCGTCCGCCACGCCGCCCGTCTTGAAGTTCTTCAAGCCCTGGTCGGTATCCTGATTCGACACCGTGTTGTACTCGTAGTGGGGGGTAATTCGGATCGCAACGGGCCAGTATCCCGGCGGCGTGGTCGTGGGATCGTCCTTCCCGAGGCGGAGCTGGTAGCCGTTATCTCGGTACGCGCGCCCGAAATCGCTCAGCACGGGCCACGACTCATGGCAACTCGTGCAGCGGAGCCCGGTCTTGCGAGCGAAGGCCGGTATTCCCGACGCGGGGGCGCTGAAGAGCGCCAGCGCCACGGCAAGCCAGAGTCCTGAACCGAGCCTGAACCCGAGTCGACCCATGGGTCACCTCCTACAGTCTGTTACTTGGCCGTGAACTCAAAATTCAAAACCGCGGGCTTTCCAGCGGCCACGGTCACCGTTCCCGTCTTCTCACCCATCGCCTCGTGCCAGGCAACGACGGTGTAGGTCCCGGGCGGCACGTCGGTGAGATCGAATTTCCCGGCCTTATCGGTCGTCGCAAAGTACGGATGATCGAGCTCCACGATCCACGCCCGCATCCATTCGTGCACGTCGCACTTGACGCGGAGCAGCTCCGCCTTCGTCGGAAGAGGCTTGATGACGGAGAAACCCTTGAAAGGAAGGGCGATGTTGTAGAGCGTCGCATTCGTAGCCGCGATCTGGGGATGCGTGTTGTGGAGGATCGGATCGGCGGACACGACCTTGAGCTGCTGCCCGATGACAGCGCCCTGAACCCGGGGGCTGAACATGCAGTGCGAATTCGTCAGCACGACCGGCTGGGTCGGTTTCGCTTTCCCCTTCGCGATCTCTTTAATGTAGACCTCGACGTTCGCGAGCCCCCCGCCCGGCCCGGTTTCGTAGAGGGGGTTCGCGATGCTCGCCCCGCAATAGTCCTGATTTTTCGTCGTCTTGATGGGCGCGAGAGCCGGCGCCTTCCCGGCCAGCTTGACGGTTCCAGCGATGGCGCCGCCATTTGAAACGGTTTCCACCTCGTACCCCGAGACCGCTGCGGCCGAGAGGACAACGAGAATCATTATCGAAATCTTGGCGAGTCGGAAGACTGCGGGACCGATCGGCATATCGTCTCCTTAAGAATTCATTAAAACTTAACCCCCTTTCCGCAAAAATGCAAGGGGCTCAAACGAATTCAGGATCTCAGGGATCGAGCGCCCGCCGCGGACAGGCCGAGGTGGCCGAAAAGCTCGAAAACGAGCACTGCGCCCGTCAAGATGTCGATCGCGCGGGCCAGGCCGGCCGGAATTCTGTGCCAGAGTCCGAGGGGCTCGAGCATGACATATGCAGCCGCGAAAAAGAAAACCCAGAAGAACCCGAGGAGGAGCATCCTTCCCAGCCAATTCGTATTTTTCATGAAGCGAAGTATCACGCTCTCTTATACTCGACGCAATGCCAAACTTCCTCAAGCAGCTCGTTGAAGCGATTTTCACCGCCTACCTTCTTCCAGCGCTTCTCGTGCCGCTCGTCTGGTTGATCCGCGCGATTCGCGGGAACCGGGCCGACAGATCCCCTGGCCGATTCGGACCGCTCCGACGAGTCCAAGGCGCCTATGCGTCCGTCGCAATCTTGATCACTCTCTTGTGGGCGGCCGCGAAGGCGGGCCTGCGCGTCGAGCTGGGAGGGCGGCCGATCACGGTCGTCGCGTGGATTCTCTTCGGAACCCTCAACTTCCTTTTCGCGGTGCTGGCGGTCCGAATGGCCGGCGATTACGCCAGGCTCCCCGACGGCAGGCCCAAGGACGCCCTCTTCCTTCGTTTCCTCGCCGCGATCGTCGCGCAGCCCCTCGTGACCCTCGCCGCTTTCTCCCTGCTCTACCGCCTGCTGCGCGTCGTTTACCACCGGCAATTTCCCTGGCTCAACGCCGTCCAGGAAGGCATCTGACCGTCCCCGGGCTTCAGCCGGCGCGAAGCCTCATCGAGTTCGTCACGACGAACAGGCTCGAAAGCACCATCGCCACGGCCGCTACGACGGGAGACAGCCGGCCCGCGGCGGCGAGGCCGACGCCCACGACGTTGTAGCCGAACGCCCAGAACAGGTTCCCCTTCACGGTTCGCAGCGTGCGTCGAGCGAGCGCGAAAAGAACCGCAACGTCTCGGAGATCCTCGCGCAGGATGGAGACATCGGCCCTCTCGCGACTGAGGTCCGCCGCTCTACCGAACGCGATTCCCACGTCGGCCGCCGAGAGGGCCACGGCGTCGTTGACACCGTCTCCGATCATCGCGACGACCGCGCCCGAAGCCCGCTCGTTCTCCAGCCGCGCCGCCTTCTCCCCCGGCGCGAGGCTTCCTTCGGAGCGGTCGAAGCCGGCCGCGGCGGCCGCGCGGTCGACTTCGCTCTGGCGGTCGCCGGAGAGGAGCACCGTACGAACTCCCATCCCCCGGATCGCAGACAGCGCTTCCGGCGCCTCCGGCCGAACAGGATCCGACAGGCGAAACAACCCGACGAGATCTCCTCCCGCGGCCACCCCGACGACGCTTCCGGGCGCCTCGTCCGAAGCGGGAACGGCGATTCCGAGCGACCGGAGCCACTCTGGCGAGCCGACCGCGTAGCGCACGCCGCCGACCTCGCCCCCGGCACCTCCCCCGGCGACGGCAAGAACATCTCGAGCGCGGGGAATGGCGAGCCCGCGGGACGCCGCCTCAGCCGAGATCGCGGCCGCGAAAGGGTGCGAGACTTCCCGCTCGATCGCGGCCGATGCCGCCAGGTGCTCGCCCGGCATCTCGGCCGCCTCCAGGAGCGGCCGCCCCTTCGTCAGCGTGCCGGTCTTGTCGAACGCCGCGACCCGGACTCTCGCGAGCGTTTCGAGAGCCGCCCCGCTCCGCACCAGGGTCCCGGCGACGGCCAATCGGGACAACGCGACCGTCGTCGCCAGGGGGGTGGCGAGCCCGAGCGCGCACGGGCAGGCCACGACGAGCACCGCGAGCGCCGACAGGCCGCCGATTCCCCACTGGTGAAAACACGTTCCGCGGATCAGGAAACTTCCGAGCGCGACGGCCAGGACCACGGGGACGAAGACCGACGATGCCCGATCCGCGGCGATCGCGATCGGCGCCCGGCGGCCTCTCGCGTCTTCCGAGAGTCGCCGGATTCGCTCGCCGAGCGTCTCCGCCACGCCGGACGATTCGATCGTCAGCGCCCCATCGAGGGCAACGCTTCCGGCGAAGACCGAGTCTCCGGCCGAGACCCTGCGGGGCAGCGGTTCGCCGGAGAAGCTCGACTCCTCGATGCTGGACACGCCGTCGCGTACCGTTCCCTCTGTCGGGACTTCCTCGCCGGCTCGGACGGACACCAACTCCCCCGCGCGAACCGTTTCCGGCGGCACTTCCCGGACCACGCCTGCTCGAATGACTCGCGCCTGACGCCGTGACTTCCCTACGGTTCCCCGGAGCGCCGCCGTCGCTTTCTCCCGCGATTTTGCGTCGAGATACGCGCCGAGCGTCACGAGAACCAGAATCATCGTTCCCGAGTCGTAGTAGGTCCGGTAGGTTCCACGAAGAGTTTCGCGAACAGAGGCGGAAATCGCAACGAGGCTTCCGAGGGAGATCAGGAGATCGAGACCGATCCGCTTGTGCCGGGCGGCGCCCCAGGCGGATCGAAGCATCGGAACGCCGACCAGGAGATACACGGCCGCCGAGAGCCCCATCATGATCCACGACGTCGTCCGCATGATCTCGGGGCCAAGCTCCCGATACGAATCGACATAGAGGAGGATCTGAAACATCATGACGTTACCGGAGAGAATGGCCGCGAGCCCCAGTTTCGCCAGGTACCATCCGCTCTGGCCGCCTCCCTGACCGATCAGACGGTAGACCGTGCGGCAGCCGGCGCAGCAGAACACCAGCCCCTCGCCCGCTTCGTCGACGATCGATCGACCGGGAAGCGGAAGGCCGCAGTGCGAGCAGAGACCCGCGCCCGCCATGACTACCGCGTCAGCTTCTTGTACTTGATCCGGTGCGGCCTGTCCGCTTCCGCCCCGAGCCGGCGCTTGCGGTCGGCCTCGTAGTCCGCGAAGTTGCCCTCGAACCAGACGGTCTGCGAGTCGCCTTCGAAGGCGAGGATGTGCGTCGCGATCCGGTCGAGAAACCACCGGTCGTGCGAGATCACGACCGCGCATCCCCCGAAATTCAGAATCGCGTCCTCCAGCGCGCGGAGAGTCTCGACGTCGAGGTCGTTCGTCGGCTCGTCGAGCAGCAGCAGGTTTCCGCCCTTCTTCAGCGTCCGCGCGAGGTGGAGCCGGTTCATCTCGCCGCCCGAGAGGTCCGCGACCCGTTTCTGCTGGTCCGCGCCCTTGAAGTTGAACATCGCGCAATACGCGCGCGACGGGATCGACCTCTTGCCGAGAACGACGAGGTCCTGCCCCTCGGAGAGCTCGTCGTGCACGGTTTTCGAACCCTCGGGCCGCTCGCGGTTCTGGTCGACATAGGAGACGACGACCGTCTCGCCAACCCGGAGCGCGCCGGCGTCCGGCTTCTCCTCCCCGATGATCATGCGAAAGAGCGTCGTCTTGCCGGCGCCGTTCGGTCCGATCACGCCGACGATGCCGCCGCGCGGCAGGTCGAAGCTCATGTTTTCCATCAGCAAGCGGTCGCCGAAGCTCTTCCGGACTCCGTCCGCCTTCACGACGACGTCGCCGAGGCGCGGACCGGGCGGGATGTAAATTTCCTGGGTCTCGTTGCGGGACTCGGGCCCCTGTTCCGTGAGAAGAGCCTCGTATGCCTGCAGGCGGGCCTTGCTCTTCGCGTGTCGGGCGCGCGGAGCCATCCGCACCCACTCGAGCTCCCGCTGCAGCTGCCGGCGCTTCGCGGACTCCTGCTTTTCCTCCTGCTGCAGCCGGGCCTCTTTCTGTTCGAGCCAGGAAGAATAGTTTCCCTTCCACGGAATCCCGGCACCGCGGTCGAGCTCCAGGATCCACTGCGCGACGTTGTCGAGGAAATAGCGGTCGTGCGTCACCGCGACGACGGTCCCCGGGTACTCCGCGAGGTAGCGTTCGAGCCAGGCGACGGATTCCGCGTCGAGATGGTTCGTCGGCTCGTCGAGCAGCAGGAGGTCCGGTTTTTCGAGCAGAACGCGGCACAGCGCGACGCGGCGCTTCTCCCCTCCCGAGATCTTCGAAACCGCCGCGTCGGGGGGAGGACAACGGAGCGCATCCATCGCGATCTCGAGAGTCTTGTCGAGGTCCCAGCCTCCCGACGCGTCGATCGCGTCCTGGACCCTCCCGTGCTCCGCCATCACCTTTTCCATCTCGGCATCCGATATTTCCGAGCCGAGCTTTTCGTTGAGCTCGTCGAATCTCTGCAGGAGCTTCCGCGTCCCGGCGACACCCATCTCGACGTTTCCGAGGACGTCCTTCGCGGCGTCGAGCTTCGGCTCCTGCTCCAGAATGCCGATCCGCGTTCCTTCCGCCGGAAACGCCTCGCCCTGAAACTCCTTCTCGACACCCGCCATGATCCGAAGCACGGTCGACTTTCCGGAGCCGTTCAGGCCGAGCACGCCGATCTTCGCGCCGGGAAAGAATGACAGCCACACCCCGCGCAGGATCTCCTTGTGCGGCGGGACGACCTTCCGAAGGTTCTGCATCGTGAAGATGTATTGCTGGGCCATGATCCTCCTGAACCGGAGCCGGCCATGCTACCCGAATCCGCCGCGGGATGACAGCCCCGCCGATGGCGTAGACTCAATCGTTCACCATGAAGGATGAACGACTGAACCTTCTGACCGACAACCTCGCAGCCTTCTGCCGGGACCACCCTCGGGAAGAGAAAGTTCTCGTCGTGCCGAACCGAATCGTCGGCCGGCAAATCACCGATTCCGTGGCGCGAGCGCTGGCGCCCGGCGGCTGGATCAACCTGCGGGCCGATTCCGTCAGCGGTCTGGCGCAATCGGTGGTCGGGACCGAAATCGCCGCCGAAGGGCGGTCTTCCCTGTCTCGCGCGCAGCAGCTCGCGATCATCGAGAAAGTCTGCCTCGACTCCCTTGGCGACGGTTCCTACTTCGCCGGACTCAGAAGCTCGCCCGGATTCCATCGGGTTCTCTCCCGGGTACTCGACGAGATCCGGCGCAACGGAATCGATCCGGGCTCTCTCTCCGCGGCCAACCTCGAAAGCGACGCGAAAGCCGCGGACCTTCGAAAGCTCGTTCAAGCCTATGCCGCCGAGCTCCGGGACGGTCTCGTGGACGGCGCGGGCGTTTTTCGTCTCGCCGTGGAGAAGCTGCGCCGCGATCCCGAACGTTCGGAGGCCTGGCTGCTGGTCCCCTCTCATCCGCCGCTCAAGGACGCCGACCTGGAGTTTCTTCGGCTGCTCGGGGCCGACCGCCTCGTGACAATCGCTTCCGACGGCCCGGAGGGACCGCTTCCGGAGGGAATGGCCGTCGAGTTCTTCCGCGCGATCGGTGAAGAGAACGAGATCCGGGAGGTCTTTCGGCGCGCAGCGGCGGCGAAGATCCCGTTCGATCAGATCGAGGTCCTCTACACGGACCGTACAAAGTACCTTCCGCTCGCTTTCGAGCTCGCGGCTCAATACGAGGTGCCCGCGACTTTCGTGGATCGAATCGACGTCTCCCACACCCGGCCCGGAAGGGCTGCCATCGGGTTTCTCGACTGGTTGACTTCCGATTTCGAGGTCTCGGTCCTTCGCGCGCTTTTCCGAGGAGGATCCCTCGACGTCGACAAGCTCGCGGAAACGAAAGAGATTTCGCCCCATTCCGCCTCGCGCGTCCTTCGCGACGCTCGCATCGGATGGAAGCGGGATCGCTACCTGCCCCGGCTGAAAACGTTGCTCGAGGAGACGCGCTCCCGCGCGTTCGACCCGGACGGAGAAGACTCCGCGGAGGAGTTCGAGCGCCGAAATGCCCGACGCCTGGCGGAAATCCAGGCCACGAAGCGCGCGACGGCCCGGCTGCTGGACTGCGCTCCCGTCGATTCCTCGGACGAGAGGATTTCCGTCGCGGACCTCGCCCGCGCTTGCGCGTCCTTCGTGCAACAGGCCGCCGCCGCTGCCTCCGAACTGGACGGCATCGCGCTCACCGCGCTCCCCGCCGTCCTCGGCGATCTGGCTTTCCTCCAGGGCCGCCCGGAGCCTCTCGCGGCCGCGGCCTCGCGCGTCCGGGAGTCCATCGCGGATCTCTTCGTCGGCGGCTCGTCGGTGACGTATCCGCGGCCCGGTCACGTTCACTTCGCCGGATTCGAAGAGGGGGGCTTCACCGGGCGCCCCTTCACTTTCCTCCTGGGAATGGATGCGTCGAAGCACCCGGGCGGAGGGCTACAGGACCCGGTCCTGCTCGACAACGAGCGGAAAAGGATCAATTCGGCGGCAAAGCCTCGCGAGCTCTCCCTTCGGGCCGATGTTCCCGCCGAGAGAACGAACGCGCTTCGCGCTGCGCTGCGACGAACGCGAGGTCGCGTTTCGATTTCGTATTCGTGCTGGGACCTCGCCTCGGACCGTGAGCAATTCCCCGCGCCGGAGCTTCTCGAGACTTACCGGCTGGCGACCGGCGATTGCGCCGCGGATGTGCGGGCGCTTCTCGCCGCAAGCGGCTCCCCCGCCGGTTTTCTCCCGGCCGAGGCCCCGATCGACGCCTCCGAATGGTGGCTCTCGGCGATCAACCGCGGAGGCCGGCGGGGCTCGGAACGGGCGGTGCTCTCGGTTCACCCCTGGCTCGCCGAGGGCCGATCCGCCCGGAACGAGAGGGAAAGCGAAGAGTTCACGACGCACGACGGTTTCGTTCCCAGCGGCCGCGCGGCGCTCGACCCCCGCGAATCTCGAGAGGTCGTCTCGGCCTCGCGGCTGGAGAAATTGGCCGATTGCCCCTTCGCCTATTTCCTTCGGTACGTCCTCGGGATCAACCCTCCTGAGGAAATCACACGAGACCCCGGAACCTGGCTCGACCCGCCCCGGCTGGGCTCGCTTCTCCACGAGCTGTACCGCGAGTTCATGGAAGAGCGAAAGCACGAGCCGGCGCGGATCACTCTCGACCGCGACCTGCCCCGGCTCCGGGACCTGGCCGACAGGGCGATGGCCAGCGCGCGGGAGCAGACACCGTCGCCGACGCCGGAGGCGTTCGAGCGGCAACGCGCCGACATTCTCCGCGCCTGCGAGACGTTTCTGAGGAGCGAGCAGGAACACGGCTCATCCGCGACGCCGCTCTATTTCGAGGCCCCATTCGGCCTTCTCGCGCGCGAGAACGACTGCCCGGGCGCGGGGCCCGAACCGATCGAGATCCCCGCCGGCAAGGGCAAGACCATCCGGCTCCGAGGCAGCATCGATCGCATCGATCGAGCGGCGGACGGAGCCTACGAGATCTGGGATTACAAGACCGGAAGCGACTTCTCCTTCCGAAACTGGCGCCGCCTCGATCGTGGACGCCGGATCCAGCACGCGATCTACGCCGCCGTCTTCGAGGCGATGCTTCGCCGCGGCGGGAGCCCCGGGAAGGTCGCGCGCGCGGGATACGTCTTTCCCGGCTCGCGCGGCGACGGCCACCGCGACGATTTCGGTTATGACCCCGCTGAGCTCGAGACCGTCGTCGACCGCCTTTGCGACGTCATCGGAGGGGCAGCGTTTCTCCACAGCGCCGACGCCAAGGAAGGCTGCCGCTTCTGCCTTTTCGAATCCATCTGCGGAGGCAAGCCTTTCGCGAGCGATCTCGCTCGAAAAAAACTCGCCCGCGCCGGCGACTCTTCGATCGAACCGCTGCGGGCACTCGCCGAAACGCCCGATGGCGAGTAACCTTTCTCTGTTCCCCGAATCCTCGGACGAGGAGAGCCGGCGACGGATCGAGACGGATCTCGACAGGAACTTCCTGGTACAAGCCGCGGCGGGAACGGGAAAGACCACCTCGCTGGTCGCGAGAGTCGTCGCGACCCTTCGCGAAGGGCGAGCGGAAGTCACGGACCTCGCGGTTGTCACCTTCACGCTCAAAGCGGCGGCGCAGATTCGCGAGCGCGTTTCCGCGGCCCTCGACCGGGGGATTGCGGAGGCGACCTCGCCGGCAAAAAAGCGGTGCCTTTCTCGAGCGCGCGAAGGAATCGACAGCGCTTTCCTGGGGACCATTCATGCCTTTTGCTCGCGGCTTCTCCGAGAACGCCCCGTGGAAGCCGGAATCGACCCGGAATTTCGGGAGGCGGACGAGGACCAGGACGATCTCGTTCGAACCCGGATCTGGAGGAGTCACCTCGAGCGTCTTCCGTACCAGAGCCCGGATCTGCTCCAGCGGCTGGACGACGTCGGCGTGAGGGTCCGAGATCTGGAGCACGCCTACGAAGTCATCGCGGAGCACCCGGACGTCCGCGTGGTCCACGAACCGGCCCCTCTTCCGAACTTCCACACCGCTGTCCGGGAGACGGAACGCTTTCTCGACGAACTCGTTCCTGCGCTTCGAAACCTCGACTTTCGGCGTGAGCCCGACGAGTTCGTGCCGGCGGCCTTTCGGGCCTGGCACTACCGGCGAAACGCCAATCTTTCGAAACCCACGAGCGCCGCCGAGTTCCTGGAGATTGTCGCGAATTGCAAGATCACCCAGAAGCGCTGGCCGAACGCGTCCCTCGCGAAAGCGTCCAGCGATCGCCTCCGCGAGCTTCAAAGCGATTTGATCGAACCCACCCTGGTCGGCTGGTACACGCACCGGCACGATGCCGCGACCGCGGCGATCCTCCCGGCCCTCGCGGAATTTCAGGCCGAGCGCCGCCGAAGCGGCCGTCCGAGCTTCACGGATCTTCTCCTGCTTTCGCGCGACATGCTGCGCGACTCGCAACCGGCTCGCAAGTACTTTCAAAAGCGTTTTCCGCGCCTTCTCGTCGACGAGTTCCAGGACACGGACCCGGTTCAGGCGGAAGTCATGCTCTACCTGGCCGGGGACCGCCCCGCCGAAGAAGGGTGGAAATCCCAAAAGCCCCGGCCGGGCTCTCTGTTCGTCGTCGGCGATCCGAAGCAATCGATCTACCGCTTCCGGCGCGCGGACATCGAAACCTATCGCGAGGTCAAGGACATCATCGAAGAATCCGGAGGGGCCGTTCTGACGCTTTCCCGAACGTTCCGCTGTGCGCCCGCCGTGGCCGGGTGGGTCAACGGAGTCTTCGGAGAGATCTTCGACGGGAGCGTACCGCATCAGGCGGAGAATGTTCCCATCGAGTCCGTGCGCAAGGCCGATGGTCCCCTCACGGGGGTCTTCGACCTCGTCACGACCTGCGACGGAAAGAAGCAGGAGATCGTCGTCGAGGAGGATTCGCGCGCGGTCGCGGCCTGGATCGCCGCCCTGCTCTCCGGATCAACTTCGATTTCCGTTCGCGAAGGCGAGCGGGAGACTGAGCGGCCGGCCGGCCCGGGCGACTTTCTCGTGATTCTTCGCGAGACCAAACACCTCGATGCCTACGCTCGCGCTCTCGAGTCGGAGGGGATTCCGGCGCAGGTAACGGGGGGAAAGGCCTTCGGCGACTCTGAAGAGGTGAAGGCGCTGCTTGCGATCCTGGAGGCGGTCCTCGATCCGGACGATCCCGTGTCGCTCGTCGCCTTCCTGCGCGGGCCGTTCTGCGGCGTCGACGACGATTCCCTGTATCGCTTCAAGCGCGACGGCGGCAAGTTTCAGCTCTTCGGCGAGATCCCCGCCGGGGCCGACGACCGGATCGTTCGCGGCTATCGCCAGCTCCGGGAGGCGAGGAAGCTGACCCGCAGTCTGCCCCCGGCGGCGGCGATCGCGCGAATCGCCGACATCTTCGCGATTTTTGCGGGAGGCTTCTCGGACGAAGGGGGAGCTCGCCGCGCCGGAAATCTCGCGAAGACTCTCCTCACGGCTCGGGAGCTCTCGCGGCAGGGCGCCTCGCTCCCCGAAATCGCCGCTGCGCTCGCGGACCTCGTTGAACGCAGCAAGGCCGGCGAGATGGACATCGAACCGGTCAAACCGGACGCCGTGCGCGTCATGAACCTCCATCAGGCAAAGGGACTGGAGGCTCCTTTCGTGATTCTCGCCAATCCCGCCGACCCGTTCGGGCACGGAGGACCGGAGTACTCGATCCAACGCGGATCCGATCCCCCCGACGGGTACTTCCTCATCCGGCGCGCCGGGCTGGAACGGACAGGCCGGGAGATTGCGAGACCTGCGGACTGGGCAGACTTCAAGACGCGTGAGAAAGAATACAAGGAAGCCGAGGAGTCGCGCCTTCTCTACGTCGCGGCGACGCGCGCAATGAACACGCTCGTCATCACCGGTTACGTGGACGGTTCCGCCAGCAAACCGAAAGCATCTTACGGAGCATGGAAGGATCTCGTCCGCGGTCCCCTGCCTCGCGTCCCGGAATTCACGCGGCGCGTCCGGCAGCCGGCTTCGGGGCTCCCCCGCGACCTTGCGGCGGAGTTCGCGAAAGCGGCAGCGGAGATCGCGGCGACGCGATCGGGGATGGCTCTCCCCACCTTCGCTTCGATCGCTCCTTCCCAACTCGAGACGGGAACCGTGCTTCGCGAACACACCGGAAAAGGAATGTCGTGGGGCCGGGCCGTCCATCGAGCTCTCGAATCCCTGATGCGGAACGATTGTTCGGGAGACTCGCTCGTAAGACTCGCGGAAAACCTCTTGCGCGATGAAGACCGCCCGCCCGAAGACCTTCCCGACCTCCTTCGACTCCTCGAGTCCGTTCGCGCCTCGGACATCTGGAGCCGCGCCCGGCGGGCGGGGGAACGCTACGTCGAGGTTCCGTTCGCAGCCTGGGTGAAATCGAGCGAGAACGGCCTTCCCGATCCTCCGGAACGCACCCTCATCAACGGGGCGATCGACCTGGTTTTCAAGGAGGAAGGGGTCTGGAAGCTCATCGACTACAAGACCGACAGGATCTCGGATTCAATCGACGCCCTGTCGCTCTTCTACCGATCGCAGCTGGTCGCGTATCGGGACCAGTGGAAGCGGGTCACCGGCGAACCGACCGATGCGGGCCTTTGCTTTCTCGAGAGGCCCACCGAAGTCGAATGGCTGCTCTGATTCCCTCCTAGGCCGGTTTCGGCGCCGGCGGCGGCAGCGCTCGGGCCGGGCAGTCGGATTCGAACCCCACCTGGGCGTGCGTCGTGTCGCAGAACGGCTTGTTCTTCGAGTGGCCGCAGCGGCAGAGCGAGACGACGGCGCGCCCCGCAAGATCGAACCGCCGTCCTTCGGCATCGACGATCTCGATGTCCGTGCCCTCGACGCGGAGAGGTCCGTTCTTGCGGACCTGGATTTTCGTGTTCGACATGGGAAGATCCTCCGATCGAGCCGATTGTAGCGAAAGCCGGTCAGGAATCCCCGGCCGCTTCGCTTTGCGGGTTCGGAGACGGGAGGTGGATCGAGCGGTCGTATTCGCCCAGAATCCTCTGCTCCATCCACTGGCGCGTTTCGCGGTTGAGCGGGTGCGCGACGTCCTTGAACTCCCCCGTCTTCTTCCGCTTCGAAGGCATCGACACGAACAGCCCCGTCGGGCCGGAGATGATCTTGATGTCGGAAACGAGAAAGCAGTCGTCGAGGACGATCGAGACGTAAGCCTTGAGCTTGTCCTGATCGACCGGATGAACCTTGACTTCCGTGATGTTCATGGCTCTCGAACCTCCTCTGGCAAGTCGAAAGCGTCGAGGGCCGAGCGCCGCCGATATTCCTCGCGCGCCACGGTGCTCAAGAGGTAAACCTTCGCTTCGGGCAGCCCATTCCTCACGCTCTCGAGATCGAAGGCGGCCGCTTCGGAAACGGCCGCGACGATCGAAGAGCCGGAACCCGAGATCTGACAGTCCGGAAAGGATTTCGCGACGGTTTCCAGATAGCGAGCCATCTCAGGCTTTGTTTCAAGCACAGCGGATGCCAAGTCGTTCGATCCGAAATAGTTCCGTCCATCCCTCTCGCGGGAGCCGCCCGCGGCCTTCCAGCGCGCGTAAACCGCGGCCGTCGCGATGGGAAACGGAGGCACGACGAGAACCAGGCGCCGCGCCGGCTCGTCGCGAAGGAGCGTCAGGATTTCTCCGCGCCCGAGGCCCCTCGCCGCGCCGCCGAGGAAGAAAAACGGGACGTCGCTGCCGATCTCGCCCCCGACCTTCGAAAGCGAGGCGAGAGTCGCGTCGATCTCCCAGAGCCGCGCGAGCAGCGCGAGAACGATCGCGGCGTCGGAAGACCCTCCCCCGAGTCCCGCACCCGCAGGGATTCGCTTCTTCAGACGGATCCGCGCTCCGGCCCGAACGCCGTAGGCCGCCGCGAGGCGTTCCGCGGCTCGAAAGACGAGATTCCCGGGACCCGCGGGAAGGGAAGCGTCGTCGCACTCGAGCTCGATCGTCGGCGCCGGGGCCACTTCGAGCTCGTCCGTCAGGTCGATCGACTGAAACACCGTTTCGATCTCGTGGTAGCCGTCGGGCCGCTTCCCGCGGACGAAGAGCGAGCGGTTCGTCTTCGCGAACGCTTCGGCCTTCAGCGTCGTCACCGGAGCCTTACCCTGCGCTCGCGTCGGCGGAGCGCAGCGCGAGCCTCGCGGCTCCGCCGCGCGAAGTCCGGATTCGAATTCGCGACGGCATTCCGGCGTTCCATTCGAGGAATCGGACTTCGACGGAATCGCGCTCGCCGCGGGAGACGATCGTCTCGACCCGGCCCGACGATGGATCGAAATCGCACCGGAGCGCGCCTCCCTTCCACGAGAACCGGGCCCGCGATCCCGCGAGCTCGGTCTTTTCCGGAGCACCGGCATCCGGAAGGCCGTAGAGCAGCATCGAGAGCTCGGCGGCCGTCACGGGAAAGCCGAGCTCCCGGCTCAGGTCCGCGTCCCCCGCGATCGTCTTTTCCCTCGGGTGCGATCCCGAGAGGACGATCTTCGTCTCCGCGCCGTCCCAGTCCGCGCGGGCGACCGGAAGACCGAGAGGCCCCGCCACCCGCAGGGCCAGTGTCTTGCCCGGGTCGTCGCGCACGGCGAGCGTCCCGGACATCGCGACGATGCTGCGCGAAACCTCCGCGTCATAGAAGAGCTCCATCGGCCCGCGGGCGAGCGCCGCGCGGCGGTAATCGCCCCAGGCCGCGAGCAGTTTCGCGGACTCTTCCGCCGTCGCCGGGCGCGCCGCCGGCCGCGTCGCGCAGGAGGCCAGAAGGAGGACCGGCAGAACGAGAAACGCGACCTTCCCGAAGACCCGACGCCGGCGGCGAATCACCGCCCAGTCATCCCCGCGCAAGCGGGGATCGCCCTGGGGACCGTTTGGAATTCCGAGAGGGATTCCCGCTTTCGCGGGAATGACGTTCCCCGGCCGTTTATGGCGCGGAGCCCAGCTCATGGATCTTTTTTTCGATCTTTTCCGGCTCGTCGGGAGAGAGCGACAGCGACTTGCGCCACAGGGCGACCGCTTCGGCCTTCCGCCCGAGCTTCGCCTGAATGTCGCCCAGGTGCTCCTGCACGGTCGGGTCGCTCGGCATGCGCTCGGCCGCGCGAAGCAGGGCGTTCTTCGCGCCTTCGAGATCGTTGAGGCGGAACCGGACCCACCCGAGCGAATCCAGGTAGGCTCCGTTCTGCGGCTCCAGCTGGACCGCGCGTTCGATCAGCTTGCGGGCCTCCGGCAGATGGATGCCCTTATCCGCGTACATGTAGCCGAGATAGTTCAGGGTCTGGGCGTCGTCCGGACGGGCCCGGAGGAGCTCCAGGAAGGCCTTCGCGGCCTCTTCGAGCTTTCCTTCCCGTTCCAGGGCGGAGCCCTTCCGAAACAGGAGATCCAGGTTGCCCGCGAAGCGAGGAACCGCGTCGGAGGCCATTCGCGCGGACTCGGTGAAGTTCTTCAGCCGTTCCTCGGCGTCGAGCGCCGCGAGAACGTCGGACGCGATACCGGACCCGGCGAGTTTCGCGAGCGTCGCCTTCCCCTCCTGCGCAAGGTTCGTCCGGATCTGGAATTCCGCGAGGGCCGCGGCGAAGTCCGTGTTCTTCGGCTCCGCGGCGGCGGCCTTCTTCGCCCAGTCCAGCCCCTCCTGCGGATTCTTCTCGTCGCGCGCGATTTGCAGCAGCAGGCCCACGAGGCGGTCGGAAACGGAATCGTTCGTGATCGCCGACGCGGCCGCGATTCTCTTCGCCGCGGCCAGGTCGCGGGCCCGGTAGCGAATCGAGGCGATCTGCGCGTCGATCTCCCTTCGAAGCTCCGTCTTGCCGGGGTTCTCGGCCGCCTTCTTCGAAAGATTTTCCAGAATCGTCACGGCTTCCGAATCCTTCCCGCCGGACGTCAACTGGAGAGCGAGCGTGAGCGCGGCGGCGGGGTCGTCCGGGTCTTCTTCCACCAGACGGCGAAGCATCTTCACGGACTCTTCCTCGCGCCCCTTCTGATAAAGCACGCTCGCGAGGGTCCGGCGCGCGGCCCGGTCCTCCGGGCGGGCGGCCGAGAGCGCCCGGGCCTCGCGCTCCGCGCCGTCGAAATCGCCGCTCCGCAGGCGGTCGAGCGCAATCCGGTCCCCGATCATCGCGTTGTCCGGATCGACGACGCGAAGGCCGCGCAGCAACTGGAGCGCGCGCTTGAAGTCGCGCCGGGACTCGAAGAACTCGATCGCGGAGGCCGCGGCGTCGCGGTCACCCGGATCGCTCCGCACCCAGCGGTCGTAGTCTTTCGCCGCTTCCGCGTCGGCGCCCCGGCGATCGTCCGCCTGGGCCCGGATCTTCAGGACCCCGGGATTGTCCGCGAGCCCCGAAATCTCGTCGAGGACCGCCCGAGCCCGGTCCGGCCGTCCGTTCAGCAGCTCGGCCCGGCCGAGCGCGACGGCGGTCGAGGGGTTCTGCGGCGCGAGCCGGTGCGCCCGTTCGAGCTCGTCGACGGCCCGGCCGACGATCTCCTGGGTTTTCCCGGCGTTCTTCTCGTCGGGCCGGTCCGCGCTCCTGTCGGTGCTCTTCTCCGCCGTGGCCAGGTCCACCGCGCCCGCAAGCGCCCAGGCGGCGTCGAAATTCGGATCGAGCTCGGCCGAGCGTTTCGCGTGCGATCGAGCTTCGTCGTCGAGATCGAGCTGCTGAAGAAGCACCGCGTATTCGAACTCCAGAATCGGGTCCTCCGGCCGCATCCCGATCGCGCTCTGAAAGTGCGAGGCGGCCTCCTTGAGGCGCCCTTCGGCCTGCGCCACCTTCGCGGCGAGGAATTCCCGGCGCACTTCCAGGTCCGGAGCGTTCGGCGACGCCGCCGCAAAAAGGAGCGTGAGGGCGCAGACTCCAAGCATCCGGTGAGAATAACACGCGAGAATCTCCGCTTCTTCCGCTTCCGTCGCCGACGGATCTCCGCGATAATGGCCGCGTGCCGAAGCTCGGACAGGCTCTTCTCGAGGTGGGCGCGCTGACGCCGGCCGCCCTGAATCGCGCCCTCGACGTGCAGAAATCGTCCGGCGGGCGCCTCGGGACCGTCCTCCTCGAACAGGGTCTCGTTTCGGAACAAACCCTTGCCCGCGCGCTCGCGAAGGCGACCGGCCGCGAATACGCCCACTGGGAAATCGTCCGGGCGACCTCGAGTGAGATCGTCGCCCTGCTGCCGCCGAAGATCGCGTTGCGGTCCCTCGCGATCCCTTTCTCGCGGCAAGGGCGAGTCCTGAAAGTCGCGATGCTCGCCCCGAACGACCTCGCGACCGGAGACGAGCTCGGGTTCGTGACCGGCCGAAGAATCGAACCGTGCGTGATGGCCGAGTTCCGCATTCTCGAGGGCCTGGAACGGTTCTACGGGAAGCAGAGGATCGCCCGGTTTCGCCTGCTCTCCGACAAGATCGACCGGGCGCTGGTCCGGTTGGCCGACACCCCTCCCCGGTCTTCGCAGGCGCCGCCCCCTCCTCCCCAGATTTTTGGCGCGGCCGAGTCTCCGGCGGACGGCGCGGCGGCGCCCCGCAAGACCGGTGCGAGCCGGCTCTCGGACGTCTGGAAGGCCGATTCCGCCGCTTCCCCCGGACGAAATCGAGATCTCGACCTGGAAACCCGCGCCCCGGAGCCGGCCCACTCCGCTTCCCGTCGCGGCGCCGCCGATTTCGTCGCTCGAGCTCGAGTACACGCCCGAGAAGGAAGAAGGCGACAATCCGCCCGGCGGACCGATTTCGATCGACGAGGCCGCGGCCAGAATGCGCCATGCCGATTCCCGCAACGAGATCGCCGATGCGGCTCTGGCCTGCCTGGAAGGCAAGTACACCCTCGTCGCGCTCTTCATCGCGCGAAAAGACGACGCGATCGGGTGGAAAGCGCGCGGGGAGGGCGTCGCGACGACCGCGTTCCAGTCGCTCCGGATCCCGTTCTCGGAACCCTCGTTGTTCCTGAACGTGCGCGTCTCGACGGCTTTCTACCAGGGCCTGTTTCCGGCGCTCCCGGCGCACGAACCGCTCGTCGCGGCCCTCGGGAGGCGGCCCGAACGGTGCGCCATGTTCCCGGTCGTGCTCAAAAAACGGGTCGTGGCCTTTCTGATGGTCGAGCCGGCCGAATCGGCGCTTCCCCCCGGCGAGGTCACCGCCCTCCACCGGCTCGCGGGCGCGATGGCGGAAGGCTTCGCGGCGCTCATTCTGAGCCAGCGCGACCGGCGGGAACCGGCTTGACCCCCCGCCGGACCGTGGATTAGACTCCAGCGAATCCGGTAGAAGCCGAACGAGAGTCGAGGGATACACGACATGATCAAAGCGGACATCGTGGACCGGCTGTTCGAGGAAGCGTCAATTCCGCGCCCGAAGGCGATCACGGCCGTCGAGACGGTCATCGACGCCTTGAGGCAGGCGCTGGGATCCGGGGACCGGATCGAGTTGCGCGGATTCGGCGTGTTCGAGGTCAAGAAGCGAAAACGCGGCATCGGCCGGAACCCCAAGACGGGCGTCGAGGTCGCGATTCCGCCGGGAAACACGATCCGGTTCAAACCGGGCAAGGAGCTGCGGGACATGCGGGACGACTCGGCGGCTCCGGCGTCCTGACTTGGCTAATCCGTTCCATCGGCTCCCCACTCACCCGCTCTTCCATCTCCTTCTCTTCGTCCTGACTCTCGCGACGACGACGTTCTTCGGGGGCTTCGGCCTCTTTTCCGACCGTTCCCTCGCGCTCGCGGCCGTCGATCCGGCCGTCTGGCGATCCGGGCTCGCCTTTTCCATTCCCCTTCTCACGATTCTCGGAATCCACGAGCTCGGGCACACGATCGCGTGCCGGCGTTACGGCCTGCCCGCGACGCTGCCCTACTTCATTCCGGCGCCGCTCGGCATCGGGACTTTCGGCGCCGTGATCAGCATCCGCGCGCCGATCACGCACAAGAAGACCCTGTTCGACGTCGGCGCGGCCGGGCCGCTCGCCGGAAGCAGGACGGCCGGCGCGCGGACGCGCTCGCGCATGTTGCCGACGTGGCGGCCTGGCTGAGCGGTCATGGCATCGCGGCGAATACCGTGGTCCCCGACAAAGCGGGCGGCGTGATCGGGCAGATCGAGGACATCGCCGCCCATGTCGGGGCGGGGATCGTGGTTGCCGGCGCCTATGGCCACTCCCGCTTCCGCGAATGGGTGCTCAGCGGCGTGACGCGCCACCTCGTAACCGAATTGCGTCGCTGCGCGTTGCTGTCCCGTTAACCTGCAATGGCGGGTGCCCCCCGTGCATAAATTTCTCGAAAAGCCACCGCCGGGCAATACATGACGCAACAGGTGAAGACGGTGACGCGCGACACCACGAATGCGCGACCTGCACAAGATGTTCGAGGCCGACGATTTCAACTGCTATCCGGTGCGCGAAGGCGACGACATCGTCGGCGTCGTCAGCCATTTCGATTTCCTGTGACGCTTCGCGTTCGATCTGCTGGCCGTATGGTCCCGGCCTATGACGATCTGCTGTCGCGGATGGTGGCGGATGTCATGACGCCGGAATTCATCTATGTCGATCCGTCCGACCAAATTGACCCGCGTGCTGCAGCTGATGGTCGACCACCGGATGAAGAGCCTGCCGGTGCTGGATGCCGAGCAGCGGCTGGCCGGCATCATCGCGCGCGAGGATATCATGCGCGCGTTGACCGAAACCACGCGCGGATAACGCGCGCGCTGAAAGCGCCGGCGTTTAGCCGGCCTTCGCCATCCCGGCGTCTTCGGGCGATTCCAGATACATCCCGGACATGGTGTCGACCCAGCACAGATGGTCGTGAACCTTCTTCACGCCCGAGACGTTCTCCGCGCCGACCATGGCGGCCTGCCGCGAACCGCTCGTCGGTGATCATGCCGCTGAGATGGACGATGCCGTCGCGCACGACGACCTTGAGACCGAACGGACACCAGTCGTTCTTCTCCAGGCCGTCGATGATGCGGCGGCGGATGTGGTCGTCGTCGGCGTCGGGTCGGGGATTTCGCGGGCGAGGCTCGCGACCGCCTGCAGCAGGTTGGCGCGCGAGACGATCCCGACGAGCTTGTCTTCGCGCATCACCGGCAGCCGCTTGACGCTGATGGCTCCATCAAATTCACGATTTCTTCCAGCGGCGTGTCCTCGCCGATGGTGAACGGATCCGGCGTCATGACCTCGGATATCCTGCGGCCGTTTTCGCGAACGAAATCGGTGGCGGCTGCGCCGGCGCCGAGCAGGAATTTCAGCCAGCGGCCGCGCCTGCGCTGCGTGCCGATTTCGCTGCGGCGAACAAAATCGCCTTCCGAGACGATGCCGACCAGGAGCCTGCCGGCATCGACCACCGGAAGCCCGCTGACATGCCGTTGCAGCATGATGTTCGCGGCCTCGAGGATGGTGGCCTCCGGCGAGACGGAATGACGGACCGGGTCATGATCTGATGGGCGCGCATGTGAGGTCTCCTGTTATGAATCTGGCGAGACACCGCGGGCTGGCACGCCGCTGCCGTCGCTGCCATGTTAGGAGCGTTCGCTGCGATCCCATTGATAAGGATCAAAATCGGCGCGGTCGCACCCGCGCTAGGATACGCAGCAAGCGTGAGGGGAAATCAGACGAGATGTACCCCATGGTCCTGATGGCGCCCGGCACGCCATCTGGTTCAAGAGCGGGAAGATCCCGTTCCCGGACCGGGCGAGGTCCGCGTCAAGGTCGCCGCCTGTGGCGTATGCCGTACCGATCTCCATGTCCTGGATGGTGAACTGCCCGATATCGATACCCCATCATGCCCGGCCACGAGATCGTGGGCCGGATCGATCTTGGGCACGGCGTCACGTCGCTGACATTGGGCCAGCGGGTGGGAATTCCCTGGCTCGGCCATACTTGCGGCCGATGCCCCTATTGCCTTTCCGGTCGCGAAAATCTTTGCGATCGCCGTCCTTCACCGGCTATACGCGCGACGGCGGGTTTGCCACGGCCGTCATTGCCGATGCGCATTATTGTATTCGCCCTCGGCGAAGGGGGCGAAGATGCGTCGCTGGCGCCGCTGTTATGCGCGGGGCTGATCGGATGGCGTTCGCTGGTGATGGCGGGCGGCGGCAGGACGCTCGGCCTCTATGGCTTCGGTGCCGCGGCGCACATCATCGCCCAGGTGGCGCGCCACCAGGGAAGTCGGTCTTTGCCTTCACGTCGCCGGGCGATCGGCGACGCAACAATTCGCGCGTGCGCTGGGCGCAGTCTGGGCCGGCGGCTCGGAGAAATCGCGCCAGAGAAGCTCGACGCCGCGATCATTTATGCGCCGGTAGGTGCGCTGGTGCCGATTGCGCTCGGATCCGTGCGCAAGGGCGGACGCGTGGTCTGCGCCGGCATTCACATGACGGATATACCCGCTTTCCCATACGACCTTTTGTGGGAAGAGCGCGAATTGATCTCGGTCGCCAATCTGACCCGCCGGGATGGCGAGGAGTTCCTGGACCTCGCCGCGCGCATAGGGATCAAGACACACACGAGCGTTTTCCGTTGCGGGAGGCCAACGAAGTCCTGTCGAAGCTGCGGCCGGGCAGATCACCGGCGCCGCCGTACTGCTGCCATGAGCGACAGGAGTCGCGGCAACCGAAGATGACTTCCAGCGGCGGTGCTGGAATTCCTCGACGGCTCGAGCTTCGGCCAGTCCGGCGGCGGCAAGCGGATCGATACCCACGCCTCGATGGTGTTTCTCGGCGGCGACCGTGTCTTGAAGGTCAAGCGTGCGTGCGGCTGCCGTTCCTCGATTATTCGACGCTGGGGAAACGCAAGCAGGCCTGCGAGGAAGAACTGAAAGTCAATGCCGGCAACGCCCCCCAGCTTTACCGCCGGGTCGTCGCCATCACGCATAGGGCACGACGGCGCCTTCGAAATCGGCGGCGCGGGAGCGCCGGCCGAATGGGCGGTCGAGATGGCGCGGTTCGACGAGGAGTCAGGCGCTGGACCGCGTCGCGGCGCAAGAGATCGCCCCGGCGCTGGCGGCGGCCGTGGCCGATGCGATCTGGCAAAGTCACACCGCCCGGCCCGGGCCGACGGCAAAAGCCGGCTTGCCTCCATTTCCGCCCTGATCGATCGCAACACGAGAAAGTTTCGCTCCGTGCGCGGCCTGGACACCGCCGCCATCGCACGGCTCGATTCCGCAGCCACGCTGCCGCGACGCTCCGGCCGTTGCTCGAGCGGCGCGCCGGGCAGGGGTTCGTGCGCCGCTGCCACGGCGACCTCCATCTTGCCAATATTGCGCTGGTGGACGGCCGGCCGCTGCTGTTCGACGCCATCGAATTCGACCCGTATCGCGACCACCGACGTGCTCTACGACCTCGCGTTTACGCTGATGGATCTCGTCCATTTCGATAAGGCCGCGGCGTCAAACAGCTGTTCAACCGTTATCTGCCGAGGGCAGCGATGAAAACCTCGACGGCCTCCCCCTCTCCCGCTGTTCCTGTCGGTGTCGGGCGGCGATCCGCGCCCATGTCCTGTTCACCAAGAGCGAGCAGGCGAAGACAGGGAAGCGGCCCGGCAGGAAGCAAGGCGCTATTTCGATCTGGCGGGCGCGTGTCGCGCCCGGAGCCGCCGTGCTGGTGGCGATCGGCGGGCCTGTCGGGAACGGAAATCGGTGCTGGCGCGCGCGCTGGCCGGCTGGCCGGGCCGCCACCCGGCGCGGTGATTATCCGTTCGGATGTGGTCCGCAAGCATCTGTTCGGCGTGGACGAGACCACGGCGCTGCCGGAGGCCGCCTATCAGGCCGATGTCGCGGTCCGCGTCTACGACCAGCTTTCAGCGAACGGCGGCGGGTGCTGGCGCAGGGCTGTTCGGTCGTGCTCGATGCGGCGTACCTGCGGGAGGCCCAACGCGCCGAAATCGCGCTTTCGCGGCGACCTCAGGCGTTCGTTTCGCCGGCCTGTTCCTGACCGCGGATCTTGCGACCCGGCTGTCGCGGATCGAGCGGCGCAAGCATGATGCGTCGGATGCGACAAAGGACGTCGCCCGGAAACAGGAAACTTTCGCCATCGGCGCCGTAAACTGGCAAATAGTCGATGCGTCGGGGACGCCGGACCAGTCGCTCCGGGGTGCCCGTACGTTTCTGATCCCGGCGTCGGACCAGCGATGACGGGGGTCAATCCAAACCGAACCTCGGCCGGCGCAGGGCCTCGCAGCCCCGTTCTCGATTGCGCCGCCGCATTCCAGAATATCGCGCTGGACGCCGCGCGGGTCCGGGCCCATCCCGCGGGCGCGTACGCCGGCGATCCCGAGGCGGTGCATCAGATCCGGGTGGCGATGACGCGGTTGCGCACCGCCGTGACCTTCTTCGCGGCCGTACGGCTGATGCGGGGTGGCGGCGCCTGAAGCAGCACTCGCCTGGCTGAACGGCCCGCTCGGTGCCGCGCGCGACAGCGACGTCGTGGTGGAGTATGCGCGCCGCAACAAATACCGGGCGTGGGCGCGGGCGACGTCGGCGCGCATCTCGACAGCGCCAGATGCGGGATCATCGCCGCCTGGCGCGCAGTCTCGTTCGGCCGGCAGGCAACCCCTGATCGCGGCGATGTCGCGCTGGACCACGCAGGGCGCATGGCTGGAGCGAAATAGCCGGCGCAAGCCCCCGCAATCCCTGCAAACCTACAGCGCGCGCGAACTCGATCGCTGGCACCCGCGACTGGTCCGCAAGGGCCGACACCTGCAAGGTCTGGGGCCGGCGCGCCGTCACCGGCTGCGCATCAGACCAAGCGCTTCCGCTACATGCTTGAACCGCTGGCGGAAACGGTTCCGCCGCGCCGGCGCGGCAATTTCGGTCACCTGCACCTCGCGGCAAAGCGGCTGCAGCGCGCCCTGGGGGACCTGCGAGACCTCGAACGCCTTCCGCCTTGCCGCCAACGGCAAGCCGGGGCGGCCGGCCGCCGGACTATCGCCGTGGCAGGAAAGAGCTGCTCGGCGTGGCCGCGGGCGAAACCCACTAAAGCATGTCGAATTTGGCTAACGTTACCATTCGCGCAGGAATTTTCCAGTTTGATGTGCGTCTACTCTGGCGTTCGCCCGCCCTTTACCTTGTCCATCAATCGAGACGGTGGCCGCGAGTTCCTCGTAAATGGGTGGGAGACAGGCGATGTTCAGGAATATCCTGGTTCATATTCCATCGGAGCGGCCGGCCAGCCCGGTGGTCGATGTCGCCGTGGCGCTGACCAGCGCGCAGCGGGCGCACCTCGACGCCGTCGCCACCGGCTATGAATTGCATGGGCGCCGCCGCGATGGTCGTCGAGGGGGGCAGGGCCGCCGTTGCCGCGGTGATGGGGGCCGAACAGGAGCACGCGCTGGAGCGGGCAAACGCCGCCATCGCCGTGTTTGAGACCGAAGCAAGGCTGGCCGGGATCGCGTACGGCACACGCGCGCTCGCCTGCATTCCCGCGGATGCCGAGCAGACCATCGACGCGCTGTCCCGGCTCGACGACCTGACCATCGTGCTGCAGCCGGATGTCGATGAGCCGGTTATGATAACAAGATTTCCCAGCCCGTTCTGTTCAATTCCGGCGGCCCGATGCTGATGGTTCCCTATATCCAGAAAGGGCCGGTCGACCCCCACCGTGTCGGGATCGCCTGGGACGGCAGCAGCCTCGCGGCCCGCGCGGTGCGTGACGCGGTGCCGTTTCTGATGGGTGCCAACGCGGTGACCATCATCACGATCAACGAGG